>DBQU01000025.1 GCA_002305765.1 Deltaproteobacteria bacterium UBA1386
GAGAAGGCCAGGGAGATGGGCGCCCGGGAGTTCCTCATGAAGCCCGTCAAGAGACAGGAACTGGCGTCGGCGGTGCGGAGGGTGGTTGACGGGGATAAGGGACAGTAGGTTTTTCGTGTAAATGCAATAAGACCTTATTGGCGAATTCCTCTTCAAATTGCGCCACCAGCCCGGAGATTCCGGGGACTGAGACGCCTGTGCGGGTTCTCGTCCACACCCCGCAAGCTGCAGATCAGATGGTTCCCGTTCATTGCCGTTACTTGTGGCGCCAGACCTTGATCGCGGAGATCACCAGTATCAGCGCGAGGAGGGGGAGGAGGACGGGGGTTGGGACGATGCCGAGGAGGTGGCCTCCCAGGTAGGAGCCGACGAGGGAACCGACGGCCATTATGGTTATGAACTTCCATTGGGTGCGGATCACCGCGAAACTGCTGTCCCGGCTGTAACGGGCAAAGCCGGTGATCATGGTGGGCAGGCTCACTGCCAGTGCAATGCTTCCGGCCAGTTTCAGATCGGCCCCGAAGAGCAGCATTATCGTCGGGATGAGGAGTTCTCCGCCTGCCACGCCGAGCAATGCGGCTACGATCCCGATGCCTATCCCGGCAACGACGCCCACGCATGTGAGGAGCCAGCCATGGAAGAGGGGCGCGCTGCCGTCTCTTAAGCCGTGTCCGAAGAGGAGGACCGCGGCGATCCCGATGAGAAGGATGGCGATGACACGGTAAAGTCTCTGGGACCTCAGGCGTATGGCCCAGCCGGCCCCCAGCCAGGCGCCGGCAAGGCTGCCCGAAAGGAGGGTGATGAGGATATCGTAGCGCCCGAAAACACTCGAGAAGGGAACGGTGGCAGCGCGGAAAGGCAGGGCGGAGGCGACGACCACAAGGCTCATGGCCTTGTTGAGGATGACGGCTTCGAGAGCGGCGAAGCGAAAGGCCCCAATGAGCAAGGGGAGACGAAACTCCGCCCCTCCAAGGCCGATGAGGCCGCCAAGGATCCCTATGACCGCTCCGCCGCTGAATACGGCAAGGGGATTGTGATTGGTGACCTGCTCCTTGTTCCCGGAGAGTGCATTCCCTTCTGTGTCCATTCTTTCGTACCTCGCTGACTAGGTTCGTGTTACCGCTATGTACCGTATCATATAAGGCGGGCGGGGTGCAACCGTTGAAAGGTGATGTGAGCGATGGAACAAGGACGGGAGGTTTGTGGATCCGGCCACCTCCCTGCTCTCTATGCGATCTCATCGTTTCTCATAATATACTCGCATTGTACATTTGGAGAAACGCAAACATCATCAGGGAGTCACCATCACGGAAAAGTCTATTGAAGCACAAACCTCTCAGGGAATACCTCCGGATAGTGGTCGCCTGAGGTCTCTTTGCCGTGCAGCCACGCTTAAGGATCACACCGCAGAACCCGAGGAGCTTGCCGAGGCACCGCCACCTTCAGATGAATTAAGATGACTTGATCAGGGTGGAGGCACCCAGCGCGGACCTTACGATACGAGAACAACCTGACCGGCCGCGTTGTTTGTTCTATTGCATTGTTTGGTCCAGGGTGTGTTTCAGTTCTTCCATCATGGTGGAGGTTGAGCCTGTTCGGGATTGCATGCCCGATAGCAGGGCATCGATCGTTGAGAGCTCGTCCTTGACGTATTCCATTGCCTGGTAGCGGACCTCGTCGATCGTTTTGTTGATCCGTATTTCCCATTGGTATGCCAGGCGGGAGAGGTGGGCTTCGACGGTTTTGGGGATGAGTTTTCGAAAATGGATCTCGAAGGGTTTTCGAAAGATGCACATGGGGATGAGGAACCAGAGGAGGTCAAAGTGGAAATCGAAGGGATGGACGAAGGCTATGTCGGGGTGGGAGGGCTCGGTGACGGTTATGTTCCATTCGATGCTTGTCGGGGTGATGCCCAGCACCTTTTCGATGTTCTTGTCGAGGAGGTTCCGAAAGAGCATCATCGAGCGGGAGATGTTCCTGCCTTTACCGACAGCCCGCGTTGACTTCCTGCGGCGAGGGGGATATGATTCGTGTACCACGGGGCATGGGTGTGATGGTGGGGCCTGGTCGCCCGGAGTTTTAATTACCCGATCATGTCCGCGGCACGCGTTCCGGAAGGTTCTTGGGGGAGATATGAATTACGACGGTCTTATTACCATCGACAGCGAGATATGCAGGAAGGACGGGCTTTGCGTCCGTATCTGCCCGAAGGTTTTCACACAGGCTGAGCCAGGCGCTGTTCCGGAGGTTTCACGGCCGGAATTCTGCAATGATTGCGGGCATTGCCTGCTTATTTGTCCCGCCGGGGCGATACGGCACCACAACCTTGAGGGAAGGGCTGTCGGCGAAGTGGAGAAGGACCTTTTGCCGTCGTTCCGGCAGGTGCAGGAGATGGTGCGGGCGCGACGCTCCATTCGGAATTTCCTCGATAAGCCCGTTGAGAGGGATGTGGTGGAGAAGGTCATCGACGCGGCCCGCTTTGCTCCCAGCGCCAAGAACACGCAGAGCACGCGGTTCATTGCCGTTGACAATGGGGAGACGCTTCGGCGTATAGCGTCCATGACGGCCGCGTGGCTGGGAAGGTCGGCAAGAAAACTCAGGAATCCCCTCGTCCGCGCCGTCTATCTCATGCGCGGCCTGACGACGAAGGAGGAATATTCCCGCTGGATCGGCCAGTTCGAGCTTACGGCGCGGAACATGGAGCAGGGCATCGATACGATCCTGTACCGGGCCCCCGCGCTTGTCCTGTTCCATGCCGACAAGCGCGTCCGCTTCGCCGAGGCGAACGCGAACCTTGCCCTCCAGAACGCCACCTTCGCCGCCTCAGCGCTCGGCCTTGGCACCTTCTACACGGGGTATGTCGTCTCCGCCTGTGCCCGCGACAGGGCGATCCCCGATATGCTCGGGGTCCCGAAAGGACACCGCGTCTACGCCGGTATGACCCTTGGTCATGTGAAGATCGGTTTTTCCCGCTGGATAGACCGGAATCCGGCAAGAATAGACTGGATATAATTGCAGCCGCTTGAGCCGCTTGAATGGCTTGAACCGTTTGAGGGGCAAGGAAAGAACAGCTTCCCCGGGGGCGATTCCTGCCCGGTGTATTACTTATTTTACTTTTCTTTCACAATGTGCGATAAAGTCACAGGATGTTGATTGTGCCCGTTGCATTCAACAGAGATATTCATAATCCAGCGAGAAGGGTGCAAGATTACGATGAACAACCATTCCCTTGATGACATAGTCAGCGCGTACAGCCGCTTCGTTCCCCATCAGTTTGTGCAATTGCTCGGCAAGGACAGTGTTGTCGACATTGATCTCGGCGAGAGCCTTGAGAAGAAGATGACCATTCTTTTCTCGGATATGAGGGATTTCACGACCCTTTCGGAATCGATGACGCCACGCCAGAACTTCGAGTTCATCAATACCTACCTGGAGCGGATGGAACCCGTAATAACGAAGTATCACGGGGTGATAGACAAGTACATAGGTGATGCCATAATGGCCCTTTTCCCCACGGGCCCCGACGATGCGCTCGACGGTGCGATAGGGATGCTCGATACGCTTGCCGCATACAATAAAGAAAGGGAAGCGATCGGGCACCGGCCCATATTCATCGGGATCGGCCTCAATACGGGTCTTATGATGCTGGGCACAGTGGGCGGCAGGAACCGCATGGAAAGCACCGTCATCAGCGACGCCGTGAACCTCGCTTCGCGCGTGGAGTCCATGACGAAAAGCTACGGCACCAGCCTCCTCATTACAGAGCATACGTACTGTGGCCTCAAGGACCCTTCAAGGTACGGGATCAGGTTTGCCGACCGGGTCATGGTGAAAGGCAAGACCCAGCCGCAATCAGTCTACGAGGTTTTTGACGGGGACCCGCCCGCGATGCGCGACGCCAAGCGCAGAACAACGAGGCTCTTCGAGAAGGGGGTGGCCTACTACTATTTCAGGGAGGTTCCCCGCGCGCTCGAACTCTTCCGGGCGTGCCTTGCCGAATGCCGTGAAGACAGCCTGGCCGGAGTGTACGCGGACCGGTGCGAACGATATATGGAAACGGGCATCCATGAGGGGGCGGGCGAGATCGATCTGACCGTCGAGTGGACGAACGATAACAAGATAGGACACGCGGACATCGATGAGCAACACCGCCAACTGTTTGATCATGTGAACAGGTTCGCCGAAACGATCAAAAGGGATCGTGATTTCACCCTTGCCGGTCCCGTGATGGACTTCCTCGATGAGTACGTCCGGACCCACTTTAAGGACGAAGAGGAGATCATGGAAAAGCAAGGGTACCCCTTTCTGGATGTGCAGAAGGACCAACACGAACGATTCACGGAGTATTTCGCGGCCCTCAAGCGCGAAATACAGGAGTCCGACGGTTCCGATCGGTATTTCCTTCTTTTCAAGATACAGGTGCTCATTGTGGACTGGCTCGTGCACCACACCTGCGGGTCCGACAGGCACCTGGGAAGGTTTCTCAGATTGGAAAGGCCGATAGGCGAATGAGGAGGACGACGGGATGAACATTGAGGTATCCGGAGAGCTTTCGGGAATTCTGGAAATGCTGAAACAGATGGCCCTCTTCGAGACCAGGATCGCCGAGATGTACGGTGTCTGCGCGTCGACGTGGAAGGAAGACGGCTCGTTCTGGCTGGACATCTGGCGGGATGAGTTGCGGCACGCCCGGCATATCGAGCAGATGATCGACATCATCCGGAAGAAGCCGGAGCATTTTCAGGCAGGGCGACCCTTCAACGTGCATGCCCTTGCGACGGTCGTCAAGGACATAGCGAAGAAGACCGAAATGATCAAGGCGGGAGAGATCGCGAAAGACCAGTTCCTCTTCATCGCTCAAAGCTTCGAGCAGGGATACATCGAGGACAGGTACGGCGAGATCGTGAAGACCGACGACGTGGAATACCAGACCCTTATGCAGGAAGTGGTCAGCGACACGCAACACCACAAGGACAAGATCATTCAGCAGATAATAGACAGGGCGGAGAACAGGGGATACATCAAGACATAGCAGCCTTCCACAGAAGGAACCGCCATTTCCGGTCAACCACATGCCTTGTCTTCTTGCCGGAACTCGCCAGGACCCACCGAATCGGCCGTGTGCCGGCACCGGGGGCGCCTGGGCTCCGGAATTTATGCTTGATAACCGGTCCGGCTCAATGTTAAAACCCAAATGCCCATAGCGGGTCTGAAAGACGACGGGACGAATACGGGAGAGGTTTGCAATGAAAAGTCTGATCGACGAAGGTCGGGAACTTATCGACGCGGCGGAAAAGGGTGACGTTGCCGGGGCGAGCGTGCTTATCGCGGCAGGCGCCGACGTGGAGGCAACGGATACCGGCGGCTGGACCCCTCTCATGGTGGCGGCGCAGGCAGGACACACCGAGGTGATCCGGCTGCTACTGGCCGCGGGAGCGGACGTGAACGCGAGAGATGATTTCGAGGTGACGCCTCTTATGGTGGCCTCATCGGGAGGTTTCAACGATATCGTCGAGATGTTCCTCGAGGCCGGGGCGGGTGTGAACGATAGCGACGAGAATGGAACGACCCCTCTTATGTGGGCGTCCACGGAAGGGCATGTGGAGGCGGTGCGGGTCCTTATAGAACGGGGAGCGGAGGTGAACGCAAGGGGCGCGAGCGGGTACACCGCGCTCATGGATGCGTCGGGGAAAGGGCACGCGGAGGTGGCCGGGCTTCTCACGGCGGCGAAGGCCGACGTGAACGCGAAAGACAAGAACGGCCTGACGGCACTCATGCTCGCGGCAATGATGGGTCACGAGGAGGCGGTGCGGATCCTCATAGCGGCGGGAGCCGACGTGAACGCGAGGGCAGATGGCGGGTACACCGCGCTCATGGACGCTTCGGGCAAGGGCCGCGAAGATATAGCCCGCCTTCTCAGGGAAGCAGGGGCTATCGGATAGCCTCCCCGATGCTTCTAACGGCGATGCGGCCGGAGCTCAGCGCGAAGCTGCTGGCCGAACCTTCCGCGAGGAGGTCGTAGGTGCTGTCGTAGAGACCCCCCATGTCCTGCCCCGTGACGTACAGGCCCGGGATCGGTTCCCCTTTTTCATCGAGGGCCTGCATGCGCGTATTCACCTGAACTCCGCCGAGGGTCAGGAAGAAGGCGCGGAGACCTTTCAGCGCGTAGTAGGGGCCCTGCCTGGTATCGAACTTCACGAGATGCTCCGGTCTGCGGCTGAAGTCCGGGTCATGTTTGCTGTCGGCGTAGCGGTTGACCGCTTCGATCGTTTCCCGCAGTTTCCACGGTCTTATCCCTATCCTCTCCGCGAGCTCTTCGATCGTGTCCGCCTTGAAGGCGAAACCGGAGGCCATACCTTTTTCGATGCCCTCATCGAGGGCCGTCATCTTCTGTCCTGGAACGACGATGGCGTTAAAGGGGGTGAGAGGACCGTTGTCGATCATGGACCTTCGCATTGCATCGTCAAAGATGGACCACATCAGCCCGCCGTTCGCGGTCATGGCGTTGTACACGTCGCTGAAGACGGAGCCGAAAGATTCATTGTAAAAGCGGTCTCCATACTTGTTGACCCAGAGGAAGGGCTGGCTTAAGGCGCAGCGCATCTGCTTCATGTGGTCCGGTCCGCTGAACTGCCGGATGGCCGGCTCGTTGTCGAGGTAGGGGCTGTTTCCCGCGAGCGTGCCCATGCCGGCAAGCGCAGCGCCTGCGCTCAAGGCAAGGTTGATTCCGTCACCCGTCCTGCCGTCGACGGCGGGTCCCCGGTACATGAGTTTTGCCATTCCCGGCGCGCTGACATCCGGCACGTACTTCTTCAGCATCTCCTTATTGCTCGCGAAACCCCCGGTCGCGACGATGACGGCCCGCGCGGTTATCCTCATGGTGCGCCCATCGGCATCGACGGCCTCGACGCCCGTGATCGCGCCCCTGTCGTCGATGAGGAGTTTCTTGACCGGTGCCTTCGTGAGAAGGGGTACCCCTTTCTTCTGTATGTGTTCCGAGAGTACCTTCACGAGCCGGGCTCCCCGGCCCTCGAAGATGTGCCACACCTGGAGGCTCTTCTCGGGCGGGAACATCGTCCTGATCCCTTCTATCCTGACCCCGTGGTCCACGAGCCAGTCGATGGTCTGCCCGGACTCATTGAGCAGGGTCCTGATAACCGAGGCATTGCAGCGCCAGTGATGGAATTCCATTACCCTGGCGAAGACCTGGTCCGTCGTCGTCCTTATCCCCTTTTCCTTTTGAAACCGTGTTCCGATGCCGAGAGAACCCTCCGGGAAAAGACCGGCGCCTCCGGGAAAAGGCATTTTCTCGAGGACAATCGCCCTCATGCCGTATTCTGCCGCCGACAGTGCCGCCGACAGGCCGCTTAAACCCCCTCCGGCGATGACGATGTCCTTTTGCTGGTCCATGATGGATCTCCTCCCGCTTCGTTCATCTTTTTGTTGCCGCGCAAAGCGGTCCTCGCCCGAAGCATCATTCATGCTATAATACATCGGTAGTGCAAATCAATGGAGAGTGTTCTCCGCGCGGTACGGAGAGAAAGAGGGAGGGATATGCACAGATCGGTGGTAATGGTGGTCTTGCTCCTGGGCATTGCGATGACGGCGGGATGTGTCTCTCCGAACTTGCCTGCCGGAGAGGAAACGGTGAGGCTACCTCTAAATGATGGTGTACCCGGTCTCGGTTTCCTGTCGGAAGGCGAGGTGCAGATACTCCGGGACATCAACAGGGCAAGAGCGTCTGTGGCAGTTCCTCTTCTGCCGCTCAAGGCATCGCGAGGACTTTCGCTGGCCGCAAAGGAACGCGCGGAGGAAATTGCCGGATCGAGCGGTGGAGACCTGACGACGGACGAGAAGCGCGAGCGTCTGTTCAAGCGCGTTCGCCGGTTTGGCGCCTTTACGGGAAGCGTTGCGGAAGTGAGGAGCCATGGATATCCCGAGGACACCGTGGTGAAAGAGCTGCTGAGCGGGAATCTCTTTCAAAAGGAACGGTCGCGGCCGTATTTCATGGATGCGGAATACGCGGTGATGGGCACGGGATGCACGATGGCCGTTCGTGTCGCTCCCCTGTGTGTCATCATCGTTGCCAGCGAGTTCAAGGAGGGACACTGACCCGTTAGACCCTTGTCTGCTGAAGGAGCTTTTGCAGACCGTTTAGGCTTTACAGGGGGCGTTGATATGGACTACGATAGGCATATGGCCCTTGGGGGCTGGAACAAAAAGGGGTTTTTTCTTTGTGCCCGTCGATCGATGCCGAAGACCATGAAGACTGGGGTGTTTCGATCCGCGGCGACGACCGTGGCCAGGACACGCCGGCCCGGACGGACGAGCGCGTGGACTACGCCTTCTCGCGCGCCGCGGGCGCGCCGCTCGTTGACGGGAACCATGTCCGTCTTCTGAAGGATGCCGGCGAGAACTATCCGGCTTGGCTCGAGGCCATCGGGACCGCAAAACAGCACATACACTTCGAGAGCTACATCATCTATGAGGACGATACGGGGCGGAGATTTGCCGATGCCCTGGCCGCAAAGGCACGGGAAGGCGTGCGCGTGCGGCTCATCCACGACTGGCTGGGTGGTCTGGGTAAGGCATCGGGGCGATTCTGGAATAACCTCAGGGCCTGCGGCGTGGAAGTGCGCCGCTATAACCCCCCGCGTCTTGGCAGCCCCTTCGGTTGGCTGTCACGGGACCACAGGAAGATGCTTGCCGTCGATGGGAAGATAGGTTTCGTGTCGGGGCTGTGCGTGGGCAGAAAGTGGGAGGGTGCCCCGGAGCGGGGAATGGAGCCCTGGCGGGACACGGGCGTCGAGGTGCGCGGGCCCGCGGTGGCCGACATAGAACAGGCGTTCGCCGAGGTCTGGGCGATGATGGGTGAACCTGTTCCCGACGATGATCTTCCCGATCCCGACGAGATCGATCGGGCCGGTGATATGAGATTGAGGGTTGTCGCGGGCGTTCCGTCCATGGCAAGCGTTCTGAGACTGGATCAGCTTGTTGCCACCCTGGCACGGAAGAGACTGTGGTTGACCGATGCCTACTACGCCGGGCTGTCCACGTACGTCGAGGCCCTCAAAGCGGCGGCCAGGGATGGGGTGGATGTTCGACTCATTGTGCCCAATGCCACGGATATTATCCTCCTGAGACCATTATCGAGGGCGGGGTACCGGCCGCTCCTCGAGGCGGGCGTGCGCGTCTTCGAATGGAAGGGCCCCATGCTTCACGCGAAAACGGCCGTTGCCGACGGATCGTGGGCGCGTGTCGGTTCGACGAACCTCAACATCGCCAGCTGGTTCGGCAATTGCGAACTGGACCTTGTCGTCGAGGACGGCTCTTTTGCGGGTGAAATGGAAGAGATGTACCTCAAGGACCTCGCCAACGCCACGGAGATAGTCCTTGACGAGAGACAGAGGCTTCGGGCGCCGCGCAGGCCATACCGGAGGGCCGCTGCGTCCGGTGGCGGAGGGAGCCTTGGACGCGCCGTGGCAGGCGCGGTTCGCATCGGCAACGCTGTGGGGGCCGCCTTCACCGACAGGAGGGTGCTCGAGCCCGTGGAGGCGCGCCTGATGATCGTCGCCGGTGTGATCTTCGCGGTGCTGGCGGTCATCCTCGGTTTCTTTCCCCGCGTGCTCGCGTACCCGCTCATGGTCATCTGCGCGTGGCTGGCGGTGGGGCTCGTCTACAGAAGCTGGAGGCTCTACCGCGAGGGCAGACGGAAAAGAAGATATTGATTCCCGTGATGCGTCGTAATAATCTTGTGGGAGCCGAAAACGCGAAGCGTGCGAAGGAAAAGGAGTGAGAGCATGGAAGAGAAGATCCGCGAGGTCGCGCGATTGATCACGGAGGCGAAGGATGTCGTCATCTTTGTTGGTGCCGGACTGAGCACCGAATCGGGGATACCGGATTTCCGGAGCCCAGGCGGCGTCTGGGACAGGTACGACCCGGCCGATTTCGATTTCCACAATTTCCTTACACGGGAATCATCTCGGGAGAAATACTGGCAGATGGCAACTGAGATGTACGATGCGATGAGGGACGCGAAGCCCAACGCCGGGCACCTGGCCATCGCCGAACTCGAGAGGCTCGGCAAGCTCGACTGCCTCATCACGCAGAACATCGACGGTCTCCACTTCAAGGCGGGGAACTCGGAGGCGAAGGTCTTCGAACTCCACGGCACCGCGATGCATGTGGCCTGTCTCGACTGTCACAGACGGTATGAGAGGGATCCCATACAGGAAAGGATCGCCTCGGGAGAGAGGGCGCCGAGGTGTGATTCCTGCGGGGGACCCCTGAAACCGGCCACGATCTCCTTCGGGCAGAGCATGCCTGAGCGGGAAACGGCCGAAGCGTTCCGGCGGTCTGCCGCCTGCGACCTTTTCATCGTGATAGGTTCGTCGCTTGTTGTCTATCCGGCGGCCCAGATGCCCGTCGAAGCGAAGCGGGCCGGGGCAAAGCTCGTGATAATCAACCGTGACGCAACCCCTTGCGACAAGGTGGCAAATATCATACTCAGAGGTCCGGCCGGGCAGATAATGGAGTCGATACTGCAGAAGATGAAGGAAGACCGGTCATAAGGCCGGGCACAACCCGTCCGGTCTTTCGGGGAGCCCATCACGGGAGGGGCTTTCGCTGACCCTCTTCCGCGATCGTCCGGTGTCAGCCATCATTCATGACTCTGTCGTGCGCATAAGCAAAGCTTGAATCTCTCTGGAACTCATTGTATAATAACTTATATAACGGTTACCCTGAACTGCGACGCATGGCGCCGTGACCCGTTATACGAAGAACGCGGATTGACGGGCTCCTGGTGTCGCGTCAGGGTCGCGCGTACTACGAGACAGTTCAATGAAGGAGGATGTGTCTGTGAAAAAGATGATTGTTGGTGTGTTCCTGGTCTTGTTGACTCTTGTACTGTTCTCTCTGCCGGTCCGTGCCGGCGATCTGAATGTTTCCGCGGCCATGAGTCTTCGCGAGGCGGTCACGGAGCTTTCAAACACCTTTTCCGCGAAGAATCCCGGTGTCAAGATCCAGAACAATTTTGCCGCATCGGGAGCTCTTGCGAAACAGATCGAGAACGGCGCCCCGGCCGATATCTACTTCTCCGCCAACGTCAAGTGGATGGATTTCCTGGCAGAAAAGGGCCTGGTGGACAGGAAGAACACCGTTGTTGTCGCATACAACGCCGTTGTCTTCGTTGGCAAACCTGATCTTAAGGCAAGGACCATGCAGGATCTGGTCAAGTTGGAGAAGATTGCCGTAGGAAGCCCCAGGAGTGTCCCCGCCGGTGATTATGCCGTTCAGGCCATGAAAAAGGCGGGCATCGAGAAGCAATTGGAGGGCAGGCTCGTGATGGCCAAAGACGTACGGGAATGCCTGATGTACGCGGACAGGGGAGAGGTGACGGGTGCCTTTGTGTACAAGACGGACGCCGAACAGATGGCGAAGAACGTGAAGATCCTCTTCGTCGTGCCCCAGGAATTGTACCCGAGAGTGACCTACCCTCTGGGGATGACGGCGGCGGGTGCGAAGAAGCCCGAGGCCGTCGCGTATTTCAGGTTCGCACAATCCGCGGAAGGGAAAAAGATTCTTGCAAAGCATGGTTTTGTAGTAGAATAGCCTTGCATGCCCCTTTTCAGCCATTCCGATTATCTTGCGATCCTGCTGTCTCTCAAGGTGGCGGTAGTCGCGACCCTTCTCTCTCTGCCTTTCGGGTTCGCGGTGGCCTATCTCATGACCTTCAGAAGGTTCCCGGGAAAGGTCGGCCTTGATGTGATCGTAAATCTGCCCCTGACTCTGCCGCCCGTCGTGGTGGGATATTTCTTGCTGGTTCTCCTCGGGCAGCATGGTCTGATAGGGAAGTGGGTCCTGCAGCCGCTGGGAATAAAGCTGATCTTTACCTGGAAGGCAGCGGTCGTCGGAACGGCAGTGGTGGGGTTCCCCCTCATGGTAAGGTCCATACGGACCGGCATGGAAACGATCGACAGACGGCTTGTCGAGGCTTCCCGCACGCTGGGGGCCGGGTGGTTCGACACGGTGATGACTGTTATCGTACCCCTTTCTATCCGGGGAATCATCGCCGGCTCGATCCTCATGTTTGCCCGGGGATTGGGCGAATTCGGGGCCACGATCATCGTGGCCGGCAACATTCCCGGTGTCACCCAGACCATCCCCCTGGCCATCTACGACTATGTCAGTTCGCCGGGGGGTGATGCCATGGCCATGGCCCTGTGTCTCGTTTCCATATCCATTTCCGTGGTCGTCCTCGTCTTTCATGAATGGCTGAGCAGAAGGATGGTCAGGGCGGACTGACATGGAACTGCACGTCTCGGCTCATAAACAGCTAGGCACCTTTTCCCTTGATGTGGACTTCACCGTCGAGGGTGACAGAATAGGCATCTTCGGACCCTCCGGGGGAGGCAAGTCCACCCTGGTGGGTCTCATCGCCGGGCTGCACCATCCCGACCGGGGCGTTGTCGTGATCGACGGTGAGCCGATCTTCGACCGCGAGCGTGGGGTAAATATCCCCGCGGAGCACAGGCGCATAGGCATGGTCTTCCAGCGGCCCCATCTGTTCCCTCATCTGAGTGTAAAAGGAAACCTTCTTTACGGTTTCAAACGGTGTGCCCACCGCTACCGGAAGATCTCTCTCGACAGCGTGGTGGAAGTGTTGCAGATCGATCATCTCCTGCACCGGGGAGTAAGGAACCTTTCGGGCGGGGAAAGGCAGAGGGTCGCGATCGGCAGGGCCGTGCTTTCCAACCCCCGTATGCTGGTGATGGACGAGCCCCTCTCGGGACTGGACGACAACCTCAAGTTTCAGATCATCCCTTTTCTGAAGAGCGTTTGTGAAACCTTCACGATACCCTACCTGTTCATTTCCCACTCGCTGACGGAGATGAGGATCATGACGGACCGCGTGTTGTGCGTTGCCGGAGGGCGTGTTGAGGCGCAGACGACGGGGGAGCAGTTGGCGCGCGATGCCACCGGGGACCATCCGTCCGTCTACATGAACCTGATACGGCTCAAAGGGCCGCGGCGCATCGACGACATGTGCGCGTACCCGTGGGGAGAGGGCGAACTGCTTATCTCTGGAGCAAGCGGAGACGAGGAGGCCCTTTTCGAGGTCTCTTCGGCGGACATCATACTCTTCAGGCGTCACCCGGAGGCCATCAGCGCGCGCAACCTCCTGCAGTGCCGGGTATCGGAGTTGTTCAATACCGGCGGGAGGATCGGCGTTGCGTTGGATTGCGGAGGCGAAAGGCTTGTCGCCCTGGTGGTCCGGAGGGCGGTTGAAGACCTGGAGATCAGGGAAGGAGTGGAGGTTTACGCCGCCATCAAGGCAACCGCCTTTCGACAGCTGGGTTAGGCCTTACGTGCATCACGGACGATCTTCTTTTCCCTTCCATCCCTTCCAGACTTCCGGCGCGTAGCCCACGGTCGCCTTTGCACCGTTGCGGACGATGGGTGTTTTGAAGAGGAGGGGGTCGCCGAGCAGCTCTTCCTCCGGGTCATGGGTGAGATACGTGAGGTTTCGCCGGGCGTAGCGTTGCCCCTGCGTGTCCATGAGGTTCTCGATGCCCACGGCGGCCTTGACACTGTTGAGCTCACCCCTGCTCAGGCCCTTGACCGTCAGATCGATGTACTGAAATGGGATACCCCGCTCCTTGAAGAACCGTTGGGCTTTTCGCGTGTCCTGGCATTTGGAGGTGCCGTATATCTGGATGTTCATGGCGCGACGGGGTTTGTCAGGCCTTCTGGCCGGCTATTTTCGATCTCTTGCGCTGGAGCCCGTCGAGGATGGTCTTGCGCAGTCTGATGGACCTCGGTGTGATCTCCACGAGCTCATCTTCGTTGATATATGAGATACAGTCTTCCAGGCTCATGTACCGGGGAGGCGTGAGGATGACGGCGTCGTCGGAGCCGGCCGCCCTCATGTTCGTCAGTTTCTTGCCCTTGGCGGGGTTTATCACGAGGTCAATCTCCCGCGTGTGTTCACCGATGATCTGGCCGCCGTAGACCTTTTCACCGGGACCGAGAAAGAGTTCCCCGCGCTCCTGCAGGTTGAAAAGGGCGTAGGCCACGGTGGTGCATTCCTCCATGACCACGAGGACCCCGTTGTTGCGGTTCTTCATCTCGCCGGCATACCGGTCGTAGCCGTCGAAGATGTAGTTCATGGTGCCCGTTCCCTTGGTCTCCGTCAGGAACTGGGAGCGGAAACCGATGAGGCCCCGCGTGGGGACGCGGTAGCTCAGCCTCACCATGCCCTTATCCTGGTGCATGTGGACCATCTGGCCTTTGCGCCGCCCGAGATTCTCTATGACATTGCCGGAGTACTCCTCGTCGACGTCGATGGTCAGTTCCTCGTAGGGTTCAAGGACCCCGTCGTCACTGTCCTTGAATATGACCTTCGGGCGGGTGACCTGGAATTCGTAACCCTCCCTGCGCATCTTCTCGATGAGGATGGACAGGTGAAGCTCGCCCCGGCCCGACACCTTGTACCCGATGGAGTCACTGAGTTCCTCGACGACGAGGGCCACGTCGGAGAGTGTCTCTCGCATGAGCCTCTCCCTGATGTGCCGCGACGTGAGGAACCGGCCTTCCTTTCCGGCGAAAGGGGAATCGTTGGGAATGAAGTTCATCGATATTGTCGGGGGGTCGATATCGATGCCGGGAAGGGGCGCCGGGTTCTCAGGGTCCGTCAGCGTTTCTCCGATGGTTATGGAATCCATCCCCGCGACGGCGACTATCTCACCGGTGCCGGCTATCTCCGTCTCTTCCATGCCGCTTCCCTTGAAACGGTAGACCTTCGTTATCCGGGCCGGTGCCGAGGGTACCCCTTCCGTGGCTACTATCACATCCTTGTTGAGGTTGAGAACGCCCGAGGTGATCTTCCCGATCGCCAGCCTTCCCAGAAAGGGTGAATAAGAGAGGGAGCTCACAAGCATTTGAAGGGGAGCGTCGGGGTTTCCCATGGGGGGAGGCACGGAATCGGTTATCATGTCGAAGAGGGGCAGCATCGAACCGCCCGCCTGCGTGTGGTCGAGCGTGGCGTAGCCGGCCTTCGCCGATGTGTAGATGATCGGGAAATCCAGTATGTCGTCGGGCGCGTCGAGCTTGACGAAGAGGTCGAAGACCTGGTCCACGACCCAGTCGCACCGCGCGGCCGGCTTATCGATCTTGTTGACGACGACGATGACGGGCAGGTTGAGGTTGAGGGCCTTCTTCAGGACGAACCTCGTCTGCGGCATCGGTCCTTCAGCGGCATCGACAAGCAGGAGGACTCCATCGGCCATCTTGAGGACCCGCTCCACCTGGCCACCGAAATCGGCATGCCCCGGGGTGTCGATGATGTTGATGAAGAAGTCCTTGTACGCGAAGGAGCCGTTCTTTGAAGAGATGGTGATACCCCGTTCCCGTTCGAGGTCCATGGAGTCCATGAGCCTCTCCTCGACGATCTCGTTGTGGCGGAACATGCCGCTTTGTCTGAAGAATTGGTCCACAAGGGTGGTCTTCCCGTGGTCGACGTGGGCAATGATCGCAATATTCCTGATCTTATTCTGTTCCATCGGGGTGGGGATCGAAGGCAGGCCCGACTGTCGCCGGGCCTGCATCGGGTGGTTTACGCTTTTGCGACGTTGGATGCGGCCGGGCCTTTGGGGCCGTTGACCACATCAAAGGTAACCTGCTCGCCTTCGCTCAGGGACTTGAAACCGCTGCCCTGAATGGCTGAGTAATGCACGAACACGTCGGTGCCGTCATCGCCCGTAATGAAACCAAAACCTTTTGACTCGTTGAACCATTTAACAGTTCCCTTTGCCATGCTACAAACCTCCTAAAGGATATTGAAATGTGGAAGAAAAGGAACTGTGCTATGGGACAGACAACAAAAATGGGAAATTCCTGCGTATGTGACGAACAGCGTGTTCCTTCCTATGCTCCGGGGTCGATTATCTCACAAAAATAAGGGGAGTGCAACAAATATTCTCGTTGGGGCCGAAAAATATGGCACAAGCGGGTTTTCTTCCTTGATATGAGATGACGAATTCCTTTAACCTAAGAAGGGGGCACGGCGCGACCGGCATTCTGGGATGGTCCGGGTCCTGAAGGGAGGCGCGGCATGACAGATCTTGACAGAGGGCTTCGATCCTATGACCGGCCGGAGATCCTCTACCGGCTTTTCTTTCCAAGGCGCGATGTGGCGCCCGATTCGGAGAGTCCGAGAGCGTTCAACAGGTTCGTGGAGGTGGCGGAGGGCGTTTCGATCTGCTGCCGCTGCTATCCGGCACGGCCGGACGGGCCGAACATTCTCTATTTTCACGGCAACGGAGAGGTTGCCGCCGACTATGACCACGTGGCGCCCGTCTATGCTGAGCGGGGATTGAATCTTTTCGTCGCCGATTACCGGGGATATGGGGGAAGCGGCGGACGTCCAACGTGTACGGCCATGATAAAGGATGCCCACCCCGTCTTCCGTGACTTCATGGAGTATATCGGCAAGAACGGCCTCACGGGAAGCCCCTTCGTTATGGGCAGGTCTCTCGGAAGCGCCCCGGCCATCGAGCTTGCCTATCATTACCAGGCGGAGTTCGAAGGTCTCATCGTGGAGAGCGGTTTTGCGAGGGCCGCGAACCAGGTGGCAAGACTGGGAGTGGAGCACCTCTTCGATGACGAGGACCCTGTCGGGTTCGGCAATGACCTGAAGATAGCAGACGTGAAGATCCCCACGCTCATCATCCACGGCGAATGGGACCAGATCATCCCCGCTTCGGAGGGAAAGACGTTGTACGAACTGTCGGGAGCTGCCGGGAAGTCCTCTCTCTTTATTCCCCGGGCCGGTCACAACGACATCATGATGCTCGGGCTCAAGGCTTACATGGATGCCGTTCAGGCATTCACCCGAAGGGCCTGATAAATTGCGAGAATTAATTACTTGATATCTGCCCGCTTTCTGTGGTTTTCTTAAGAAAATCACAATCGGCACCCAGCAGCAAGACAGAAGGTTGAGACAACCCCAAAAAGGAGGGATTATGGCGCACAAACCTGTGGAGATCGTGCAATTGGCTGGAGATGCAGGCAAGTACAAGGCTAATCTCACACCTGGCAATTATCTTGTACGGAGCTTTATGGCAGGCCTCTTCATCGCTGTCGGAGGGGCCCTTGCCACGGTATGTTCGACGGGACTTGAGAACTCCATAGGTCCGGGGTTCAAGTCAATGATAGCGGGTTCGGTCTTCCCTGTGGGCTTGATAGCCATCGTCCTCACGGGCATGTCGCTTTTCACCGGCGACACGATGCTGATCCCCATGGCAGTGTTCCAGAACAAGTCGACCTGGGGAAAGGTTATCAATGCCTGGTTCTGGGTTTACATAGGTAATTTCATCGGCTCTCTTTTCTGGGCGTATCTCATGACGGTAGGGCCCTTCAGCAAGGGCGGCGGCGCCGAGTTGACCGCGTTCGGCCAGAGCGCCGTGGCTATCGCGCAAGCCAAGACGCTGCCCTACATGGCGAACGGCGGGGCGGGTCTGTGGTCGGCCTTCATGAAGGGTATCGGATGTAACCTTCTCGTCAACCTTGCGATCCTTCTGGCGCTTTCATCCAAGAACATGATCGGCAAGTTCTTCGGGATATGGTTCCCGATCATGGCCTTCGTTTCGTCCGGCTTCGAACACTGCGTGGCCAATATGTATTTCATCCCCGCAGGTATCATGCTGGGCGCGAATGTCACGTGGGGGCAATTCATCGGATGGAATCTCATCCCCGTCACGATAGGGAACATCGTCGGTGGTTTTGTGTTCATCGGTGCTGTATATTTCATCTCTTTCAAGAAAGAGCTTTCAACCATCACACCAACCTGATACGAAGCAATGCACCCCGGAGCGCGAACGCTCCGGGGTGCATTCAAGACCGTCTACCCATCGTATCAACTGCAGAGGCGTGCTTCGGCTGCCTCCAAGGTTTCCATCTTCTTCGCGAAAGCGAAGCGAACCGTCTTCTTGCCCATGCCCTTCGTGCCGTAGAAACATGACCCGGGGACAACGGCGACTCCCAGGTTCGCGGGAAGCCAGCGGGCGAAGGAGTAGTCGTCACCGTCAAAATCCCAGGCGCTGAAATCCGCCATGGCGTAGAACGCTCCCTCGGGCGAGTGGGCGGAAAAACCGGCCCTCTGCAGAATGGATATCATCTTGTCCCTTCTGAGCGTGTAGTCCCGGCGGAGCCCGGTGTAGTACTCGTCGGGCAGTGCGAGGACGGCGGCGCAGGCAGCCTGCAATGGTGCCGGGGCGCAGATGGTCATGAAATCGTGAACGGTCCTGAGGATGGTGCTCAGCGGATTGAGGGCGCAGGCATAGCCGAGCCGCCACCCGGTCATGGCGAAGGTCTTTCCCAGTCCGCTGATCGTTACCGTGCGTTCTTCCATGCCCGGGATGGTGGCGATGGGGACGTGAGGCTGTCCGTCGTATATGATATGCTCGTAGATCTCGTCGGTGACGGCGACGACATTGAATTCCCGGCACAGTTCAGCGATGCCCTCCAGTTCCTCCATGGTGAAGATGTGCCCCGTCGGGTTGTGGGGGGTGTTGATGAGAATGGCGCGGGTGCGGTCGTTGAAGGCGTCCCGGAGCAGATCGAGGTCAAGGGTGTAGGCCGGTGCCTCAAGCGGAACGAAGCGCGGCACGCCGCCGGCGAAGACGATGGCGGGGAGGTATCCTTCGTGGTAAGGCTCGATAACGATGACCTCATCGCCGGTATTGATGATACCCATGAGCGTCGCCAGGATGGCCTCGGTGACGCCGCAGGTTACCGTCACGTGCTGATCGGGGTCAAAGCTGAGCCCGTACCACTTCTGCATCTTCGCGGCGATCGCCTGTCGCAGCGCTGGGGTTCCCCAGGTGATGGTGTACTGGTTCCCGCCCGACTCGAGGGCGCGGTGGGCGGCCTCGATGGCCTCACGGGGCGGGTCGAAATCTGGGAACCCCTGGGAGAGATTGATCGCGTTGTGGGTAATGGCAAGACGCGTCATCTCGCGTATGAAGGATTCCCGTATCATGGTGAGGCGCCTCGCTCCGCCCCCTTTGACGGGATCGAACCTGGCTGCGAATGAGGAACCGTTCTCATTCTCCAGGATGTCCATGATCCGCGTCTCTCTTCTTGCTTCCTGTTCTTCCAGATTCTTCATTGTCTCCTCCCTGTCTCTCTCGTTTCCTTTCCCTTTCTCATCCTATCCTCCCTTTTCTTCGCATAAAAAAAAGGGCCATGGATCCGGTCCATGGCCCTTAACTATCGAAAAGGCCATGGGTTTTGCACCCATGGCCTTCTTTCTTACCCTGTCAGGAGAAAGTTCGACACGAGTGCCCCTTCGCGTAATAATAATAGTAATAATAGGCTCTGGTGTCGATTCTCATCATAGTTGTATCAGTGTATCGGAGGTCGAAAACCTTGTCAATCAAATTCTTTCCTGTCACGGATTGTCCTGCTTCACGGGAATGAAGATCACTGTTTGAAGGTCTTCCGGGGTCGTAGTCCCCGGGTCGTTGAGATAGAATTCGTAGCTGACTGCCTCCGGTTCGTGGCCGTTGTCGTTCATCCATTCCGCGAGGGCGATATAGGCCGATTCGATCTCTTCGTATGGTCCGGTATGGATGGTCGAGGCCGCCTTCTCGATCGCGATCTCCCGTGACGTTATGTTCCCCTTACCGGGCAGGGCCCTGGCGACGGGCAATCCCATCTCGACATCGAGGTCCTCCATCTGAACGTTGTAGTAGATGGCGAAGGGCGGGCCGGCTATGTCCTCGCCGATCTCCTCGAGATACTCCACGAGGGATTCAAATGAGGACGCGAAAACATCGGGCAGCTGTTCGACGTTCACCCGGGATTTGACGGTCACCGCCGGGTGGGCGTCTATCGAACTGATCTCACAACTGTACGGCATAAGAGAACCTCCGTGGTCGACCGACCTTACAATCTCTCATATGCTACATGAAGGGGTGTGGGAAGGCAAACAAAAAGGGTATCGACGCGTGATAAGCGCGGAAGAGTCACCCATGTCCCGTCGAGAGGCCGGCAGCCCCCTCTCCTCATCAGGTCTGTTTACAGGCTTTCTCGAGCGTCTCGATGAATACGTCCGGAACGTGGGCAACGCGGTGTTTCGTATAGTCGAACGCCATTACGCCCGTTTCGGCCAGGGCTATGAGCTTGCTGTCCCGGGTAACGCGATGAAAGATACGGAAGCCGCCGGGTTGCATTTCACCCACGTGCGTGGCGATATCCAGTTGCTCGAAGATGAAGGCTTCGGCCCTGTAATTCATCACGAGATCGGCCATGATGATGCCTGTCTTCCCGTCGCCCAGATCTCCCTCACTCAGGCCCATTGAATGAAACATCTGTGCCCGGGCGCTTCCAATAAGAATCACAAGCGCATCGTTGCCCAGATGGCCCCCGTAGTTGATATCCCGGGGATGGAGGGTAACGGGGAATGTGAATTCGTACGCCGGTTGTTCCTCAAGCCTGATGCGCGGCATCCAAACCTCCTCCAAAAAGAACGTTCAAGAGTTCAAAAGTTGTTCAAGAGACCGGCAGGGAACCTTGGTTCTGCTCCGTATCTCCGACCTTGCTGGATAAAGGTATTGTCTCTTACCCTTGAACCTTTGAACTCTTGAACCCTTGAACGTTTCTATTTATTCATGTCCTTCAACAGTCTTTCCAGTCTCTTCATCTGTTCCCCGTAGCCGGCCCAGTCGCCCTGGCGCTGGAGCTGCATCATACGTTCGAAGGTTTTGGCGGCCTCTCCAGCCAGTTCTTTGACACCTGTCGGACGGGGTGTCACCCCTGCTTGTGCCGAAGCAGGGGTCGCGGCCTTGCCGCCGAATACCTTTTGAAGCGCCCCTTCGAGCGTCTGGTCCATGACGACATTGTTCTCATAGGCCACGATGATCCGCCTGAGCTCCGGCAGGCCGCCCTTGTCCTGGGCGGCGAGGTAAAGTGGCTGAATGTAGATGAGGGCCGATTCCACGGGAATGATGAGAAGGCTTCCCCGTATGACCTGTGATCCTCTCTGCCCCCACAGGGTGAGCTGCTGGGATATGTAGGAGTCCTGATCGATGCGCGCGTCGATCTGTCTCGGACCGTAGATAAGGCGGTCCCGGGGAAAGGTGTAGACAATGAGTTTCCCATAGTTGGGGGTATCGCACCGGGCCGCGAACCACGCCGCGAGGTTGTCCCTCTTTGCCGGTGTGTAAGGGGCGAGAAGCACATATTCCTCATTTTTCTCCCCGGGGATCTTCATGATCAGGTAGTAAGGATCCATCGACTTATCCCCGTAGGAAGGTATCTCCCAGAGGTCTTCCTTGTTGTAGAACGTTTT
Source organism: Deltaproteobacteria bacterium UBA1386 (assembly GCA_002305765.1). GTDB lineage: Bacteria > Desulfobacterota > Syntrophorhabdia > Syntrophorhabdales > Syntrophorhabdaceae > Delta-02. The sequence goes on from DBQU01000025.1 coordinate 21,356, forward strand.
CGGGTCGCTCATGTGGTACGTGGCGTACAGGGCTACCTGTGTCTTGAAGATATCCTTGGGGTAGCGTATGTGTTTCCTCAGGTCCTCAGGCATTGCGTCGAGGTCCTGGAAGAGGCCCGGAAACATAGCACTGTACACCTTTGCGATAGGGTCGTCGGGATCGCTCAGGTAATACCTGATCGCGCCGTTGTACGCGTCGACGGTTATCTTCACTGAGTTTCGCATGTAATTGACCCGGTTGCGTAGCCGCCGGGAATAGGGCAGATGCGTCGAGACCGTGTAGGCGTCGACCATCCAGTAGAGCTTCCCCGAGTCGGATATGACGATGTAGGGGTCCTGATCCAGGGAAAGGAATGGCGTCGCCCTTCGAATGCGCTCTGTTATATTGCGATAATAAAGGATGCGGCTGTCAGTCTTGATGTCGGATGAGAGCATTATTTTGGCGTCCTTGAAGTGGGCCGCGAAGATGAGTCTCTTGAAAAAGGAATCGAAGGCCACACCACCGGATCCTTTGTAGGAGCTGTAGACGTTCCCTTCCGAGGTGGGGTAGCTGAACTCCGGGATTCGCGTGTTGGCGATGGCGTAGCTCCTCGTGAGCTCTCCGAAATAGATCTCGGGGGTAGACACCTTGATATCCTTTGTGATGGAACTGGGTGGGATGTCCTTCATGATGAATTCCGGAAGACCCTCAGGGGTTATCCTGGCGACATGCGCCAGAGAAACGCCATTGCCGTGGGTGAAGACCAATTTTTCATTGATCCATGACTTGCTCGGGAGGTCGTCATAGGAGAGCTCCCGAGCGGACAGCATCACCTGCAGGTACTTGCCGTCGACCGTGTAACGGTCGTTCTCGATGCTCGTAAACTTGTAATAGGTCCGTATCTGTTGGAGTTGTCCCAGGGTTTTAAGGAGGGGGCTCTCGTCCCACAGCCTGATGTTCCGTATCGTCGCGTCGTTCTTCCGGATATCATTCGCGGATAGATTGTACTCAACGTCAAAGGGCCTGAGATCGATCTTTTCGAGGTCGTACCCGTAACGGGTGAATTTTATGTGGTGCTCGATGAAGGGTTTCTCCAGGTCGAGTTCATTGGGAGTTACCTTGAAGTTCTGGAGCAGGTTGGGATAGATGACCATGCCGATGATGTAGACGGCGATAATAGCCCCGACCGGGTAAAAGGCGGATCTGAACCTGCTCTTCGCAAAGGCGAGAATGAAGGCTGCCGCGGCAATTACGCACAAAACCATAAGGATATTTATGACGAAAAGCTTTGCATGAAGGTCGGTGTAGCCTGCTCCCGTGATGACGGTGTGGGGGGCGTAGAGCAGATCGAACCTGTCCAACCAGAAGCCGAAGGCGGTCTTCAGGAGCACCAGCGCGGCGAGAATGCCCAGGTGCAGCCGGATCTCCCTTGCCACAAACAATTGGAAGCGGTTAACGTGAAAGCCGCGTTTGATGACGTAACTCACAACGCTGATGAGCAGGGAAATGAAAAGGAGGAAACCCAGGAAGGCACTCAGCGATTGATACAGAGGCAGTTTGAAGAGATAAAAACCCACATCTTTCTCGAAGATCGGGTCGAAAACCCCCGTCGGGACGGCTTTCATGAAGAAAAGGATCTGATCCCAAAGGCTCGCACCCCAAAGTGCCCCGATGACGCCAATGAAAAGGGCAACCAGGAGACCGAGGAGGCGAGACAGTCCGACTATCCTGTCCGTATTCAATGAAACGGTTGTGTAGCCGTTGATGGAGATGTTTGCTGTTGGGAAAGCGATTCTGTTGGTGAGCCGTACATTGATGAAAATGAAGAGGAAAGCGAAGACGCCGAAAGTCAGGCCCGACAGGAGTTCCACCGTAATGACCCGAGAGAACACGAAGCGATACCCCGTTTCGACGAAGAAGAGCCAGTCGACATAAAGACCTACGAGCCGCGAAAACGCTGCAATAAAAACGATGATAGAAGCGATCAGAATGAATCGTTTCCGGTTCTTCACCATAATTCTCTCCCCCGGCAATTCAAAGTGTAAAGACTACCATCATTTTACCTCAATGGGAACAGATTCGTTTGTAAAGGGGAATACAAAGAACTGGCTTAAATAGCTTGAACAGCTTGAGCCGCTCGAGGGTCGAAGACCCGGATTCCCGACTTCTTCTTTCTCTTCTATCCGTTCAAGCTGTTCAAGCGGCTCAAGCTGTTCAAGCGAGGCCTCTCTATTTCAGTTTATGCTTTTTTGCCCATTTCGCGACGTCGATGGGGCTCTCGAGGACTTCGACCCCGGCGGCGCGGAGGGCTTCGTGTTTGCCCGCGTGGGTGCCGGCGCTGCCGCGCACTATTGCTCCGGCATGGCCCATCTTTTTGCCCTGGGGTGAATAACGGCCCGCTATGTATGCCGCGACAGGTTTCGACATCTTCCGCGCAATGAAACCTGCCGCCTTCTCTTCCTGTTCTCCGCCAACCTCTCCGACGACGATGACCGCGTCCGTGTCCTTGTCGTTCTCAAAAAGCTCCAGGATGTCCGCGAGGTTCCTGAGGACCACCGGGTCGGCGCCCATGCCCACGACGGTGCTTTGCCCGACATTGCTTTCAGACAGGATCCCCGCGAACTCGTAGGAAAGGGTTCCGCTGCGTGATATGATGCCCACCCGTCCCGGTGCGAAGAGAGACGCGGGCATGATGCCCATCTTACCCATCCCGGGGACAAGGATGCCGGGGGTTGTGGGTCCGAGGGCGAAGACACCCTTTTCCACGGCGTAGCTGCGCATCTTCAGGACGTCCTTGACGGGGATGTGTTCGGGGACGATGACGATAAGTTTCACCCCGGCGTCGATCGTTTCGAGGAAGGCGTCAAGGACGAAGGCCGCGGGAACGAAGAAGACCGACGCGTTGGCCCCCGTTTCTTTCACGGCCTCGAGGACGCTGTCGAAGACAGGCACGCCCTCGACTGTCGTTCCGCCTTTCCCGGGCGTGACGCCGCCTACGACGCGTGTGCCGTATTCAAGCATCCAGTGCGTCTGGGCGCTTCCGATACGGCCGGTGATGCCCTGTACTATAACACGTGTGGAATCGTTCATGAGTATGCTCATAGGAAAACCTCATATGCTTTCATGTTTGTGTCCTGCATCGCGATCAGGCGCGTTTCGCCCCGGTCTTCGCGCTCCCGCCACCGTTCTTCCCGCCCGGTCCCACGAGTTTGTAGAGGACCTCCACGGCCTTTTCCGTAGCCGCCTCGGTCACAACATGGACGCCGCCGGACTTGAATATCTCCCACGTTTCTTCCTGACGGTTGCCGAGTGCCTTGGCGACGACGGGGATCTTGACGTTGTGCTCCTGCATGTACCGGATGACACCCTTCGCGCCTTCGTGGATGGGGTTGATGCCGCCGTAAACGTTGATGAATATTCCCCTCAGATCGGGCTTCATCATAATGAGTTCCATGCACCGGTATAGAAGGTCCGCCGTTATACCCCCGCCTGTTTCGAGGAAGTTCGCCGGCTTCATCTTCTGGCCGATGATGTCCATGGAGGCCATTCCCAGGCCAGCCCCCGAGGATATAAGACCTATGTCACCGTCGAGGTCCACATACGTGACGCCGATCTCCCTGCCTCTTCTCTCCAGGGGGTTCTCGATACGGTCGACGCGGTCGGGCAGGGGAAAGCGTATCCGCGAAAGGGCGGAGTCGTCGACCTCCAGGACGGCGTCAACGGCCATCAGGGCGCCGTTCGACAACACGACGAGGGGGTTGATCTCGGCGATGAGGGCCTCGTAGCGCGTGGCTATGTGATAAAGCTGGCCGATTATCTCGCTCCAGGGAGTGATGAGCTTCTGCTCCAGGCCCAGCATCCTCAGGAGGCTCCGTGCCTGGTAGGGGTAGTAGCCAAAGGACGGCTCGATGTGGATCGCGGCGATCTTCTCCGGCGATGTCTTCGCGGTGTCTTCGATGAGCACACCACCCTCCGTGCTGACGACTATGACGGGTTTGCCCGAATAACCGTCCACGGTCATGCCGAGATACAGCTCCCTGGCAATGTCCACCTTCTGGCAGACCAGCGCCTTTCGGACGGGCATGCCCTTGATCTCTGAGCTGAAGAGAGCGTCTGCCGCCTCTTTCAGTTCGTCGGGGTTCGACGCCGTCTTGATGCCCCCGGCGAGCCCCCGACCGCCGACAAGGACCTGTGCCTTGATGATGACGGGATACCCTATCTCGCCGGCAGCATGGAGCGCGTCGTGCATGTCGCTGACGAGCTCACGGCGGGGAACAGGGATGCGGTTCTGTTCAAAAATGTCCAGTGCTTCATATTCGTGAAGTCTCATATCGGATCCCTTAGTGTTGATTTGGCTTCGTCGCAATCCGGCACAACCGGAACTGCAACAGACAAGTATAAAAGTAATCCTCTTTGAAGTCAACGTTATTGATTAAGAATGTTATCAGAAAATGAATAAAAGAAGAGGTGTGAGCGAGAGCTGTGTGAGTGAGAAGCCTGACAGGAGAGAGGCGGGGATAGGACCTATAGGAGAATAGGACCTATGGGACATATAAGACCTATAGGAGATGCCCGGAAGTTGTCCCGGGCAGGTCCGTTCGTCCTATAAGTCCTATTTGTCCTATCAGTCCTTGCCCCTCTTTTCTCCCTCGCCTTTTTCCGCAGTCCCCTCTCCACTGATTCTTTTTTCAAAAATTTAATTGCATTTCTGATTTCATTTGTGTAGAGTTACGCATGGCACAGACAAGGACAAAGAAACCAACCAAACAATCGGAAGACAGCAGTCAGGTCGCGTACCAGGGTATTCGGCGGATGATCTACAGCAAGGAACTCGTACCCGGTCAGAAGATCGCCTACAGGGACCTGGCGGAAAAGCTCGAACTCAGTCCTACGCCCATCATTCAGGCGTTGAAAAGGCTGGAACTTCTCGGGTTCGTCTGCCATGAACCGAACAGGGGCTTCTACATGTCTCCCTTCAGTCTCAAGGAGATCGAGGAGATCTACGAGATGCGGGAGCTCATCGAGCCTTCGCTGGTCGCCGACACGGTCCGGAACATCGACAAGAAAGGACTGGCGGACCTGAAGTCCGCGCTCGAGGCGCATCTCTCGGCGGAACGGGACTTCTACCTGAAAGAAAGGCTCTTCAAGAACAGGGAGTTCCATCTGACTTTGGCATCGCTTTCGAAGAAGGAGACGCAGATACGCATACTCCACAACCTCTTCGATATCCTTTTTCTCAAGTACAGCGACCTGCCAAGGGCATCGCTGGTCGCGACCGACCAGGAACATCAGGAGATATACGACGCTGTCTCCCTGCGCAGCATGGATCGGGCGCAGGCGGTGTTGAAGAACCACGTCACGAATGTGAAGGTCCAGGTGCTGTCGAGCGTCCGCAAGATGCTTGCCGAACAGGAACGTTCCGAATTCTAGGAACACACCCGGTATCGAATTTCAACTAGAGGAGGCAATTACTATGGGTATCAAGACAAAGGACGAATATATCGAATCCCTGCGGTCCCTCAATCCGACCGCTTACATGTTCGGGGAGAAACTCACGAACATTGTGGACAACCCCCGTCTTCGCGCGGGTATTGAAGCGACGGGCGCGACCTACGAGATGGCGGAGCTTGACCCCGATCTCATGATCACGACGAGTCCGCTCATCAATGAACCGGTGAGCCGTTTTACACTTCCCCCGGGGAACACTGAAGACCTTGTCGCCCGGGTGAAGGTGAACCGTAAGATAGCGAATCATGTGGGAACCTGCCACCAGAGGTGCACGGGTCTGGACTGTCTCTCGACGCTGGCCATAGTCACGTACGACATCGACAAGAAGTACGGCACCGAATACTATCCCAGGTTCATGGAATTCCTGAAATACATGCAGAAGAACGATCTAACCGCCAATGCCGGTGTTACGGACGTCAAGGGCGACCGCTCACTGCTTCCCTACCAGCAGGTGGACAAGGACATGTTCATCCACGTGGTGGAGAAGCGGGCGGACGGCATAGTCGTCCGTGGCGCAAAGGCCCATCAGACCGGTTCTCTGTCCTCCCATGAGATCATTGTCCTACCAAGCAGGGCCATGGCGAAGGAGGATAAGGATTATGCCTTGGCCTTCGCGGTGCCGGCCGATACCAAGGGGCTTATCCACGTTGTCGGCCGTTCGAGCCTTGACATGCGGGAACTGGACGGGTGTGATATCGGCAACGCCTATTACTCAAAGTATTGCCCGACCCTGATATTCGACGATGTGTTCGTCCCCTGGGACAGGGTTTTTCTGTGTGGTGAAACGGAATTTGCGCTCGATATGGTCGTGAAATTTTCATCCTTCCATCGTCAGAGCCACGGCGGCTGCAAGGCCGGCAAGATCGACTGCATGGTCGGTTGTGCCCTCACCCTGATGGACTATAACGGTACTTCCAAGGTGAGCCACCTCAAACAGAAAGTGATCGATATGATACACAGGGCCGAAACCCTTTACGGTTGTTGTCTCGCGTCCTCGTACGAGGGCCAGAAGCAGCCTTCGGGTGCTTACTTTATCGATACGGTCCTTGCCAATGCCTCCAAGATACACGAAGGTAAAGAGATGGCGGAAGCAACAAGGCTTATGATAGACTGCAGCGGCGGATTTGTGGCCGACCTGCCTTCGGACAGGGATTTTTCCAACCCTGAGATCGGCGATCTGCTGAAGAAATATCTCAAGGGTGTGGACAACATTCCCGTCGAGAAGAGGGTGAAGATGTACCGGCTCGCGGAAAAGCTGGCCCTCGAAAGCGCCGACACCATCTCCGACATCCACGGCGGCGGGTCTCCCGAGGCTCACAGGGTCACGATCTTCCGGGAAACGAACATTGACGACAAGAAGAAGGCGGCCAGGAGACTTGCGGGAATAGCCGATTAGTTTTTGACGCAGTAGCCGGGAAGACATTGAAAAAGGCGGTCAGCCGTAAGCTGGCCGCCTTTTTTTCGTTCCTGGTCCTGATCGTTCCTGTGCCTCAGAATTTTATCAACCCGGCGAAGTACGTTACAAGTTCCGGGAAGACCTCCAGGAGGATCATGGCGATGATGAATGACGGCAGGAACCAGATGACCCCCCTGAACACCGTCGACAACTGGATGTCCTTTGCCATACCGGAAACGACATAGGCGCTTATACCGACAGGTGGGGTGACCGCACCCATCGTCGTGACAACGGTTATCATGACGCCGAACCATATGGGGTCATATCCCAGCCGCTGTGCCACGGGATAAAAGATGGGCACGGTGATGAGAAGGAAGGCAAGGGCATCCATGACGCAGCCTCCTATCATGTATATCACCATCATGGCCCAGAGGATCATCCAACTCGCGACCGGAAGGTTCGAGACCCACTCCGCCGCCTCGTAGGGGAGCCTGGTCACGGCGAGGAAACGTCCGAACACAACGGCGCCGGCCACGAGAAGAAAGATCATGCACGATATGCGGACGGTGTCTATGATCGCGTTGACGAACCCCTTCCAGGTGAGCTTTCTGCGGAGCAGGGCGATGATTATGGCAACGACCGATCCGGCGGCGCCCGCTTCGGAGGGAGTGAAGTACCCCGCATACAGGCTGTACATGATAATTCCGAACATGAGGACCATGTCTATGGCGTCCGGAAGGGACTTGATCCTTTCCATAAGACTGAATTTCGGTCCCTGGGGTCCCCAGGAGGGATGGACGATGCACATCAGGTAGACTATGGCTGCCATAAGGGACGCGAGGATGAGACCCGGAACAAAGCTGCCGAAGAAGAGCTTGCCGATCGACTCTCCCGTGTAGATCCCGTATACCACGAGGACCACGCTGGGAGGTATCACGACGCCAAGGGTGGACCCCGCTGCGATGGATCCCGAGGACAGTATGGGATCGTACTTGTATTTCTTCATTTCAGGAAGGGCGACGGAGGTCATTGTTGCGGCTGTTGCGGTGTTGGAACCGCATATGGCGGCAAAGCCCGCGCAGGCCATGATGGTCGTGATCCCGAGGCCGCCCCTGATCCTGCCGAACCATTTGTACGCGCTGTTATAGAGCCGCTGGTTGACCTCGGAATAGAAGCAGATCTGACCCATGAAAATGAACATGGGGATCACTGTGAGCCCATAGGAAGAGAAGGTGTTCCACAGATCGGTACCGATAAGGCCGAGAGCGGCATTCCAGTTGACCGCGTAGGCCATGCCGAGAAACCCCATGAGTCCCATGGCGAATCCGACGGGAATGCGCAGGAAGAGCATGACGAAGAGCATCAGGAATGTTCCGATCAGTCCGGTGAGAGGTGATATCATGCTGCCACCTCCCTTTCAAAGAGCCGGATGAAATCAACGAAGAGCGAAAAGGCAAGGGCCGCGAACCCTATCGCCAGACAATAGACAAAAGGATGGTATATGATCTTCAATGTCTCCGACAACTCGCCCGTTCTCGCTATTTTCATGCCCCATTTCAAAGTCTCCCAACTGATGATAGCGAAGAACACGGTGTTGACGGAATAATTGAGCCCGTCGAGGAATCTGTTCACCTTCTTCGGGAACCTGTCGGTGAACATCGTCACGATTATGTGGTCCTTTCTGATCTGGGTATAACCGAGAGCGAAGCCCGTCGCCGTCGCCCCGAAGAAACCGACAAGTTCGTAAGACCCCGGGATGGGGGTGTAGATGATTCTCAGAAACATATTACCGGCGGCAACCCCGGTGAGGGCGAGCACGGCAACACCACTGAAGACGAGAAGAACCCTGTTGAGGTAACCATTGAATTTGACGAGGTAATTCATGAACAGCCTCCGGTATGTGGTGCATCACGCGGATATCATGCAACTGCTCTCAACAGGTGCCCGGCAACCCGGGCACCTGTTGAGCATACTTCCGCGTGTTGTTCTTATTTCTTGTATTCTTTTTCGTACTTGGCTTTTAAGTCGTTTACGTCTTTGATGATCTGCTGGCCGGGCATGCCGGCAGCCGTCACTTTGGAGACGTACTCGTCAATGATGGGTTTGACCAGTTTCCGTATCTCGGCCTGGTCTTTGGCGGAGAAATGGAAGAGCTGGTGGTTGTATTTTTCCTTCGACCACTTGAGCGCCTCCTTCACGTGGTCGTCAACATAGGCCCCTGTCCAGAGAGCCTGCTCACGAGAGGTCTCATCGAAGATCTTCTTGATGTCCGCGGGGAGCGAGTCCCATTTGGCTTTGTTCATGACGACGGCGAAGCTGACGACGAAGAGATTTGCCTCGGTTGCGTAGGGCAGGTAGGCGGCGAAGTTGAAATCCTTCAGGATCTCCATCGACGAAACGTTACCCTTCACGACGCCTTTCTGTATGGCTTCGGGCGCCTCCGACTGGGGCATGCCCACCGGTATCGCGCCGAGGCGTTTGAGCACGGCGGCACCGGTCCCCGAGGCCCTGAGTTCCATTCCCTTGAGGTCCGCGAGGGTTTTCACGGGGGTTTTTGTCATGAGGTCAGCGGGTGGGCAGGTAAAGAGGGTAAGTACTTTTACCTTTTCGAATTCTTTGGGTTTATACTTCATTATGAGGTCATAAAGGGCCATGGTGGCGGCCTTTGCACTTGTGAACCCTATCGGCAGGTCTATGGCCTCCGAGAGAGGAAACCGTCCGGGCTGATAGCTCATGGCGAAATTACCGATGTCGGCCGTGCCGGCGACGACGCCGTCGAAGATGTTCTTGGCGGCGAGGAGCGTGCCGCCCGGGAAGGTCTGGACCTTGACCCGTCCTCCTGTTTTCTTCTCAATCTCTTTTGCCCATCTTTCCATCTGTACACAGGGAAAGGTCGTGGCCGGTGGGAAATTGGCGTACGTAAGCGTTATCTTCGCTTGACTGCGCGCATTTCCCGGATACACGAGCAACGCGCCCAGTATCAGGACAGACAGACCGAGGATAAATACGGATTTCTTACCCTTCATAATAACCCCCTCGTATTGTGTTATTTACCCGCGAACGGGCCAACAAAACACTGCAAGCAAAATCGCTTGAAATAAAGACGGAAGCGGCAGGCTGAGACCAGGATGGCGGGCGTGAGGAAATACTTGTTCATACCCTCAACGGATCTGGACCGTTGACCCCCGGGTACGACTCCCTCTGACACCCTTGAACAAACGCTTCCCGAATACACCCCAAAAACGGCTCTTTCGTTGTACCAATCAGCAATAAACCAAGCTACTATATTTCAGTAAAGACATCTGATCTCTGGTAACGTCGGGTTGTTCATCGTTTGCTCTTTTAAATCATTGTATACATATTTTGCCAAATGACAATGGAAAAAATATAGCTTGACAGCCAATTTCCCATTTACTATATTGACACGAAGAGTATACTGTATACAGTAGATTCCATGTCAAGGAAAAAAAGAGTCACATTTCATCAACCAGTCAGCCGGTGTTTTTTATCAGTATCAACCAATTTGTCGAGGAGGGCTCAATGGATGTATTCAAGGAAATGACAATGCTGTCGCTGGAGCAGGCAACCGTTCTTCCTTACCTCAGTTATCGACTGGCCATGGACGGCATGAAAGTGATACGGCTCGAGCACCCGGTGTACGGAGACCCAAACCGCATGATAGGCGAGAACAGGCTTGGCGAGGAAAGGATGAACACCTACTTCATGGCCATCAACGCGGGGAAGAAGTGCGTCACCCTTGACCTGGGTTCGCCGGAAGGGAAAGACATTCTCAGGGACCTTATCATTAACCTGAAGGTAGACATCTTCGCCACGAACCAGCTTCCAAGGAACTATGAAAAGCTTGGTATCGATTACGAGACGCTGAAGTCCATCAAACCCGATATCGTGTGGGTGGGACTGACGGGTTTCGGGCCCGACAGCAACGAGGCGGCCTACGACCCCATACTCCAGGCGCGGGGAGGTCTCATGGAACTCACGGGCAATGCCGGAGAGGACCCGCAGGTGGTGGGCATTCCCCTGCCCGACATGGGGACGAGCGAACACGCTTACGGGCTCATAATGAAGGCCCTCGTGAAGCGTGCGATGAGGGGAGAGGGAAGCCGCATCGACGTTTCCATGTTCATGTCGACGACATCGTGGCTCACCGTTCCCATCTGCCTCACGAAATCCTTCGGCAACAAGATCTCGCGAAGGGGCAACACCCATGAGTTCTTCGCGCCCGTTTCCGTCTACGAGACCAAGGACGGATATGTCTATATCGCGGTGGGGAACGACAGGCAGTTCGCGTCGATGACCCAGCTTCCTGGTTTTGAGAAGCTCGCGCGGCCGGAATACGAGAAGAACAAGGGGCGCATAGCGGACGTCAGGAACCTGAACGACACGATAAACGCATGCACGAGGACAAAGACGACGGCGGAAATGATCGAGATGTGCAACAAGGCGACCATAGCCATCTCCAGGGTGAACACCATAGAGGAGGTGATCGAGGACGAATACGTGAAGGGAGCCATGCTGAGTTCCCGGGACCCGAAAACGGGTACCCGGATCTGGATGGCTCCGCCGCCGTTCACGACACCATTCCTCAAGGAATCGAACAGCCAGATGACCTTCCCGCCGAGATTCGGGGAACATAACGCCGAGATATACGGAAACATCGGATATTCGCAGGAACAGATGGCCGGTCTTAAGGAAAAGGGGATCATATAGTCTTCCTTCCGAACGAGGGCAGCATGGGTCTTGTCGACAACATCCTGAAGGGCGATGAAAAGAGCGCGGCCCGGCTCATCACCAGGATAGAGAACGGGGACCGTGAGGCTTATCGGGAGCTTTCGCTTCTCTTCCCGCTCACAGGCAAGGCGCATATCATCGGAGTGACGGGCCCGGCCGGGGCGGGTAAGAGCACCCTCATAGGACAGCTCGCCCTCATGTTTTCGGGTAAGGGCAGAAGCGTCGGGGTCATAGCCACCGACCCCACGAGCCTCAACGGAAAGGGCGCCTTTCTCGGCGACCGCGTTCGCATGAAGGGGGCCGAAGAGCGCAATGTTTTTATCCGGTCCATGGCACACCGCTCCCATCCGGGAGGCATCGCCAGGGCAGCGGCCGCCGCGGCCTATGTGATGGAGGGCCTGGGCAAGGACCGTATCATCGTGGAGAGCATCGGTGCCGGCCAGACGGACAAGGACCTTTTCTTTCTCTGCGACACGGTCATCACGGTCTTCACGCCCGAATACGGCGATGAGATCCAGCTTTTCAAGGCGGGGCTCATGGAGATCGGGGATATCATCGTGGTCAACAAGTCGGACACGCCCGGAGCGGACGATGCCGCGCGCGAGATCCTTCTCGCTTCACGGCGCGCGGCGCGGTCGAACGGGTGGGACGTTCCCGTTCTCCCCACCGATTCACGGCATGGTACCGGCATCGACGCGCTCGTGGAAGCGATAGAGGACCACTGGGAGCGGTCGGACCGGAAGGGTCGGACGCAGCGGAAGGCGGACAACGTTGAGGCGTTCATGGTGGCTCTTCTGAAGGAGGAGCTGTGGCAGGAGATATCCGAGAGGTTGACTGCCGCCCGGACGTTCAAGGAGGTAGCCGGTGAGGTCCGCTCCGGCAGGATGGACCCCTATAACGCGGTCCGGAAGATACTCGATGAATTGGAGCCGAAATGGACTTTTCGCTGACAAAGGAACAGAAGTTCTTCAAAGAGCAGGTATCGCGGGCGGTGCAGCGCATAGTGGCGCCTTCGGCCGATTTCATCGACCGCAGCGACAGCTTCCCCGGGGACCTGTTCCGCGAACTGGGCTCGCTCGGCTATTACGGGATCAGGTACCCTGCGGAGATAGGCGGCATGGGCGCGGACTGCGTCATGTTCACCATTCTTGCGGAGGAACTGGCGCGGGCCTCGATCGGTTTCGCGGCGATCGCCACGATGCAGTGTCTCATGGGTACGGATTTCATACACAGGTTCGGTACCGCGGAGCAGAAAGAGCGGTGCCTTGTCCCCGCGATCAAGGGGGAGAAGATCGGGACGATCGCCTTTACCGAACCCGACTGTGGTTCCGATCTGGGGGGGATAAAGACCCGGGCGGTGAAGAATGAAAAGGGATACCTGCTGACGGGTCGGAAGCTCTGGATCACGGACGGCGACGTTGCTGATTTTGTCACCGTGGCCGCGACCACGGCACCCGAGAAGAGACTCGGCGGGATCGGTTTTTTCCTCATCGAAAAAGGCACACCCGGGTTCTCCGTGGGACAGAAGATCGAGAAGATGTCCGCACGGGGAGCGGCGACGATGGAACTCCTCTTCGACGGGTGCCAGATCCCGTCGGACAGCCTCATGGGTGAGGAAGGGAAGGGCGCAAAGTACCTGAACGATATTCTCAGCGAGATACGGATTATGATAGCCGGCCTGGGGCTCGGCCTCGCGAAGAGCGCCTTCGTGGCCGGGCTCAAATACGCGCGGCAGCGGGAGGCCTTCGGAAAACCCATCGGGACGTTCCAGCTCATAGAGGAAAAAATAGCAGAGATGGAGGTGAGGATCAGGTCGGCCGAGCTTCTCACATATCATGCCGCGTGGCTCAAGGACCGGGGGGGCCTGACGGGAAAAGAGGCTGCCATGGCGAAGCTCTGCTCGACGGAGACCGCATGCTTCGTCGTCGATGAGGTGTCGAGGATACACGGCGCCTACGGCGTGGCTGAGGAATACCCGGCCCAGAGATATTTCAGGGACGGCCGCTTTCTCCTTTTCGGAGGAGGGACGTCGGAGATACTGAAGACGATCATCGCGAAAGACACGATGAAAAAATGTGAGTTTGAGATCAACTGAAGGAGGGGTCTATGGATTTTGCCTTTACAGAGGAGCAGCAGTTCTTCAAGAAGATCATAACAGACACCGTTGACCGCATGGTCGTGCCCAGGGCCCGCGAGATCGACGAGAAGGACGAGTTCCCCTGGGAGCTCTGGAAGGAGTTCACGAGGCTGGGGTATCTCGGCCTGCGCTACCCCGAGGAGATAGGCGGCATGAACGCCGACCCGGTGACGGCAATGATCTTTTACGAGCAGATCGCGCGCGGTTCGGTCGGATTCGCCCAGAGCGTCATCATGAACATCCTCATGGGCACCTACTTCGTATACCGTTTCGGTTCACAGGCCATAAAGGAGCGGTGTCTCTACCCCGCGATGAGAGGGGAAAAGATCGCGACCATGTGTTTCACGGAGGACCAGTCGGGCTCCGACCTGGCCGCCACAAGGACGACGGCAGTCAAGGACGGGAACGAGTGGGTCATAAACGGCACGAAGATGTGGATCACCAACGGTCCCCATGCCGACATCGCGACGGTGCTGGCGACGACGGACCCGTCGCTTGGAGCCAAGGGCCTCAATTTCTTCCTTGTCGAGAAAGGGACCCCCGGATTCTCACCCGGGCAGATCCTCGACAAGCTCGGCTGCCGGGGAACGGTAACGGGTGAACTGGTCTTCGACAACGTGAGGATACCGGAAGAGAACCTGCTGGGCGCGGAGCTCAACAAGGGCGTCGAGTATCTCGCGGAGATCCTCGACGAGGTGAGGGTCATGACGGCCGCCATGGCCATGGGCATAGCCCAGGCGGCATACGACGAGGGCCTCGAGTACGCAAAGAAAAGGATAGCCTTTGGAAAGCCAATAGGTACCTATCAGCTCATCAGGGCGAAATTCGCGGACATGGCAACGGAGATGGAGGCGAGCAGGCTTCTCATCTACTCGGCCGCGTGGAAGATCAAGGAAAAGTTGCCGAGCCGTCTCGAGGCGGCCATGGCGAAGATGTTCGCAACGGAGACGTGCCTCAAGGTCGTGGACGAGGTGACGAGGATCTGGGGTGCCAACGCCTTCGCCAACGAGTACAATCCCCAGCGGCATTTCAGGGATGCTCGCTTCCTCCTTTATGGAGGCGGCACACACGAGATCCTCAAGGATTTCATGGGCAGGATGCTTATCGGCAAGTAGCGGATGTGTTTGCCCGGATAACGGGATGCGAGGTGAGATACAATGGATATCATAGTTCTCGTGAAGCAGGTTCCCGATCCTGAGGCGCTCGTCGAGATAGGGGCGAGCGGCAAAGACCTCAATATCGAGCCCAAGTTCGCGGTCAACCTCTTCGATGAGTTTGCTCTCGAAGAGGCGCTCAGGATAAAGGAGAAGCACGGGGGAAAGGTGAAGGCCCTGTCTCTCGGGGGTCCGAAGGCCATGGAGGCCCTGCGCACAGCCATCGCCATGGGCGCCGATGAGGCCGTGCTCATAGAGGATGACGCCTATGCGGCAAGGGACGGTTACAGCACGGCTCTTGCCCTTTTCAAGGCCCTTGAAAAGGAAACTTTCGACATCATCCTCACTGGCAGGCAAGCCATCGATGCGGACCGCGGCGAGGTGCCCCAGATGGTGTCCCAGATGTTGGGTCTGCCCCACGTGGGCGTTGTTGTCAAGCTGGACATTTCCGACGGCAAGGCCGAGGCGGTGTCGTCTCTTGAAGGCGCGAAAGAGGTCGTCGAGGTTGCTCTTCCCGCCGTCTTCACGGCGCAAAAAGGTCTCAACGAGCCCAGGGTACCCTTGATCACGGGTGTCATGAAGGCCATGAAGGTGCAGATACCGAAGCTCACTATCGAGGACCTGGGGCTCACGAAGGACATGGCCGCTCCGGAGAATTCAAAGACGCAGATAGTGAGGTATTTGCCGCCGAAGAAACGGCCGGCGGTTCAGCTCATCCCGGGAGAGGCCCGGGAGGCCGCGGCCGAGGCGGTGAGGATCCTCGTCGACATCGAGAGGGTCATATAAGACAGGGGGAAAGATGGGCAAGGTCCTTGTGTTCGTGGAAACGAAGGGTGATGAACCCAGAAAGGCGTCCCTGGAACTTCTCTGCGAAGCGGAGAAGCTGGCCGCAAGCGGCAAGTTCAGCGTGGAGGCAGTGTGTTTCGGCGCGATGTCCGATGTTCTCAAGGGAAGGCTCCTGTCCTGCGTGCGCAGACTGGTCCGCTTCACCGACCCCGAACTTGCGGCGTACAGCCCGGAGGGCTACGCCCGGGCGCTGGCCGGCTATGCCGCCGAGACGGGCGCGCGGATGATCGTGGCCGGGGCGACGGGGATAGGCCGCGATTTCCTCCCTCGTGTTGCCGTTATGCTTGGGACGGGCATGGTTTCCGACGTGACGGGGGCGAACTGGTTCGACGAGCCAATGACCTTCGTCAGGCCCATGTTCGGGGGGAAGGTCTTTGCGGAGGTCGCCTTCCCGGCGTCTCCCGTGGTGGTGACGGCGCGCCCCAACAGCTTTGCCATGGATATACCCGAAGGGGTCAACGGGGAATACGAGGAGAAGGCCGCGGGATCCCTGGGGGGTGCCATCCATACCCGCGTTGTTCGCGTCGAGGAGACAAAAGGCGACGCCGTGGACCTCACCGAGGCCGACCTCATCGTGGCAGGCGGACGGGGGCTGAAGGCAGCGGAGAACTTCAAGCTTATCGAGGACCTGGCTGCGGCAATAGGAGGCACGGTCGGAGCCACACGGTCCGTCGTCGACGCGAAGTGGCGGGACCAGGCGGACCAGATAGGGAAGAGCGGCAAGACGGTGTCCCCGAAGCTCTATATCGGGGCGGGCATCTCGGGGGCCATCCACCACATCATGGGCATGGACACATCGAAGGTCGTCCTTGCGGTCAACCGCGACCCCAACGCGATCATCTTCAACTATGCCAACTACGGTATCGTCGGCGACCTCTTCGAGGTGCTCCCGGCGATGACGGAAGAGATCAGGAAGCGCAAAGAAAGGGGATAGGTGATTCCTCGTGGATAAGATCGACGCCATTGTTGTGGGAGGAGGGCTCGCGGGGCTGTCCGCGGCGTACCGCCTCGCGGATGCCGGCAAGCAGGTGATACTCCTCGAACGCGGCGATGCTCCGGGAAGCAAGAATGTGACGGGGGGCCGCATCTACGTCGACCCCATCCGGTCCTATCTGCCCGGGGTCATAGATTCCGCGCCCTTCGAACGCCACGTCGTCAGGGAGATGATCACCGTTCTCGACGAAGGCAGCGGCCTGCAGTTCGAATACGGGAACGAGAAATGGAAGAAAGAGCCCTTCATGAGCCATACCGTTCTCAGGGCAAAGTTCGACAGCTGGCTTGCCGATCAGGCGGGGGCAAAGGGAGCCTTCATCATCCCGAGGAAGAAGGTGGACGAGCTCCTTTACGAGGACGGACGTGTGGCGGGGATACGGTCCGGTTCCGAGGAGATAGGGGCCCATATCGTCATAGCCGCCGACGGCGCGTTGTCGTTCCTTGCAGAGAAGGCGGGTTTGAGAAAACCGCACCGGCCTGAGAATTTGGCAGTGGCGGTGAAAGAGATATACCAGCTCGATGAAAGGACCATCGAGGAACGGTTCGGGCTCGGTCCCGATGAGGGTGTGGCTGGACTTTTCATGGGTTCCGTGACGCGGGGCATGTTCGGTGGGGGTTTTCTCTACACGAACCGCGATACTCTCTCCGTGGGCCTCGTTGTCGGTATCGATTCCCTCATACACGGCGCGGGCGGCTTCGACGCTCCAGGGCTTATGGAGGGGTTCACCGGGCGTCCCGAGGTCCAGCGCTGGATCCGGGGAGGCGAACTCAGAGAGTATTCGGCACACGTCATCTCCGAGGCGGGAATAGGCGCGATCCCGAAGCTGTACACAGGCGGCATGCTGGTCGCGGGCGACGCGGCAGGCTTTGCCCTCAACCTGGGTCTCACGGTACGGGGCATGGAATTCGCCATCGCCTCGGGCGTGATGGCGGCCGACACCGCCGTCGAGGCCCTGGATGCAAACGACCTCTCAGAGAATTCCCTGTCGCGCTACGGGAAAAGACTGAGAGAAAGTTTCGTGCTGCCCGACATGGAGACCTTCCGTCATTCCCGGGAGGTCCTTGACAGGCAGAGGTTCTTTACCGTCTACCCCAGGTTCATCTGCGAGCTCTTCGACGAGCTTTTCACCGTGGGAGACAAACCGAAGGAAGGTCTTTACAGGACTGCCAGGAGGGTTGCGAAGAAATATGTCCTCAATATGGAAACCCTGAAGGACCTTCTTGCTGCGAGGAAGCTATGACAATGAAGGTGGAAGAAAAACTCGCCTTGAACGCGATGAAGAATGACACTATGAGCCATATCCTTCTCGACCAGGGCATTTGCGCGGCCTGCAAGGAGCGCATGTGCATCGCTGTCTGCCCGGCACACCTGTATTCCCTCAACGAGGAAACGGGAGAGATGGTCGTCGAGTATGCCGGATGCCTGGAGTGCGGCACCTGCATGATAGCCTGTATCTACGGGTCGATAACCTGGGATTATCCGGGGGGTGAATTTGGCGTGCAGTACAGATACGGTTGATGAGACACCAGAGGCGCGGACTGAATGGAGACGAAATGAAAGACACGTCAAAAAAGACATCGGCAGGAGCAGGCCCCCTGAAGGGTATCAGGGCTCTGGGCAAACCCCGTTCAATGGGGGACGTGGCCTATGATTATCTCAAGCAGGCCATCGTCAAGGGAGATATCCCCCCGGGACAGCGCCTGATCGAGAACCAGCTTTCGGCGCAGATGGAGGTGAGCCGGGTTCCCGTGCGGGAGGCGGTGAAGAAACTGGAACAGGAAGGCCTCGTGGAACGCAGCGGGGTCCGGGGGTTCGTCGTGAAAGGCCTCAACCGGGAGGAGATAGAAGAGACGCTCGGCATCAGGGCCCTTCTCGAAAGCTATGCAGCATACCTTGCCACGGAGCACATCACCGAGGCGATATTGAAGAAGCTCGAGGACAGCATTCGCGCTTACAGGAAGGCCTTCGAGAAGAAGGGCAACAACACGGACAAGCTCATGCGGCTCAACACGCAGTTCCACGAGATCATATATGAGGCCGCGGGAAGCGGCAAGCTCTATTCCCTGATAAATTCCTTCAGGGATGCCATTCATCGTTACCGGAGACCTCTTCTCGCCTGCGAGGATTACGCGAGGGTATCGCTCCGTGACCACGAGGAGATGGTCAAGGCGATGAGGAAGAAAGACAAGAAGAGGGTTGAGGCGCTGGTCAGGAAGCACATCCTGCGGGGGATGGATATCATAATTCAGGAGCTCGACGCGGGCAAGTCGGTGTAGCGGCGAAAGAGCGGAAGAAACAAGCAAGGAGGTACAATTGGACACGAGGCCCATCAAAGTCTTAGTTGCGAAGCCGGGACTGGACGGACACGACCGCGGGGCAAAGGTGGTTGCCCACGCGCTCAAGGAGGCCGGCATGGAGGTGATCTACACCGGGCTTCACCGGACGGTGGATCAGATCATCAGGATAGCCATCCAGGAGGATGTGGATGTCATCGGGCTGTCCATCATGAGCGGAGCTCACATTCCCATCACGGAGAGGTTGATGAAGAAGGCCCGTGAGGAAGGGATCGACGACAAGATGGTCGTTGTCGGGGGGGTCATACCCGGCAGGGACATCCCGAAGCTCAGGGAGCTGGGGGCCAGAGGGGTGTTCCCCGGTGGGACACCGTTCTCGGAGATCACGAGCTTCATCAATGAAAACGTGAAGAAGTCCTGAGGAGGCGTGCAATGGGAGTGGCGAAATATACCAAGGATGAGAAGGACAGGATCACCGACGTGACCCTGCAGTCGGGGATACATGTCAAGGCGTGCTATGGTCCTGCAGACCTCGAGAGCGTGGGTTTTTCCTACGAGAAAGACCTTGCCGAGCCGGGGCAGTACCCGTTCACCCGGGGGATACATGCCGAGGGTTTCCGCAGCAGGGCGTGGACGACGCGGCAGTATACCGGGTTCGGCACACCCGAGGAATCGAACGAGCGTTTCAAGCTCATGATATCCCATGGCCAGACGGGCCTCAATGTCGCCTTCGACCTTCCCACGCAGATGGGGTACGATTCCGACGACCCCATGGCGGAGGGCGAGGTGGGCAGGGTCGGCATGGCCATCGATTCTCTCAGGGATTTCGAGATAGCCTTCAAGGGGATCAACCTCGAAAAGATCGGTTCCGGTCTTACGATCAACGCCGTCGCCTCGATCATGCTTGCGATGTACCAGGCCGTGGCGGAGAAATACGGTTTCGACCCGAAGAAGATCTCGGCGACGCCGCAGAACGACATCCTGAAAGAGATGATCGGAAGGGGCTCCTGGATCTTTCCCGTCGAGCCCGCCGTGAACCTCATCGGTGATACCATCGAATATTCCATGAACGTTCTGCCCCGCACGAACCCCGTGAGCATCTGCGGTTACCACATCAGGGAGTCGGGGGCGACGCCCGCCCAGGAGATAGGCTATGCCATCCTCATCGCCAACGCCTACATAGACAACGTTCTGAAACGGGGGTACGACGTTGACGATTTCGTCGGCCGTTTTTCCTTCAACCTCAACGTCTTCGGCAACATCTGGGAGCAGGTCGCAAAGTTCAGGGCGGCGCGCAAGCTCTGGGCGCGGAACCTCAAGGAGAAATACGGGGTCAAGAAGGACTCGAACATGTACCTCAGGGGTCTCTTCGGAGGAGGCGGCTACGGTCTCACCAAGGCGCAGCCCGAGAACAACATCATGCGCGGCGCCTATTACGCCCTTTCCGCCGCTCTCGCCGGGGCCCAGACGATCGCCCTGTGCAGCTACGACGAGGCGTACACCATCCCGACGCCCCATTCGGCGATCATATCCCTTCGCACCCTCCAGCTTCTCATGGACGAGATCGGCCTGAGGGATACCGTAGACCCGCTGGCGGGCAGCTATTTCATCGAGACCATCACGAAGGAGATGGAGGCGAAGATAGAAGAGGAGATGGGGAAGATCGAGAAGGTCGGCGGTATCGTGCAGGCGGTTGCCACCGGCTACGTGCAGCGACTTGTATCACAGCAGGCGTACGAATATGAAAAGGGATTGCAGTCCGGGGAACTGAAAAAGGTGGGACTCAACATCTACACCGAGGGCGAACCGATGGAAGTGGAGCTTCACGAGTACACGGGAGAGTCCGCGGAAAAACAGATCGAAGCCCTGAAACAGCTTCGCCGGGAGCGCAACGATCGGGAAGTGACACGAACCCTCAAGGAACTGGAAACGGCGACGAGAGCCGGAAAGAACGTCATGCCCTGTCTCGTGGAGGCGTGCAAGGCGTACGCGACGGTGGGTGAGATGGCCAGGGTCTTCAGGGACGTATTCGGAGAATTCGAGGAACCTGGTCTCTTCTAGGGCAGGGGGGCAATGGAAAGGGGAGCCCGGACCGTTCACGGCGGCCCGGGCGGTCCCGGTGAGTTCCGTATCTGATTTTGGTTTTCAAACGGTTCAAACGGTTCAAACGGTTTGAACGGTTCTCAAAAGGGGGATCACATGCAAGACAGGTATTACCGGCTGGGTTGCGATATCGGAGGCACCTTCACTGATTTTGTCCTGCTCGATGACCAAACGGGAGAGATAAGGACCGGCAAGTGCCTGACCACGCCCCGGGACCCGTCGGATGCCGTGGAAGAGGGGATACGGGGCCTCGAGAAGACGACCCCCGATTTCGTCGGGAAACTGGACGAACTCATTCACGGGACGACGCTTGTCATCAATTCCATAATCGAGAGAAAGGGGGCGAAGACGGGCCTCATCACGACGAAGGGGTTCAGGGATATTCTGGAGATAGGCCGCGAGATCCGCTACGCGCCGTACGATATATTCGCGGAATTCCCTCAGCCGCTGATCCCCAGGAGGTTCCGTCTGGAGGTGGATGAGAGGGTACGCAGCGACGGGACCATCTTGAAGCCCCTCGACCCGGAAGACGCCAAAAGGACGGTGAGGGCGCTTCTCGATATGGGTGTCGAGTCCATCGCCGTGTGCCTTATCAACTCCTTTGAGAACCCGGTCCACGAGCGCATGATCGAGGAGATCATCCACGCGGAGGCCCCGGAGGTCTCCACGTCCATTTCCTACCACGTCCTTCCCCAGATAAAGGAGTATGAGAGGACGAGCACCACCGTGACCAACGCGTACGTGAAACCCCTCACGGGACGATACCTGTCGAAACTTTCGGGACGGCTTGAGTCCATAGGTTTCGCGGGTAAGCTTTTCATCATGCTGTCAAGCGGAGGTGTCACCTCCGTCGATACGGCCGCGCAGTTTCCCGTTCGCATCATCGAGTCGGGGCCGACAGCCGCGGTCATCGCCGGCCAGTACTACGGGAAGCATTTCAACATCCCCGAGATGTTCTGCTTCGATATGGGCGGCACGACGGCGAAATCGTGCCTTATCCAGAAAGGGGTGGCCGGTGTCGTTCCCACCTTCGAGGTCGGAAGGGTCCAGAGGTTCATGAAGGGCAGCGGGCTCACCATACAGGTCCCCGTCGTCGACCTCATGGAGATAGGCGCCGGTGGGGGCAGTATAGCCAAGGTGAGCAAGCTGGGGACGCTGCAGGTGGGGCCTGAAAGCTCCGGCGCGGACCCCGGGCCCATCTGTTACGGCAGGGGAGGACAGGACCCCTGCGTGACCGACGCCGACCTCCTGCTCGGGTACCTCGACGAGAACTATTTTCTCGGAGGGACGATGAAGCTCGACAGGGAGGGGGCCCGCCGCGGAGTCGAGGAGAAGATAGCGAAGCCGCTCAGCGTTTCCTTCATCCAGGCCGTCTGGGGCATACACGACCTCATCAACGAGACGATGGCGGCGGCGGCAAAGACGCACATCGCGGAAAAGGGGGGCAACCCCAAGATCGTCACCATAGCGGCCTTCGGCGGCGCCGGGCCGGTCCATGCTTACGGGCTCGCGAAAAAGCTGGGGTCGCCACGGATGCTCATCCCGCCGAACGCCGGGGTGGGCTCGGCAATGGGGTTCTTCACGGCCCCGCGGGCCTTCGACCTTTTGAGAAGCCACAAGGTGTCCCTCAGCGACGCCTCCTTCGGGGATGTGGAGGGCATCTTCAGGGGACTTGAACGGGATGCCGGCGAGATACTGAAGAAGGAAGCCACCAGCGACGCGATCCGTTTTGAAAGGTCCCTCGACATGCGTTTCGTGGGACAGGGTTCGGAGATGAACATCTCCATGCCCGACGGGGACTTCACGAAGGTCACAAAAACTGAGGTCAGGCGCCGCTTTGATGACGCGTACCAGAAGCTATACGGAAGGACGTACCCCGACTCCGAGGTGGAGTTCATCAACTTCAAGGTCAGGGCCAGCCTTCCCGAGAAACTCCTGCAGTTGCCGAAGATCGAGGGAAAGGGCGGGACCCTCGACGGGGCGATCAAGGGCCAGAGGCTTGCCTATTCACCTGTCTCGAAGGATTTCATCCCCTATACCGTCTACGACCGGTACAGTCTCTTTCCGTCGGCACGGTTTCCCGGCCCCGCGATCATCGAAGAGAAGGAGTCCACTCTCATCGTGGGCGAGGACGCTCACGTGTCCGTCGACGACTTCGGGTTCCTCTGGATCGATCTCAAGGAGGTGTGCTGATGGCTCGTACGTTTGATCCGATTACACTCGAGATCCTGTGGAGACGGCTTATCTCCATCGTCGATGAGGCGGACGGCAGCGTTGCCCGCACCGCTTTCTCAAGCCTCCTGAGGGACGCGCACGACTATACCTGCATGTTCACCGACCGTTTCGGCAGGGAGCTCGCCCAGGGCAGCTTCGCCACACCGGGGCAGTCGGGCGCGATGGCCCTCGGCATAAAAAACCTCGTCAACAAATATCCCCTCGATCACTATAACCCGGGGGACGCCTTCATCACCAACGATCCCTGGGCGCTTGCCGGGCATCTCAACGACGTCTGTGTCATGAGCCCCATATTCTACAACGAAAGACTGGTCGCGTTCACCGCCTGTGTCTTCCATCATTCGGACATCGGCGGAAGGGTCGCGTCGGACAACCATGATGTCTTCGAGGAAGGGATATTCATCCCCCTGGTGAAGCTCTACGACAAAGGCGTGCTCAACGAGTCCGTTCTCGATCTCATCCGCTGGAACGTGAGGACGCCCGATGAGGTCATCGGCGATGTCCGTTCCCAGATCGCCGCCAACCACGTGTGCGGGGAGAAGATCTGCCAGATGCTCAAGGAGAGCGACCTCGAGAACCTCGACGACCTTGCCGACCAGATCATCGGCCTCACCGAGAAGAGCATGAGGGAAGAGATCGAGAAGATCCCCGACGGGATATATCGGACGAGGGGCGTCATCGAGCAGATGAAGGGGAACGATGATATCATTATCGAGGCGAAGGTGGAGATCAAGGGGAGTGATATCATCGTCGACCTCGAAGGTTCGTCGGGACAGGTCAACTGGGGCGGCAACGTGGTCTACAATTTCACCTATGCTTACGTTTTCATGGCGATAAAGAGCATGTTCGCGCCGGACATCCCCAACAACGACGGGTGCGCAAGGCCCATCCGCCTCACGGCGCCCGAGGGCACCGTCATCAATTGCAGGTTTCCCGCGGCGGTGGCGGCGCGAATGGGCGTGGGCCACTTCCTGACGGAGGTCATCTACCGGGCGCTCTCCGATGTGCTGCCCGGAAAGGTGATAGCCGCTTCGGGGGGCACGCCGGCGGCGATGAACGTCTTCTATGGAAAGCGAAAGGACGCGAGGCCCTGGCACAGTGTCATCATCAGGGGCGGCGGCATGGGCGCGGGCGCGCGCAACGACGGGAACTACGTGTATATCTTCCCGGCCAACGGGGCAAACACGCCCGTCGAGATCTTCGAGAGCGACACGCCGCTTATTGTGGAGAAACGGGAGATAGTCGCCGATTCCGGCGGTGCCGGCAGGATGAAGGGCGGGCTGGGGAAGCGAGAGGTGTTCAGGGTCCCCGATGATGAGTATGCCCCCATTCCCCCTGTTAATCTGGGGATCCAGGCGGGCCGTTACATCTATCCGGCAGAGGGCCTTTTCGGAGGAAAGCCCGGGGCGAAGGCGCAGTTCCTGGTAAACGGCGTGCCGGGGAACTCCTACGGGCTGACCCAGCTTAAGCCCGGCGACGTGGTGACCATAGACGCCGCTGGCGGCGGCGGCTACGGTAGCGCCGGTGAACGGGACCCGGAGATGGTGCTCAATGACGTCCGCGAGGGATATGTGAGCCCTGAAAGCGCGAGGTCGGACTACAAAGTGGCTGTCGATCCGAAGACGCTCGAGATCGACGAGGAAGAGACGAGGAAACTGAGACAATGAAGAACGGCATGCCGCGCGAAAGGCATGTCAGAGTCAAGAGGAGGACAGTGAACATGGAGCGGCCATTCGATTCAAAAGTGAGATCGGAAAAGGAACTGAAAGTTCTCCAGCTCGATGGGCTGAAATGGACCGTCGAACACGCGTACAACGGTTCCGCGCACTACCGGCGAAAGCTCGACGAGGCAGGGGTGAGGCCGGGGGACATAAAGTCCCTCGCGGACATTCACAAGTTGCCCTTCACGACGAGCAAGGACCTCCAGGAGGGGTACCCTTTTCCCTTGAGGAGCGTCCCTTTTGAAGATGTTGTCCGCATCCATGCGTCGAGCGGAACGACGGGCAAGCGCAAGGTTCTCTGCTACACGGCGAAGGACATCGACGACTGGGCCAACATGTTCGCCCGGTGTTACTCGTACGCGGATTGCACCCCCGAGGACAGGATCCAGATAGCCGTGGGATACGGCGTCTGGACGGCGGGATGGGGTTTCCAGAACGGATGTGAGCGGTTCGGCGCCATGTCCATTCCCATAGGCCCCGGCAACACGGACATGCAGTGTCAGTTCCTGGAGGACTTCGGGACGACGGCCATGACCTGTACAGCCTCCATGGGCCTTCTCATGGCGGAGCTAATCGAGGAGAAGGGCCTTCGGGGGAAGATCCCTCTGAGGAAGATGATCTTCGGCTCCGAGAGGGCGAGCGACGCCATGCGCCAGAGGATATCGGAGTTGTCCGGGGTCGCGTACGACCAGCTCTTCGATATCCCGGGAATGACAGAGCTCTACGGTCCGGGGACGGGCCTGGATTGCCGCTATCACACGGGCATCCACTACTGGGCCGATTACTACATCCTGGAGATCCTGAATCCCGAAACGCTTGAACCGGTGCCCGAAGGCGAGGTGGGGGAGATGGTGGTGACGACGCTACGCAAGGAGGCGGCGCCCCTCATCCGCTACCGCACGAGGGACCTGACGAGGATCATGCCGGACAAATGCCCCTGCGGGAGTCTCATGCCCCGCCATGACAGGATCCTGGGGCGGAGCGACGATATGTTCATCTTCAGGGCGGTAAACATCTATCCCAGCCACATCGACCAGATACTCTCCAACATCAAGGAGGTCGGCAGCGAATACCAGATCCGCCTCTACAGGAAGGACAAGGGCGGCAAGGACCACATGACGATACGGGTGGAGCGGTCACAGGGGACCGAGAAGTCCCACGACGCCGACAAGCACATCCGCAAGGCCATAGAAAAGGAGGTCAAGAAACAGGTACTCGTGAGCTGCGACGTGGAGGTGGAGGATTACGGTTCCCTTCCCAGGTCGGAGCGCAAGACGAAGAGGGTCTTCGACGATAGGGACTCGTAGACAAGGGACGGACATTCCCGGGTGCAAAACAATTAGGAGGGGTTATGGGTGGTAGCTATGAGTATTACAGGCCTGCGACCATCGATGAGGCCATGGCCTTGATGGAGGGGTCCGGCGGAAACGGTGTGTACATAGCCGGGGGCACTGACGTTATGGTGCTCATAAGGCAAAAGAAGCTCGCCCCGGCGTGTCTTATTTCCCTGCGGAACATAGGCGAACTGGCCTACCTGGAGACCGGTGGCGGTCTCACTGTAGGGAGTGCCGTCACCCACGATGAGATCGCGAAGAACGCTTTTATCCAGAGAAGCTACAGTGCCCTGGCCGACGCGACCAAAAAGGTCGGCTCCCTGCAGATACGCAACGTTGCGACCATGGGGGGCAACATATGCAACGCGGCGCCGTCGGCCGATACGGCATGCCCGCTCCTTGTCCTTGACGCGAGCGCGCGGATAGCAGGGAAGGGAGGGGAACGCGTCGTTCCCCTCGACGAGTTCTTCCTCGGACCGAACAAGGTGGCCCTCGAGAAGGGCGAGATACTGAAGGGCTTCGCCATGCCCGCCTTTGGCGAGGGGACCGGTTCGGCGTACATAAAGCACACGAGGCGGGAAGCCATGGACCTGCCGATGCTCGGGGTCGCCGCAAGGGTGACCATTAGGGTCGAAGGGAGCGAAGTGGGCTGCAGGGACGCCATGTGCACGATCGACACTATCTCGAATATTCTGAAAAGGTTTGAGGATGAAGGGCTTGTTTGCGAAGATGCGCGCATAGCCATGGGCGTTGTGGCCCCGAGGCCGATGAGGGCGAAGAAAGCCGAGGAGGCCTTGAAGGGAAAGGTGATATCGGAGAAGCTCCTGGGAGAGATAGGAGAGATCGCCGCGTCCGAGGCGCAGCCCAGGGACAGCATACGGGGAGAGGCATGGTATCGCCGGGACATGATACAGGTCCTCACCGGCCGTGCCATCCTCAGGGCGGTCGACCGTGTCATAAGGCCGGACGACGTGATATGGCCGCAACGACTCTGGTAGGGGGTGGGTCATGAAGAAAGAGATCACGTTCACATTGAACAACGAAAAAATAATGGTCGAAGCGGATCCCAAGTGGACGCTTCTTTACTTGCTGCGAGACGTGCTCGAGATGACCGGAACAAAAGAAGGGTGCGGTTACGGAGAGTGCGGGGCCTGCACGGTGATCATCGACGGCAAGGCGGTCAATTCGTGTCTCTATCCCGTCATGGAGGCCGAAGGCAGGAACATCGTGACGATAGAAGGGCTGATGAGCAGGGATGGGGAACTCGACCCTCTCCAGAAGGCTTTCATCGACGAAGGCGCGGTTCAATGCGGGTTCTGCATACCCGGCATGATAATGTCCGCGAAGGCCCTCCTGGACGGGAAGAAGGACCCGACGGATGAGGACATCAAGGAGAGCATCGAAGGTAATCTCTGCAGGTGCACCGGCTACGTGAAGATCATTGATGCCATCAAGTCCGTTGCGGGTGGGAGGTGACCATGGACGGCCTGAAATTCGTTGGACAAAGGATACCGAAGAAGGACGCGCCGCTCAAGGCCACGGGAGAGGCGCTCTACATACAGGACATCAAGGTCCCGGGCATGCTCTACGGCAAGATCCTGTACAGCAAATATCCTCACGCAAGGCTGCTGAAGGTGGATGCCGCGAAGGCGCTGGCACTCCCCGGGGTCAAGGCGGTGCTTACCGGTGCCGATGTGCCGAACAACTTCAAGTTCGGTTTTCTGAAGGACAATCCTCCCCTCAAGTCGGGAAAGGTCTTGTCGACGCGTGACGAGGTAGCGGCCGTCGCCGCCATAAGTCCCGAGATAGCGGAGCAGGCCCTCAGCCTCATCGAGGTGGAATACGAGGAACTGCCGGGGATCTTCGATCCCCTGGAGGCCATGAAGGAAGGGGCGGCCCTCATCCATGAAGAGTTCAAGTCGAACGTCCTCAAGATGCCCTGGAAGTTCGTTCATGGCGATGTCGAGGCGGCAAGGAAGGAATCGGCCTTCATCGCCGAGGACAGTTTCAGCACCCAGTGGGTCACGCACTGCTGCCTCGGCACGAGCGGCTGCATAGCCTCCTTCGACGTGGGCAACAATCTCACGATGTACAGCAACACGCAGATCCCTTCCCTCGCTCAGAACGACTACCTGGAAGCCCTGAAGACCTTCGGTCTCAAGAACAGGCGGGTGAGGATCATCCAGGCCGTTATAGGGGGAGGTTTCGGAAGCAAACTCGACACGTATGCCTACGAGTATATCGCGATCCTCCTCGCGCTGAGGACGCGTAAGCCCGTCAAGATCGTTTTCACCCGGGAGGAGGAGTTTCTGGCCACCTCGCCGAGGCAGTGCACCATCACGAAGATATCCCAGGGTTGCGACAAGGAAGGCCGGCTTACCTTCAGGGAGATAGAGATGGTCCTCGACAACGGCGCCTACACCTCCTGGGGGGCCACGACACCTTCCGTCATGATGGTCCCCATCTCGTCCCTCTACAAGGTCCCCAATGTCAAATACACCGCGAAGTGCGTCTATACCAACAATACCTACTGCCAGGCCTTCAGGGGCTACGGAAATCCCCAGGCCACTTTTGCCATCGAGTCCTGCCTCGATCAGCTCGCTGAGAAGGCCGGGATCGACCCGCTCGATATCCGCCGAATCAACGCGAACGAACCGGGTGAAGTGACACCCCAGAACTTCAGGATCACCTCCTGCGGCATGAAGGACTGCATAGAGGAGGTGAACAGGAGGCTTGGCTGGAAGGACAAGAAGGGAAAAACAGGTGACCGCGGGGTCGGCATGGCCTCCCTCATCCATGTCGGCGGGGCCGCCAGGGTGTACAAGTCCGATGGCTGTGGCACCATCATCAAGGTGGACGACAACGGCAAGGTGGACGTCATCACAGGCTCCTCGGAGATAGGCCAGGGATCGGACACCATCATTTCCCAGATCGTCGCAGAGGTGCTCGGTGTCAGTATAGACGACATCAACGTCATCAATAACGACACCGATGTCTGTCCGTGGGACGTCGGGGTGCATGCGAGCAGGACGACCTTTGTCGCCGGCAATTCCGCCCTGGGCGCCGCGAAGAAGATAAAGGCCCAGATCATGGAGATCGCGGCAAAGAATCTCGGCACGGAGCCCGAGGAACTGGAGATGAGGGACGGCGTCATCTTCTCGATGAAGGACAAGGAGAAGAGCATCCCTCTCTCGAAGGTGTTGCGCAAGGCGCACTATACCCTCGGCGGCAGGATGCTCGTGGCGGAGCACTTCTACGATCCGCCCAACGAGAACTTCGACCAGACCTTCAGGGGCAACCTTTCCGTCTCGTACGCCTACGGGGCGCATGGCGTCGAGGTGGAGGTGGACAGGCAGACCGGGCAGGTGAAGATCCTCAACTACATCGCCGCCCATGACGTGGGCAAGGCCATTAACCCCATGCTGCTCGAAGGTCAGATCTACGGGGGCGGGCTTCAGGGTATCGGCTACGCCCTGGGCGAAAGGATGGTCTACGATAAAGGATACCTGAAGAACGGAAACTTTCTAGACTACAAGATGCCCACCGTTCGGGACGTGCCTCCCGTTCAGGCGGTGATCGTGGAGTCCGATGAGCGAGACGGGCCCTTCGGTGCGAAGGGTATTGGCGAGCCGGGCCTGGTCCCGACGGCGCCCGCGATCGCCAACGCCGTTTACGATGCCGTGGGGGTCAGGATAAAGGACCTTCCGATCACCCCCGAGAAGGTTTTGAGGGCCCTGAAGGAGAAGGCAGGGGAAAGATCATAGGGGGGCGCACATGAAGATCGAAAGGATCGACCACATATGCTTCGCGGTCAGTAACCTGGAGGAGACGAAGCGCGTGTACAGAGAGGACTTCGGGCTTGTACCGTCCTGCGAGTACACCGCGGAATCGGAAAAGATAAGGGTGTCGCGCTACTACATCGGGGAGGTCGCCGTCGAGTTCATGGAATCGACGGCACCCGACGGGGAGGTCGCGAAATTCATCGAGAAAAGGGGAGAGGGCGTCTTCCTCATATCCTACAAGGTCGACGATCTCACAAAGGCGATGAACGAATTGAAGGAGAAGAACGTCGAACTCATCGATAAGAAACCCCGGGAGCTTTTCGGCACGCGGTACGCCTTCGTGCATCACCCCAACAAGCTCCACGGTGTGCTTACGGAGCTTCTGGAAGGTGATTTCGACATTAATAAGTGATAACTGGAGTGCGTTTTGGGGCAGAGAGTCAAGGATCATAAGGAGGGTGAATGAAGGTACTGGTGCTGGGAGGAACGGGAGGCATGGGCCAGGGGGTCGCGCGGGACCTCATCAAGCAGGACCGGATAGAGAAGGTGGTGCTGGGGGACATCAATGTAGACCCCGCCAGGGTGCAGGAGAAACTGCGGGCCAGTGCGAAAGTGTCCCTGGCGAAGATCGATGTGAACGACCACGCCGGAATGGTGAATGAGATCAAGGACGCCGATGTTGTTGTCAACTGCGCGGGGCCCTTTTACAAGACCGCCGTGGCGGTCGCCAGGGCGGCCGTTGAGGCAAGGGTCAACTACATAGACATATGCGACGACTACGAGGCGGCACAGATCCTCTTCGCATCGGATATCGACGCCGCGGCGAAAGCGGCCGGCATAACCGTCTTGACCGGGATGGGATCAGACCCCGGGACGAACAACGTGCTCGTCAAGTGGTATGCGAACAGGCTCGACCGCGTTGACGAGATATTCCTCTACTGGGTGGTGAGCATCGCGGAGCTGGCGGGTGCCGCCTGGGACCACAGCCTCCACATGGTCCTCGGCAAGATACCTCAGTACATCGACGGTCAGCTGGTCGAGGTGGACGGAGGCGGCGGTGAAGAGATCGAGCATTTCCTGGAACCTCTGGGGGAATGCCTGATAAGCTATGTCGGCCATCCCCAACCCATCACGATACCCCGTTACATAGAAGGGGTGAAGACGGTGGTCATCAAGGGGGCCCTCATCCCCCTCTGGGTGGACAAGCTCATCAAGGAGCAGAAGGGTATGGGACTCCTCGGCAGCGAACCTGTCGAGGTCAGGGGAGGGAAGGTTGTACCCTACGACCTTGCCTTGAGACTCTGGGATACCATCCCGAAAGACAGGGACAACGGTCCCCAGGCTTCGGGCCTCAAGGTCATAGTGAAAGGAGAGAGACAGGGGAAGCAGGTGACCTACACGGCCGATATCGTCGGCAGGATGGCCCCCGGAACGGGTCTTCCCGCGTCAATAGCGGCCCTCATGATGGATGCCGGCGAGGTCACCGTCAAGGGTGTCGTGGCCCCCGAGGGCTGCATCGACCCCGACCGGTTCCTTGCGGAACTGCTGAAGAGAGGCGCGCGGATACACCAGACCGAGACGATCCGGTCCATGTTCGAGCTTTAATGCCGACAGGTTCCCTAAGAAGGAGGTTCATATGAAAGAAGCCCCGAAGTTGAACATAAAGAGAAGTATCGAACTCTTCGAGGAGGCAAAGACCCTCGTCCCCGGCGGGGTCCTGGGAGCCAGGAAACCCGGCGATTTTATCATGGGCGAGTATCCCATCTTCCTTGAGTACGGGAAGGGCTCCCGGCTCATCGACGTGGACGGGAACGAGTTCATCGATTTCCTCTGCGGCTACGGCCCCATCATCCTCGGTTACCGCGAGGATGAGGTCGACGACGCCGTCATCCGGCAGCTGAAGGACAAGGGGTTCTGCTTCAGCCTTACCCAGCCCTATCAGAATGAGCTGGCGAGGAAGCTCAACGCCCTCATCCCGTCGGCCGAGCTGAGCATCTTCCTCAAGACCGGCTCCGACGCGACGACGGCAAGCATCCGTATCGCGAGGGCCTACACCGGGCGTATCAAGGTGATGCGCTCCGGGTACCATGGCTGGCATGACTGGTGCGTCGAGATGAAGGGGGGCATTCCCGAGAAGTTCTATGAGGATGTCTACGAATTCCACTATAATGACCTCGAAGCGCTCGAAGACCTCATGAAGAAGCACGGGGACCAGACGGCGGCCATCATCATGACGCCTTTCGGCCACCCTCTCCACCAGAAGATGCAGACGCCGAAACCGGGCTTCCTCGAGGGTGTGCGCAAGCTGGCGGACACCTACGGCGCGGTCCTTGTCTTCGACGAGGTGCGCACCTGTTTCCGCCTCAGGATGGGCGGGGCGCAGGAACTTTACGGGGTCAAACCGGACCTCACCGTGCTCGGCAAGGGCATGGCCAACGGGTATGCCATCAGTGTGGTCTGCGGGAAAACGGACGTGATGATGGCCGCGGCATCGAAGCTTTTCATCTCCTCCACGTTCTTCCCGAACAGCGACGGCTACATTGCCGCGCTCAAGGTCATCGAGATCATGGAGCGTGAGAAAGTGCTCGACCAGATATGGGAAAAGGGCGAACGGCTCCTCAAAAGGATCCAGGGTGTCATCGACAAGTATCCGAACACCGGGGCGGAACTCACGGGCGTGGCCCCCATGTTCCACGTGACCTTCACGAAGGGTGACCCCGACACGCAAAGAGACCGCAGGACCGACTTCTACACCCAGATGATCAGGAAAGGGTTCTTCTTCACACCCCATCACCACGCCTACCTCAGCTACAGGCACACCGAAGAGGACCTCGATCTCACGATCCAGGCGATGGATGAATCCATGGCCTATGTGAGCGAGAAGTATAAAGGGTAGGGGGGACGTTAATGAAGGACGATCTCAATATCGTAGGCAAAAGGGTTGTTCGAAGCGATTCCCTGGCGAAGGTGACAGGCGAGGCGCGCTATACGGCCGACCTTACGTTTCCGGGGATGCTCGTGGCAAAGGTCTTGAGGAGCCCGTATCCCCACGCGAAGATCGTGGGCATCGATGTTTCGAAGGCCCTCAAGGTGCCAGGCGTCAAGGCCGCCATCAGCGGCTTCGACTCCTATGGTGTAAAGTGGGGTGTTTTCAGGTATACTCAGGACCATGCCATGCTCCACACCGACAAGGTGCGGTACATCGGCGAGGACGTCGCGGCGGTGGCTGCCGTCGACGAGGAGACGGCAATGGAGGCCCTCGCCCGTATCAAGGTGGACTATGAGCCCCTCCCTGCCGTTTACGACCCCATGGAGTCCATGAAGGACGGTGCACCACAGATCCATGACCAGTACAAGAACAACATCAACATCCATATTCATATCGACGTGGGCGAGGTCGACAGGGTCATGGAGAAGGCGTACCTTGTCCGGGAGGACACCTTCAAGGCGGCCGGCGAGGCCTATGCCATGATGGAACCATACGCCGTGGTCGCCTGTTTCAAGAGTGGCTATCTCGACCTCTACATGCCGAACGCGGGGCCGCACGTCCGGGCCAAGGCCCTGTCGAACATGCTGAGGCTGCCCCTCAACAGGGTGCGCATCCGCCACATCAATTCCGGCGGGGCCTTTGGAGGACGCTCCGAGGTGGCTCCAGGCGACCTCGTGGCATCACTTCTGACAATGAAGTCCGGCAAGCCCGTTAAACTGGTCCTCTCCCGGGAGGAGAACGCGACCAGCTCGCGGCAGGTCCACGACATGATCGCCACCGTGAAGACGGGCATGAAGAAGGACGGCACCATCCTTGCCAAGGATTTCAGGGTGATATACGACGGCGGCGCCTATAGTTCCACAGGGCCCATCGCGACGTCCATACCTTTTTATGTCTACGAAGAATGCTACCGTTTCCCGAACGTCCGGTACAACGGCTACAGGGTCTTCACGAACAAGGGCATCCGCGGGATGTACGGCTGCCATGGCCGGGCCTTTCTCGCGGGCAACGAGGCGCAGATGGACATGATGGCGAAGGAGCTTGGCCTCGACCCCGTGGATGTGCGTCTCAAGAACGGCCTCAAGCCCGGCGAGATGACGGCAACGAGATCGAAGATCACGAGCTGCGGCCTCAAGGAGACCATAGTGACCGCCTCGGAGAAGACCAATTTCAGAAAGAGATGGGCGAAACCCTCGAGGCTCAAAGGCGTCGGCATGGGATGCGTTGCCATCATGTGCGGTTTTCCCATGGGGTTCCGGTCGGGCTCGTCCTGCTACGTCAAGATCAACGATGACGGCCAGGTGACGCTTGTGACGGGGCTCGTCGACAACGGGCAGGGGAACGAATCGATGGTGGTCCAGGTGGCCTCGGAGGTACTCGGGGTGCCCATGAGGGACATCAATCTGGTGAACGCGGACACGGAAGTGACGAACCTCGACCCGGGCGCTTATTCACAGGCCGCCGCCTTCGTGGGGGCCAACGCCGTGAGGGTCGCCTGCGAGGACGCGCGCGGGAAGATCGTAGCCATAGCGGCCGAAAAGCTGAAAGTGAAGGTGAAAGACATCGGTCTTAAGGACGGCGCCGCCTACTCCCTGAAGAATCCCGACAAGAAGATGCCCATATCCTGGGTGGTGCGCGAGGCCTTCTTCAGGGGAGAGCCCATCACGGGAACGGGTTCGTTCTTCCCGAACATCGATTTCGAGAGGGAGTGGGTGACGAGGCCCTGGGGCCAGATGGCGGGAACCTTCTCCTTCGGGACCTCCGTCGCGGAGGTGAACATTGACGGTGAGACGGGCAAGATCGCCATGCCCCGTTTCACCTCCGCCCACGACTGCGGGCGCGCCATAAATCCCATGGCCGTCGAGGGCCAGATGGAAGGCTCCATTCAGCAGGCGGGGGTTGCGGCCATCACCGAGGGGAACCTGTGGGACAAGGGGTACCTCCTGAACCCCAACCTTCTTGAGTACAAGGTCCCTCTGGCGTGCGACATGCCCGATATGGACACCATCATAGTGAGCTCGCGGGACCCTGCCGGACCTTTCGGCGCCAAGGAAGGAGGCCTGACGGTGCGCATGAATGCGTACAGCGCCGTTGCCTGTGCCGTCGCGAACGCCACGGGAGAGCTGTTCAGCGAACTGCCTCTGACGCCGGACAGGGTCATGAAGATGCTGGAACGAAAGAAGGGGGTGAAGTGATGATCCTGCCACAGTTTGAATACAAGAGAGCACGGAGCGTGGCCGACGCGGTTGCCCTCTATAAGAAAGAGAAAGGAAAGGCGCTCTACCTCGCCGGGGGAACGGACCTGATCCCGCTCGTGAAGCTGAGGCTGCGGGAGCCGAAGGCGGTCATCGACCTGAAAGGGATAGAGGACTTGAAGATCATAGCCACCCGCGGCGGGTCCCTTTCGGTGGGCGCGAATGCCACCCTCTTCGATCTCAAGAAGGACCCCGTGATCGCCGCTCACTTCCCGGCTCTCGTCGAGTCACTCGATGCCACGGCCTGCGAGACACTCCAGATGCGCGGCACTCTGGGCGGCAATATCCTTCAGGGTGCGCGCTGCCTCGAGTACAACCAGTCCCTCGAATGGCGGAAGGCCCGGGGTTTTTGTTTCAAGATGGGCGGGAAGGAATGCAACGTCGTCAAGGGCGCGAAGGTATGCTTCGCCAATTATTGCAGCGACAATGCCCCCTCCCTCATCAGTCTCGGGGCACAGGTGAGGCTCATGGGACCTGGCGGGGAGCGCACCGTGAAACTGGAAAGCCTTTTCACCGGGGATGCCAGGGCGCCCTTCGCCATGGAGGGAGGAGAGGTGCTGACGCACATACTCGTTCCCCTCAAGAAGACAAAGGGGGCCTACGAGAAGCTGCGCGTCCGTGAGTCCATGGACTACCCTCTCGTCGGCGCCGCCGTGTCTGTTATCGACGGGAAGGTGAGGATCTGCGTGGGCGGCGTCGGCGCTGCCCCCCGCCTGTATGTCCTCGGGGATATCAGGGATGCCGCCTCTGTCAGGGACGTTGCCGAAAAAGCCTCCGCTGACGCAAAACCGGTGGCGAACGCCACGCTCTCACCGGCCTACCGGAAAAAGATGGTGGGGACCCTGATCAAGCGGGCTCTCAAGAGAGCTCTTGCGGAGGGTAAAGGATGAAAACGATGAAAGTCAGCTTCAATGTAAACAGTGAAGATGTCACCCTCGACGTGAGACCCTACGAGACCCTTCTCGAAACCCTTCGTGAGCGGCTGTTCCTCACGGGAGCGAAGGAAGCCTGCGGACTGGGTGCATGCGGGGCCTGCACGGTGATAGTGAACGGGATACCGCTGAGGTCCTGTCTGGTCCTGACCCCCGAGGTGGAGGGAGCGACGATCATGACGGTGGAGGGCTTGAGAGAGGACGGGAACCTGCACCCCCTGCAGGAGACGTTCATGGAGAAGGGCGCCGTCCAGTGCGGTTTCTGCACCTCGGGCATGATCATGACCGCGAAGGCCCTCCTCGACAGGAACAAGAGGCCGACAAAGAAGGAGATCGTCACAACGATATCCTCCAACGTCTGCCGGTGCACGGGCTACAAGAAGATAGTCGAGGCGGTGGAGGAAGCGGCCAAAAGGATGGCTTGAACGGTTTAAACCGCTTGAACCGCTTGAGCGTCAAAAGACATCGCAGGTCCTGTAGGTCGGATATGTCCTATGGGACCCGTGTTTTTTTCCTCGTAATGTTGTATATTATTAAGCAGATTGGCGGTATGGAGGTGGGACGATGAAGATCAGGGTCATGGTTGATT
The DNA here is from genome assembly GCA_002305765.1 of Deltaproteobacteria bacterium UBA1386. Classification (GTDB taxonomy): domain Bacteria; phylum Desulfobacterota; class Syntrophorhabdia; order Syntrophorhabdales; family Syntrophorhabdaceae; genus Delta-02. The sequence goes on from DBQU01000025.1 coordinate 58,354, forward strand.
CGAACCTTCGGATCAAGAACGTTTTTGAGCCTCCGATCGAACTGGAGATGAGTCAGGACGAGAATACACTGAAAGATGTTCTCGGCAAACTCTCCGAGCGGTATCCCTACCTGAGGTTCCTGGAGAAGGGAGAGATGGGCGATGACCTCCATCACCTGTATCTTAACGGAGAAAGCCATTTTTCATTCCCCGAGGGACTGAACAGAAAGATCAGCGAAGGCGACACGGTCCGCGTGGACGCCTACATGGACCCCCTGGCAGGGGGATGAAAAGACGGCTTGAATAGCTTGAGTCGCTTGAATGGCTTGAGGGTTACAGGCAATCCGAGCATCATTGGTTACAACCGTTTCCAAAGAGGTTCTTTTAGTCTTTCAACTCTCAAGCGATTCAAGCGTCTTTTCTGATTATTACCCACAACCCCCCTTCAGTGATGAACTCGGCGTTTTCGCTTATGCCTGCCGCTTCAAGGTCCTTCTGTATTTCGTCGACGGTGGTCTCTTTCTTGCCTATGAGGTAATTCAGTTCCCGTGAGCGGTCCGCGAGGGGGCGGATAACCTCCGGGGGTGTGTATTTGCCGAAGCCTCCGCCCACGAAGGCCGTCCCGCCGGGTCTGAGGACGCGGAGGATGGCCCGGTGGTCGACCTTGAACAGTGACGGGAAGAACAAGGCCCCTCTGAAGACGAGAAGGTCGATGGTGTTGTCCGCGATGCCGCCCAGGTCGGGCGACGTCCGGACCATGTCGACCCTGTCCCGCATTCCTCGTTCTGCTATCTCTCCCGTGTAAAAACTGTCCATACCGCGAGGAAAAGAGGCTATACAAAAGGAGCTCCCGATTCCCTGCCTGACAAGATCGTACACAACCCCGCAGAAGGGGCCGACTTCCAGGACCGCTCCCGCGTTGCGGCCGTAGACCTCGCCGATGTGCCGTGCCAGGTGGGGGTAAACCGGCTCCCAGAGTGAATTGATCTCGCAAATGAGGGGAAGCATGTCGTGAAGTATACCAAAAGGTACCGGAAAGGTCTATCCCTTGAAAATCAGGACAAATGGCGCTCTCTGTGGTATTCTATCATTTCTTTCGATCGCTGAGGATAATGGAACCATGGGTGATATAAGAAAGATGCTGAATCCTGCCGTCGTTGCCCTGATAGGTGCCACAGAGAGGGAGGGGTCCATCGGGAAACGCATTCTCGACAATCTGCTTGCCTCTGAGGGACGGAAGGTCCTGCCGGTCAACCCCGGCAGGAAGACCGCTCTGGGATTGGACTGCGCGGGCACTGTGTCCGACATCGACGGGGAGATAGACCTTGCCGTCATCGCCGTGCCGGCAGCAAGTGTGCCGCGGGTCGTGGACGAGTGCGGCAGAAGGGGTGTGCAGGGGGCCATCATCGTGTCTTCCGGTTTTCGGGAAACAGGAGAAGACGGGAAGACCCTGGAGAAGGACCTGCTCAGGGCGAGGGAGAAGTATGGGATCAGGATCGTGGGCCCCAATTGCCTGGGCATCATGATACCCGCTATCGATCTGAATGCCACGTTCCTCAAGATCCGCCCCGAGCCGGGGAACATTGCGTTTCTCTCCCAGAGCGGGGCGCTTGGCGACGCGATCATGGACTGGGGGACAAGCAACCACGTGGGATTCAGCATGTTCGCTTCTCTCGGTTCGATGATCGATGTCGATTTTGCCGACCTCATCGATTATCTCTCGGATGATTACGCGACTCGAAGCATCATGCTTTACATGGAACGCGTCGGCACCGCGAAGAGGTTTATGAGTGCCGCACGGGGATTCGCTCGGACGAAGCCGATCGTCGTCCTCAAGCCCGGACGTTTTGAGGGGAGCACGCGGGCCGTCGAGTCCCACACCGGCGAAGCGATCGGAGACGACAGGGTGTATGGCGCGGCATTCAAACGTGCCGGGATAGTACGGGTAAAGGAGATCGCCGACCTGTTCGACACCTCCCGGGTCCTGGTGTCGCGGACGATGCCCAGGGGTGCGCGCCTTGCCATTGTCACCAATGCGGGGGGTGTCGGCATCATTGCTACCGACACCCTTATAGAACTCGAGGGAGATGTCGCGGAATTGTCCCCGGAGAGCGTGAACAGGCTCGACGCCCTGCTGCCTGCGGATTGGAGCGGGGGAAACCCTGTCGACATCGTGGGCGATGCCGACCTTTCCCGGTATACGGGTTCCATACAGATCTGCATGTCCGATGAGGGGGTCGATGGTGTGCTCGTGGTCTACACCCCCCGCGCGGAAGTCGAGCCCGTGGAACTTTCGGAAGCTTTGTGCGACCTGTCCCGCCGGTCCAAAAAGCCATTGATCGCAGTATGGATGGCGGGCGTCGTGGCTGAAAAGGGAAGGGACCTGCTCATCGAGAACAACATACCCGTTTACCGGACCCCCGAAGAGGCGGTCAAGGCCTATCTATACATGCACCAGTACCGGAAGAACATAGAAATGCTCTACGAGATACCCGAAGACATCTCGCCCGGCCATTCACGGTTGAACAACCACCAGAAGGCCATTATCCGGAACTGTCTCAGGGAAGGGACCAACTCCCTTTCCATGGAGCAGTCCGTTTCTCTGATGAAGACCTATGATATTCCTTTTCCGCCGACGTCATTCCCCAGGGGTATGGACGAAGCTGTTCGCGAGGCGGAAGCGATGGGTTTTCCCGTAACGCTCAAGGTCGCGGGCGGGGAAAGCGCGGGACCGGGCGAATTGTTTCCCGGTATTGCTTCCCGGCAGACCCTTCTCGAGGTCCTGGGCGGGATCAGGGAGAGATCGAGCCGAAGACCGGACCCGACGGACATGCCGGAAATGATGATCCAGAAAACGGTTCGTGGGAAGACGGCGGGATGGTTCCTGAACACCAGGAGGGACATTGACTTCGGGTCCACCATCTTTCTCTCAGCCGCTCGCGAGGATGGTCCGTCCGGCGATAGGTCCGTCGTGGCCTTGCCTCCCCTGAACCAGACGCTTGCAAAGATATTCCTGGAGGACGCGGGAGTGCAGGAAGCCCTTCGGAAAGAGGACCGGCAAGGGCTCCAGTCGCTGTTGAGACAATTCGAGGCCCTATGTGTCAATTTCGCGTGCCTCATCGTCGATTTTCCGGAGATCCTCACGATCGAGGCCGGTCCCATCGTGGTCGATGACGGCGGCGTCTATATGACTGACGCAGTGATCGATCTTGACGGCGGGTTCTCGAGGCAACCTGCGCGCTACTATTCCCATCTCGTCATAACCCCCTATCCCACCCAGTACGTGACGCCCTGGACATTGAGGGACGGAACGGACATCGTGATGCGCCCAATACGCCCCGAGGACGAGCCTCTGAGTCGTGAGATGCTTGCCCGGACCTCCGAGGAGGCCTTGAGGGTGCGGTTCTTCTCTTCCGTCAACGTTCAGGAAATACCGCACAGCACCCTTATGAAGTTCTGCAATGTCGATTACGACCGGGAGGTTGCCCTGGTGGCGGAGGTCAGGGAGGCCGAGGAAAAGCGCATTGTCGGAGGCGGACGGCTCATCATAGAGCCCGATCTCAAGAGGGCGCAATTCGCGGTCCTCGTCCATGACGGTCTCCACGGCAAAGGTCTGGGCGAGAAGTTCGTCGATATGCTCATAGGGATCGCCCAGGAGAGGGGGCTTGAGGGCATTTACGGGATAGTTCTCACCGAGAACGAGAAGATGCTCCGGCTCTGCAAGAAAATGGGCTTTGTATCAAAGCGGCTGCCCGATGGGATCACGCGGGTGGAGATGAAATTGAATTGACCCTTACCGCCCCGGCGTCAGATCGGCCATCCTGTCCTCCTGTCCTGCAACATCGTCGATCTTGCCGGCAAGATGGTTCAGTCTCTTGAGATCATCCGCCGTGAACCGCCTGTCCCCGTAATAGATCTCCTCGAAAGCCCGGGCAAATTCCATGGAGGCCGTCCTGAGGCCGTCATCGCCGATGCGCCGGATGAATTCCTCGAGGCCCTCCGATGTCTGTTTTTCGTATCCCGCTGTCTTGAGCCGCTTGAGGAAACGGTCAAGCATCACCATCTCCCTGCGCTTCGCCGAGGAGATGAGGAACCAGGCCAGGAGAATGAGGCCGATGGCTGCCGCAAAGAGCGCCGAATATTGCGCCGTCTTCTTCATGAGGGGAGAAAAGGAGAAGGACGACGGCCTTCTAAGGCCCGACACGATGGTCCTCGTTATGGATATCTGCCTTTCAAGGTTGTAGGTGAGGATGATCCCGTACCAGTAGTAGTTTATGGTGTCGAGGAACATCCGGAGCTTCGACAGGGCCCCCCTCCCCGAGAGGGACGAAAGCCCCGCCCCGGCTGGTGTCGGATCGAATCGGACCCACCCCTTTCCGGGTATGTGTGCCTCCACCCACACGTGGGCATTCTTCTGGGGCACAATATAGTAATTGCCCATTTCATTGTAGTATCCGCCCTGATACCCTCCAACAAGGCGGGAAGGGATCTCGTTGACACGCAGGAGAACGGCCATTGCCGAAGCGAAGTACTCGCAGTTTCCCTTTGGGGAATCGAAGAGAAAGCTTTCGAGAGGGTTCTTCGAGACGGGAAGGTCTTTGAGGGAATAGCCGTACCTGTCGGAGGCGAGGTGGCTCAGGATGCGATTCACGGTGGCGTTCCTGTCACCCCGAACGGCAAGGCTCTTCGCGAGGGAGACGATGCGCGGCGAGAGGTCGGGGGGAAGCTGGAGGTGGGTCTTCAGGGAGATGTTCTCCTCGGGTATGACGTTCGAGAGAGCCGACAGGGCGGTATAACGGATCCGCCTCTCTATGAAGCGCGGCATGGTGAATGTGTGGTCGTCGTTCTTCCTTACCCTTCTGAGCTCGATGTGGACCGGTTTGTCGAGGGCAAAGAGGGAGGTATTGTCGTAAGGCTCGAGATAGATCGTCTGGCTTATCATGGCGCCGACGGGCCCCCGGGTCCCGGCCGGCGTGTAGACGCCACGCCTGGCGTTCCTCCAGGACGTCCCGTCGAAGTGGTCGAGGGTGATGCCCCTCCAGTAGAGGCTTGATTCATCCACTCTGTCCATGGTGGCCCTGAAAATGATCCTTTCATCCTCCTGGATATCGGACACCTGGCCGAGCCTGACGTTGTCCGTGAACCCTGCCCTTGCCTTGTCGGGTCTGTTGAGAAAAGAGAGGATGGGGTAACTGGTGCGGGGAAGGATGACGAACATCGCGGCGGAAAGGGGGATGGCGAGCAGCGGTATCCACAGGCATCGCGAGATCATCGTCCGCACGGTGCTGTTCGTGAGCTCCAGTTCCGGGTCCTGTGAATAGAAGGTGAGGAAGATGAACGACAGGGACAGGAGGAGAAAAAAGACAAGCAGGTACGCCACGAAGGCCATCCCCAGGGTCATGAGGCCGAGCCCTGCGAGGACGAAGAGGGCGAGGGCGTATATCTGCATAAAATCACGGACCTCTCTGTGTTCCAGGTACTTTATTCCCATGAGAATGAAAAGGGCCTCCATGATCTGCCCTATCAGGTCCTGCACGTCGATGCGAATGAGAAAGTAGAGGATGACGGCCACCGAAACGACGGTGAGGATCCAGCGGGGAATGGAGACCTTTTTCAGGTCGAGGTAGACCGAGAGGCCCATGGCGCCGAAAAGCACGAGAGGATAGACAAAGGGAATGTGGCCGGACACGGCAACTATGCAAAGCACCCCGATGATGTACGTGAAAACATCAACCACGGTGCGGACTTTCATTTGTGTGAAACGGATCGTGATCATATATCTTCAGCGAACCTCAGTCTGCCCCCCTCACCTATAACTCATCACCCATCACCCATGCTTCTCATACACCGCCAGTTCCCGCAGCATGTTTAGCTTGTGGACCCCCGTCACGTCCGGGGGGTAGAGGCGACCGTCTATCCTGAGCCCAACGGGCACGCTGTTCCTGAGGAGCTGGACGATGGTGTAGGCGACGCAGGAGATGCGTTCCTCGATGTCCCTGATGAGGACCCTGTCGAATTCGATGATGACGGGCTGATAGGACAGCGACGAATGCTCCTTCGTCTTGAGCTTGCCTGTCTTGGCCGTCGCCTTCCAGTGGATGTACTTGATGGGGTCTCCCCGGACATATTCCCTGATGGACACGATATCGGAATCGTAGCCTATCGTGTCGGACGTCTTTTCCCCTCTCGATCTGCGCTCCTTGCGGTACAGGCTTGCCAGATCGCAGGCCTTCAGTCTCGGAAGGACCGTTATCGTATAGGTCCGGTGCAGTCTCTTGAACCGGGTGAAGAAATTGAAAGGGAACACGGAGTGCACGCCGGGGTTCTCTATGGTGTGAAGGCCCCGTTCATGAAAGGTCACACTGGTGTAGACCGAAGAGGTCCCTTTGCTCGGCGTGAAGGGGAGAAGGGCCGAGATCCGGCCGGCGCTCAAGCCTATGAGAAAGGCAGGGAGGAACCTGCGGCGGTTCTGCATCGTTATCTTCACGGGGACCCGGCTTCCCGCGTACACCTCCTGGGGGAACTCTATCGCGAGATCCAGCTTCGAGAGGTTCGTCTTCCCGAAGACCCCCGATATGCTCATGAAGCTCAAGAGGGCGGAGACAACGAGAAAGATGAGATTATTGTTGGTATTCGCCGCCGCGATGCCGAGAAAGATGGTGAGCGCTATGTAGATGAAGCCTGCCTTGGATATCTTTATTACAGGGGTGTGGGAACGGCGTCTACGATCGATCTTACAATCTCCCTTTTGTTGAGGTTCTCATACTCTTCCTTGAAGATGACGCGGTGAGGGATGGTGTACTCGACGAGGTCGCGGATATCCTCGGGTATGACGAAGTGCCTGTCGTGGAAGAAGGCGTTGGCCCGCGCGGTATTGACGATCGTCAGCGCACCCCGCGTGGACAGACCTGCCGTGAGGTACTCGCTCGTTCTCGTCTCATGGATGATGGACAGGGTGTACTCGAGGATCTTGTCGGAAACATGAATGTTGCGAGAGATCTCCTCCTGGATGCGGGAGACCTCGTCCTGGTTTACGACGGGTTCGATATCGTATATGTCCTCTCTCTTGCTGCCGATCTTGAGGATCTCCTTTTCGGCCTGCCGCGACGGATAGCCGATGCTGATCTTCATCATGAAACGGTCAAGCTGCGATTCGGGGAGGGGGAAGGTGCCAAACTGCTCCGTCGGGTTCTGCGTGGCTATGACACAGAAAAGCCGGGGAAGCTTGTAGGTCTTGCCCTCGATGGTTACCTGTTTTTCCTCCATGGCCTCGAGGAGCGCGCTCTGCGTCTTTGGGGTGGCACGGTTGATCTCGTCACAGAGGACAATATTGTTGAAGATGGGACCGGGATGGAACTCGAACTCTCCCGACGTCTTGTTGTATATGGACAGCCCGGTGATGTCCGTGGGAAGGAGGTCGCTCGTGCACTGGATGCGGCCGAACGTTAGTCCGAGGGACTTCGCGATCCCGATGGCGAGAGTGGTCTTCCCCAGGCCCGGAAGGTCCTCAATGAGTACGTGTCCCCGTGAGAAGAAGGAGACAAGGGACAGGGCGAGAGGTTTCTCCTTGCCTTGCAGATACGTCGAAAGCGAGTCGGTGATGTGCCGGATCTTGTTGACGTCGAGCCCGATGGCGAGATCTTTGCTGTCCATGCACGTCATTGTAACACAAAACAAGGGGAAAGGGGAAAAGGAGGGGCGGGGAAGATAGGACCTATAGGTCCTATATCCTATTCGTCCTATTTCTTCGTGAAGGTTCCTTCTTCTGCCCCCTTTTTCCCCTGCCTCTGCCCACCTCTCTTGACAAACCACCGTAATTCCGCTTGAATAGAGGCATGTCTTCCGTTCCTGAGTTCCCCTTTTTCAAGCCCGTCGAACTCCCGGACAAGCCGGTCATTGACGGCATTCTCCGCGGGTACCGGCCCTTGACGTCGGAACTTACCTTTACGAACCTCTTTATATGGAGGAAGCACTTCGACTTCCGCTGGTCGGTCCACAGGGATTGGCTCTTCATCGCCGGCAGGGAGGATGTATGCCCGAGGTTTGCCGTGGGACCCATCGGCCCGCCGGGCCGGGCAGAGGCCGCAAGACTTCTCCTTGAATGGTTGAGGGAGGATGCCGGGGATTCCGAGCCCTGTATAGAGCGCGCCGATGAGAGCCTTGCCCTTGAGGTATCGGGCGAGCCCGGGTTTCTGGTGGAAGAGACGCGGGACCACTTCGACTATGTCTACCTGACGCGGGACCTCATAGATCTGGCGGGCGGTGCGTACCGGGCCAAGCGGAACCACATCAACCAGTTCCACCGCGCTGTCTCCTCATACCTGTATGAAGAGCTTGAAGAGCGACACATTGAGGAGTGCCTCGCGCTCCAGGAAAGGTGGTGTCTCCTCAGGAGGTGCGAAGAGGACCTCAATCTCCAGGGCGAATGGGAGGCGACGAAAGAGATCCTTATGCACCACCGTTCCCTGGGTGTGTCGGGGGCCGTCATCGTCATCGACTCCGGGGTCAAGGGCTTTACACTCGGTGAGTCCCTGGGAGGTGACATGGCGGTGATCCATATAGAAAAGGCCGATCCTGAGATACCCGGCCTCTATCAGTTCATCAATCAGCAGTTCTGCGCGAGGCGCTGGAGCGGCGTGAAGTTCGTCAACCGGGAACAGGACCTCGGGATACGGGGGCTCCGGGACGCGAAGCTTTCCTACGGTCCCGACCATTTCGTCAAGAAGTACAGGATAATGTTGAAAGGATGACGGGTGGAGAATGAAGAACGGAAGATCAGAGGAAAAGGGCGGGGCCCTTTTTTCCGCCGAGGAGATGGAGCGGTATTCCCGGCAGATGATGATCCCCTCGATCGGACAGGAGGGTCAGGAACGTCTCAGGAAGGCGAAGGTCTGCATCGCCGGTGCCGGAGGGTTGGGGTCGGTCTCGGCATACTACCTCGCCGCCGCCGGGGTGGGGCGGATCCGGATCGTCGATCGTGACAGGGTCGAGATGTCGAACCTGAACAGGCAGATCCTCCACTCCACGGGCGACCTTGGTGAGCCGAAGGTCCTCTCCGCGCTCGACAAACTGGAGAGGCTGAACCCCCACTGCCGGGTGGAAGCCATCCGGGCGGACATCGATGAGGGCAATGTTTTCGAGTTGATCGGGGGTTGTCAGGTCGTTGTCGACGCCCTTGACAATATCAAAACGCGAAGGGCCCTCAATCTCGCATCCGTGAGAAGCCGGATACCCCTCATATACGGGGGCGTCGAAGCTTTTTCAGGGATGGCATCCACCTTCATCTCCGGAGAAACTCCTTGTTTTCAATGTCTTTTTTCCCACATTTCGGACGAGGAGAAGACGAGAGGCGTGGTGGGGCCCCTTCCGGCTATCATAGGGTCCATACAGGCCCTGGAGGTCATGAGGATCCTCCTGGGAGAGCGCCCGTCCCTTGCCGGCACGTTGCTGTACTTCTCGGGAACGAACATGACCTTTCAGAACATCACTGTTGAGAGGAATCCCTTGTGTCCCGTCTGCGGAGATCCTGTGCGGCAGGAATAGAACGGGAAAGACTGCGCCCTCGATGCCTTCGCGAAACGGCGGGTAGCTATCCGTTCCAGGGCGGGAAGGGAACGCTTCCGGTGAACTCGATGAGAAAAGGCTCATCCCAGCGCACATCCCGAAGAAAGATGCCCTTGAGGCCGCCGAGGGTGCCTGTCCTCTTCGCCCTTATGCCGAAGGACCGGGCGAGTTTCACGAAATCGGGGTTGACGAGCCCCATGGATCCATCGATATCATGACGGTTTCTCATGGCGTTCTCGAGGATGGAGAAGCTGTTGTTGTTGTGAACGAGAATGGTGACGGGTATGCCGTACTTGACGACCGTTGCCAGTTCGGCCATTTGCGGGAGGCCTCCGCCGTCGCCGCACACGGCGAGACAGGGAAGGTCGGGCCTCGCGGTCTTCGCGCCAAGGGCAGCCGCGAGGGAGTAGAAAATGGGCGATATGCCGCGGGGCATCAGGAAGCTCCGCTGAGCGTATACCGGCAGATAATACTCGGCCCAGTAGGACGGCATGTTGAGATCGCAGACGATGACGGTGTCCCCGGGGACGGTGTTGCGCACAAGGTCGACAAGGACATAGCCCGGTTCTTTCCTCATGCCCTTCCTCTCCAGGTCCAGTTGTCTCTTTAACACTGCGATATCCCAGTCGAACTCTCTTTTCTGAACGATTCGGGCGATCCCTTCGAGGGCCTCTTCGACATTTCCCGCGCAATGAAGTGCGGTGCGGTAGTTCTTTCCCATCCACCGGTCATCGACATCGATATGCACGAGGTTTTCGATCCTGACACCCCGGCGCTTTGCATCGACGTCACGCAGCCGTGTGCCTGCTGCGATGACAACATCCGCCGAGGCAAGGATGTCCCGGACGACACCCCTTGCCATGACGTTCCCGAAGGAGAACCCGTTGCGGTCGCTCGTTACGCCCTTTCCCCCCGTTGTGGTCAGGAAGGGCAGGCCGCGCCCGCAGATCCTGTCCACGAGGGTCCCTATGCGGGGTTCCATGAGTGCCTTTCCTCCCAGGAGAACGGGCCTGCGCTTGTCTCCCAGGATATGCTTGAGGTCCGCGAGAAAAGGCTGCACCCTGTCGGAAGCTGATGGCCCTGCCGGGGTGCGCTGCACCACCCGGGGCTGTTCGGAGATCTCCCTCTCCAGGAAACTGAAGGGGATCGAAACAAGGACCGGTCCCTTTCGTGGCGTGTTGCAGATCTTCAGGGCATCATGAAGGTGAGACGACAGGATCGACGGTTCGTCGGCCCTGAAAGAGGCCTTAATGAAGTGTCTGAATATGTCCTCCGGGGATTGAAGTTCGTGGAGGATGCCTTTGCCCATGTCTTTTCTGTCAGTATCGATGTGGACGATGAGAAGGGGCACGTCGTCCGAGTAGGCTTCCATGCAACCCGACACGATATTGCCGAGACCGGGCCCGGGTGTGACGACGATGACCGCCGGTTTGCCCGAGGCCCTCGCGTATCCGTCGGCCATGAAGGCAAGATTGGCCTCATGGCGAGGGGTTATTGTTTTGATGCTTTGTTGAGAAAAAAGCTCAGCGTTCAGGCTAAGTGTATGCAAACCGGGTAATTGGAAGACATGGGAAACGTCCGCTTCGTGAAAAAACGTTCTAATTAGTTGTTTTCCTTGCATAATATGTCCAGATGGCATAGTTTAGCATACTGAACCTGAAAGTTAAATAAAAATTACCTTGACAAAAAAAACGCGAATCTAGTTTAATACTGTAAACTTTTTGTGCGTATATACTGTTATGGCAAGATCGGGAGAAATGAGCATAGGGGAAAGGATCAAGGTGTTGAGGCAGGCGAAGAACCTTACCCAGGAGGAGTTGGCGACGAGGGCGGGATTGACGAAGGGTTTTATCTCGCAAGTCGAGCGAAACCTCACGTCCCTATCCGTTGAGAGTCTTATCGGCATACTCGACGCTCTCGACGAAAAGCCTTCCAACTTCTTCAACGGGGCCTTTGAGGAGAAGATCGTTTTCAAGCTCGAGGACAGGGTCGATCTGGAGATGGAAGGCGTGAAGGGGTTTCAGATACTCATACCGGCGGCGCAGAACCGTCTTCTGGACCCGGCGCTCCTCGAACTCAGGTCGGGTGAAAGGACCCCGGAAGGGGAACCCCACGAGGGCGAGGAGTTCGGTTTTGTCCTTTCCGGGAGCGTCGAACTGGTGCTGGGCGGGAAAGCCCAGAAAGTGAAGAAAGGCGAGTGCTTCTACTATAAGGCAACGAGGAAGCATTACATCATAAACAAGCTCAAGGCGACGGCAGTCCTGTTGTGGGTATCTTCCCCCCCGAATTTCTGAATGTCCCGTGCAAGAGAACGGGAGATGCGAGGGAGGGGAAGAAAATGGCGAGCAAGCAAAGACCGGGGCGGGGTTTACTCTCGCCTGTTGCGTTGTGGAGCGGCTGAACTCTGCCGGCAAATGAGATGCCTTGGAACTGCGAGGCCTAATCCATTTGGGAGGTGGTTACATTGATTGTCAGGACACCTACAAGATTTTTTCTAGTCAGCGGCTCGTCCGACGGTTTTTCGCTGCTCAACGCTTTTGACGGAGCCCTTCTGGCTTCGGGTGTGGGCGATACGAATCTGGTGAGAATGAGCAGTATCCTGCCTCCCGGCTGCTTGGAGATCAAGCCCCGCCCGGCGGCGCTGCCGCAGGGAGCCCTCGTGCCCGTTGCTTATGCCTCCCTTACGAGCGATGTCCCGGGAGAGGTCATATCGGCCGCCGTGGCGATAGGGATACCCGAGGACCCATCCCTTGCCGGCCTTATCATGGAGTATTCGGCCAGGGCTGAAGAGAGAGTCGTCCTGGAGCAGGTAAGGAAGATGGCCGAGAAAGGGATGGAAGTCCGAAAGCGGCCCATCAAGGAAATAATGGCCATATCGGCCACGTTTAAAGTCGCTGCCATCGGCGCCGTGTTTGCCGGTGTCGTCCTGTGGGACTGATGGCGGCCCTCTGATGGTCGGCTTCACGCCGGCAGTGTTCGTGTAACCGGAGATTCCCAGAGGCTATTGCGATGGAAGGTGTTTTTCACAACAGGTATATATCTTCCCGACCCGACGAGGGAGGACCGGGCATCGTGATACTTGGCTGTCCTCTCGACGTCACGTCCTCTTTTCGGGGCGGGTCGAAATTCGGCCCCGAGAGCCTGAGGAAGGCGTCATGGACCCTGGAGACCTACAGCCCCTATCTCGGCCTCGACCTCGACGACATGGACCTCTTCGATGCGGGGGATCTCGAACTTCCCCAGGGTAATCTCCCCGGGTCCCTCGACCGCATCGAAAAGTCGGCCGCAAGGATAATAGGGCCCGGCCGCAAGCCCCTGTTCCTCGGCGGAGAGCACCTCGTCACATATCCTCTTGTGAAATCGATGATGGGGTCCTTTCCCCTGCTTCAGCTCGTCCATTTTGACGCCCATTGCGACCTGAGGGACGAATACGAGGGAGAGAAGCTCTCTCACGCCACGGTGATGAAGCGCGTCAGGGAACTCGGCATATCGGGGATGCACCAGATAGGCATACGGTCGGGTACACGGCAGGAGTTCGCGGAGCTGTCACCTGTTCACTCGCCCGACGGGCTGGCCGGAAGCCTCGAAAGGGATATTCCCATCTATATCAGCTTCGACATCGACGTTTTCGATCCATCTCTCATGTCCGGTGTCACGACCCCGGAACCGGGAGGGCTGATGTTCGGGGAAGTTATGGATTACCTCAGCGTCCTCAAGGGGATGGATATCGTCGGCGCCGACCTCGTGGAACTGGCCCCGGACTACGATACCACCTTCGTTTCCTCCGTATGTGCCGCCAAGGTCGCGAGGGAGATCGTCATGCTCTTGCACTCCGGAATCAAATAGACCACGATCGATTCGCTTTTCAGGAGATAAGGACTATGAACAACAAGGACCATGGAAGGATCATGATAATCGGGGCGGGAGGGGTTGCCACGGTAGCCGCCCACAAATGCGCGCAGGTGCCCGAAGTTTTCGGGGAGATCCTCATCGCCAGCCGGACCCTGCGGAAGTGCGACGCCATCAGGGACGACATCAGGCTGAGATACGGCAGGGATATCGGGACGGCGAAGGTGGACGCCGACAACGTCCCGGAGCTTGTCGCTCTCATAAGGTCTTTCGGGCCCGACGTGGTCCTTAACCTGGCCCTGCCCTACCAGGACCTTCATATCATGGATGCCTGTCTCGAGACAGGGGTTCACTACATAGACACGGCCAACTACGAGCCCCTCGACGAGGCCCATTTTGAATACAGCTGGCAGTGGGCGTACCAGGACCGGTTCCGCGAAAAGGGGATCATGGCCCTTCTCGGTTCCGGGTTCGACCCCGGGGTGACGAACGTTTTCGCAGCGTACGCCCGGAAGCATCTTTTCGACGAGATACACTATCTTGACATCCTCGACTGCAACGCGGGGACGCACGGCCACGTCTTCGCCACCAACTTCAACCCCGAGATAAACATCCGCGAGGTCACGCAGGTGGTGCGCCACTGGAGACAGGGGGAATGGATCGAGACGCCCGCGATCATAGAGGACGGCAGCGTACATTTCACCTTCGACTACCCCGTGGCGGGAAACAAGGAAAGCTATCTCCTGTACCACGAGGAACTGGAATCCCTCGCCAGGAACCTGAAGGGGCTGAAGAAGGCCAGGTTCTGGATGACCTTTTCCGAGAACTACCTGACTCACCTCAGGGTCCTCCGGAACGTGGGAATGACGAGGATCGACGAGGTCGATTACGAGGGGAACAGGGTGATCCCGATAAAGTTCCTCAAGGCCCTGCTTCCGGAACCGGCCTCGCTGGGCACGAAATACACGGGGAAGACCGTCATCGGCAACATCATGACGGGTGTGAAGGACGGCAACACCATTACCCGCTACATCTACAATGTCTGTGACCACGAAGAGGCGTTCAAAGAGACGGGCACGCAGGCTATCGCCTACACGACAGGCGTGCCCGCCATGATCGGGGCGATGATGGTGCTCACCGGTGTCTGGCGGGGCACGGGCGTGTTCAACATGGAAGATCTCGACCCCGACCCCTTTATGGAGGCCCTGATGAAATACGGCCTTCCCTGGCAGGTCGTGGAGCACGCGCCCCTGCCGCAGGAGCCGTGACGAACACGTGGGTGCCGGACTCATCATCGAAGAGGCCCTGAAATATATCTCCGCGAAAGACGCCCGCGCCGCGGCGATGTACCATGCCCTTAACGACCGGAACAGGCGCAGGGTCCTCGGGGCCCTCGACGGAAAGGGCCTGAAGTCACTGACGCGTCTCGTCATGAAGGCGCGCTCGAAGGTCTTCCGGGAAGCGGAAGAGAGAACTCCCGGTGTCGCGGAGGGCATCGTACGCACCCCTGCCTACCTCATCGACGAGAGCCTTATCGAGGAGAACATGCGTGTCCTGAGGTATGTGAAGGACAGGACGGGGTGCAGGATACTCCACGCCCTGAAGGCCTACGCGTCCTTTGCGACCTTCGGAGTGATGACGCCTTATCTCGACGGGGTGTGTGCCAGCGGGGCCAACGAGGCAAGGCTGGGCCGCGAGGAGTTCGGAAAGGAGGTCCACACCTTCGGTGCGGCATACACTGAAAAGGACGTACGGGCGGTCCTCAGGTATTCTGATTGCGTCATTTTCAATTCATTCCACCAACTCGGGAGGTATGGGGAGGCGGCGAGGCGTCTCGGGCGCCAGATCGGGCTTCGGGTGAACCCCG
Source organism: Deltaproteobacteria bacterium UBA1386 (assembly GCA_002305765.1). Classification (GTDB taxonomy): domain Bacteria; phylum Desulfobacterota; class Syntrophorhabdia; order Syntrophorhabdales; family Syntrophorhabdaceae; genus Delta-02. The sequence goes on from DBQU01000025.1 coordinate 73,613, forward strand.
GGCATGCGGAGGTTCAGACGGCGATGTATAACCCCTGTGCTCCCCGTTCGAGACTGGGAGTGGTGCACGACGAGTTCGAGCGCCGCTTTCCCGCCGTTGCCGGCCAGGTTCAAGGCCTGCATTTTCACGCGATGTGCGAGCAGAATTCCGATGTCCTTCAAAGAATCCTCAAGTCCTTCGAACGTCTTTACGGGCGGTACCTGAAGGGCCTCAGGTGGGTGAACTTCGGAGGCGGTCATCACATAACCAGGGATGACTACGACCTCGAACGCCTCATAGGCATTATCGATGCTTTTAAGGCAAGGTACGGGGTGGAGGTCTACCTCGAGCCCGGCGAGGCCAGCGTGTACCACGCGGGGGTCCTCGTCTCCACCGTGGTCGACATCGTGAGGAATGAAATGGAAATAGCCATACTCGACACCTCCGCGGAGACACACATGCCCGATGTCCTTCTCATGCCGTACAGGCCTCACGTCATGGGCTCCGCCGAAGCGGGAGTGAAGAAGCACACGTACCGGCTGGCCGGCCCAAGCTGCCTGGCGGGAGATGTGGTCGGAGACTACTCGTTTGACGAACGGCTCCCGCGGGGCGCGAGGCTTCTTTTCACAGATATGGCCCTCTACAGCATCGTCAAGAGCACGACATTCAACGGCATCGGCCTTCCCGACATAGCAGTGCTGAGAAAGGACGGCCGGGTCGAGGTGGTCAGGCGATTCGGCTACGGGGACTACCGGAACAGACTATCGTGAAATACGGTTTCGGATTTCACGTTCAAGGTTCAAAGGCTCGACCGGAGGAGTGCCGGGCCCGCGGCTTGCGAACGCTGGGAGATGAACGTACCGGCTCCATGGTTGAATAAAAATCTTTTGATTTACACATGCCATTTTGCGATAATGGAATTGATCCCCTGACATTGCATCTTCGCTGGAGGCCGGATGAGTCACAGCAGGACCATTCTTCTCGTGGAGGTCGAGGCGGAAACCGCCGGGGCGCGGCGCCGGGCCCTTGAGAGATGCGGCTATACGGTCATCATCGTTGCGTCTAATGGAGAGGCTTTAGAGAGGGTCCGATCGGACCCTGGCATCGATCTCGTCATCGCCGGCGTCGACCCGGGAGACGGCATGAACGGCCCCGAGGCGGCCGAGGCCATTCTCGCAGAAAGGGACATCCCCGTCCTCTTCTATTTTCATCCCCGTTCTTTCAGACAGAATACCACGGACAGGACCGGGGGCCCCGTCTGTTACGGCTACGCCCTGGCCGGCTTCGGTGAGGCCCGGCTTCAGGTCCCGGTTCAGGCGGCTCTGGAGTTGCACCGGGCACACCGCCGGATGAAAGACCCGGATATGGCGGAAAGCGGCGGGGGCGACCGGGAGAGATACCGGGTCCTGATGGACCAGGCGAGCGATGCCATCATCATTGCCGATGTGAAGGGGAACTTCCTGGAGGTCAACCGCCGTGCCGCGGAGCTTCTGGGTTACACGAAGAAGGAACTGGTGGGCATGACCCCTCTCGACATCCACCCGAAAGAGGAGCGGGAAAGGGTGGCGCACCACTTCGCGGGGATAGCTGCCGGTCAGATAGAGGCCCTGTACGATACGAGCGTTCTGACGAAGAACGGAGATATCATCCCCGTCGATATCACGGGCTCCCCGATCAAACACGGGGGCAGAACGCTGGTCCAGGGGATCTTCAGGGACATAACGGATCACAAGAGGATGGAGGATGATCTGAAGATGCACCGGGACCACCTGGGCAAGGTGGTCGCGGAGCGCACGGCACGGATCAGGGAGGAGGTTGCCAGGAGGAAGAAGAAGGAAGAGCAGTACCTGGCCCTTGTGGAATCCGTAAGAGAGTGGATATGGGAGACCGACGCAAATTTCGTGCACACCTACGTGAGCCCCAGGGTGCACGACGTGCTCGGGTACAGTCCCGAGGAAGTGATAGGGAAGAGCCCCATCGATTTCATCCCCGCGGAGGAAAGGGCCCGGTCGCTGCCTGTCCTGAAGGACCTCCTTTCCCGGAAGCAGCCCTTTGCCGCATTTCAGACCATGGGCCGCCACAAGGGAGGGCATTCGATATATATTCAGGCGAGCGGCATCCCTTATTTTGATGAGGCAGGCAATCTCCTCGGCTATCGCGGCAGCTGTCATGACATCACGGAGCAGAAGAACACGATGGATGCCCTGATGGAAAGGGAGAAGGAACTCTTTGCCAAGTCGCAGACTCTGGAAGAGGTCAACGCCGCCCTCAAGGTCCTCTTGAAACAGAGAGAGGAGGACAGAAAGGAACTCGAGGGGAAGTTTGTTTCGAATATCAAGGAGATGATCCTTCCCTACATCTTAAAGATACAGAAAAGTCAGCGCGACCCCCGGGTAAAGGCCTACCTCGACATCGCGACTGCCAATCTCAACGAGATCATATCGCCCTTTCTCAACACCATTCGGCAATTGAACCTGTCCCCGCGGGAGATCGAGGTGGCCTCTTTCATCAAGGAAGGCAGGACGACGAAGGAGATAGCCCAGATCCTCGGTGTGGCCACGAGCGCCGTCGATTCGCACCGGAACAACATGAGGGTCAAGCTGGGGCTCAACAAGAAAAAGGTCAATCTGCGCTCGTACCTTCTGTCCCTCAGGTAAGGCGTATCCCTGCCGCACAAACACCATGACCGGCGACGAGATGATACGGGAGACCCTCAAGTGAACAGGATCGAAACAGGGATCCCTTTTTCCGTCAGTATATCCTGGAGTTCACGGGCGGCAGCCCTCACGCGGGGCATGGACATGAGGGGGGCAAGCCCGGAGGAGCGAAGAAGACCGGCCACCTTTCCGGCGTAGTTCAGCCTGTCTATGAGGACCTCGTCGGCGGCCCCCTCGATCATTGACGCAAGGACTCCGGGGTCCATCGGGAGCAGAGGTCCTACAAACACGTATGTTCTGAGTCCCGCATCGTGCAGGGCCTTCAGGGCGACGACGCGGGAGGCGATGGAGGGGGCCCGCGGTTCAAAGACCTGCTTCACGTCTTCCCGGTTCGTTGTTATCGACAGGCCGACCTCCACGTGGGAGAGTTGCCTGAGGATGTCCGTGTCCCTGACGACGAGCGGGGAGCGGGTCAGGATATGGACCTCGAGGGGTGTTGGAACGAGGGCGGACAGGCAGTCCCGGGTCAGTCGGTACCTCTTTTCCAGCGGCTGGTAGGGGTCCGTCACGGTGCCGATAAGGAGGGTGCCTTCCCTGACGCGTTTGAGCTGCCGGCGCAGGACGTGGGCCACGTTAGCCTTCACGTCGACGAAGTCGCCCCATGGTTCGGAATGTCCCGTAAACCGTTTCATGAAGGTCGCGTAGCAGTACCTGCATCCGTGGCCACAGCCAACGTAGGGGTTCAGGCAGTAATCGTAGCCCTCGATACCTGTTCTTGTAAGTGCGCTCCTTGCGGTTATCTCACGTATGTTCATGACGGCTACGTCCTTCGCCGGACCGATTATTCTATCACAAAACCCTTCGGGAGTCTGCGTACCGCGGGAGGCGCGCAAACGAGCCTGCCTTTCGCCGGCGACCCATCCTCCCGTGTGCCCGTTTGCCCGCAGGGCAGACCCGTGAGCCACAAGGCGCCGACCCGTGGAGCACGGGGCCGCGCTGAAAGGGCGACGGCAGGCCAGATTCAGCCGATTGTCGGTTTTTTAATAAGATTTTCTTGACAAAGTAGCGTACCCTATATTTATATAAGGACTTTGAGAATAGCCGTAACGAACCTCGGCTTTCATCCAGTTAATGCATCATGAGAGGTGACCATCATGAAATCCACAGCACCGAATGACTCCCCGAGAACAACGGCCGCGAGAAAGTCAGACAAAGAGACGGCGATGAGGATGCAGGCCCTTGAAGAAACGAACGAAGCCTTGAAGACCCTCCTCGCCCGCGGAGAGGACGATAAAAAGCTTGTTGAGGACAGGATCAAATCCAACGTGAAGGAACTCGTTCTTCCCTACGTGGATAAACTCAAGTTGACGGGGCTTACCGTTGAGCAGCAGACCTATCTCGAGATTATCGAAACGACGATCAAGAACGTCTTCTCGTCGTTCCTGCAGAAGATAACGTCGAAACAGTACCACTTCACGCCGAAGGAGATCCAGGTAGCCACGCTGATCCGCGAGGGGAAGACGACGAAGCAGATCGCCGATATCATGAAGGTGACACGCAGCGCCATCGGGCTGCATCGCCATCATATCAGGAACAAACTGGGTCTCGGCAAGGCAAAGGTGAACTTAAGGTCATACCTCCTGTCCCTGCAGTAGGAACGGCCCGTTTCCCGACGGCGAAGACGTAACTATTGGCTGTAATTTAGTATTGCCTCCCTATGGTTCTATGCTATAATCAGCTTGCGAGCTTTCCACAGCATCATATTCGACCTAAAACTGAATATTGATCCACCGAATCAAAGATGATCTTGACCCGAATATTCGTAAAGGAGAGAGCGAATGAACAGGTATCCAGAGATCGCTGACAGGCTGATGGGTCTCGATGAGGCCGTTTCACGGTTCGTAAAAAATGGTTGCCAGCTTGCCATAGGGGGTTTTACCATAACCCGCAATCCGATGGCGGTCGCCTACGAGATCGTGCGTCAGAGGGTGAAGGACATCCACCTCGTCTGCCATTCCCACGGGCAGGCGCTCGATGTCCTTGTGGGGGCGGGATGCGTCGGGAGGCTGGAGATAGCTTACGGCGGTAACGGGCGGTACGCGCCGACGTGTGTCAGGTTCAAGAAGGCTATCCAGCGTTCCGAGATCCAGTTCGAGGATTATTCCAACTACCAGATGTCACTCAGGTTTCTCGCTGGCGCGCTGAGCATTCCCTTTATTCCGACGAAGTCAGGGCTTGGCTCGGACCTCATGAACTACGAAGGTTTCCCGGCCGAGGTCAGGAAAGAGGAGAAGGTTGCAAGCAGGAAGTACGCGAAGATGGCAAACCCCTTCAGCGAAGACTGGGATGAGGTTGTCCTTCTGCCGGCTCTCACACCTGACGTCACCATACTCCATGCCCAGTATGTCGGGGATGACGGCACGGTCCGGATCAAGGGCCTGACCTTTGCCGATATCGAACAGGCCAAGGCGGCGGACAGGGTCATTATCACCTGCGAGGACATCGTCCCGCGCTCTTTCATCAGGACGGACCCCGATCAGAACTCGTTGCCTCCCTTTTTCGTGGATGCCATAGTCAAGGTCCCCTACGGTGCCCATCCGACGGCATGCTACGGCTTTTATGACTACGACCCGAAACATCTTAACCTCTATCGCAAGATGGCCGAGGATGATACCCTCTTCACGGAGTATCTTGACGAATGGGTCTACGGGGTCGGCTCCTGGGAAGACTATCTCACGAAGGTGGGAATGGAGATGATCCTCAAGATCAAGGCCAATCCGGTGATCGGGTACGCGCCGGGACTCGACAGGAAATAAGGAGGTTGTCTCATGATCCGGTACAGTGACAATGAAATGATGGCCCTGGCGGCGGGACGGTTCATAAAGGACGGCGACATAGTGTTCGCGGGTACGGGCGTGTCCATACTGGCGGCTACCGCCGCGAAGAGGATCTTTGCTCCGAAAGCGGTGATATTCTTCGAGACGGGAGGCATCGACCCGTCTCTCGACGAGATACCGATGGCCGTGGCGGACTTAAGAGTGATGGCCGGTACGTCGCTCAATTCCGGGCTCATAGAGGCCTTCTCCATAGTGGGCCATCGCAAGCTCCACACGGTCGCCTTCCTGGGGGCCGCCCAGATAGACCGGTACGGAAACCTCAACACGACGTGCATCGGTGATTACTTCAGGCCGAAGACCCGCTTTTCCGGAAGCGGGGGTGCCTGTGACGTGGCGACATTCGCATCCGGGGTTATCACATTCATGCAGCACGAGAAACGGAGGTTTGTCGAGAAACTCGATTATCTCACCAGTGTGGGCTGGTACGAGGGCGGGGATTCAAGGAAGGAACTCGGCCTGAGGCGCGGGGGCGCCCTGGCCGTCGTCACCAATCTCGGCGTGCTCAGGTTTCACGAGGAGACGAAAGAGATGTACCTCGCGGAATATTTCCCGGGTGTAACGATAGAGAAGATAGTGGAGAGCACCGGTTTCCCCATAGACACGTCCATGGCTGTGGAGGCGGAAACCCCCACCCCGGGAGAACTCCAGATACTGCGCGAGGAGGTGGACCCCCAGCGCCTGATCTGCCAGGCCGTCCTCGAGACACCGCAGAAGTGAAGACTGCTTGAATCGCTTGAGTGGCCTGAGGGGAGGATAGGCAGGATCCCGGTTCGCATCGAGGGATCGAGACCCCGCGGATGGTACGCAAGACCCGGGTTGTCCCAACATTCAAGCGATTCAAGCCATTCAAGCGATTCAAGCCATTCTTATTGCTAATTTCGCAAAATTAGGTTTATAATAGTGCAGTTTTCTAGGGACTTTGAAGTCCCTTTTTCATGTCGGAGGTGTTATGAAGGTTCAGGTTGAAGCGCTCGACAGCGTGAGAAAGAAAGTTGAAGTTCTTCTTCCCCGGGAGACCGTCTCAGGTATAAGGGAATCCATCTACGATGAGATAAGAAGGAGTGCGAAGATCAAAGGGTTCAGGCAGGGAAAGGTCCCGAGACCCATCATCACCCAGTATTACAAGGAATATATCGAGGAAGAGACGCGGAAGAGGATGCTTCAGAACACCATGTTCGACGCTCTGAAAGAGGCGAATGTGGAGCCGATCACAGAGCCCGTGGCGGATTTTCTCGAAGGTGACGAGCCAGGCTACACGCTTGACTGCGAGGTTCTTCCCGAGATCGAGCTGCCCGAGTACAAGGGTATAGAGATCGAGGCGGAGCCCATCAACATATCCGATGCGGATGTGGAGCAGCGTATTGAGAGTATGCGCCAGTTCCATGCCAGCTTCGAGGCGAAGCAAGGCGAGGCGACGGCTCAGAAGGGCGATTTTGTCGTCATCAAGTATCAGGGATACCGCGACGGCGAGGCCTTGAAACAGATCGCGGCCGACGGATATCCCCTGGAGCTCGGGAACGCCATGCTCATGCCCGAGTTCGAAAATGCCGTCATCGGCATGAAAGAGGGCGAGGAGAGGGACGTGGACGTGACCTTCCCAGACGATTATCCCGACAAGGACATCGCGTCGAAGAAGATCCTTTTCAAGGTCACCATGAAGGAGATCAAGCAGAAGGTGCTCCCCGAGGTCAATGACGAGTTCGCCCGGGACATGAGCTTCGAGAACCTCGAGGTCATGCGCAAGGGTGTCAGGGAGGAACTGATAAAGGAAAAGGAAGGTTTTCGCAAGAGCGACCTTACCCGGAAGGCCCTTGAGGTGCTTCTCAGGGACAGGGAGATCCCCGTTCCAAAAAGATTCCTGGAGAAACGCGTGCACGGGATGATAGAGGAAGCCCAGTCGCGCTACCAGACGGACAGGCTTTCCGCCGAGGAGTTGCAGTCCATCTCCGAAAGAATGCACGCTGATTTCGGAAAACGGGCCGAAGACCGGATCAAGGCCGAGATCGTTCTGGCCCGCATCGCGGAGAAAGAAGATATCAAGGCGGACGACAAGGACGTCGAGGAGCGTCTGAAAACGATTGCGGAAGACGCCAACAAGACATACAATGAGGTCAAGGGTATTTACGAGCAATACGGCCTTGTGGCAGGGCTCAGGGACAACATCGTTGAAGAGAAGGCCATAGACTTCGTGCTCGCGAATGCCGTGGTAAAGGACGCACCGAAGGAGAATGAATGAGCCTTGTACCAATAGTCATCGAGAAGGACGGCAGGGGCGAGCGGGCCTATGACATATACTCGCGGCTCCTCAAGGAGCGGATCGTCTTTCTGGGCACCGGGATCGACGACATGGTGGCGAACATCATCATCGCCCAGCTCCTGTTCCTCGAATCCGAAGACCCGTCAAAGGACATATATCTCTACATCAACAGCCCGGGAGGCATCATCACCAGCGGGCTTGCCATCTATGACACGATGCAGTACATAAAGGCACCCGTCGTGACGACCTGTATCGGGCAGGCGGCAAGCATGGGAGCGGTGCTCCTCGCCGGCGGGGAGAAGGGCAAGCGCTTCGCGCTGCCTCACTCGCGGATCCTCATCCACCAGCCGCTCGGAGGAGCGCAGGGGCAGGCAAGCGACATCGACATCCAGGCAAAAGAGATACTGAGAATGCGGGAATCGATCAACAACATTCTCGTGAGACACACCGGCCAGCCCCTCGACAAGGTGGCGAAGGACACGGAGCGCGATTATTTCATGGACGCGCAGCAAGCCATAGAGTATGGTATAGTAGATCAGATACTTGAGAAGAGGTTGTAGAACATGATCAAGAAGACAAACGGCAGGACCATCAAGCTCAACTGCTCATTCTGCGGAAAGAGTCAGGACGAGGTCAAGAAGCTGATAGCCGGCCCGATGGTTTACATATGCGACGAGTGTATCGAGCTATGCAACGAGATAATTCAGGAAGAGGCAAAGAAGGAGCGTTTCGATTACATCAAGACGGCCATCCCGAAACCTCACGAGATCAACAAACTCCTCGATGACTTCGTGATCGGGCAGGACCACGCGAAAAAGGTCCTTTCCGTCGCGGTTTACAACCACTACAAGAGGATAGAGTCAAAGACTCAGTTCGATGATGTGGAGATCCAGAAGAGCAATATCCTGCTCATCGGTCCGACGGGCTCGGGGAAGACGCTCCTTGCCCAGACCCTCGCGAAGATACTCCATGTGCCCTTCACCATAGCGGATGCCACAACGCTCACCGAGGCGGGGTATGTGGGCGAGGATGTGGAGAACATCATCCTGTACCTGCTCCAGGCGGCCGACTACAACGTGGAACGGGCGGAGCGGGGGATAGTGTATATCGACGAGATCGACAAGATCTCACGCAAGACGGACAGTCCGTCGATAACCCGTGACGTTTCCGGGGAAGGGGTCCAGCAGGCCCTTCTCAAGATAATCGAGGGCACCGTCGCGAACGTGCCGCCCAAAGGCGGCAGGAAGCATCCCCAGCAGGACTACATCAAGGTCGACACATCGAACATACTCTTCATCTGCGGGGGCGCGTTCCACAGCATCGAGGGCCTCATCGCGGGCAGGATAGGAAAGAAGAGCATCGGCTTCGGTGTCGACGTGGAGGGCGGAAGGGACAAGATGTATTCCGAGCTCATCAGGGACATCCAGCCCGAAGACCTCCTGAAATACGGGCTCATACCCGAGTTCATCGGCCGTCTGCCCATCACGGCAACCCTCGAGGAACTCTCCGAGGAGAACCTTGTGGAGATCCTGAAGAGGCCGAGGAACGCCATTGTGAAGCAGTACAAGAAGCTTTTCGACCTCGAGAACGTCAAGCTCACCTTCACTGAAGGGTCATTGCGAGGGATCGCCAGGGAGGCCATGAAGAAGAAGACCGGCGCCCGGGGTTTGCGGTCCATCATGGAGAAGGTGATGCTCGATGTCATGTACGAGATACCTTCACTATCCAATGTCAAGGAATGTGTCATAAGTGAAGAGGTGATCGTCAACCACGAAAGGCCCATCCTTATCTACGAAGAAGAGGCCGAGAGTGCGTGAGAGGTTGACATTTCATGCTGAACCTGTTATATTCACCGCTGTTGGGCGGATAGCTCAGCGGGAGAGCATCGGCCTTACAAGCCGAGGGTCGCAGGTTCAAAACCTGTTCCGCCTACCATATACGCGGGGTCGTAGTTAAGCCTGGTTATAACGCCGGCCTGTCACGCCGGAGGCCGCGAGTTCAATTCTCGTCGACCCCGCCATTTTTCGATAAATAGACTGGTGCCTGCATGGCTATGAAGCTGATCATCTGCATACACAACCATCAACCAGTCGGCAATATGGACCACATTCTGGAAGAGGCTTATACGCGTTCGTATATGCCTTTTTTTTCTGTCCTGAAGGACTTTCCGGAGATCAAGGTCAACATCCACTTCACCGGCTTCCTTTTTGAATGGCTGAAGGAGAACAAGCCCGAGTACATAGCGCTCCTCAGGACCCTCTACGACAGAGGGCAGCTCGAGGTCCTTTCAGGTGGCATGTACGAACCCATTCTCGCGCTTCTTCCCGAGGACGACGCCCGAGCCCAGATACGGCTTCATCTCGACCTGATGGAAGAGACCTTCGGCGCGCGTCCCCGGGGCATGTGGCTGGCGGAGCGGGTTTACGAGCCGCAGTTGCCGAAGGTGATGGCGCGGGCCGGGATCGAATTCACCGTCATTGACGATAATCATTTCAAATCCGTGGGTCTGAGGGATGAGGAGCTTTACGGCCACTTCATCACGGAGGCCGATGGCGAGAAGCTTTTCATCTTCCCCGGCCTTGAGCTGCTCCGGTACGTCATTCCCTTCAAGAGCATCGAGACGGTGGACGAGAGTTTTCGGAGCATGGCGGCTGCCGGGGCCGACCTCGCCGTGTTCGCCGACGATGGGGAAAAGTTCGGGCTCTGGCCGGGCACGTTCGATTACGTGTATGACAAGGAGCACTGGCTTGAATCCTTCTTCCGGTACCTCAGCGATAACGCCGATTGGCTGCAGACGGTGACGTTCGGCGACCATATGGCCGCGACCCCCCCCAGGGGCCGGATATACCTTCCCTGCGAATCCTACAGGGAGATGGAGGAATGGTGCCTTCCCGCGGAGCGGGCAAGGGAATATTCCGAACTCCTCCACACGGACGATCTCGAGCACCGCGATTTTCTGAAAGGTGGCTATTACAGGCATTTCCTCGTGAAGTACAGCGAGAGCAACGACATGCACAAGAGGATGATGCGCCTCTCGAAAGCGGCGAAGATGAATCCCGAGGCGAAGAGGCACATCTACATGGCGCAGGCAAACGACAGTTACTGGCACGGGGTTTTCGGAGGCCTGTACCTGCCGCACCTGAGGGGATCGGTCTGGCGTCATCTCATCGAGGCGGCAAAACTGCTCGACCCGAAGAAACCCTTCGTCAAGGGGTACATAGAGGACATCAACCTCGATGGTCATGACGAGGCCGTCATCAAGAACAACGCGATGGAGGCGTCCTTTCGCCTGAACGAAGGCGGGGTGCTCTACGGCCTCGACCACAAACCTTCGTCGGTCAATATCATGGCCACCCTCAAGAGGCGGTATGAAGGGTACCACGAAAAGATCAGGGAAGCCGTCAACCAGTCCTCGGCTGACGGAACGAAGACGATCCATGACATGGTGATGGCCAAGGAAGAGGGCCTCGACCGTTTTCTCCACTACGACTGGTACCGCAGGGCCTCTCTTGTCGACCACATTCTGGACACAGATGCCTCCCTGGAGGCGTTCTACCGGTGTGAGTGCATCGAACCGGGTGATTTCGTCATGGAGCCCTACACCGCGGAGATGGAGAAGGGCAAAGGAAGAGTGGACCTCCTGCTCCGGCGGGACGGGCATTTCCGTAAGGCCGACAGGATCCTGCCCCATTCCATCGCGAAGCGGGTCTCCGTCGGCGAAGGGGCAGCGGAATTGACCGTCGGTTATGAGCTTTGGGGAGAGGTCGACGTTCCCTTTCTCCTCGGGGTCGAGTTCAACTTCGCCTTTCTGGGAAGCGGAGGAGACCGTTACCTTCAGACGGAGAGGGGCAGGTATCCGCTGACGCTGCAGGGCATCCTTGAACCGGCGGCGAACCTGAAGTTTCACGATCCCTACCAGAACGTCGAGGTTTACCTGGAGCTCGGTGAAGCCGCGGAGCTCTGGACCTTCCCTGTGGAGGTCGTTTCCCTCTCGGAGAACGGTTTCGAGCGCAACTACCAGAGCACCATGGTCATGCCCGTCTGGCACGTGGACCTGGCGGGGGGCCCGAGACACATCTCTCTCAAGGTCCGCGTGGACGAGGCCCGTCAGGCCTGACGGGAAGAACGATCCCGATCAGCAATGGAACGGTGGATAGACAGGTCCGATGCCCAGGGTTTCCGTCATCATAACTACCTTTAACCGCCGGCAGTTCCTCAAGGAAGCCCTCGCATCCGTTCTGGCCCAGGATTACAGCGATAGAGAGATCATCGTGGTCGATGACGGCTCCACGGATGGGTCACGGGACGAGGCCGCAGGGCTCCCGGTGAAGTATGTCTGGAAAGAGAACGGCGGGATATCGAGCGCGAGGAACGCGGGACTCGATATCGCCCGGGGCGACTGCATCGCCTTCCTCGATGTCGACGATCTCTGGAAAAGGAAGAAGCTTTCCATCCAGATGGACGAAATGGAGCGCACGGGCACACCTCTCACCTACACGGACGAGATATGGATACGCAACGGGGAGAGGCTCAACCAGAAACAGCGGCACCGCAAGTACTCGGGGGAGATCTTTGAGCATTGCCTGCCCCTTTGCATCATCAGCCCGTCGTCGGCGGTCATCCGACGAAGCGTCTTCGATGCTGCCGGTGTTTTCGATGAATCCCTGCCCGTGTGCGAGGACTATGACATGTGGCTCAGGATAACCGCGCGATTTCCCGTGACCTTTATCCAAAAACAGCTCATCATCAAGCGGGGAGGGCATCCCGACCAGCTTTCACGGGCCTATGACGGGATGGACCGCTTCAGGATAGCGAGCATCGTAAAGGTCCTCGACAGCGGTGTCCTGTCTCCGGGACAGACCCGGAAGGCGATCGGAGAACTCCGGACAAAATGCCGGATCTATGCGGGCGGTGCCATGAAAAGAGGCAAGAAGGAAGAAGGGGAGCGCTATCTCAGGCTGGCATCGGCGTATGAAGACGAAGCGACGCCGGGGAAATAGATGAACGATCGTACCATCCCCTCGGGCCATCCCGCGAGGTGTCTCCGTGTGCGAGCGAAGCACCGGACCCGTCGCACCGCTGACGCGAAGCGCCCGCCTGCTTGGAGCACAGCTTTCAGTTCAGGTTCCTGATCTCGGCGTCCAATTTGGCCTTGTGCGCGGCGGTATCGGAGATTATCTCCTTCATGAGACCGAGGTACTCGATGTCTTCGGTCTTGACGACCTCACCGTAGCGCTGTTCCATCATGGACTGTTCCATGTCACGGGCCACGAAGAGGGCGTTCTTTCTCTGGATGGTGCCGGTCCTCACCTTGTCGATGTTTCCCCTGATCCCTCTGATGAGCGTCTGGGCAGCCATTATATTGAAGGGGCGGCCTTTCTCGAAGCGTTCCGGTTTTCGGGATATGATGTCCTTCATGCTCTCGATATTGCGCGCGTGCTTGTTCTCTTCATCCTCGATGCCGGACCAGAAACCATGCCCGTCGTCCCAGGTCTCTCCGCAGGCATGATAAAGCTCGGCGAGCGCCCTTTCCACGTCTGCCATAAAGGACAGGACATCGAGGATACCTTTCAGGTCTCCCGATGCTATCAGATCCATATCCACCTCGTCATATCGCCGGGTGAGTTCCCCGAAACCTTCTGAGGCACCATTACCTCGTGATGCCGCCCTAAAAACTATCAGAAGCGGAGGACATATTCAATCCGAAAGACGCGACATCGCGTCGCCGGGCTTGAGAAATCGTGCCGAAACCTGTATATTTATCAATGCTTTGAGGGGAAGTTCAAGCCTCTCTCATGAAAAGGAGCCCGCATATGCCCTACGACGCGACAAAGATGGCGGACTGGCAGATATCCGAGTCCGCCGAGGAGAAGATGAAAAGCATTCGCCAGCTCAGCGATGAGATGGGCCTTGGGGACAACGAGGTCATACCTTACGGGAAGCTGGGCCGCCTCAATTATGCCGCGATCATGCAGCGCCTGCGGGAGAAGTCGAACGGGAAGTACATAGACGTCACGGCCATCACCCCCACGCCGCTCGGTGAAGGAAAGACGACGACAACGATCGGCCTTCTCGAGGGACTGGGCAAGAGAGGCAGGAACGTGGGAGGGGCCATTCGCCAGCCGTCGACGGGTCCGACCATGAACGTCAAGGGGAGCGCGGGAGGCGGAGGCAACGCGCAGGTCGTGCCGCTGACGGAGTTCTCCCTGGGTCTGACCGGCGATATAGACCGCATCATGAACGCCCACAACATCGCCATGGTCGCTCTCACGGCCCGGATGCAGCACGAGCGCAACTACGGTGACGGCGAGTTGGCGAAGAGGGGCCTGGCGCGTCTCGATGTCGACCCCACGAACATCCAGATGGGGTGGGTCATAGACTTCTGCGCTCAGGCGCTCCGCAACATCGTCGTCGGGATGGGCGGAAGGATGGATGGTTTCACGATGCAGTCCCACTTCGATATCGGGGTCAGTTCCGAACTCATGGCCATCCTGTCGATAGTGCGGGACCTCAAGGACCTGCGCAAGCGCATCGGCGAGATCACCGTCGCCTATCGCAAGAACGGCGAGCCCGTCACCACAGAGGACCTCGAGGTCGCCGGGGCGATGTGCGCCATCATGAAGGACACCATCAACCCCACACTCATGCAGACCGTGGAAGGCCAGCCCATCATGGTGCATGCCGGACCCTTCGCGAACATTGCCATCGGGCAATCGTCGATCATTGCCGACCTCCTGGGCCTCAAGCTCTTCGACTATCACGTCACAGAGAGCGGTTTCGGCGCGGACATCGGTTTTGAGAAGTTCTGGAACGTGAAGTGCAGGCTGAGCGGCCTCAAACCCAATGTCTCGGTCATCACCGCGACCATACGGGCCCTCAAGATGCACGGCGGGGGGCCGCGTGTCGCCCCCGGTATCCCGCTGCCCCAGGAATACACCCGGGAAAACCTGGGGCTCCTCGAGAAGGGCATCCCGAACCTCCTTCACCACGTGCGCATCGTCAAGATGTCCGGGATCAAGCCCGTGGTGTGCATCAACAAGTTCACGACGGACACGGACGATGAGATCGCGCTGGTAAGAAGACATGCGGAAGCCGAGGGCGCGCGCGTTGCCGTATCGGAGCAGTGGTTGAAAGGCGGAGAGGGGGCGCTGGAACTCGCGGACGCCGTCATCGATGCCTGCGATGAAAAGGTCGAGTTCGGATACCTCTATCCTCTCGAGATGCCTCTTATGCAAAGGGTCGACGTGATAGCGAAGAACATCTACGGCGCCGACAGCGTTCTGTGGATCCCCGAGGCGGAGGAAAAGGCGCGGCGTTTGGAGGCCGACCCGGGGAAGAGCGATTACTTCACCATGATGGTCAAGAGCCACCTGAGTCTCTCCCATAAACCGGAGCTCAAGGGTGTCCCGAAAGGCTGGAGGCTCCCCGTCAGGGACGTCCTCGTCTTCACCGGGGCACGGTTCCTCTGCCCCGTCACCGGCGCGATAAGCCTCATGCCCGGCACAAGCTCCGACCCGGCATTCCGCCGCATAGACGTCGACGTGGAGACGGGGAAAGTAAAAGGGCTTTTCTAAAACGCGAACGGGCATACGGGTCTTTCGCTGCGCGAAAAACGGGCATACGGGGAAAAGATGCCATTCTATTTTCTTTTCTGTTTTCTTGCCCCGTATGCTCGTTTACACGCCTCACGCGCAGACCCGTATGCCCGTTTACCTCTGGAGGATTTCCCCCGTCTTCACCGAGAAGAGGTAGGTCTGGTCGTCGTGAGTCTTGATGAGGATGGTACCCTCTTTGTCGTTGTACTTCAGTTCCTTTTGCCAGAAGAAATGGCTCACGGTGTGCTTTAGTTTCAACTGGTTCTTGATCAGGTCCCTGATAAGGTAGCTTTTCAGCTCCTTTCCGTTCTCGTAGAAGGCGAGCGCCAGCTGGTCGACCGACGATGCCCAGGGCCCCATGCGGACGATGTGCCGGCCGTCCGAGCTGGGATAGACGGAGAAGGAGTACCAGTAGACGGTCCACAGAGGGGTGGCGGAACCATCGTTCCTGTAAAGCCCCGATGCCTTGTAGGTCTTTCTGAGCTCCGTGTCCTTACTCACCCATCTTTCGGGCGGAGCGAGCATGACGAAGATGTACTGCCCGTTCTCTGTCTCCTTCGCGTAATCGCGGGGAGGGGCGGGCGTATCGGCGAAGGCGGGAACGCACAGCGCCAGGGACAGGACGATCAGCTGAAGTACAAGGATGGATCTCACGGCGGCAGTCATGGTCATTTCCTCCCGGATAGTGTAGGAACCGGTCTATAGAGTACTACGCCCGGGGGGTCAATACAAGCGTGGGATCGTTGTCTCTTTTGCCTGTCCGTCGTCCCTGCCTTTGTGCTTCTTGAACTCCTACACTCGCTCGGTCTGCCGCAGCCATATGACGGGAACCCCCAGCGACCGGCAGTGGTCGGCAAGCAGCTCGTTGCCACAGCGGACACGATGCGGGGCATGGCCGGCTCCCCGGAGGGTGCGCAGGAAAAGTCAGGTTTGGCCCGCGGTATTCCCCTGCGGGTCGTCTTCCTTTATAATTGTCTTAAAGGGTGGTGGTCAACGGACGCATGAAGGGAGCCAGGAAGACAGCGGCGCTTATATCGATGCTGCTCGTGGCAGCGGCGATCGCGGGGTGTGATGTGCTGCAGGACCATTTCATATACTTTCCCGATCACATCCGGCCCTCCGCCGGGGCCCTCACGGCGCGGGGCCTAACCGTCTGGATGGCGTCGGGGGATGATTACCGGGGGCTTGTCAGCGCGCCGGAGTCAGACGCCCCTGCAGGCACGGTCATTGTCTTTCATGGCAATGCGGGCAAGGCGGCCGACCGCGGGTTCTACGCGAAGATGCTCGTCCCTCTCAACTACCGTGTCATCCTTGCCGAGTATCCCGGGTATGGAGGGCGGCCGGGAAGCCGGGGAGAAGACCAATTCGTAAAGGATGCCCGCCTTACCGTCGAGGCTGCCTTCGCAAAGTACGGCGCGCCCCTGTACCTTTTGGGAGAATCCCTCGGGTGCGGTGTCGTGGCCGCCGTGGCCGGCGGCTCGCCCGTGCCCGTGGAGGGGATCGTGCTTTTCACGCCCTGGGATGACCTCCTGTCCGTGGCGGCCTCGCATGCCCCCGCTTTCATTGCCCGGATTGTCCTGAAGGACCGGTACGACAGCGTGGCGAACCTGGCAAATTATGCCGGTAAGACGGCGATCATCGGAGCCGAGCGCGACGACATCATTCCCGTGGTCCATGCTGAGGCGCTCTACGCGTCAATTCCCGGGAGAAAGCGCATGTGGACCATAAAGGGCGCCGGACACAACGATTGGCCCATGCTCGCGAGCGGCGCGATGTTCAGGGAGATAATGGATTTCGTCTCGAGATAGTTCCGGGGGACCTTTGCCTTCCTCGACGCCCGCGCCGCGGCCGGTCTTTTCTGTGCAGGAGCGTCGGTCCGGCGACTATGGTTTGTAGGCGTTTAACCCACATCTAATTCATCCCCATCCCGATACCAAACACTCATGATTTATTCTAACCTGATACCGTGGGATTGGTAATTGATGAGAGAATGCGGCTGTGAGTGCCGTATCGGCAAATCTTGAAGGACAAGGAGAAGAAGAATGGCAAACGTCAACGAAACCGATTTTTATGACAAGGTGTTTCCCGTTCCTGACAGGGTAAGGGAAAAATCGTACATCAAGAGCAGGGCGGAGTACGATAAGCTCTACAAGGAGTCCATCGAAAACCCTGACGCTTTCTGGGCGAAAGAGGCCGAAAAAAGGCTCACCTGGTTCAAACCCTTCGACAAGAACAAGGTCTCCGATTGGTCTTTCGGCGACGACCTCCACGTGAAATGGTTTGAGGGCGGCAAGCTCAACGCCAGCTACAACTGCCTCGACCGGCACCTGGAAACGAAAAAGAACAAAGCGGCCATCATCTTTGAAGGCAACGACCCCAAAGACTGGAAGGTTTTCACCTACTGGGATCTGTACCGGGAAGTGAACAAGTTCGCCAACGTCCTGAAGGGCCTCGGACTCAAGAAGGGCGATGTCGCTTCGATCTATCTCCCGATGATTCCGGAACTCGTCATCTCCATGCTTGCCTGCGCCAGGATAGGCGTGGTGCACGCCATCGTCTTCGGCGGTTTCTCGGCGGAGGCCTTGAGAGACAGGATCAATGACTGCAAATCCACGGTGCTCATCACCTGCGACGGTACCTACCGCGGCGCCAAGGCAGTCCCGCAGAAGGACAACGCCGACAAGGCGGCAGACCAGTGCCCGTCCATCAAGACCGAGATCGTCGTGAAGCGTACCGGCACTCCCGTCACCATGAAGGACGGCCGGGACGTGTGGTGGGATGACCTGATGGCAAAGGCCGACAGCTACTGCAAACCCGAGGAAATGGACGCCGAAGACGCGCTCTTCATCCTCTATACGTCAGGCTCAACGGGAGCACCCAAGGGTGTTCAGCATTCGACCGCCGGTTATCTGCTTTACGCATCCATGACGCAGCAGCTTGCTTTCGACGTGCGTGACGAAGACGTTTACTGGTGCACGGCCGATATCGGCTGGGTCACGGGTCACAGCTATGTCGCCTACGGGCCTCTGACGAACGGACATACCAGCATCCTCTTTGAGGGCGTTCCCAGCTATCCCGGTTTCGACCGGTTCTGGGAAGTGGTGGAAAAATACAACGTCAACAACTTCTACACCGCCCCGACGGCCATCCGCGCCGTTGCCAAGGAAGGCGACGAGTGGGTCGAGAAACACGACCTCTCCTCCCTGCGCGTTCTCGGTTCCGTCGGCGAGCCGCTGAACCCCGAGGCCTGGTGGTGGTTCTACAACAAGGTTGGCGGCGGCAGGTGCACCATCGTCGATACGTGGTGGCAGACGGAGAACGGCGGACACATGATCCTTCCTCTCCCCGGCGCGGTCGACATCAAACCGGCGAAATGTATGCAGCCTTTCTTTGGCGTTATCCCGGCCATTATGGACGAGGACGGCAAAGAGATCGTGGGCCCGGGCAAGGGCGCACTCTGCATGAAGACCGCATGGCCCGGCATGATGAGGGGCGTGTGGGGCAACCCGAAACTCTTTAAGGAAAACTACTTCTCCCAGTTCCCCGGCCACTACTTCTCCGGCGACGGTGCCGAGCGCGATGCCGATGGCGACTACAAGATCACCGGAAGGATCGACGACGTCATCAACGTCTCCGGCCACAGGCTGGGAACCGCCGAGATCGAGGCCGCATTGACCTCCCATCCGAAGGTCGCGGAATCCGCGGTCGTGGGCTTCCCGCATGACATCAAAGGTCAGGGTATCTATGCCTACGTCACCCTGAACACGGGCGTCGAGAAAGACGATGCCCTGAAGAAGGATCTCATCGCCCTGGTGCGCAAGGAGATCGGCCCCATCGCCACTCCTGACCTCATCCAGTGGGCGGACGGGCTTCCCAAGACAAGGTCCGGCAAGATCATGCGCCGCGTGCTCAGGCAGGTCGCGGCTGAGAAGTTCGAGGACTTCGGCGACACCTCAACGCTGGCCGAGCCTCACGTTGTCGATGACCTGGTAGCGGAGAGAAAGAAGATAAAGTAAGGTAAAAAAGGACCCGGCCAGACTTCACGTCAGTAGCCGGGTCCTTCTCCTGAATATTTCAGGTGTTTCAAGGAGACTTCTGTCGATCGTACCCGTATTACGATCGGCGTCTGCCAGAGTTGAGGGGGATCCTATTTCCAACCCACATCTCCCTCAACTCACTATTCTATACTAAAACTCAGAAGAAAAGTAAAGAAAGAAGACCGCTTGAACCGCTTGAGCGTCAAAAGAAGAATGACGGCATGTTGCGGATATTCGGGCAGGCGGCGCCATGCAAGAGCCAACCTCACGGCCTGCGCAGCATTCAAGCGGTTCAAGCGGTTCAAGCGGTTTTCTACTCGAGGTTTCTCGACATGAGGAGCATGTTGCGTTCCTTGGCGTGCATTGTGAAGTTGCAGTGGTTGAGGACCTTGTTCATGGGGAAGTTCTCCTGCACTATCTCGGCGTTGACGACGCGGATGCCGAGATGCTTCGAAAGGTCGAGGCACGCTTCGAGGAGCAGGCGGCCCAGTGTTCTCTTCTGCCAGGAGTCGGTGACGATGACGGCATATTCCGCCTGGTCCGTTGGACCGCACTTGATAAGCCGCGCTATGGCCACGAGCTTTCTGCGGTCCGCCTCCACGGCCTCGGCGACCACGGCGACCTCTTCCTCGGGGTCAATGACACAGTAACGGCGGGCGGCTTCCGGTGTAGGGTCGAAGGGGGAGAGGAAGCGCATCCAGAGAGACCGTGGAGAGCAGCTCTTCACGAAATCCGTCCAGAGGTCGATATCGTTCTGCGTGAGCAGTCTCAGGTGTACCTGCCGGCCGGCTATCGCGAAGGAGCGGTCCGCCAGGAAGCCGTTGAGGTCGGCCAGGCGGGCGGCGCTTTGCCTGCGGCGGTGAGCGTACATGTCCGACAGGACGTCGACGGCCATTTCGGGAGTGGAATACACGGGAATGCCTTTCTGCTCCATTTCGACGACATGGTCCATCATGAACTCCTTGCATGCCACGCAGCACAGGACCGGTTTCCCCCTGTAGTCGATGGAGGCCAGCGTTTCCACGTAGGACCCCAGTATCTCGCCCTGGACGATGACTATGATGGCGTTGACCTCGGGACTCTCGACGCCGATGCTGATGAGTTGGCGTACCTGTGTGGCGTCCATATTAAAGGAGCAGTCCACGGGGTTCTGAACGTTGAGGTAATCGTCGAGATAGGGCGCCAGCCGCTCCTTGAGGCGCGGCTCGAGCTCTGCGAGCGTGAGCCCCCTGGTGTAGAGCATGTCCGTGGCCGCGACACCGAGGGACCCCGTGTATGTCACGACCAAAACGCCGGGCCCCTTTGGCAGGGGCTGCTTGGAAAAGGCCCGCATGAGGGAGAAGAGGTGCTCGTTGTCCCGGGCCCGGATGATGCCGCTTTGCCGGAATGCGGCGGAGTTGATCTCGTCGTTCCCGGCCATGGAGGCGGTGTGTGACGAGACGGCCTTCTTTCCCGCCTCGGTCCGGCCTGTCTTGAGGGCGATAACGGGTTTCTTCGTTGAGACACGCCCCGCTACATCGACCAGACGCCGGCCGCTCGTCACATCCTCCATGTACATCCCCACCACACGTATGTTCGGATCCTCTCCCATGAATTCGAGGATATCGGCCTCGCTGACATCCATCTTGTTGCCGATGGTGGCGATCATCCCGAAATCGAGTACGTTGTGCAGCCCCGTGAGCATTCCTGCCGCGTAGACCCCGGCCTGGGCGATGAGCCCCACATTCCCCCTCTTGAGCTCGCCGACGAGTCCGATCGATTGGACCATGTTGTGATGCGTGTTGATGATGCCCGAACAGTTGGGGCCGAGCAGGCGGCATCCCTTTGCCGTGACAAGGTCCTTGATGCGGGCCTGTGTTCTTCTGCCGGCTTCTCCCGTCTCCGCGAAGCCTGCCGTTTCCACCACGAGATTCCTGACCCCCTTCCTGCAGCAGTCTTCGATGGCTTGCGGGGCCGCCCCGGCGGGTACGATGATGATCGCCGTGTCCACGGGGTCTTTCACGTCGAGGATCGACGGGTAGGCCCTGACCCCCAGCACCGTTCCCTTCCGGGGATTTATGGGATAGAGCTTTCCTTCGAACTGGTGGGAAAGCAGGTTTCGCATGACGTTATATCCCAGCTTGCCCCCGGAATCGGTGGCTCCCAGCACAGCGATGCTCTTGGGATAGAACAGTCTGCGAAGATCGTCCTTTGCCCTGGGAGCCGCTTGAGGAGAGATCCGGGGGGAATGATCGACAAATACGCGGGCATCCACGGCGACGCATCCGGTGGGGTAGAGAAGAAGGGGGTTAATGTCGAGTTCTTTGAGTTCGGGGTGCTTGACGGCGAGCGCGGAGACAGTGAGCAGCGTTCTTTCGAGGGCCGCGAGATCGACGGAAACCCCCCGGTATCCTTTCAGAATAGGAAAGCCCCTTATCTCCTCCATCATCTCCCGGGCGGCGTCGACGGTGATCGGCAGGACCCTGAATGTCACGTCCTTCAGTACCTCCGCAAAGATGCCGCCCAGCCCGAACATGAGGACCGGCCCGAAACTCTCGTCGCGCGTGAATCCGACGATCGCCTCCACTCCCGGAGGAGCCATCTTCTGCACAGACACCCCCGTGATGCTCCTGTTGCTGAATGACGAGAGGATATCGCGGTGGGCCTGCCTGACCTCGCCGTCGTTCCCGAGGTTCAGCTTCACGCCGCCGGCGTCGGTCTTGTGGATGACGTCGGGAGAGACGATCTTGAGGACGACGGGGTAACCCAGGTTCCGCGCCGTCTTTACGGCCTCGTCCTCGGAGGCGACGACGGCCGCTCCTGTCGTCCTGATGCCGGCGTTCTCGAGGACCGCCTTGCTCTCATGCTCCATGAGGTGATCGCGGCCTTCAGACCGTGAAAGACCCAGTATCCGCGGTATGGTATTGCGCCCGTTGCGGCCGCCCCCTGTGCTCTTTTTCTGGTTCGTCTCCATTCGTCTGCCCCCGTCGCGTGTGAATGTGTCCGCGAATGGCGGTAGTCTATTATTGCATGGCAGGTGGGCGTGCGGTATCGGCTGGAATCTGTTTCTTGTGTCGGAGAGTGAAAGGGATGTCGTGACGGTGTCCGGCTTACATGGTGGGGTCATGCGGCGGGCAGCCGCATAGGATGAAACCCGACGGGGGGACCGGCCTCAATGGCGCCGTCACGCTGCTAGATGATGAGGTTGTTCTTAACCGCGTAAAGGGTCAGCTCCGCGTTCTTCTTCATGTCCATCTTGTCGAGTATTCTCGTCCGGTAGGTGCTGATGGTCTTCGCGCTGAGGCAGAGATCCTCTGCCACCTCGCTCACGGACATACCGGAGGCAAGCAGGAGCATGACCTGGTATTCACGGTTGGAGAGCCGTTCGTGGCGGGGTTTCTCCGCGCCCGCGTCGAGTTCGAAGGCAAGCTTCTCGGCAAGTGAAACGGTGACATACTTGCCGCCGCGTGAGACTTTACGGATCGCGCTTATCAGCTCCTGGGGGGCGCTCGCCTTGGTGAGATAGCCGGAGGCGCCGGCGCGGAGCATCCGGACGGCGTACTGTTCCTCGGGGTGCATACTGAGAATGAGAACGGGCACCCTGGGCTTCATGACCTTGATCTCCTCGAGGACTTCCAACCCGCTCTTTCCCGGCATGGAGATGTCGAGGAGAACAAGGTCATAATCCTTTGCCGTCATTTTGAGCAGTACCTCCTGCCCGCTTCCGGCCTCATCCTCGACGGTCATATCATCGAGGCCCGCCAGTATCTGCTTGATACCTTCCCGGACCACCGAATGATCGTCAGCAACAAGGATCCGTATCATGTCATTTCCTCCTGTTCCGCACGGGTATCCGGACCTTTATCGTCGTTCCCCTGCGCGGTCTGCCGCTGATGCTCACGTTGCCTCCCCACAGGTTGACCCGTTCCTGGATGCCTATGATCCCGAACGACTTCGGGTTGTCTCTCTCCTCCCGGGTGATGCCTCTTCCGTTGTCGGTCACCTCGAGGTGAAGGTTGCCGCCTTTCTCAACAAAGCGGACGCGGACGAGTGTCGCTCCGGAATGGCGAGCCACGTTCGTCAATGTCTCCTGGAATATGCGAAAAAGAGCGGTAGCCAGGTCCTTGTCGACGGAGCCGTCCTTGCAGTCGAAACGGGCGTCGCACTGAACGCCGGTCCTTCCCTGGAATTCCCCGACCTGCCATTCCATGGCGGCGATAAGACCAAGGTCATCGAGAAGTATGGGCCGAAGCTCCGTGGAGATGCGGTGCACGCTGTCTATCGTCCCGTCGACGAGGGTGCGCATCCGCTGCACCTTGCCGGCAAGCGACAGGTCTCCCGGCGGCATCGAAGAACCGAGCCACGCAAGGTCCATCTGGAGGGCCGTGAGCGACTGTCCCAGTTCGTCATGTATCTCCCGGGCTATGCGCGTGCTCTCCTTCTCGCGCACGGACTGAAGATAGATCGACAGTTCCCGGAGCTGTTCCCGGGAATTCGCGAGTTCTTGCTCGGCCCGTCTCTGCTCGGTGATGTCTTCATAGGTTATGACTATCCTGCGCTGTTTCAGCGCGTCCCCGATGCGGGCGCTCCTCATGCGGCAGAGGATGTCCCTTCCATTCTTGCGCCGGCAGGGAAACTCGGCGACGAAGGTGCGTTGATGTTCCAGGGTGCTGTAGAAGTAGCGGCCTATCTCTTCCGCCTCCGTCTCGTTCCGGTAGAAGAGGGTGACGCTTTTGCCGATAAGCTCCTCCGGGTGCCAACCGAAGACCTCCTCGACGGCCGTGTTGGCGAAGTTGATCCGCCTGTCTTCGAGACCGACAACGGCCTGGGGGATCGCATCCAGGATGGACGACTTGAGGGCGTCCAACTCCTGGAGGCTCTCCTTTGCCACCTTGTGTTCCGTGATGTCCATCGAATTACCGAGGACGGCCTTTTGTTTCTTGAAAATGATGGGCGTCACCGTCTCCATGATCCACTTGACCTGCCCCTGCTTTGTTATGAGCCGGTATTCGAAGGGGGTGAGGCGGTGACCTTTCAGCATGTCGACGGTTTCCCTGACGGCCGTCACCCTATCGTCGGGATGGACGACACTGAGGGGGTCCATCTGAAGGAGTTCCGCCTCAGCGTAGCCCGTGTACTCCTGGATGTGGAGATTGACGAATTGAAATCTCTTGTTCACGGCGATATAGACGCCCACCTGGAGGTTGTTGGCGAGCGTCTTATAGAGTTCTGTTTCGGTGGTAGCCGACATGTTCAGCCGTTTCCGCTCGAGACCGCCCCGAGCCGTCAGTACTGTCTGTGCGAGCTTCTTCTTCATGATCATTACCTGCCGCGTAACCGTTCCGGGCCCAAAGCGCCGGGTTCCGGTCCTCGGGACGAGAAACCTCAAACGCAGACCTTTCCCGTTGTTGAGCCACCTTCGTTGTGGGAGTAGTAAAGGTGAGGGTACGTCTCAACGCAAGCCGATGAGAGAAGCAATTTGGCCGGACGTTCATGTGCGCCCCGGCATCATGTTCAATATTACAATGCCCCGCCGGCTATGTCAATCTTTTGCCGTGATGTTAGGATGTCATTGACACAATCCTGACCGACTGATACTATCACGGGGAGGAGAATAGACACAGCAAAAAGGGGGATGACATGGATCTGTTCGCGGCTATGCGCGGAAGGAGGAGCTGCCGGGATTACCTGCCGGAAGCGGTCGGAGACGATGTGATCGAAAAGGTTCTGGAGGCCGCAACATGGGCGCCATCACCGCTCAACATGCAGCCATGGGAATTCTTCGTGATCACGGACGCGGCGGTGAGGGAAAGGATCTACGACGAGGCACAGAGGTGCCGGCTGTGGGCCTTCGAGAAAAGCGGTTGGAAGTGGCTCGAGTCATACAGGGTCGATTTCCTGAAACAGGCGCCCGTCATTGTCGCGGTGGTGGGTGATCCAGGGAAGACGGGCGTGGACATGTTCATGGAAGAGGGCGGCATGGGATACCAGGCCGCATGTGCCGCGGCAGTCCAGAACATGCACCTTGCCGCCCATTCCCTGGGACTGGGCTCGCTCTGGTTCACCCTCTTCGACAAGAAGGTCTTGAGGGAGATACTGGGGATCGACGGGGCGAAGATGCCCCTTGCCCTCGTGTGCCTGGGCAAAGGGGCATCGGATATCCGTGAGGTCCCGAGAAAGGCCGTGAAGGAAAAAACGACCTACCTCAGGTGAGGTGGTTCGCTCCGGAGGGACACAGAGAGAGGGATCCTCGCCGCGGATCAGGATAAGGGCCGGCCCGTCGTCGTTATTGCGCCGTCTTCGGTCCCGTGAACTCCCACTGGCACCAGCTGTCAGGGGGATGAGAACCCGGGGGACAGTATTTGCAGGATACTTTTACCCTGGAATCGATGATCGCGGCGACATTCGTGAAGCCATGCTCGAAGGTGGGCCGGCAGGCGAAGACCTCCTTGCCTGACCGGAGTCTCGCCTCCTGGGGAGGACAGGAAAGGACCGTCAGAAGCGCTCTTTCGCCGTCCTTTTGGATGATGTAGGAACATTTCGCCGCCCAGCTCATGAGGTTTATGGCGCCGAGGACCGCGTCCAGGCCCGCGTTCTCCGGCAGGGAAAGGACCTCCTTTATCCGCCGGGCTTCCAGCTTCGAGGACACGTCCCACATGTGGATATCGATCTCGAGGGCTTTTTCCGTCCCGTATCTGTCCTCAACCCCGGAGAACCATAGGCCGTCACAGGTATGCCAGTTCCATGAATACATTTTGATGAGCTCTATGAGCGTCTCCCTCGGGAGTTGTTCCAGTTGGGCGTGAACCGGGTTCTGTGGCGTTTCCATGATTCCCTGACCTCCTTGTTGTGATGGGTGCGGAAATAGTATGACACGATGTGGATGGGAAATGAAAATAATTCCCAAAAAGAAAGGCTCCAAAGTAATATATATGATACCCGTTCGGGCGATGATTGTCAGAGGGAGGCTGGAGTGATGAAGAACAGGAATGCGATGGCGATACTGCCGCTGCTGGCCGTGTATCTCGTGTCCGTCGCTGCTTTTCTTTCGATGAGCGGCATTGCGATCTGTGCGGAAACGGTCTTCAGGAACGTCATCGTCCTTGTGGCGGATGGAATGGGCTCCACCCATACGACTTTGACCAGATGGTACAAGGGAGCCCCCCTTTCGTTGGATGCTATGTATGTGGGAGGGGTGCGGACCTATAGCGCCGATTCGCTGATAACCGACTCGGCACCTGCCGCGACGGCCCTCGCATGCGGCTTCAAATCCACGGACAAGTCCGTGGGCATAATGGCCTGCGCGGTGACCATCCCGGGGGTCCCCGATCCCGGAGGGTCCCGGTGCAAACCGATAGCGTCCGTGCTGGAAGGAGCGAAACTGAGTGGCAGGTCCGTCGGTCTTGTGGCGACCTCCAACGTCCAGCATGCGACGCCTGCCGCCTTCTCTTCCCACTGGCCCTACAGGGCCGATTACAGCGAGATCGCGAGACAGCAGGTATACCAGGACATCGACGTGGTCCTGGGGGGCGGGAGGCAATACCTGCTTCCCGCGGATAAGGGTGGTACGCGAAAGGACGACGAGAACCTCGTCAATGTCCTCCGGTCGAAAGGCTATGCTTTCGTGGTGAACAGGGAAGAGATGTTGAACGCAGCATCCCCGAAGCTCTGGGGCATGTTCGCGGATGACTCGCTGGCGTACGATCTCGACAGAAAGAGCCTCTCGCCGGACGAACCAAGCCTGTCGGAAATGACGGGTAAGGCGATGGAGGTCCTGTCGAAGAACCCGAAAGGCTTCTTCCTGTTCGTGGAAGGAAGCAAGATAGACTGGGCCTCTCACGCCAACGACCCCGTGGGGGTGATAAGCGATGTCCTTGCCTTCGATGAGGCCGTCGGGACTGCCGTCGATTTCGCGCGCAGGAGTGGTGGTACCATGGTGATCGCGCTGTCGGACCATGGAAACGGAGGAATGTCCATTGGGAACCGGGGGACGGACAAGGCTTACTCCCGTTTGCGGCACGAGAGGGTTGTCGGTCCCCTCAGGAAGGTGTCCCTCACCGGCGAGGGGATTGAGAAAGCGTTGAAGGACGACAGGTCAGAGGACAACGTGAGGAAGGTGATAGGGAAATACCTCGGGATAGACGATCTGACACCAGGGGAGATGGCCGCTGTCCGTTCCGCGAAGCCCGGAAAGATGAACGAGGCGACAGGCCCTCTCGTAAGCACGCGAAGCTGCGTGGGTTGGACGACCCACGGGCATACGGGTGAAGACCTTTTTTTCTATTACTATGGGATGGACAGACCTCTGCCAACGATGGAGAACTCCGATATCGCCCGCGTTATGGCAAAAGCGATGGGATTCGACCTGGCCGATGCGGACAGGCGGCTCTTCGTCCCCGCCGAAGAGGTTTTCAAGAGGATTGGGGCATCGGTGACCCTCGACCGCAGGGACCCCCGCAACATGGTCCTCATCGTCGAATCGGAGGGGAAGAGAGCCGAGTTGCCGCTGAGCAAAAATACCATGAGAATAGAGGGAAGGACGAAAACCACCCGCACCCTGGAAGGCATCACCGTCCTCGCCCCCGCGACCGGCAAAGTCTACATCCCCCGGCAGGCGGTGGAGATCTTCGAGAATGTTCAAGGGTTCAAAAGTTCAAAGGTTCAAGAGTAGAAAGGCAGACTATGTGCCCGGGTCAGTCCTTGCGTTGACAGCCGACCACTCTTCGCGGTCTTTCTCTTGAATTCTTGAACTCTTGAACCGTCTTTACTGTGACAGTCTGTCGGATATCCTGCGGGCGGTGTTGACGAGGTGTTGAGCCATTTCCGGCAGTTTGTCCGTGGGCATGGAGCCGGTGAAGCCGAGGATACAGATGGCTCCGACGGGATAGTCGTTGGCGTAGACGAGGGTGGCTATCGCCCTGACACCCATGAGATATTCCTCGAGGTCGAGGCTGTAGTGGCGTTTCCGTGTCACCCGTATCTCGTCGATGAAACGGTCGAGGTCGGTGATGCTGTTCGGAGTGTATCTGGGCAGGCCTTTTTCCTTGAGAAAGTCCCGGATGTCGGCGTCCTCCATGGGGGCGAGGAAGGCCTTGCAGAATACCGATGCCGTTATCGGCAGCCGTGTTCCGACGGGGGACGATATCTTGAGCTTCTTGCGGGTCTCTATGGTGTCGATGACCTTGACGACGCTATCCTCGCGGACACAGAGAAAGACCGTTTCGTCGACGTTCTCGACGAGCTTCTCGAGGAAGGGGCGGGCGATCGAGCTCAGCTCACCGCCCTGAAGGACCCTCTTCGCGATCTTGAAGAGTTCCTCGCCTATCGTGTAGCGCTTCGTGGACTTGCTCTTCACGATGAGGTTCTCCTCCTGCAGGGCCTTGAGTATACCGAACACGGTGCTCTTGCTGAGGGCGAGTGTCCGAGCCACCTCCGTGACACCCAGCGGTCTTTTGCTGTCCACGATGAGCGAAAGGACCTCAAAGGTCTTCTTTATGACGGGCGCGCTGTACATAATTCACGATGGTGAACACTATATAATATAAGGGCCCTTTTGTCAACGTTAATTTGTTGATAATACTGCTTTAAGAAGGGAGGTATCCAAATAGCCGGTTGGCATTTATGATAGTGAACACGGGCCTTTTGGGAAGCCGAAGCAGGAGCGGCCGCCCTGGAAATTAGGGTATGTTCAAAGATGGGAGAATTTGGTACAATGATGTGTCTAAAGACCATGCCACCAGAATACAGAATAAGATTTCTGCCGATGGACCGGAGTGTGCCGGCGGAAGCAGGAGAGAACTTACTCGAAACAGCCATGAAGGCGGGGGTGCATATCAATGCCTCCTGCGGGGGGAGGGGAGTCTGCGGAAAATGCAGGGTGCGGGTGGTCGGAGGTTCACTGGTTTCGCCCGTCCATCCTTCTGTCGGTGAAGAGGGGCATGCCGCGGGCATCCGTCTTGCCTGCGCCTCCAGTGTCACCGGTGACGCCGACATCGAGATCCCTCTGGAATCGCAGGTGGACAGAAGCGTTCTGAGAAGGTCGACGGTCATGAGTGACGTGGACGCGGGGAACATCGATGAGGCCCTCCTCGGCGAATATGGCAGGGAGCCGCTGGTGGAAAGGTATGGTCTTGAAATCCCTCGCCCCGATATACAGGACAATATCTCCGATGCGGCGAGGATAGCGCGGGCCCTGGCGTCAAAGCCGGAATGCGGGGAGTCCGTCGCGCTTCCCTTGAGGGTGATGCGCGGTCTCGGCGCCAGGCTCAGGGACGCGGACTGGAAGGTCACCGTCAACGTGGCTATGAGCGGTCAGAGAGAGGTCACATCCGTCACCGCGGGCAGCGCCGAGGGGTCACATTACGCGATCGCCGTCGACATCGGGACGACGACCGTTGCCGCCCAACTCCTCGCCTGCGACGGTGGTGAAGGAAAGAGGATCATACTGGCATCCTCCTCGGACTACAACAGACAGATCAGTTTCGGAGAGGACGTCATCAGCAGGATCATGTATGCGGGAAAGCGCAACGGACTCAAGAAGCTTCAGGAGGTCATCGTCTCCACCGTCAACCTCCTCATCGGCGAACTCCTGGGAGAGACGGGTCTTGACAGGGACGACGTAAGCCACGTCGTCGTGGCCGGGAACACAACGATGATGCACCTCTTTTACGGGATAGAACCGAAACACATCATGCTTGCCCCCTATACCCCGCTCACGACGGTCTTTCCTCCGGTCGGCTGCGGCGAAGTTGGCCTCGAGACTGCGCCCCACACGCGCCTTTTTTCCGTACCCGGCGTCTCGTCCTACGTTGGGGGAGACATCGTATCCGGTGTGGCGCTTTCGGGCATGACGGAAAGGGAAGGAGTTTCGCTCTTCATGGATATCGGGACCAATGGCGAGATCGTTCTCGGGAACGGTCAGTGGCTCCTGTGCGCCAGCTGTTCGGCCGGTCCCGCTTTTGAGGGTGGAGGCATTCAGTTCGGCACGCGGGCGGCCCCGGGGGCCATCGAAAAGGTGCGCATCAATCCCGCCACCCTGGAACCGATGATCCTCACCGTAGGCAGGAAGAAACCGCTCGGGATCTGTGGTTCCGGACTCATCGACATCGTGGCGGAGCTTCTTCTCGCAGGTGTTATCGACCGCAGCGGGAAGTTCTCGGCTGATAGAAAGACGAAGAGGGTGAGAGACGGCTCGAACGGCCGGGAATACGTCCTGTGTTTCGCCTCGGAAACGAATATCGAACGTGACATCGTGATCACCGAGATAGACCTGGACAATATCATGCGAACGAAGGCCGCGGTGTACGCGGGCTGCTCGGTGCTCCTCGAGAATGGAGGCCTTGCATTTGGCGATCTCGATATGGTTATTATTGCAGGGGGCTTCGGTCACTCCATAGACATCGAAAAGGCGATCGTGATGGGTCTTCTGCCCGAACTGCCGGCAGAGCGTTTCCGGTTCATGGGGAACGCGTCCCTGGGAGGCGCCAGGATAGCGGCCGTCTCCCGCGGGTTCTTCGAGAAGGCGGGACAGGTTGCCCGGTCGATGACGAACATCGAATTGTCGAACAACGCGCAGTTCATGGATGAGTTCATGGCGGCAATGTTTCTCCCCCACACGGACAGCAGGGCCTTTCCGGAGACGATGAAGTCCCTAAAGGACAGGCAATAAGTGACAGGTCATAGGTAATAGGTAATAGGAAGACAGATGAAGACAGACAATGGACTACGGCACACGCGCCAAGCGGAGGTTGGAGAAAGTTTTCTCCCATCACCTATAACCCATCACCCATCACCTGCCTCCGCAGGAGGCGCAGGAGGCCTCCATGCCTAGAGTGATCGCGGTGGCGGGTAAAGGCGGGGTCGGGAAGACGACCATAGGCGGAATGCTTGTCAGATATCTCGTGGAAAAGGTAGGGAAGGGGCCGGTGCTTGCCGTGGATGCCGATCCCAACTCCAATCTCAACGAGGTGCTGGGCGTCAGCGTCCACGCCACCATAGGAGAGGCCAGGGAGAAACTCAAGGAGGATGTCCCCGCGGGAATGAGCAAGGACAACTGGTTGGAGTACAAGGTCCAGGAGGCGGTCATCGAGGCGAAGGGCTTCGATCTTCTCGTCATGGGAAGGCCGGAGGGCCCCGGGTGTTACTGCGCGGCGAACAGCATGGCGAAGAAGTATATCGATGCCCTGAAGGGCAACTACGCCTTCGTGGTCGTCGACAACGAGGCGGGTATGGAGCACATGAGCCGGCTCGTGACGCAGGATGTGGACATCCTTTACGTGATATCGGACCCGACGCCGCGGGGGATCCTCACAGTGTCGCGGATCCTGTCGATCATAGGCGAGCTCGGTCTTCATATAAGAAAGACCGTTGTCATAGTCAACCGCGTGAGCGGGAAGGACGGAGGTATGCTGGAGAAGGCCGCCCGGGAAAGAGGTGTCGAGATAGGCGGCATCGTCAGGGACGATGAGGACCTCGTTCGCGCCGACGCGGAAGGAAAGAGCGTTTTCGAGCTCCCATCCGCATCGGGTTCGCTTGTGGACGCCTGGGCCATCTTCGAAGGGACGATGGGTCCCGACGGGAGCGCTGGTCTGTGACGAAGGAGCGTATATGACGGCAAGGATCATCAGTGGAACGGAGGTGGCGAAACAGGTCCGGGAGCGGATAGCCCGGGAGGTGCTCGTGCTTCGTGAAAGAACAGGTGTCACGCCGGGTCTCGTGACCATCCTCGTTGGTGACAACCCCGCGTCGGTGAGCTACGTCACCGGAAAGCAGAGAACGGCCAGAGAGCTTGGCTTCCACTCCGTTCAGGAAGACCAGCCGGCAGGCATATCCGAGGAAAGACTCCTCGAGCTCATCGCGAAGTACAACAATGACCCCGCCATCCACGGCATCCTCGTGCAGCTGCCCCTGCCGAAGCATATCGACGAGACAAGGGTCTTGAACGCCATAGACCCCGACAAGGATGTTGACGGTCTGCATCCCATGAACCTGGGCAGGCTCATGATAGGCGAGGCGCGTTTCTATCCCTGCACGCCCTTCGGCATCAGGGAGCTTCTTGCCATGGCAGGTGTTCAGACGAAAGGTGCCGAGGTCGTCGTCGTCGGGAGAAGCAACCTCGTCGGCAAGCCCATCTCCATGATGCTGGTCCAGAAGGAGGCGAACGCCGACGCCACAGTGACGATGTGCCACACGTCGACACGGGACCTTGCGTCACACACAAGGAGGGCGGACATCCTCATAGTCGCGGCGGGCAGGGCAAGAGCGATAACCGCCGATATGGTCAAGGATGGTGCCGTCGTGATAGATGTCGGTGTCAACAGGATAGGCGTGACCCCCGAGGGCAAGGCGAAGCTCTGCGGCGACGTCGATTTCGAGGCGGTGAAGGAGAAGGCCTCCGTCATCACACCCGTCCCGGGCGGTGTGGGGCCGATGACGATCACCATGCTCATGCAGAACACGCTCAAGGCGGCTGAGATGGCCGCGGAAGGAAAGTGAGGCATGGAAGGATACAGCTACGAAGAGAAGGAAGACCACGCGGGCAGGAAGGTGAAGGTCCTGGGGGCCACCTTCGAGGAAGGCAAACCCGAGGAGCGCGGAGACTGGCGGGAGAAGCTTGCCAGCCGCGATGAAAGGCTCGGCTACATACGCTCCGCCATGCGCTACTGGTACAGCGCGGACTGGTACGGGAGCGAGAAGAGAAAACAGGAAGCCTGAGGGTGGCATTTGCATATAGCTCAACACAGGGGAGGAAGAGATGGCCTTTGAGATTCCTAAGATAAAATACACGGGGAAGATCCGGGAGGTTCAGCTGGGCACGGGGGCGAAGGCGGTGCGCATAGGCGGCGCGAGCTGCTATCCCTTCCACCGTTTCGAGGGCGAGATGCCCAATCTCCCGAGGGTGGCCTTCGAGGTCTGGGACAGTCCTCCCGAGGAATGGCAGTCTTGGGCCATGGAACCATACGGAGATGTGCTCTCCGACCCCGTCGCCTGGGCAAGGAAATGCATCGACGCCTACGGGGCGGAGATGATCGTTCTCCAGCTGAGGAGCGCCGACCCCAACGGTGAGAACAAAGGGGTCGAAGAGGTCGTCGAGGTCGTGAAGAAAGTGGCCGATGCCATCGACGTGCCCCTTCTCGTCTGGGGAACGGCAAACGACGAGAAGGACGGCGAGCTCTTAAGGAGGGTCGCCGAGGCCTGCGAGGGCAAAAATGTTGCCGTCGGTCCCGTTTCGGACAAGAACTACAAACAGATAGGCGCCATGGCCATCGGCTACAGCCAGGTCGTCATGGCATCCTCACCCATAGACGTCAATCTGGCGAAGCAGCTCAACATCCTCCTCGGCAACCTCGGCGTCAACGAGGAGAAGGTCGTCATCGATCCCACGACGGGAGGCCTCGGCTACGGCCTCGAATACACCTATTCGGTGATGGAACGCGACAGGATGGCGGCGCTCACGCAGGAGGACGCCAAGCTTCAGTTCCCCATCATCTGCAACCTTGCCCCGGAGGTCTGGAAGACCCGGGAGACAAGGCTGACGAAGGACGAAGACCCGAAGCTGGGAGACGAGAAGAGGCGCTCCATCCTCATGGAGGCGGTCACCGCAATGACGCTCCTTGTAGCGGGGGCGGACATCGTCGTTATGCGCCATCCCGACAGCGTATTCCTTGTCCGGGAGATGATAGGCGAACTCTGTGCGTGACAAGTAGAAGGAGAGACAATGGCCGACGGCAAGGAAAAGAGCATTGACAAGGCGACCGTTGAGCTTATCGACAAGGCTCAGCGGGAAGATATCTCCACCGTTTTCTCCCGGGCCGACACGCTGAAACCCTGTCCCATCGGGGTGGAAGAGAGCTGTTGCAAGATCTGCTCCATGGGCCCTTGCAGAATGCCGCGCTCAAGGAAAGGTGAGGGCACGCGGCGCGTGGGTGTCTGCGGTGCGACCGTGGATACCGTGGTGGCCCGGAACTTTGCCAGGAAGGTCGCGGCCGGTTCGGCTGCCCACTCGGACCACGCCCGTGAGGTCGTCATCACCTTTCTCAAGACGGCCAGGGGTGAATCGCAGGGTTTCTCCATCAAGGACGAGATAAAGCTTCTCGAGGTCGCCCTCGATTTCGGTATCAATATAGAGAAGCGTGACGTAAAGGACATAGCCATAGAGCTCGGCGAAAAGGCGCTGAACGAGTTCGGCAAACAGAGCGGCGAACTCATCTACGCGGGAAAGGCGCCCCTGCGCAGGCAGGAGATCTGGAGGAAGCTCGGGGTCCTGCCGCGCGGCATAGATCGCGAGATAGTGGAGGTGATGCACAGGACCCACATGGGTGTCGATCAGGATTACCGGCACATTCTCCAGCAGGCCGCGCGCGCGGCGATCGCTGATGGCTGGGGCGGCTCGATGATATCCACGGAGCTGCAGGACATCATGTTCGGCACCCCGGTGCCCGTGCTCGGCTCGATCAATCTCGGCGTTCTCAAGGAAGACCACGTCAATGTCGTGGTCCACGGCCACGAGCCGCTCCTGCCCGAGATGCTCGTTGCCGCCAGCCGCGACCCCGGCATCAGGGAGCTTACGGAAAAGGTCGGGGCAAAGGGTGTGAACCTGGCGGGCATGTGCTGCAGCGCGAACGAGATACTCATGCGTCACGGCATTCCCTGTGCCGGCAACTTTCTGCAGCAGGAGTTGGCGCTCGTCACGGGCGCCGTCGAGCTCATGACCGTCGACGTCCAATGCCAGATGCAGGGGCTGGCGAGCGTGGCGGAATGCTTTCACACGAAACTGATCACCACGTCCGACAGGGCCATGATCGAGGGCGCCGAACATGTCGAGTTCCATCCCGAACAGGGGCTCGATATCGCGAAGAGGATACTCGCCATGGCCATAGAGAACTATCCCAACAGGCGCCACGCGGTGTACATTCCGGCCGAGAGTCAGGACATGGTGGCGGGTTTCAGCCACGAGACGATAACCTACCTGCTGGGCGGTCTCTTCCGGGCAAGCTACAGGCCGCTCAACGATAATATCGCCAACGGCAGGATCAGGGGTGTCGCGGGTGTCGTCGGGTGCAACAATGTGAGAACACAGCACGATGCAGCCCATCTTGCCATGATACGGGAACTCATCAGGAATGATGTCCTCGTCCTGACGACGGGTTGCAGCGCCATGGCCTGCGGGAAGGCCGGGCTCCTTACCCCGGAGGCGGCTCATCTCCACGCTGGCGGAGGACTGGCGGAGGTCTGTGAGGCCATCGGTATCCCTCCCGTCCTTCATCTCGGGTCCTGTGTCGACAATTCCAGGATACTCATCGCCGCGACGGCCATGGTCAAAGAAGGCGGGCTCGGCGATGACCTGTCCGACCTGCCGGCCGCCGGCGCTGCGCCGGAGTGGATGAGCGAAAAGGCCATCTCCATCGGTCAGTACTTCGTCGCCTCAGGGATCTTCACTGTTTTTGGCACCACCTGGCCCACGCTGGGGAGCGAGAACGTTACGGAGCACCTCTTCCGTGAATACGAAGATATGTACAAGGGGATGTGGGCCTTCGAGCAGGATCCCGTCAAGGCGGCCGGGCTGATGATCGCCCACATCGACAAGAAACGCAAGGCCCTGGGGATCGACAAGGGGCGTGAGCGTGTGCTTTTCGACATGGCCATGAGAAGGGCCATGGAGTAGCGGATATGGCGGGGACAACGGTGGTTCGGAATGTGAAAGACGAAAGGGTGGATGAATGTCCAAGATCATAGCATCGGCGGCGATACGGGGCGCCCGGAGGATCTTCGCCCAGGCCGAGGCGAAATACCGTGAGGCCCTGGAAAAGTACGGGCCTGACCAGGAGATCGGTTTTCCGAACACAGCTTACTACCTGCCCATCATATACTCGATGACGGGCACAGCGGTCTCGAAGGTGAAGGACATGGAGCGTGTCCTCGATATGTGCCGGAGACTCATCCCGCCTCCCGTCAGGGAGAGCGTTCCCCTCCCGTACCTCGCCCCTGCCCTCGACGCGGGCATGGCCACCTTCTTCGCGGAAGAGATGATAGAGGCCGTGCGTTATCTCGAAGAACCAGACAGGTACGCGGCCGACTCCGAAGAGGTGACGGAAGGGACGATGTGGCTGGGGGCCGCGAACGACGTGATCTTCAGGAAGAGGGGGGTCGAGTTCGTCGACGGGACCGCCCCCGGTTTCGCGGCCATAGCCGGCGCGGCCCCGGACGCGGCGACAGCGGCCAAAATAGCCCTCGAGCTGCAGGAGAAGAACCTTTACGTGTTCATGGTCGGGCAGAACGACGGGAAGCGTTTTGCGGAACAGCTGGTCGAGGCCGGGGTCCAGATAGGCTGGCCCACGCGCCTTGTCCCCTTCGGACCCGATATCCAGCAGGCGGTCTTCGCCATCGGGTTCGCCTGCCGCGTCGCCATGGCCTTCGGCGGCGTCCGCCCCGGGGATTTCAGGCGCAACCTCATCTACAACAAGGACAGGACGTACGCCTTTGTCCTCGCCCTCGGCGATGTGACGGACGAGTGGTACGCGAACGCGGCCGGGGCGATCAACTGGGGTTTTCCGACGATCGCCGACACGCCCATACCGCAGGTGCTTCCCACGGGTATCTGCACCTACGAGCACGTGGTGTCCAATATAGCCCACGACCAGATCGTGCAGAAGGCGGTGGAGGTACGGGGCCTCAAGGTCCAGGTGGCAAAGGTCCCGATCCCTGTGTCCTACGGCCCCGCCTTCGAGGGCGAGCGTGTCCGTGGTGAGGACATCTATCTCGAGATGGGCGGCGGGCGGACGACAGCGGTGGAGCTGACGACGTCGAAGAACATGGAAGAGGTCGAAGACGGGCGCATCGAGGTGATCGGGCCCGACGTTCCCGACGTCGAGGCTGGCTCGCGGCTCCACTTCGCCATGGTCGCCGAGGTGGCGGGACGCAACTTTCAGGAGGACTTCGAGCCCATCCTGGAGAGACAGAACCATCACCTCATCAACCAGGCGCAGGGTGTCATGCACATCGGCCAGCGCGATATCGCCTGGATAAGGATCTCCCGCCAGGCGGTGGAGAGGGGTTTTACCCTCAAGGACATCGGCAGGATCATACACGCCAAGTACCACCAGGATTTCGGCGCCATCTTCGACAAGGTGCAGGTGAAGATCTATACCGACGAGGCAAAGGTCCGCGAGGTCCTGGACGTTGCCCGGGCAGCGTACGCGCACAGGGACGCGCGCATCGAGGGCATGACGGACGAGAGCACGGAGACCTTCTACTCCTGCATCCTCTGCCAGTCTTTCGCCCCGAGCCACGTCTGCGTCATAAGCCCCGAGAGGACCGGGCTGTGCGGCGCCTACAACTGGCTCGACTGCCGTGCCGCGTACGAGATAAACCCCGAGGGGCCCAACCAGCCCATCCAGAAGGGGGCCGTCATCGATGAACGGTACGGCCAGTTCCGCGGCTGCAACGAGTACATACGCAAGGCGTCCCGTCAGAAGGTGGAGAACGTGAGCCTCTACAGCCTCATGGTCGATCCCATGACCACCTGCGGGTGCTGCGAATGCATAGCCGCCATCCTGCCCATGTGCAATGCCATAATGACCGTCGACCGTGATTTCACCGACATGACGCCCTGCGGCATGAAGTTCACGAGCCTTGCCGGTTCCGTCGGCGGCGGGGCCCAGGTGCCGGGATTCCTGGGCCACAGCAAGTACAACATCACCCAGAAGAAGTTCCTGAGCGGTGACGGCGGCCTCTTGAGAATTGCCTGGATGCCGAAGAGGCTCAAGGACGAGGTCTACGAGCGCCTGAAGAAGAGAGGCGAAGAACTGGGCTACCCCGACCTCCCGGACATGATCGCCGACGAAACGGTGGCAAAGACGGAGGACGAGGTGCTGGAGTACATAACACAGAAAGGGCATCCCTGTTTGGGGATGGAAGACTTACTATAGTTAATGACAATAGCACAGGAAGGAATAATGGCCAATGACCAAATTTCAATGACCAGACAAGAAGAAAATGACCAATAATCAAATTCCAATGACCAGAGAAACAAACAATGACCAAAATGATACAGGCGGTCAACTCTGCCCTTTTTCTTGGTCAATTGGTTATTGGTGAATTGGTCATTATCTTTTTCATTGGTTATTGGGATTTGGTCATTGGTCATTCTCTTCACTGAAAGGAGATTTCGATGGCGTTAACGGGGATCCAGATACTGAAGCTTCTTCCCAAGACCAATTGCGGGGAGTGCAAGTTTCCCACGTGCCTTGCCTTTGCCATGGCGTTGGCCGCGGGAAAGACCGAGCTTGACCTGTGCCCGCACGTCTCTGCCGACGCGAAGGCCCAGCTTTCGGACGCGAGCGCGCCGCCCATCAGGCAGGTGTCCATCGGTGTCGACGATTACGGGGTGAAGATCGGCGGGGAGACGGTGCTCTTCCGTCACGAGAAGACCTTCTTCAACAAACCCGGTATTGCCGTCCTCATAACGGACGCGATGGAGGACGCCGAGGTGGAACGCCGCCTCACCGCCCTGGAATACTTCCAGTACGAACGCGTCGGTGTCACGATGAAACCCGAGATGGCAGCCATCAAGTTCACGGGGAACAAGGACAGGTTCATGTCCATCGTCAGGTCCGCCCTCGTCAGACCCTGCGCCGTCATCCTCATGTGCGGCGAGGTGCCGGTGATGAAGGAGGCCCTCGACATCATACGTGACAAGAAGCCCCTCATCTACGGGGCAACGCCGGACAATTACGAGGCCTTCGGCTCTCTGGCGAAGGACTACGGGCTGCCCCTTGCCGTCGTCGGCAAGGGGTTCGATGAAGTGGCCGGCCTGACGGAAAAACTGACGGCCATGGGACTCAAGGACCTTGTCATCGACACCTCCTCGCGGGGGGTCGGGGAGGCCTTCACGGACCAGGTGGCCGTCAGGCGCGCCGCGCTCATTTCCAAGTTCAAACCCCTCGGTTTTCCCACCATCACCTTTCCCTGCGAGATGACGGACGATCCCATGAAGGAGACCCTCATCGCATCCCTCTTCGTCGCGAAATACGCGGGGATAATAGTGCTCAGCGATCTGACCGGCGAGACCCTGTTCCCTCTTCTCCTTCAGAGGCTCAACATATACACCGATCCTCAGCGTCCCATGACGACGAAGGAAGGCATCTACCCCATCAACAACCCTGACGAGAACTCACCGGTCCTCGTGACGTGCAATTTCTCGCTCACCTACTTCATAGTAAGCGGAGAGATCGAGAACTCGCGCGTGCCAAGCTGGCTGTGTATAATGGACACGGAAGGGCTTTCTGTCATGACGGCCTGGGCGGCGGGCAAGTTCGTCGGTGACCTGGTCGGTTCGTTTGTAAAGAAGTCCGGCGTGGAGGAAAAGGTGAAACACCGCAGCCTCATCATCCCCGGCTACGCCGCCGCGATACTGGGAGATCTGGAAGAGGAACTGCAAGGCTGGAAGATCGTAATAGGCCCGCGGGAGGCGGCACACCTGCCGGCGTATCTGAAGACGTGGAATTCATGAATGCGCATACGGGTCTTTCGCTTAAGCGAAAAACGGGCATAGGAGCACACGGGGAAAAGACACAGTTTTTTCCTGCTTTATCTCGTATGCCCGTCTGCCCGTAGGCCCGTAAGCAAAGATCAAAGAGAGGCCGTCATGTTTCTCATAGGTGAAAACCTCAACGTTATGTCGAAGAAACTCGGTGAGGCGTTCCTGAACAGGGATGCCGGGCCGATACGGAAGATGGCCGAGGCCGAGGCCGAGGCCGGAATGGACATGATCGACCTCAATATCGGGCCCGCGCGCAAGACCGGCCCCGATTTCATGGAATGGCTTGTCGGTGTCGTGCAGGAGGTCACGGACCTTCCCCTGTCTCTCGACACGTCCAATATAGAGGCAATAGAGGCGGGCCTGAAGACGGCAAAGACAAGGCCGCTCATCAACTCCATCTCGGCGCGGCCGGAAAGGATGGAGGCCTTGATGCCCATGGCGAAGAAGTACGGCGCGCCTTTCATCGGCCTTACACTCAGCGCCGAGGGAATTCCCCGCGATGCCAACGAACGGGGGCTCTGTGCCGCCGAGATCCTGGCGGCTGCCGCGAGCCACGGTGTCGCGGAGGAAGACATCTGGATCGACCCCATCGTCCTGCCCGTGAACACCCAGCAGCTCCAGATCCAGGGTTGTACCGAGTTTGTCATGATGTTGTCCGACATTGCACCTTCCTCTAAGTCCACCTGCGGCCTGTCGAACGTGTCAAACGGGGTGCCGGTGCATCTGAGAGGTATCATGAACAGGACCTATCTCATGATGCTGAAGCGCTACGGCATGTATTCCGCCATCGTCGACGCCTTCGACAATGAACTCAAGGCCATAGCCCGGGGAGAGATGCCCGGGCTGGAAGCCCTCGTCCACCGCGTCATGGACGGCGAAGAGGTGGACCTCGCAAAGCTCTCGAAGGAGGAAGGCGAGTACATCAAGACTGCCCGGGTCCTCATGGGTCAGACGCTCTATTCCGATTCGTGGCTGGAGATATGAAAAACGACTTGAGCGGTTCGAATTGCTTGAATCGCTTGAGAGGCCGTCGGTAAAGTCTTTTTTCTACGTCATGCAGGCCTTGATCGGAATGAAATGAGACGGGTCCTGTTTGAGGAAACTTTCAGAAATGTGTATAATAACGCAATGAATACACATAAGGGGCGGATATGAGGACGAATGTGGTCATAAATGATGAGTTGATGAGAGATGCCCTCGAGTCGTCGGGTCTGAAGACGAAGAAGGATGCCATCGAGGCCGGATTGAAACTGCTCGTGCAGTTCAACCGCTTGTCGGAGGTTCGAAAGTTCCGCGGCAGGTTGAAATGGGTGGGAGATCTGGAAGAGATGCGCACAGACAGATGATCCTTGTCGACACATCGGTCTGGGTGGATTATTTCAACGGGGCAGTGAACCCACAAACCGACTGGCTTGATGCAGCCCTGGGCACGGAACCCGTTGTAATGGGTGATCTCATTCTGGCCGAGATACTGCAGGGATTTCAGAATGACAGAGATTACCGGAAGGCACAGAGGCTCCTCGAAGGCATTCCTTTCATGGATATGCTGGGGAGGGAACTCGCGGTAAAGAGCGCACAACATTACAGGTACCTGAGAAAAAAGGGTGTAACTGTCCGGAAGACGATAGATGTTATGATAGGGACTTTCTGCATCCACCACGGCATTACGCTCCTGCACCGCGACAGGGACTTTGTGCCCATGGAGAAATATCTGAACTTGATGTCGGTTGTTCCTACAAATCTGGAGGAGTATGATGAATAGAGCGTTTAGACGGACATTGATATGGGTACTTGTGGCGTCCCTTGTCATTCCTGTGGGGGTGTTCGCGCAGGGTACGGGGACGTCGAAGCCGGCGTTCAAGCAGGAGGAGTTGGAGCAGCTCCTGGCTCCCATCGCCCTTTATCCCGACGACCTCGTAGCCCAGATACTCATGGCGTCGACGTACCCCCTCGAGGTGGTTGAGGCGGCGCGGTGGGTGAAGGCGAACCCCAATCTTAAGGGAAATCAGTTGACATCCGCCCTGGAGAAACAGAACTGGGACCCCAGCGTCAAGTCCCTTGTGAACTTCCCCTCGGTCCTCACCATGATGAACGATAAGCTGGACTGGACGCAGAAGCTCGGGGACGCGTTCCTGGCGCAGCAGAAGGATGTCATGAACACGGTCCAGAAGCTAAGGGCAAAGG
Organism: Deltaproteobacteria bacterium UBA1386; assembly: GCA_002305765.1. GTDB lineage: Bacteria > Desulfobacterota > Syntrophorhabdia > Syntrophorhabdales > Syntrophorhabdaceae > Delta-02. Next base: position 115,737 of record DBQU01000025.1, read on the forward strand.
CGCAGGCCTCGGGGAACCTCAAGACGACGAAGGAACAGAAGGTGGTCGTGCAGGACCAGGTCATCGTGATACAGCCGGCCGACCCCCAGGTGATCTACGTTCCCACGTATAACCCCACCGTTGTGTATGGCGCCTGGCCCTATCCGGCCTATCCGCCATACTATTACTACCCGCCGGGATACGTGGCGGGGGCTGCAATGTTCTCCTTCGCGGCAGGCGTGGCGGTGGGCGCGGCCTGGGGTTACGCCTGGGGCGGTTGCAACTGGCACAACGGCGACGTGAATGTCAACGTCAACAAGAACATCAACGTGAACAACCAGATCAACAGGAACTACTACGCGAACAAGATATCGACCAACCCGGGCGGGCACGGGGAATGGAAACACGATCCCTCCCACAGAAAGGGTGTTGCCTACCGGGACCAGGCGACAGGGGCGAAGTACGGACAGGCTCCGAGGCCGGGAGCGGACACGAGGAAGGACTTCAGGGGTTATTCACCCGATGCGCGGGGCTCACAGCCGCAGGCCGCAGGCCGGTCCGGAAGGGACTCCGTGGGACAGGGAAAGCCATCGTACGCGAGTTCCCGGACCCAGCAGACGCCCAGGTTTGACCAGGGCTCCATGGGGAAACAAGGGACCAGCCACGCCTTCGAGGGTATGGAACGCGGCGGCACACAGACAAAGATGGAAAGCGAGCGGGGCCGCGCGAGCATGTCCGGTTTCGGTTCCGGAGGCGAGAGAGGGTCGGGCGGCGGCTTCGGCCGAAGTGGAGGAGGCGGTCGCCGGCGTTAGCCCCCGGCTGCAGGTATGATGTGTGCAATGAACGTTATGAGGAGGAAATCGTATGATCCGCGTTATGAATAGAAAAAGAGCCATATCTCCGCGAAGACTTGTCGTGATCATTGGCATCGCGGCACTCCTTGCGGTGTTCCTGTCGGGGACGCAGGGGCAGGCCGCGCCTTCGAAGTCGCCCAAGCAGCTGACCTTTGCCACCGCCGAAGAAGCAGCGCGTGTGCTTGCCGATGCGGCGCGTGCCAAGGACACGAAGGCGATGCTCGCGATCTTCGGACCCGAGGGAAAAGGTATCATCATCTCCGGCGACGAGGCCGTCAACAAGGACCTTTACGAGCGCTTCGTGAAGGCCTTTCAGGAGAAGATGAGGCTCGACATGTCTACGGACAACAAGGCGTTCCTCTATGTCGGCAACAACGAGTGGCCCTTCCCGGTTCCCATCGTGAGGAAGTCAGGCAGGTGGTCCTTCGATATGAAGGATGGAAAGACCGAGATACTCCACCGGAGGATAGGCAGGAACGAGCTCAGCGCCGTTCAGGCCTGCCTTGCCTATGTGGATGCCCAGAAGGACTACGCGGGAATGATCGGCCGGAAGGGCGGTGTGGCCGAATACGCCCGGCAGTTCCTGAGCGATCCGGGGAAACGTAACGGTCTGTATTGGGAGAGCCGCGAAGGCGAGGAGCCAAGTCCTCTAGGCGTCTTCATGGCGAGAGCAAGGTGGCAGCATTCTCTGCTGGAGCCGCCGGCAGGGAAGCCGGTGCCGTACCACGGCTACTTTTATAAGATACTCACAGCGCAGGGCAAGCACGCGCCCGGCGGGGCGTACAATTACATCGTTGACGACAGGATGATCGGAGGTTTTGCTCTTGCCGCCTGGCCGGCCCAGTATGGCGTAACGGGGGTCATGACGTTCATCGTGAATCAGGATGGCGTCGTTTACGAGAAGGATCTGGGCAGGGTCTCGGGTAAGGCGGTTTATCACATGAAGGCCTTCGATCCCGACGATTCTTGGAAAAGGGTGAATGAATGACAATGAGGCTGGTGGGACTGCACAATTCGGACCAGAAGATATCGGCCGTCATCCTGGGGACCTGGGCGATCGGCGGCAGCCACTGGGGGCCCTACGATGAGGCGAACGCGATGAGGGCCATCGAGACGGCCCTCGACAATGGAATAAACGCCATCGACACGGCGCCCGTTTACGGAGACGGCCATGCCGAGGAGCTTATCGGAAGGGCTATCCGCGGCAAGAGGGACAGGATCTTTCTTGCCACAAAGTGCGGCCTCGACATCTATGACCGTTCGTACAGGCGTGACCTTTCCCCTGCTTACATCGAGAAGGACCTTCACGGCTCCCTGAAGCGTCTCGGCACGGACTGCGTCGACCTGTACCAGTGCCACTGGCCGGACCCACAGGTCCCCGTGGAGGAAACGATGGCGGCGCTCACGAGGTTCAGAGATGAGGGGAAGATCAGGCACATCGGTGTATCAAATTTCAACGGCCCCCAACTCCTGGAGGCCTTGAAATTCGTTGCCCTTTTCTCCTTGCAGCCCCACTATTCTTTGCTGGAGAGGGGCGCCGGGGAAGATCTTCTCCCCATCTGCATAGGGAAGAACATTAATGTCTTTCCCTATGGCTCCCTGGGTGCCGGCATGTTGACGGGAAAATACCGTGAATGTCCCCGGTTCAAGAAGGGTGACGCCCGCTCCTTTTTCTACCGTTACTTCAAGCCCGCGTACTGGCCGAGGGTGCGGCGGCTCCTGGATGAGGTGGAAGCGATAGCCGCCCGCGGGGGAACGACCTCCGGTGCTGTGGCGCTCTCGTGGCTTCTCAGACAGCCCGGAGTCACATCTGTGATCGTCGGTGCACGTTCGGCCGAACAAGTCAGGGGAAACATAGCCGACGTGCCGGTGGACTTGAGCGATGAGGACATGCGCGCGCTCGACACGTTGTCCAGCCTAATCTACGAGTCCTGAGGAGACCGGGAGGGGACCGTCGATGCTTTGACCCCAGGCTTCGGACCATCATCAGGAAGGTGCAGGTCCGCGAGCCCTTGACCCCATTAATTCGGATGCGCTCCGCTGTCCCCGGGGCGCATTGTTTCCGGCAGGGATGGCACGGGCAGGTTCTTCCGCTCTGGCCGCCCGTATTGCTTCCATGAGTTCAACGAGGACCCTCTGGCCTTCGACAAAGGCCGGACGGGGGCGCCTGGGACCTTGAAGCGGGGAAAACGGACAGGGACGCGCCGAAACATTTTTCTTGCAATGCCATTAGGAATAGTGTAAAGAATTAGGGCAACCTAAACTTATTAGTGGGGGTGTTTATGATGGCGGCTGACGCATTGACGGCAAGCCTGGAGGACTACCTGGAGGCCATTTTTCATATCATCGCTGAGAAGCATGCCGTGAAACCGCGGGACATCGCGAAACGTCTTAAGGTGAGCTATGCGTCGGTAACGGGTGCCCTTCGTTCCCTGTCTGAAAAGAAACTGATCAATTATTCGCCTTATGACCTTATAACGCTGACGGATGAAGGGGAGGTCGCGGCGAAGGATGTTGTCCGCAGGCACGAGATACTGCACGATTTCTTCGTCGAGGTACTCGCCGTCCCGGAGGCGGACGCGGACGCTGCGGCATGCCAGATGGAACACTCCATCCCCAGGGACATAGTGGAGAGGTTCGTGAGATTCGTGGAGTTTGTCGAGACCTGCCCTCGGGGCGGTCAGAAATGGATCAAGGGTTTCGGGTACCAGTGCGACCACAGCAATACTCAGGAGAACTGCGAGAAGTGTATCGCCTCGTGCCTGGAAGAGGTGAGGGGACGTATAAAAGAAGGAGGTGCCAGGGCAATGGTATCGTCACGGTTAAGAGATGTAAAGCCAGGTCAGAAGTGCAAGGTCGTGAAGGTCCGCGGACGGAGTGAGGCGGGAAGAAGGATCGTTGAGATGGGTGTTACCCCCGGTTCCGTGATTGAGGTTGAGCGCATAGCGCCTCTGGGTGATCCGATAGACGTGAAGGTCAAGGGTTACCACCTGTCGTTGAGGAAAGACGAGGCTGAGGGGATAGACGTTGAGCTTATCTGAGCGCGAAAAGAGTATTCCGGGGGAGGGCCAGGGAAGGCCGCTCAGTGCCATCGAGTCCGGAAAGAAGGTGTACATAGTCGCCGTGGATTCCGGACGGGGTCTGCAGGGGAGACTGGCATCGATGGGATTGGTCCCCGGAGTCCCGGTGGATGTGATTCTCAACTCACCGCGGGGACCCTTCATAGTTGCCGTCAAGGGGAGCAGGATCATGCTTGGCCGGGGAATGGCGGGGAAGATCACGGTTGTGTAAAAAAATTTGCACTCATAGTTAGGCAAGCCTAACTTCATTGGTGGTAACTAATTACGGCAGGACAGAACAGGAGGATGATAGAGCGTATGGGATCAAAGATCGTTGTGGCTCTCGCGGGAAACCCTAACTCGGGGAAAACCACCATATTCAACAATCTGACGGGATCGAGACAGCATGTGGGGAACTACCCCGGGGTGACGGTGGAGAGGAAAGAAGGCAATATCCGGTACGACGGTCATGAGATCGTGTTCGTCGATCTTCCCGGTACATACAGTCTTACCGCCTATTCTGCCGAGGAGTTGGTGGCGAGGAATTTCATCGTCGACGAGAAGCCGGATGTGGTGGTGGACATCATCGATTCCTCCAATCTGGAACGGAATCTGTATCTTACCGTTCAGCTCATGGAAACGGGGGCGTCTCTCGTGCTGGCCTTCAACATGAGCGACGAGGCCCGCACCCGGGGATATGAGTTCGACCTCGAGAGATTTTCCCGGTTCTTCAACGCTCCGGTTGTGAGGACCGTCGGTCACAAGGGCGAGGGCATGGATGAGTTGATGAAGCAGATCGTCACCGTCGCGCTGCAGGAAAAAGAGCCCCGTGACACGCCTTCTGTCAACTACGGGGAGGAACTCGAGGAAGAGATCGGCAAGATGATCCGATTGCTTGACGAAGAGCCTCTTCTTGCGGAGAAGTACGGAGCCCGATGGTTGTCGGTGAAGCTCCTCGAAAACGACAGGGATGTCCTCAAAAAGGTTTCATCTGATGCTGTGCGCGCCCAACTTGCGAAGAGTTCTTCCCACGTCGAAGGCATCCTGGGCGAGGGTCCGGAAACGATCATCGCCAGCAGCAGATACGGGTTCATCTCGGGAGCTTGTCAGGAGGCCGTGCACTCCACCGTCGAGGTCCTCCATACCATTTCGGATAGGATCGATACGGTCATCACGAACCGTGTCCTTGGCATCCCCATCTTCCTGGGGCTCATGTACCTGGTCTTCTACCTGACATTCACCCTGGGGGATCCTCCCATGGGGTGGATAGAAGGTCTTTTCGGATGGCTGGGGGGTAAGATCGGTGCCCTGTGGCCGGAAGGTTCGGAGAGCCTGCTCAGATCCCTGATCGTTGACGGCATCATCGGCGGTGTTGGCGGTGTGATCGTCTTTTTGCCCAACATCCTTCTTCTGTTCTTCGCTATCGCGATCCTCGAGGATTCGGGGTACATGGCGCGGGCGGCTTTCATCATGGACAAACTCATGCACCGGATAGGTCTTCACGGGAAGAGTTTTATCCCCATGCTTATCGGTTTCGGCTGTTCCGTTCCGGCCATCATGGCGACAAGGATGCTGGAGAACAGGAGGGACCGGCTGGTCACGATGCTTGTTGTCCCCCTCATGAGCTGCGGAGCGAGGCTTCCCATTTACGCGCTCATCATCCCCGCCTTCTTTCCGCAGGCATGGAACGCCCCGATGCTCTGGATCATATACGTCATAGGGATACTCCTCGCCGTCCTGAGCGCGAAAGCCCTGCGCAGCACCATCTTCAAAGGGGAATCCGTCCCCTTCGTGATGGAGTTGCCCCCGTACCGGCTACCCACGTTGAGGGGTGTTCTCACCCACATGTGGCAGCGCGGGTGGCTGTACCTCAAGAAGGCCGGAACGATCATCCTCGGTATCTCCGTCCTCCTGTGGGCTCTGACGACCTTCCCCGGACTGCCGGAAGAGCAGGCGGAGCGGTTCGAGAAGGAGAAACAGACAGTGGAGGCGAGCGTAACGGACGAGGAGAAGAAGAAAGAGCAGGTAGCGTCCATCGAGAACGCGATGACTGAGGCGTCGCTCGCGGGCAGCATTGCCGGAAAGATCGGCCATGCCATGGAGCCGGTCCTCAAACCCATGGGGTTTGACTGGAAGATAGGCACGGCGCTCATAGGAGCCTTCGCCGCCAAGGAGGTCTTTGTGGCGCAGCTCGGTATTGTCTACAGCGTTGGCAAGGAGGCGAACGAAGAGTCTTCTGCGCTTCGCGACCAACTGCGTGCGAATTACACGCCGCTCGTTGCATTCTGCATCATGCTCTTCTGCCTCGTGAGCGCCCCCTGCATGGCGACGATCGCGGTGACACGCAGGGAGAGCAATTCCTGGAAGTGGGCCCTTTTCCAACTTGCGGGGCTCACGGTGATGGCCTGGATACTGACGGTGATCGTGTTCCAGGCGGGAAGGCTGCTCGGTATCGGTATTTGACGGGAGGTGTTGCATGAATGGGTCGATCGGGGAATTGACGGCGGTATTGGTGATCGTGGGAGCTGTGGTCGTTCTCGCCGCCCGGTCCGTTTACCGTCTGGTCACAGGCGGGGAAGCGGGAAAGTGCTGCGGGTGCTCCCCGTGCTCATGCCGGGACGACAGTAAGGAAACGAGATGAGTGCTCTTCTTAATACGAAAAGGAGGTAACGATGTGCGTTGCTTTGATAGGTGGGATGGACAGGCTGGAGCGTGACTATGAGGCTGAAGCGCTGAAACATGGAGTGGAGTTGAGGGTCTTTACCAAAACAAAAACGGGTCTGGTGACCCGTCTCAAGGCCGTCGATGTGATGGTCATGTTCACGGGAAAGGTTTCCCATCAATTGAAAAGAGAGGCCGTGAGTGCCGCGAAGTCAAGGAGCATCCCCGTGATCATGGTACATTCCTGCGGCGTATGCAGCTTGCGGGAATGCCTGCAGCGTCTCGCGGCATCCGGTCAAAGGGATGCGGGAGTGTCCGGATGCGCGGGTTCCTGCAAGGACGCGCATTGTCGCCGCGCCGCCGACAGGGCGGTGGCTTAAAGGAAGTTTCCTGGCCTATTAACTCATGGAAAGGATATTCGACTATTATATAAGGAGAGATGTATGGCCCCATTATCACGGAGCAGATCGAGCAGCATACAGATGGTGAAGGCAGTCCTTGTTCTTGCAATGATCATCGCCCTGCCGGCGGTGGGCTTCGCCGCCCGGCCGCTCCTCACCGACGACGCGGGGACGCTGGGAAAGGGCGCGTTCCAGGTGGAACTGGGTTTCGAAACGTCGGACCACAGGACCGACGATGATGGCGTGGTGACCAAAGAGGATGCGTCTTCCACCAGCGCCACCCTTTCCTATGGCATTCTCGACAACCTGGATGTCCTTCTGGGAATGCCCTATGAGTGGTCGAGGGTCAGAGAAGACGGCGATACAATCCGCAACAGCGATGGTATAGCCGACCTGACGCTTGAGGCGAAGTGGCGGTTCTTTGAGAAGGGTGGTTTCGCCATGGCGCTCAAGCCCGGGGTATCCTTCCCGACGGGGGACCACAAGAGGGGTTTCGGGACCGGCCGGACGACCTACGGAGCGCTGTTCATAGCCACACAGGACATAGGCCCTGTCTCCTTGCACCTCAATGCCGGGTACAGACGCAATGAGAACGACACGGACGAGAGGAAAGACATATGGGGCGGAGATTTCGCCGCTGTTGTCACCGTGGCGAAGCCTTTGAAACTCGTGGCGAATGTGGGAACGAAAACGAGCACCGACAGGACGGCAGCCACTGATCCCGCCTTCTTTCTCGGTGGTCTCATATATTCCATAACGGACAAGATCGACCTCGACCTCGGCTACAAGCGCGGTCTCAACAAGGCCGAACCGGACAACGCGTATATCGGCGGATTGACGATAAGGTTTTGAGAGGACAGGCAATGGTTAATGGGTTATGGGACGCAGATCCCTTCCTGCAACCTGTCACCCGAGAGCCGTTATCCGCCCCCCCAACTTGCAAAAATCAAGGCCACAATGTATTGTAGAAGCAGCGATGACAGCCTCTTCGGCCTTATCAGTGGAATGGCGGTCATGGCGTTGAGTCTGTTATTGATGAAAAAGTGAGAGGGAGGAGGAGGTTGCTGTGATCATCGAGAAAGCGAGTATCGTCTTTGGCTGGTGTACGGTCATTAATCTCATTGTATTGATGATATGGTTTCTGGCCTTTTCCAGGGCCCACGAGATGCTGTACCGGATCCACGTTCAGTGGTTCAGGATCTCACGGGAGACCTTCGACGCTATACACTACGCCGGCATGGCATTCTACAAGGTGTGCATCATATTGTTCAACCTTGTGCCCATGATCGCCCTGCGTATAGCGCTGCAGGCATGAGGAGGACAGGTATGAAGGAACGGTTGAGGTCCGAAGCGAAACGGCTCCCCTGGACACTCGCCAAACTTGTGGGAGGACTGATATCCGCCATCGGTTTTGGGGGCGCGGTGGTGGTGCTCACGAGACGGCCGGACGCATCCTGGGGAGGCGTATTGGCCTGGGTTCTTGCGGGTGTGATCGGCCTTGTCCTCTTCCTCGCCTCCTCCCGGTCCCTGGCCAGGCGCACGGAAGCGGAGGAGTCGCCGCCCACCGGGAAAGAAAGGATGAAGGCCAGCGCCCTGTCATGGATGATCCTCCTCATTCTGGGGGCTTTGTTCCTTGTCATCGTTCTTATCGTGGCAGCGTGACGGCCGGAAAAACCTTTGTGCCCTCCGTCGTGATATGGTAAATAAGTTTCCATGAAAGAACCGATCGGTTTTTGCGACCTTTCATGCAAGTACGCCTCGATGCCCAAAGAGACGGGCCTGGACGGTGCGGGAAGCTGCAGGACATTCGTGGCGATCCGGTGCTCGCTCAAGAAGACCCTTGTTCACAAGAACATGCCCTGCAAAGACAAAGTGTTCAGGAAGGCGAGCAAATAACCAATTGGTCAAACAGAAGGACAAAAAGGACCGACTGCGTTTTTGCCGTTATTGCCTTTTCAATCTGATTTTTGGAGTTTGGTCAACTGGCCATTCTCTTTCAAGATGGTCATGAGCTTCTCCAGTTGGTAGTCCGATGACAGGGATGCCTGATGAAGCGTGTCGATGGCCTTGAAGCTGTCGCGGAGTTCCTCGAACATCCTTCTTTCTTCAAGCCCTTCGCGGGAGAGGATGAGGACGCCTGCAGTGAAATGCATCCAAGCCATCATGTCCTCGAAGGCCTCCTTGCTGAACCACAGGACGCCCTGATAACGGTTCACGCCCAGAAAATAATGGACATCACCATCGGCCATGAGGGACGCGAGCACTGACCGGGGATCTCTGTCCTCGCACCATCTCTGGTGGGTCGTGAAGATCTTGATGAGCAGTTGGGCGGAATGCCTGTCGCTGTCGTCGTAGCCCAGTTCCTCGAGCGTCTCCCCGATGATCCGGCCGAAGAGCCATTCGTCGATCCAGCTTCTGCTGACCTCCTCGCGGGGTCCCGCGCCGTCGATGAGGCCTCCCAGGACATGGACGAACAGCCATGCCAGGTGGGCGGCGGAAAGCTCCCGGGACAGGACCGAACGGATGTCCGTCTCGCTCTCCGCAATGTGCTCCGTGAAGGGGTGGGACGTGATCAGTGTTGTGAGCTTTCTCGTCACCTCCCGGATAATGGCCTGCTCATCCTGGGATGAGCCCGCGTATGTTTTGATCTCGCGACAGAGGTCGGCCAGCTTGCGTGTGACCTCATCGGTCAGTTCCTCCGGCGGCAACAGGACCTTCCGGTTCACCACGTCCCTGTGGGTGGTGAGGACGTACCGAAAGAACCCGGGATTGACAAGTTCCCTGAAATACTGGTGGACAGGCTGCAGGAAGATCTCCCGCATTGTCTCCTCGATGCTGGGAACACCCCGGCCGCCCAGGTACCTGCATAATTGCGCGTAGTGCTGCCACTGATTGTCCTGGATCTGCCGGAAGTCGAGAAAAACGTGATACTGATATGCCTGAAGTTCCACGTAAAGGCCTTTTTCAGCGAGTTCCCTGTTCTCCCTCAGGTATTCCAGGTTGGAAACGTGGTCCCTGTAGAGAGTAAAATAGCCGCCGTCGGCGGCAAGGCCGAGGCCCTCCATGAGGTCCTTCTGGACAAGCCTGCGGGCATCCCCGGGGCCCTCCTTGACGGAGAAAGCCGCGGACCGGTGTATCCAGCCTCGTGCAGTCGCGTACCTGTTGTGGAAGATAAAGAGTGTTCTTGCGTCTCCGAAACGGTTCGAATACGCGAAGACATCCTCGTTGACGGTGCCCTCAGGAGCGAAGAAGTCGTAGAGAAGGAAATTCTCCACATCGGCGAAGAGGTAGCGATGGTGGAGGAGGGGGGATATCTCCCGTTCGTGGCGCTCGACGAGGTACTGGTTCGGCGTTTCATCCCAGTACGCCCTGCGGTATTCCATGCCGTACTTCTCTCCGTAGCCTTCGATCTGTCCGTGGCCGAACATGGGCAGACCGGGCATCGTGACCATCATGGTGCAGACCCCGAAGTACTTGTCTCCCGTGCCGAACTGGTCCACGGCTGTCCTCTCGTCGGGGTTGTTCATGAAGTTGACGAAACGGCGGAGTATCTGCGGGTCGAACTCCAGGGTGTTCTTCATGACCAGACGGTACTTGGAGTTCTCCTCGTCGCGCAGCATGTTCATAAAGGCGCTGTTGTAAACACGATGCATCCCGAGCGTCCGGACGAAGTACCCTTCCAGCAGCCAGAACGCCTCGGCCAGCAGGAGCGTGTCCGGCGCCTCCGCGGCGACACGGTCCACGACCTCGCGCCAGAACTCTGCGGGCATCGCCTTCGAGAAGTCGTCATAGGTCAGGCTGTGCTCACTTCGAGTCGGTATTGCCCCGCCCGTACCCGGTTCGGGAAACCAGAGCCTCTGGTAATGCTTCTTCGTGAGCGTCATGGCGGCATCGAAGCGGATGACCGGAAACTTCCGGGCCACGTGGATGATGGTGCGGATCATCGCCTCGCGCACCTCGGGATTGAGATAGTTCAACTGCGCGGTGTCGTTCCAGGGCATGCTCGTGCCATCATTCCCGTGATAGACGAACTTTTCGTCGCCCGTCCAGTTGTCACGCCGCTTGAAGACCACCGCCGCATCGGTGCGGTCGTAGTAATGGTCTTCTATCTGGATGGAAACGCGGTCATCGTGGGAGAGGTTGGGTCCTCCGAAGGAATACCAGGGAAAAGGGTTGTGTCCAATGGAAACGAACCAGTCGGGGTGCTCGATGACCCAGCGCGAATAGATGCCGACATGGTTCGGCACCATGTCGCTGGCCAGGCGGATGCCTCTTCGCGTGGCGCGGTCCTTGAGCTGAAGGAAGGCCTCCTCGCCGCCAAGGTCCCGGGCTATGATGTAATCGTGCAGGGAATAGGCCGAAGGGACCGCCTCCGGGTTACCGCACATCTGTTTGATGCGCTGCGAAGCGGCGCTGCGTTCCCAGACCCCGATGAGCCATATTCCGGTAAAACCCCGTTTCCTGAGGATGTCGAGCTCCTCGTCGGGTATCTGGTCGAGCCTGTGTATCGACCTGCCATGGGTTCGTGACAACTGGTCGAGCCACACGTAGACGTTCTTGGCAATGAGGATAAGACGCGGCATCCAGTCTTTGTCGGCGCTGAACTGTTCCGGTTCGAACTCGAGACCGGTATAGCGATACACCTGGGCCTTGCCGGGTCCGAGAAAAGGCATCTTCTCCTCTTCCTTGAAAAGGTCGAGGCTCTTAAGCATGCGGGAAATGAACCTGGATCCGAGGAGGTATCCCCACCGTTCCATGATGTATTCCAGCTGCCCCGACAACGAATGGGGTACGGCGACGGCCGGGCTGCGGAGCAGGTCTATCAGGTTCTGGCCCTCCGGGCCGAAGGGGGGCTGGGAGTCGAAAAAGACCCTCAACTCGGCGATGGTCTTGAGAAAGGAGGTCTCTCTCCTCAAGGAAGAGTCGTCGAAAAGTTCGGTGAAGGGGGAGAAGGCGGGGTTCATGTTCGCGAGCCAGAGAAGGAGCATCTCTTCGAGGACTATCCACCGGTTGGGGGTTTCACCCGTCTGGCCGCTGAGGTACTCATCGAGCGTCGTCTTCCTCTGGTAGACGGCAAGGGGCGGAAATTCGTCACTGAACTGGCGTATCGTCCTTTCCAGTTCCGCGGGGCCAAGAGTGGCCTCAAGGTGGGAGAGGGCACCGGCCATGACGTCCCTCCGAACGGATTCCGCGTACACGCTGACCACGTAATGAAGGATCTCGTCGATGAGGCCCATGGCGATGAGCGCACCCGCGCGTATCGCGCTCTCGGGGTAGAGGATAAGGTCCCGTTTGTCGTTCATCTTCTGCGCGAAGGTGCGGGCCGCGAGAAAGTTGGTAAATATAACGTTGCCGCTCAAGGCGAAGAGGGCGTCGCTGAAATGATAGGTGTCCCTGGCCTTCCGTGATACGTGGAACTCTCTGATGGTCTTTGTCATAGGTCTACACCATTTGCCCTTACGTAGAAGGAATGCTAACACAGTAAAAGGATTCCGTCAATTGAGGTTTCACGTTTCAGGCAAAAGACAGTTGCGGGTTCCGGGTTGCGCGTTTCGGGTCAAAAACCAAGGAGGGACCGATTGTCCGGGAAGATTGGAACCTTGAGAGGGGAAGTTTTCGGTGAGACCTGAAAGCGTTTTCACTTCCTGAGGCTTTGCCTCAACCCGGAACACGCAACCCGCGACCCGGAACTCTGTTTATTTCCATTTCTTCCTGATGGTTCGGATGTTCTTTTCCACAGCGGCCACGTATGGGTTCCTTTTTCGGCCATAGTGGCGGGGGATGTACTTTTCCATGGAACCCATCATTTCAAAACGCTTGAGGGCCACTTTTTCATAGAATGTGGGCGTCGACCTGATGAGTTCGTCGGCATCGGCGTACAGGGTGGAGCCCTTCTTGTGAAGCTTCCTGACCCCTTCGAAACCGTAGGATTCGGCGAATTCGTCGAAGAGGATAGGGAGGGTGTCGATGTAATCGGAAGATGACATCTGACCCAACAGATCGGCAGTGCCCAGGGCGCAGCCGACCACGCGTTCCTGCTCGTTGCGGAAGCGGACATTGAGGTCGATGGTGACGCCGGTGCACCTGATGATGTTGAGGATGTGGCGTATTTCGGTGACGGGCAGGCCTACCTGACGGAGGTAGACGTTGGCGAAATTGATGCTGCGCTGGACATGGGTGAGGGTATATTTGGCACCCGTGCCTTCATCGTCGCCAAGCTCCTTGATGTACCCCGTATCGTGAAGAAGGACCGCGATGGTACCGTAAGAAAAGAAACTCTCCGAGATCCTCGGGGAGGCTCCGCTCTTGTTCCAGCCGCTGATGATCTCCACGAAAGGCGGCACGGTCTGCATGGTGTGGTAGAGGTCATGGTATTGCGTGTCGCACCGGTGATAGCCGGGCCATTCGCCGTTGAAGAGGTCGACAACGTCCTTGAAGACCCGCGAGATCAGAGGTATGTCATGATTGCCGTAATTCTCGTCATGGATCTTCCCGATGTGCTTCAGGACGTTCTCAGGCGTCAGCTCGTTCCTTGACAATACGGGCATGGCATCATCTCCTGCGCAAGAGTCTTCGGTAATAATTTTTAAACACTATACCATAAACGGCGACGGTCAACAAAGCGCTTGCAAAAAGCGGGGGAAGAAGGCTTCCCGGCAGGAGCCGGCGTGTGAGGACGATGAGAAGGATGAGGAGTATACCGGCAAGAAGGGACTTGATGATGTCCCGCACGGCGGGGCGGGCCAGCCTGTACCCCGTCCTGTGCCTCAAGATGACATAGAGGAAGAGGAAGTTGTAGAGGGACACGATGGACGTGGCCAGGGAGATCCCGAGGTTCCTGTAAGGGACCATGAGGACGGAGGCGATGATGGCGTTGAGCGCGATGGAGGTGATGCCGATAAGGGCCGGCGTTTTCATATCGTGCATGGCGTTGAATATTCGCACGAAGGAGATGGAAAGGGCGTAGAAGACGAGCCCCACGCTGTAGCCGAAGAGGGCCCGGTTCGTCATTGCCGTGTCTGTTGCGGTAAATGCTCCGCGTTCGTAGAGGAGCTTCACGCACAGGTCGCCCGTGGCGCACAGCAATATGGTCGCCGGGATGAGGGTCACGCAGATGAGAACGACGGAGCTGTCTATGTGGGCCCTGAAATCGCCCATGTCGTTGTCGTGGAAGAGCTTTGACAGCTTTGAGAACATCACCGTGTACACGGGAACCGCGAAGAGGCTGAAGGGAAGGATGAATATCCTGAAGGCGTAGGAGAGGGACGCCACCTCCCCGTGGGGGAGGTAGGAGGCTATGATCCTCCCGACGAAGCTGTTGATGGGCACGATGGACGTCGCGATGAGCGCGCCGGTGAAAAGACGTTTGGCGGTGGCGACGGCGGGGTGGCCGAGATCGAGGGAGAAGTGGTATCGGATGCCGAATTTCCTGAGATAAGGATACTGCATGACGATCTGCAGCAGGGACCCCACGCTGACGCCTATGGCAAGGCTGTAGATGCCGAGCTTTTTTGCCAGGAGGACTGCCGAGGCGATGAAGAAGAGGTTCCACAGTATCCCCGACAATTCCGGAGCAGCGAAGTGTTCCTTCGCGTTCAGGAATGCCTTCATGACGGAAAGGACCGTGTGGAAGGCTATGACGGGTATCATGATGAGGAAGAGGTTGTTCGTGATCGCCCTCGCCTCTTCGGTGAAGCCGGGTGCGATCATCCGCACGACGGTGCCGCTGAAAAAAAAGAACAGCAGGGAGACGAAGAGCGTGAGGACAACGGAGATGTTTATGAACGTCGAGTATATGCGGGAATATTCCTCGCGGTCGTGGAGGTACTTCGTGCACACGGGGATGAGAAAGGCGCTCGTTGCCCCGGAAAAGAAGAGCGTCTGGATGAGCTCGGGAAAATTGAAGGCCACGATGAAGGCGTCGACGAGCAGAGTGGCCCCGAAGAGGTATGCCTGTATCGCTTCGCGCACGTAACCCAGCGGTCTCGAAACGAGGGTTATGATGGTGATGACGGAGCCTTTGCGGATGATGTCCAGTGCCGGATTCCGGCGGGAGGACTCAGATGCTTTCTGTTCCAATATTCCGTCTCTTGACGATCTTGCGGAGCTTGTTGAGGGCCTTCTGTTCTATCTGGCGTATGCGCTCCCGCGTCACGCCGAAGGTTTTGCCGATGGATTCCAGTGTCTGCGGTTCGTCCCCGTCGAGGCCGAAGCGCAGCATTATGACCTTTCTCTCATCGGAGGCCAGGGTGTCAAGCCACGAGGCCACCTCCTCCATGCGCCTTGTGTGCTCCAGGATGGAAAGCGGCTCTTCGTTGTCGGGGTTGGGAATGACCTCCTCGAGGGTGAGCTTCGAGTTCTCGTCGATATAGCTCTCGAGAGAGTAGGTCTTTATCGCCATGGTGAAGAGGTTCCTGACGAAGTCGATGCGGTATCCCGATTCGCTGGATATCTCTTCCAGCGAAGGCTCCCGGCCCGTCTTTTCAACGGTGGTGCTGATGATCTTCGATATCCTGTTCACCCGGGATGAGACGTGGACGGGCAGCCGTATGGTCCGGGAGTGGTTCGCTATCGACCGCTCGATGGACTGCTTTATCCACCACGTGGCATACGTGGAGAAGCGGCACTCCTTCGCCAGGTCGAATTTTTCCACCGCCTTGATGAGGCCTATGTTGCCCTCCTCGATGAGGTCGAGAAGGCTCATTCCCTGGTTGACGTACCTGCGGGCAATCTTCACCACGAGACGCAGGTTGGCCTCTATCATCTTCTTGCGGGCTTCGGGGCTCCCTTCAGCCACCATGCGGGCGTACATCTTCTCTTCTTCGACGGAGATGACGGGCAGCTTGCGCAGGTCCCTCATGTAGAGGCGTTCCACCTCGATATCGTCGTAGCGTGCGAAATCCGGCGTGTCCTTTTCCCCGTTCATTCTCTCCATCCCTGTTGGCCGATGAGCTTGACAAACCTGCAGCCGCCGTAATTCTCTTCTGTATAACTGTCTTTGGCCTCACGGGTGAAGATGATGAGGTCCTGGGAGAACTCGTTTCCAATGGGAATGACAAGCCTGCCGCCGATGGCGAGCTGTTCCAGGAGGGCCGCGGGAGGATGCGGGGCGGCGGCTGTCACGATGATGCCGTCGTAGGGGCTGTGTTCCTTCCAGCCGAGAGTGCCGTCGCCGATGTGGATGATCACGTTGGTGTACTTTAACTGGTCGAATATCTTGCGCGCCCTTTTTGCTATGGCGGGTATGCGCTCTATGGTGTAGACCATGTCGGCAACCTCAGCGAGGACGGCGCACTGATACCCCGACCCGGTGCCGATCTCGAGGACCTTTTCCTTACCCGTGAGACGGAGGAGTTCCGTCATGAGGGCCACGATGTAGGGCTGCGAGATGGTCTGCTTCTCGCCGATGGGAAGAGGGTGGTCCTCGTAGGCCTCCGGCCAGAGGGCCTCATCGACGAAGAGGTGCCTCGGGACCTTCAGCATCGCGTTGATGACGCGCCTGTCCGTCACCCCGCGGGCAACGATCTGCGTCTCCACCATCAACTGCCGCTTGCTCTGATATTGGTTCATCATAGGGAAAGTTCTTTTGCCCTCTGCGCGGCCTTCTCTATGGCCTCGATGACGCTTCCCCTGAAAGCCCTGTCCTCAAGAGCGGCCAGGCCGCTGATGGTGGTGCCGCCCGGCGATGTTATCATTTCGCGCATCAGTGCGGGGTGGACGTTCTCTTCCTCGAGCATGGCGATCGTCCCCTTTATGACCTGCAGGGAGATGGCCTTGGCCTTGTCCCTGGGAATGCCCGTCTTGACGCCGCCGTCGATCATCGCCTCCAGGAAGAGAAGGAAGAACGCGGGGCTGCTGGCGCCGAGGGAGGTGATGGCGTCCATAAGCTCTTCACCCACATCGACGGTAAGGCCCGCGGAGGAAAAGAGGTCCTTCACCTCTGAGACCTCCTCAGCCGAGACATCCGCGCCTGCCGCCACACCGATGACGCCCTGGCCGACCTTGACGGCGATATTGGGCATCATCCTGATGACCTTCAGCGACCTGCCCGCGAGCGCAATGATGTTCGCCATGGTCACGCCGGCCATGATGGAGACAAGGACCTTCGCCCCGTCCATGGAGGAAGCAACATCGGGAAGTATCTTTCGGGCATCCTGGGGCTTTACGGCAACCACGACAAGGTCGGACCTCTTCGCCAGCTCCGACACCTTCTTCACGTCCTTGACGCCGTAAGTCTTTCCAATGTGGAGGGCACGGTCTTTTTTTGCCTCAACAAAGCAAAGACTGTCCTTCTTTACCCCCTTCTGCATGAGGGCCCTGAGGACAGACTCCCCCATATTCCCCACACCCACGATACCCACCTTGTTCATGACTCCCTCCTTGTACCTTATAACAGAACAACGCCCCAAATTAAAGTCAAAACTGCGTACACGGGACGGCGGCGGTCGTTGGTGACAACGCCTGATGGAGATGAAAGAGGTTGGGGAATAAGGCGCACAACACAAAGGCGGCTTGAATCGCTTGAATGGCTTGAGGGTTAACGGCGGAAGAAAGTAAAGGCGGTTTGAATGACTCTAGCCGATTGACAGGTCGTTGACAAGATCGACCCTTGGCCCGCTCTACGCTCCGTCGTCATTCATCGGTCCGCCCTATGTTTTGCCGTCATTCCGGCGAAGGCCGGAATCTAGGAAACATGTCGAGTCAGAAGAACTTCCGGATTCGGGCCTGAACGCAGAATGAAGTATAAGCAGACCTCGTCAACAGGCCGCTGAACGTGGAAAGATGTAACATGCAACGGCAGATTCTCGGAACAGAACACCTGGAACGCGGGAACGGTCGGGATACGGTATCGGCGGAAGAGGTAAAGCCTTCACGAAAGACATGAGTTACGAGGATTTTGCAGAGGACCGCAAGACCTTTAAAGAAGAACAAGCTCATCCATGAGTATTTTAGCGTGGACACCGAGATCCTGTGGCAGCCAATACAGGAAGATATCGGACCCCTCGAAGCCACGGTTGGAGTGGTGCTAGCGGAAAGCGCTTAAGAAAAACATGTTATTCTTCAATGCACCTCGGAAGACCTGAGTCTGCTAATTTCCTGAGAATGTTGCCGCGCCCCCACCCCAACTATTCTTGGTCCGCAGCATAGAAATGAGTTTTTCCTGCCCCTTACGAATTGTCCGATCATAGACCCGCACCGAAAGAACGGTCATAGCCAAAATGCCAACACCAACACAAAATGCTATTCCAGCTGAATGAAAATTCTGATGAAAGAGATTGATAAATGCAGCGACTAGCGTCACTGTAGAGCACAACCATCCAAAGACTGCGCCGAACGTGGCTAATTCACTGGAAGCCTTCACTTGAACTGTTACGCCCTTGTCCGTTTTCCTGAAGAAGCCGTGAAACACAGGATTAAAACCACGGTTATACCAAACATCCAGTTTTACATCGAACCCCGATGCATATACTTCGCCGACAAAGGCATCATCCAAAGGCACATAAAAGGGATTGAAGGAGTGTGCCTTCGCCAAACTTGCTTCAAGGGTTCTTTTAACAGCATCTACCGTAAGACGGGTCTCAATTTCAAAGAAAGAAGCTCTAGGGATGAATATCAACTTCTTGGTGGAGTGAGTCATCTGCAAGCCTCGATCATTCCCATTCTATGGTTTCACTAACCAAGGGGTGGGACCACCATGCTCCTGCCCCACCTCGGCCAACTGTAGCACCGACCGGCCAACCACTTTTGGAAAATTGAATAGAAACACATACGACTGCACAAACATTAAGGGACCCGACGATATTGCCGGGATCGTCGGTGTACACGAGACCGAAACTGGGACCTTTGCTACCGCCTAAACCAATATTGGAGTTTGCCGAGGCAGAAAGTTGAGCTGATTCATCACCTCTGAAAAATCCCGTAGCGCCTCCGCCGGCGCCTCTCACTGGAGTGGCAAAATCACCGCCAGCCTGAATCACTAGCCAAGCTCTGTCCGCACCCTCGTTGAACAAGACGGCAAAGCCTGCCATCATGGCCCCTTGTCGAAAGCCTTTCCCGAAGTTGCCGCCGTAGATCGTTGAAGAAATTCCTCCGCTTACCCCACCAATCAGTGAGCGGCCTACGAGCTGTGACCCGAAATCATCCCGTATCAAGCCTCCAGAGAGAGTGCCTAGGCCGCTTGATATACCGCCAACGGCCGCCCCCTTCGCAACATCATCACTAGTGATGGCCGCATTAACTCCGCCTGCGAGGGCTCCGGCACCCGCATGAATGCTCGCAGCGCCCAAAGAACTCACACTCTGTTGATATGCGGCCGCCATCGCGTACTCACTTATAGCCCCCGCTTCAGTTACCGCTGCCATGGAAGCGCTTACCCTTATCCCTTCAATTAGTGTACCTGCTCCGTAAAAGGCTGCAGCGCTAACAGCCCCTGTCAGGGCACCTGTGGCGATATCGCCGCCTGTAGTTGCCGCAACCCCAGCTCCAATAGCAGCCCCAATAACGACAGTAACAATAAAGGCCGTCAGGCCAAAATCATGTCCGCTCGGATCCGTATATAC
>DBQU01000112.1 GCA_002305765.1 Deltaproteobacteria bacterium UBA1386
AGTCTCGAAGGCCGGGATCCAGAAGGGACTGGCAGTACTTGACTAGCGAACAGTGAAATCTTCAACGACTCTCCCGTATTGCGTTGTTCGGCACCATCCTTTGTGTGTTTTCTGCTGCAGCAGGGGGTTTTCCTGGGTCCCGGCCTTCGCCGGGATGACGACGGAACACAAACTCTACCAAAAACATAAACTTGACTCGGCAAAGACTTTATCGACAGGCTGTCAAGCGGTTCAAGCCTGTCCTTTTATTTGGCTTGAAAAGGGCGTAACGTTATGCCATTGTATGGATACCGGCGTCCAATGAGATCAAGCGGCTTCGTTCCCTGTCTTTCCCTGCGTCTGATATTCGTGGCCATCGCTGTTCTCGTGACGACGCTTCTGCCCGCCAGCCTGTCTGCGCAGACCAACCCATCCGAATTCGCGGAGATGATAGGCCGGGAGAGGAGGGTCGTCGAATCGACCCGTCGGGACATCCGCGAGTACATATCCAAACAGCCGGAGCGCATGGCCAGGATAAGTGAACGGACGCAGCAGCTCAATCAGGAGGTCTTCCGGCTTTTCATAACGTACAATCTGGAGGAGAACAACCCCATCGAGATGCGGGACATGCTCAGGCAGATCACGATGGTGCGCGATCAGGCCGTCTCGCTCATAGCTCCCGTGAAAGAGGAGATCGAGTCCATCCAAGGCCTGAAAAAGGTCATACGCACGCATGTGAATGATTATGAGCGTCTCGCGTCGGACAACTCCATCACCGGGGTGCACCGGTCCGCCACGCAGTACGTCGCCGAATTGAAGGAGGCGGTGGGGCTTCTCGAATCCGCCGAGACCGTTGTCGAGATCATCCCCAATGCCGCCGAACAGCTCATCGCGCGGCTCGAACCGAGAAGGACCGTGATCGAGGATGACCTCAGGCTCGCGTGGAAAAAGTACTATCTTTCACCCCCCGACGCCCAGAACTTCTTCACGACCGACGCGTGGAGAAAGGTCGGCATGCTGCTCAGGAGCTGGGCAGGTTTCTCGGCCTACTGGCTGATCCCATACAGCCAGAACAGCGCCGCGATCACATCCGTCCTGGCAAAAGCGGCGATATTCTCCTTCGGCATATTCGGCGCCTTTCTGGTCATCTTTACCCGTCTGAGAAGAAAGTGTCCCGCGTTGCCCGCGGTGCGGTACTTCCTGCCGTGCTGCTGCTACACGGCTTTGGGCCTTCCTCTCATGGTCACAGGCGCCACGACGGACATCGGTCCTTTAAGTACGTCGACGTTTGTGGCGGAGGTCATGCTGGCGGCCGGATTGGTCAGTCTGGGCTGGAACTTGAGGCGCCTCTCCGCGGACGATGAGGCGGCATACAAGCACAACCCCCTCTGGTCTTTCTGGGTGGTATTCGCAGCGGGTGTGCTCGTGCAGCTCTTCCATCTCCCGATGCTTGCCTACTCTCCCCTGCTCGCTTTCCTCTTCATAGTGGCGGGCATCTACTCACACACACTTGAGAGAAGGGATCAGCATATCCTGGACAGGAGACTGCTTGCCATAACAGCCTGGCTGTCGTACACACTCGCCGCCACGACCCTCTTCGGCTGGGGCAGCCTCTCCCTCCTCGCGGCCACGGTGTGGTTCGCGGTCATGCTGAACGTGGAACTGGGGGCCGGATTGACGGCGTGCCTGCGCAAGATCAGGACAGTGACAAACTACGGGCGAACGGCCGCCGGGAGGCTTGTTGAAGGCGTTGTCTTCCCGATGGTCTTCCTCGGCCTCTTCGCTGTCACCATTTTCTGGGTGATTCTCTATATAGGCGGCATGCCTCTTGTCACTAGGATCATCGCGTGGCACATGGTTGTCGGTTATCTCTCGCTGAATCCTTCCATGGTTGTCGTTATCATAGCCGTTCTTTTCATCACGCGGTCCCTTGTCGTTCTCGTCAATGCCCTCGTCACGTTCGTGGCTACCCGCCTTGGGGCGGGGACAGGAGAAGGCGTTCTCAAGTCGCTTCATGCCATATCCACCTACGTGATATGGTCATTGTACATTCTCCTCTCGTTGAAGCTGATAGGGGTAAGCGTCGGCCACCTGGCTATCATCGCCGGCGGATTGTCCATAGGAGCCGGCCTGGGGCTCCAGGACATGATCAGGAACTTCTTCAGCGGCCTCGTGCTCCTTTTCGGCAGGTCGCTCCATCCCGGCGACGAGATCCAGCTTGGCGATGTACGGGGGACGGTGATGAAGATAAACATCCGCAACACCGTCGTGCAGACCAACGACGACTCCACGATCTTCATCCCCAACTCGGACCTCATGTACAAGAACATCGTCAACTGGACATACCGCGACCCCCGGGGCAGGGCCGAGATATCCGTGGGAGTGGCATACGGCTCCGACACGGAGGTCGTCAGGGACCTGCTCGTCCGGTGTGCCCTTTCCCATCCGAATGTTCTCAGGGAGCCCGAACCCTACGTCCTCTTCTGGGATTTCGGAGACAGCGCCCTCGTGTTCCGCCTGAGGTTCTGGATACGGCGTCCCGTGCAGATGCGTGACAAGATATCATCGGCGATACGTTTTGAGATAGACAGGGTGTTCAAGGAGAACACCATCGAGATCGCTTTCCCCCAGCAGGATGTCCACATCCGTTCCGCCGATGGTTTGAATTCCCTCCCGGCCCCGGAAGGGAAGCCGGGGACTTGAATCTCCCCCTGACGAGGTGGAATATGTTGAAACAGGTAGGTTACTTCGATCCCGTGCCGAAAGAGGACCTCATCGGCAGGATCGACAGGTTGCGGCAGTTGATGGCGGATTCAGGATTCGATCTCGCGCTTCTCCTGCAGAACGTCGACAGGTTCTATTTTACGGGGACCATGCAGAAGGGCGTCGTTGCCGTGCCCCTTGACCAGGACCCCCTCGTTTTCGTGGAAAAGGGAACGGACCGTGCGGCCATGGAGACACCCCTTAACCTCACGCCCGTCAAGAACGACCGGGAGATCGGCGACATCCTCCGCGGCCGTCGCCTCCTCGCGGGAAAGGTGGGCCTCGAGCTTGACGTGCTGCCCGTCGCCGTCTTTGAGAGGATGAAGAGGGTCTTCGACTTCGAGCGTTGCGGCGACGTGTCGGAGCAGGTCAGGGAAGTGCGGGCCGTCAAGAGCCGCTTTGAGCTCGACCAGATCGTGATGTCCGGCCGGATGCTGACCAGCGTCTTCTCGCTGGCACGGGACGAGGTCCGCGAGGGCAGGACGGAGCTCGGTATCGAGGCGGCCCTCACGGCGGCCGGGAGGGAAATGGGCCACCAGGGGTTCCTCAGAATGAGAGGGATGAATCAGGAGATGATGACGATGACCGTGCAGGCGGGATTCACCGGTGCCATTCCCACCCTGCTCGACGCCCCGATAACGGGGACCGGGGTCACCCCCGCCGTCCCCCAGGGTTCCTCCTTCAAGAAGGTCGAAAGGGGAGTCCCCGTCACCATAGACTACGGCGGAGGGTACAACGGGTATATCACCGACGAGACCAGGAGCTTTGTGGTGGGCGACCTGGCGGAGCCTTTCAGAAAGCCCTATGAGACGGCACGGTCGATCATAGAGGATGTGCTGTCTTTTGCGGGGCCGGGGACCGATTGCCGGGACATCTTTCACCGCGCCGAAGGCATGGCACGCAAAGCTGGCCTCAGCGACCTCTTCATGGGGCACGGTGAAGGCAAGGTGGCTTTCATCGGCCACGGCCTCGGTCTCGAGATCAACGAATTGCCTGTTCTAACGCCGCGCCACGAACGGATACTGAAGGAAGGGATGGTGTTTGCCTTCGAGCCGAAGTTCGTGCTTCCCGACCTCGGAGCGGTGGGTATGGAGATCGATCTCATCGTTGGTTCGGAGCGTCTCGAGAGGGTCACGACAGGTCCCTTCGACCTCGTGTGCCTTTAATCGCCTTCACGTCCTTTGACGGATCTCGACCCGTGTGGTAAGAGTAGAGATATGTCTGGCACATGGGGTGTCATAGTCATCGACATGCAAGGCGACTTCACGGAGTGGAAACGGGGCAGCCTTGCCGTTCCCGGATCCGATGAGGTGTACGCGAGAAATGTCGAGAGTGTCACGCGGCAGCTCAAAGATCTCGGCATCCCCATTCTCGGCACCCAGGACTGGCATCCTCCCGATCACGTTTCCTTCGCGACGAGCCACCCGGGGAGGAAGCCCTTCGACACGGTGGTCATCGACGGGGAAACGCAGGTCCTCTGGCCTCCCCATTGCGTTCAGGGAACAGAGAACGCGCGCATTGTCATAGACAACAATCTCTTTCTTGCCGTGGTGAAGAAGGCTCAGGATCCCTCGACCGAAAGCTATTCGGCATTTCAAGCCGGGGGCGAGTTGGAGCGTATTCTGCAGTGGAACGGGATAGACAGGGTGATAGTTTACGGACTCGCGACCGACTACTGCGTCAGGGCCACGTCCCTTGACCTCACCGCTGCCGGTTACCTGGTGGTCGTCATAGAAGGCCTTTGCCGGTCCGTGGCTCCCGACACGGCCGCGGCCGCTGTCGACGAGATGAGGAGCAAAGGGGTGCGTGTTGTGGCCACACCGGGAGAGGCGATCGAAGAGGTCCGCAGGAACAGCGGTTGATCGATCCCTGGATTCCACCCGGCTGCGGCCCGCGATCACCGGTCCATCAATCCATACTTCATCCCATCCGGTATTGCCGCACGGCCCTTCCCGTCACAGGACCAGGCCGGAGGGGCGAGCGGGTCGGTCCTCCGTATCAACAAAACGGTATACTGTATCCAGACCGCATGCTCACGTCTTCTTTCCCGGACCCCGGGCGGGAGCGCCCCGGGGGCCGTTTGGCGCCTCGCGGCTAACTTGCGGTAATTGCTTGTGGTCCATTTTTTTTATGGAATTTTTCTTGACACGAATTTGAACGTTCTTTAATAATGAGAGTACATGGGGGCAAATTCGGGAAGTGATCGTCTGCTGATTCAACAATCACGTGACCTTTGTCTAGATCTCATCTTACCTGTTCGAACGACCCGCGGCGCGACTGATCTCAGTTAACGCCACACGAATGTGGCATAGGAGAGATCCATGCCCGAACAAATTCGAAGGATCCTCGGGAAGCATGGCCGCAGTCCCGATGAGCTGATCCCAATACTGCAGGATATCCAGGCGGCCTTCGGGTATATCGGAGAGCCTCAGGTAAAGGCTATCTCCCGATACCTTCGCATATCGGAAAATCAGATCTACGGTGTCTCATCATTCTACGCGCAATTCCGGTTCACCGAACCGGGACGCCACGGGATAAAGGTCTGTCTCGGTACGGCCTGTCATGTCCGCGGTGGCGGGACGCTGCTCGACAGCCTGGAGCACGGGCTGGGCATTCACTGCGGAGAGACGACCGAGGACAAACGGTTCGACGTGGACCGTGTTGCCTGCCTCGGATGCTGCGCGCTTTCGCCGGTGGTGCAGATCGATCGTGATATTTACAGCAGGATGACGGTCAACAAACTGACGGAGTTATTGAAAAATTATGAATAAGCTCGTTAAGAAGATCGATACGGCAAAGGGTAAATGGGACAAGCTGAAGGACAGCAGGGAGCCCATCGTTTACGTCGGCGCCGCGTCCTGCGGCAGGGCCGCCGGGGCCCTCGAACTCAAGGAGGCGGTGAAGGCCTTCCTTGACGAGAACCTGAAGTCCGCGCGCGTCATCGAGGTGGGCTGCATCGGGCCCTGTTACCTTGAGCCCCTCGTGGACATCAAGATGCCCGGGCAGCCCCGCGTGAGCTACAACAATGTGAGCGCGAAGACCCTGCAGATGATCCTTAAGTCCCACTTCGTGAATGGAGAACCCCACAAGAAGCTTGCCCTCGGACATTTCGGGACCGACGATTTCGACGGCATTCCGAAGTTTTATGACCTTCCCATGCTCAAACCCCAGGTGCGGATAGTTTTGCGCAACTGCGGTCTCATAGATCCCGAGGAGATCGACCAGTATCTCGCGGTGGACGGTTACCAGGGGTTCATGAAGGCGCTCAAGTCAACGCCCGAGGATGTCATCGCGACGGTCCGGCAGGCCGGCTTGAGAGGGCGCGGCGGCGCCGGTTTCCCGACGTTCAGGAAATGGACGGTCTGCAGGGAGTCTCCGGGCGAGCAGAAGTACCTCATCTGCAACGCCGATGAAGGCGACCCCGGGGCTTTCATGAACCGGTCTCTTATCGAGTCCGACCCACACGCGGTGCTGGAGGGCATGCTCATCGCAGGCTACGCCATCGGCGCGAGCAAGGGCATCGTCTATATCCGCGCCGAATATCCTCTGGCCATCGAGAGGCTCAAGAGGGCCATCGGGCAGATGCGGGAGTACGGGCTTCTGGGGAAGAATATTCTCGGCTCGGATTTCAGTTTCGAGATAAAGATAAAGGAAGGGGCGGGGGCCTTCGTCTGCGGTGAGGAGACGGCGCTTATCGGGTCCATCGAGGGAAAACGGGGCATGCCCCGCTCGCGCCCGCCCTTCCCGGCAATAGCGGGCCTCTTCGGAGCGCCCACCATCATCAACAACGTGGAGACCCTGGGGACCCTGCCGAACATCCTGAGGAACGGGCCCGAATGGTATACCCGGTTCGGCAAGGAGGGCAACAGGGGGACGAAGACCTTCTCCCTCGTGGGCAAGATCCGCCGGCCCGGCCTCATCGAGGTCCAGCTCGGAACCACCCTGCGGGAGATCATCTTCGATATCGGGGGCGGCGTGCAGAAGCCCTTCAAGGCCATACAAACGGGAGGGCCCTCGGGCGGGTGCCTGTCGGAGGAGTTCCTCGATCTTACCGTCGACTATGAATCGCTGGCCAGCGCCGGTTCCATAATGGGTTCCGGAGGGCTCATCGTCATGGATGAGGACACATGCATCGTCGACCTCGCGAAATACTTCCTCGATTTCACCCAGAAGGAGTCCTGCGGGAAGTGCGTGCCCTGCAGGGTGGGTACGAAGCATATCCTGGAGATCCTTCAAAAGATAACAAACGGCGAGGGGACACCCGACGACCTCCTCGCGTTGAGGACGCTTGGCGACACGATCAAGAAGGGGGCCCTGTGCGGTCTTGGCCAGACGGCGCCCAACCCGGTCCTCACGACTCTGAGGTATTTCCGCAACGAGTACCTGGAGCACATCAAGGACCACAGGTGCCGCGCCACCGTGTGCAAGCCGCTCATCGAATACCGCGTTATCAAGGAAAAATGCACCGGATGTCAATCGTGTGTCCGGGTTTGCCCAACGGGGGCAATAACAGGTCCGAGGTCGGAACCGCACAACCTCGATCCGTCCAAGTGCATCAAGTGCCGTTCTTGCTATGAGGTCTGCCGTTACGAAGCTATCGCGGGCGACGCCATCGTGATCAGGACAGCGGAGAGTAAATCATGACCAGGGAGAAAAAGGTAACCATCACAATCGACAACAGGAAAGTCGAAGCAAAGGCAAACATGACCATCCTCCAGGCGGCGCGGGAGAACAACATCGACATACCCTCGCTTTGCGCTCTGGAGCATCTGCCGTCCTACGGCGCATGCCGCCTGTGCGTTGTGGAGGTTGACGGGATACGGGGTTTTCCGACGTCCTGCACCACACCGGTGGAGGACGGCATGGTGATCCGCACCGACACGGCGGAGGTGAGGACGCTCCGGCAGGAGGTCCTGAAACTCCTCTTGAGCGAGCATCCGGCAAGTTGCCTGTTCTGCGAGGAACAGACGGACTGTAAGAACTTCCAGGGGACGATCCGCAAGGTCGGTGTCACCACCGGCTGCCGCTATTGTCCCAACGACGATATGTGCGAGCTCCAGGAGATAACAAAGAAAGTGGGGCTCACGGAGACGTCCTACCCGGTCTATTACAGGAACTTCCCCGTCGAAAAGGAAGACCCTTTCTACGACAGGGACTACAACCTGTGCCTCCTGTGTGGACGCTGTGTCAGGGTCTGCAACGACATACGCCTGAACGGGACCCTGAGCTTCAAGCAGCGCGGAAAGCTGACCACCATAGGGCCAGCCTTCGGACGCACCCATCTCGAGGCGGGCTGCGAGTTCTGCGGGGCCTGCGTCGCCGTGTGCCCGACGGGCGCGCTGTCGGCCAAGACCAGCAAGTGGGCGGGCAAACCCGACGAGATCGTGGAATCCACCTGTCCCTACTGTCCCGTCGGCTGTACCCTCGACCTCAAGGTGAAGGCGGGAGAGGTTGTCGACGTCAGCGCCGATTACGATTCGCCGACCGAGCACGGGCTCATCTGTGTGAAGGGGCGCTTCGCGATCCCCGAGTACGTCCTGAGCCCCGACAGGCTCGCGCAGCCGACGATACTCAAGCCCGAGGGGTACGATCTCTTGCCCTGGGAGGGCGCCCTTGACGAAGCCGCGGCGAAGCTCAAGGCGGCCGGCCCGAAGGGGTCCTTCATCGTTGTCTCACCCCAGCTTTCCAATGAGGACCTTTTCGTGGCCCAGCGCTTCGCGAGAGAGGTCCTGGGGACGGAGGCGATCCTCTCGCCCGTCATGTTCGATCTCGGCAGTGACCTGAGGCCTTTCCTCGACCTTGCCGTGCTCTCGGAATCCGTGGACACCATAGACACGGCGGCGGGCATCCTGACCATCGGCCTCGACACCACGTACGGATTCACCCCCGTGGGCATTGCCGCCAAGAGGGCGGCCAAGCGGGGCGCCGTCCTGGTCACCGTAAGCACCGACGAATGCAATCTCGACATGCTCTCCGAAGAGGCCGTCCAGTCCGACCCGGCAAAGTGGCCCGACTTCATGGAGGGTGTCATGAAGTCCATGTCCGGCAATGGGACCCGGAAGAAGGCGGCATCCTCCTTCTTCAAGAAGGGCGACAGGAACGTTCTCGTCATCGGGCCCGACGCTATATTCTCGGCCAGGCGCGGGGAGATTTTCGAGAGCGCCCTCACGATGAGGGACAGCCTCGGATGGAAGGTGATCGTATGCCATCCCTATACGAACCTCATGGGCATGCTTGCCATGGGCGCCTTTCCCGGTCTGAAACCGGGAGGTATGCGGTCGGACGGGGCGCTCAAGCTCAAAGACCCGGCGGCCGTCATCGACGTGAAGCAGAAATGGAAGGTCGGTTATTTCATTGGCGAGGTGCCCTCTCCTCAGATGCCCGGGTGCGATTACATCATCTATGAGAACGCCCTGCCCGCGCCTTCGGGGATCGATCCCGACCTCGTCCTTCCGGCGGCCCTGTTCACGGAGGCTCCGGGGACAACGATAAGCTGTGAGGGCAAGATCCTCGTTTTCAACAAGGCGTCGGCTCCCTTTGCCGACTCAAAGCCTGACTGGTGGATCATGTCGTCCATAGCGGAAAGGATGAAGAAGGGCGCCCTGAAATACGCTTCTCTCGCGGCCATACAATCGGAGATCAGGAAGTCCATTCCCGGCTTTTCGGGCAAGGACCGACGGGTCCCAAGGAAAAAGGTTGCCATGGAAGGCAAGGCGGCCGCGGCACGCAACCCCCATGGGGCGGGCCGGGTGATGACCCCCCTTGAGACCTTCCGCGGTGTGGCCCTTCACGATCATGTGGCCGGCATGAAGGCGATAGAAGAAAGGAGGCGCAAGTGAAGAAGGTCATAGAACGGTCGATGATCGTCCCCAATATGCATCTGCTCGTAGTCGAGGCACCCGAGATCGCCTCCAAGGTGAAGCCCGGACAGTTCGTCATTGTCCGGGGCGGCGACGAAGGCGAGCGCATCCCCCTCTCGGTGGCCGATTACGACACCGAGAAAGGGACTGTCTCGATAGTCTTCATGGAAGTTGGGGCCTCGACGGCGGCTCTCGCGCGGCTCAACGCCGGGGACGCGGTGGCGACCTGCGTGGGCCCCCTGGGCAACGCGACAACCATCGATACATTCGGAGATGTCCTGCTGGTGGGAGGGTGTTACGGGATAGGGAGCCTCTATCCCGTGGCAAAGGAGTTGAAGGCGAAGGGGAACAAAGTGAGCGTCGTGCTCGAGGCCAGGAGTTCCTACCTGATCTACTGGCTCAACAAGTATGTCCCGCTGGCCGAGAAGGTCTACACCATCACGCGGGACGGGAGTCTGGGTCAGAAAGGCCACATCAGCCGCCTGCCCGACGTCATACACGGCATGCCCCGGAAGCCCGACAGGATAATCGTCAATGGATGCACCTATCTTATGGCGCACACGTCGGAGGTCACGAAAGACCTTGACATACCGGTCGTCGTTAACCTTAATCCTATCATGATCGATGGCACCGGGATGTGCGGTGTGTGCCGGGTCACCGTCGCGGGCCAGATGAAGTTCGCCTGCGTTGACGGTCCCGAGTTCGACGGACACGACATTGACTGGAAGGAATTTCTCGCGCGCAGGAAGGCGTACGTGACGGAAGAGGCCATGTTCTTCCGCAGGAGCGACGCACCCGCGCATAACGAAGGGAAGTGTGCCTGGCATGAATGAAGAAAAGACCCAAGAAAAGGCAAGCAAGATAGACCTCAACCGCAGAGACATGCCGAGGCAGTCTCCGGAAATGAGGCGGAACAATTTCGATGAGGTGGCGCTGGGCTACACCGAGGAACTGGCGCGGGCGGAGGCCTCGCGCTGTCTCCAGTGCAAGAAGCCGCGGTGCGTCACGGGTTGCCCCGTCGAGATAGACATCCCCGGTTTTATCGGGTGTATCACGAGGGGCGATTTCAAGGGGGGCATAAAGAAACTGAAAGAGAAGAACTGCCTGCCCGCGGTTTCGGGGCGGGTCTGCCCCCAGGAATCCCAGTGCGAGTCGAAGTGCGTCCTCGGCAACAAGAAGGCGGAGATCGCCATCGGCCGCCTTGAACGCTTTCTTGCCGACTGGGAGGCGGGGCAGGGCAAAGTGGACCTGCCGCCCAGGGCAAAGTCTACAGGCAAGAAGGTGGCTGTCGTAGGTTCCGGTCCGGCGGGGCTCACCGTCGCAGGCGACCTCATCCTCCTCGGCCATGAAGTGACAATCTTCGAGGCGCTTCATAAGGCCGGCGGAGTCCTCGTCTACGGTATCCCGGAGTTCCGTCTGCCCAAGGCGATCGTTCAACGGGAAGTGGATTACCTGAAGGCCCTCGGGGTGGAGGTGTTCACCGACTTCGTCGTAGGAAAGACGAGGTCCATAGACGAACTGCTCGAGGAGTTCGATGCGGTCTTCGTGGGGACCGGGGCGGGGCTTCCCTGGTTCATGAACATTCCCGGCGAGAACCTGAACGGCGTTTATTCGGCGAACGAGTACCTGACGCGCATGAACCTCATGAAGGGCTACCTCTATCCGAAGTCGTCTACACCGGTCAAGAAGCATGTGAAGGTCGCGGTGGTCGGCGGCGGCAACGTGGCGATGGACTCCGCCCGGACGGCCCTGCGCATGGGCGCCGCGGAGTCGCACATAGTCTACCGGCGTTCCCATGCCGAGCTCCCGGCGCGTGCCGAAGAGGCGGAGAATGCCGAAGAAGAAGGCGTGATCTTCGATCTGCTTACCCTGCCGCTCGCCTACATAGGCGACGAGAATGGCTGGGTCAAGGAAATCGAATGTATTCAGATGGAACTTGGCGAGCCCGATGCGTCGGGACGACGCACCCCCGTCGAGAAGAAGGGTTCCAATTTCCGGATGCAGACGGACGCGGTGGTATGCGCCATAGGGAACAGCCCCAATCCCCTGGTGCCGGCGACTACGCCGGGCCTTGACACGACGAAACGGGGAACGCTCGTTGCCGACCCCGAGACGGGAAAAACGACCCGCGACAGGGTGTGGGCGGGAGGCGACATTGTGACCGGTGCGGCGACGGTCATCCTCGCCATGGGGGCCGGCAGGAAGGCGGCCCGCGCCATACACGAGTACCTGACGACGGGAAAACAGTGAAACACAGCTTGAGCCGCTTGAACAGCTCGAGCGTGGAGAAGACAAGAAAGGGGAATACGGTTTGGACTGCTTGAGCCGTTCGAACCGCTTGAACGTGCAGAGGACGTAGAGACCGTCATTCTATTCTTTGTGTCCAATGTGTTCAGTCGCGACGCGACGTTATGGAACGTGGGGGGGCGCGAAGACACCGGGGCTCGCGATGATGGGCCGCGGCTGTTGCACGAGGGGGGTTTTTATATACGCGCTGTCATGCGTTCAAGCGGTTCGAGCGGCTCAGGCAAAAACCGGCCGCATGTCACAGGTCACACGTCACAAGTCTAAAGGCAAAAAAAGATCCGCTGCCCGCTCCGCGCGGGTCAGTGATTGTGTTGACAACCCATCCCCTTTCGCCGTCTAATTTTCGCAACTCGCAACTCGCAACTCGCAACTCGCAACTCGCAACTCGCAACGGTCTTTGTCTTCACCATATATCCGGCGTCGTTCCCTCGTCGAGGTGGCGCTTGAGTTCCCGTTTCCAGTATTCCTTGTCCCTCGCACCGAGACCCTGAAGCGAGACCTTCCTGATCTTTCTGATGTAGAGGGCATAATCGTGGGTGTCGAAATGGACCACCCTGCCGAGATCTCCGCCCAGGTCCGAGGAGACTATGGCGATGCCGTCGTTGCGGAGGAACTCCTGGATAAAGGCGCAATTCACTCTGCCGACGCACCGGAAATTGTCCTCATCTTTCTGCGTCTTGAGCAGCGAACTGCCCCCGCAGACCTTTGCCTTGAGGTACCTGCGCTGGGCGCCGAGCTTCAACATGCCGTTTATGATGATCTCCATGGCGTGCACACCATACCGGCCCGCCTCGGAGAGGACGAGCGGCACATCGTCGGTGTAGCGCTTCGTGCTGAGCAGGAAGTGGTTCATCCCTACGACCCGGTTGACCGGGTCATAGAGGCACGCGGAGACGCAGGAGCCGAGAAGGGTGGATATCCTGACCTTCTTGTCTGTCACAAAATAATCGCCGGGAAACAAGACGACCCGCTTCCCGTAAGATTCCTCGCGGACTATCATTTCTCATTGCCACCTTTACCTCCACCCTGCAGGAGCCCCCGGAACTGTACCCCTGCACACTAGTAATCGGCTGACCGGCGGGAAGCTTAAACGGCGAAAATAATGTTTTAGGTTTCAAGTTTTAGGTTTTAAGTAAAAGGAGCCGGGATGGCAGAGGAAGACAGCCGTGGCCTTGCAATCATGACCACCGCGTAATAGTATTGAACTTAAAACGTAACACCTAAAACTCAAAACATCTTTCGGAGGTTCCATGGAGAGCGTGTTTACGGAGACGAAGGCGGAGGATATCGGGCGCAACCCTTTCAGACTTATCGGGGCGGACTGGATGCTGATCACGGCGGGTACGAAGGATTCCTTCAACACGATGACCGGCGCCTGGGGCGGTTTCGGCATTGTGTGGGACAAACGCGTCGCCATATGTCTCGTTCGTCCGACCCGCTATACCTATGAATTCATGGAGCGTTCATGGTCGTTCAGCCTGTGCTTCTTCGATGAGCAGTACCGTGACGCCCTGACCTACTGCGGGACAACGTCGGGCAGGGACGTGAACAAGGTCGCCGAAGCGGGTCTCACCCCCGTCTTCGGCGAGGACACGACCTACTTCGCTGAGGCGCGCCTCGTCATCGAGTGCAGGAAGATCTACCGCCAGGACATAGAGCCTCAGAACTTCCTCGCACCGGAGATAGACGGCTTCTACCCGAAAAAGGACTACCACAGGATGTACGTGGGCGAGATCATCCGCTGCCTGTCGAGGTAGGAGAAACGGGAATCTCCCCGTGTCCTATCCGGTCTTAGAGCCCTCACCACTTCACCCCGGTCTGCCCTGCCCTCCCAATCCCCGACCCAGCCGGGTCTTGACAGCAGGCACAGGTTGTATTATAGTTGCGATATCATGAAACTACGCAATTAGGAAATTGAAGGAGATGGTCATGAGGCTTGAGGAGGAAATGGAGGTGTTCGAGTTGCAGGCTGAGGTGTGCCTGGCGCTGGGGAATCCGCGGCGGCTGCAGATACTGGGCCTGCTGAAGGAGGGGGAAAGGTCCGTGGCGCAGATGCTGGAAAGGATGGGGATAAACAAAGCGAACCTGTCCCAGCATCTCGCGGTTCTGAGACAGAAAGGGCTCGTCATATCCAGGAGGGAGGGCGGGGCGGTGTACTACAGGCTCGCAAGTCCGAGGATAACTGAGGCTTGCTCGATAATGCGCGAGGTGCTGCTGGAAACCTTGCGGAGTAGAGAGCGCATTTCCCGAAGCATGCTTGAAGGGATGGGAACTGTGGGAGAGGGATAGGACGTATAGGAGTTGATAGGAGGACCGATAGGACATATGGGACCTATAGGACTTGGAGGGAGTTATGGGTGGTGAGATGGGGAAGGGTTCGGCGAGGGAAGGACTTGAAAGGGCGAAACGGTCTAGGCGTGCCAAACAGGTTGTTCTGGGAACCGTCTTTCTTGCGCTTCTTGTCGGAGGGTGGTTCTATTCTCTGATCGGGTATTTCATTCCGCTGTGCATGGTGGCTGGTGTGGGATTGGCCTCCGTTCGGGGCAGGAAGTGGTGCAACTGGATGTGCCCCCGGGGGTCCTTCGCCGATACCTATATGAAGCTCATCAGTCCGGAGCGGAAGATACCAGGCTGGCTGAGGGGCACACCGGTGAGGTTGGGCGTTCTGGCATTCCTCATGGCGATGCTTGCCTTCCAGATCGTGCGGCTGTGGCCGGACCCGTACGCGATAGGGAGGTTTTTTGTCATACTACTCACCGTCACGACCGTCGTGGGGGTCTTCATGGCGCTTTTCCTTCACCAGCGCGCCTGGTGTTCCATCTGCCCCATAGGGAGCCTATCGAGCTGGGTCGGGAAGGACCGCTACCAGCTGAACATGGAGAAGGACGCCTGCGTGAACTGCGGTCTCTGCGCGAAGACCTGCCCTATGCAGCTTGCCCCCCAGGAAATGAAGGAAAACGAGGCCATGGCCTTCAAGGGCGATTGCCTCAAGTGCGGCCTCTGCGTAAAAGCCTGCCCGAAACAGGCCCTTCGCTTTCCGGGATAAGGACGGTTCAAGGGTTCAAAAGTTCAAGAGTTCTAAGGGTAAAAGACAAAAAAAGCACCGCAGGCCTTGGGTTAGTGTGCGGATCGTCTTGACAGCACAATCACTCAGCGGGGCACGTCATGGTTCTTCACTTGAACCCTTGAACTTTTGAACCCTTGAACCTTCTTTGAGGCCCTTGGGCCAGCCCTGTTTCCATTCATTGACAAAGCCTCCCAATTCCTGTAAGATTTGTGGTAATTTATTAAATTTTCTGTGTATTTGGATGAATACCGTACGCGATCTCAAGTCAGAACACTGCCGGGGAGATTCCAGGGTAGAGGTCAACAACCGCAAGTGCCGCAGATGCTTTTACTGTGTGCAGCTCTGTCCCGCGAAGGCCATCAAACTCGAAAAGGAGTCGATCCGCATCATCCCGGAGCGATGCATACTCTGCGGCAACTGCATCACCGGATGTCCGCACCGTGCGATGACATATCACAGCGACGCGAGCATCGTCAGGAACCTCATAGAGGCGAATGAGAATGTCGTCGCCTGCCTCGACCCCGCCTTTCCGGCCGTTCTCGACAATGTGAGCCCCTGGGGTTTCAGTTACGCCCTCAAGGCCCTCGGGTTCAAGGAGGTCTGGGAAGGTGCCGTCGGTGCGGAGCTGATAAGCGGACCTTACCGGAAACTTCTGACGGAAACGGAAAAACCCGTCATATCTTCCTTCTGCCCCGTCATCGTCTCCTACATCGAGAAGTATCTTCCCCAGCTTATCGGTAATCTCGCGCCCATAGTCTCGCCGATGATAGCTGCTGGGAGGGCCATCAAGAAGGCGAAAGGGGAGGGGTGGCGCGTTGTCTACATCGCCCCGTGCCTTGCCCGGATGGGGGAGTTGGACTACGAGGAGAACGCGGATGCCATCGATCATGTCATCACCTTTCGCGACGTGCGGTTCATGTTCGCCGAGGCCGGGATCAACCCGAGACACGTGGACGAGGCGCCCTTCGACGGGCCCGTTCCGGCACTGGGCCGGATCGTCCCCGTCATAGGCGGGCTCAACCGGAGCCTGGGGCACAGTTTCGACGTTCTCGTCGGGGAGACCAGCGTTGCCTACGGGCGAAGGCGGGTCATGGCCGCGCTCAACCAGCTTGCGAAGGGGGCCATTCAGGCCCGTTTCTTCGATCTTGTTTTCTGCGATGGCTGCGTGGACGGTTCCTTCGTGGAGCGAGAGCTTTCCGTGGTGGGAAGAAGGCAGATCGTATCGCGGTACGCCAAGTCCCAGTTCAGCCCCCAGACGGCGTCGGTGCTTCAGCGTACCCTCAGGGACTTTGCTGATGTGAAGATCACGAAGGAGCACAAGGCCAACGTTCAGAAGCTCCCCGATCCGACGGAGGAGCAGATACGGGCCGTCCTGAAGAGGATAAACAAGCTGCCTCCCCACAACAACCTCGACTGCCGGGCCTGCGGCTACAATACGTGCCGAGAGAAGGCGGTCGCCGTCGTGCAGGGCATATCGGAAGCCGAGTATTGCCTGCCCTACCTTCTGGAAGGCTCGAAGCGCGTCTACGAGCAGCTCGAAAAATCCCACAGGGAGCTGCAGCGCTCCCATCAGGAACTGGAGCAGGCGCAGTTCCAGCTCATCAGGACGGAGAAGCTCGCGGCCCTGGGACAGCTCGCCGCCGGCGTCGCCCACGAGATAAACAACCCCCTCGGCACGATCACCATCTATGCCCACATACTGGCACGGTCCCTCGAGCCCGACGACCCGAGAAAGGAAGACATCGACCTCATCGTGACCGAGGCCAACAGGACGAAGGAGATCGTCCAGGGGCTCCTGAGCTTCGCGCGGGAGACAAAGCTCAAACCGGGCGAGACGAACATCAACGACCTTCTCGAGGAGACCCTCGGTCTGCTCGTCAACCAGGTCCTCTTTCAGAACATCAAGATCAAGAAGGTGTTCAACGATGATCTCCCCCTGCTCTTCGCCGACGCGACGCAGCTCAAGCAGGTGTTTCTCAACATCATGCTCAACGCGGCGCAGGCGATGGAGGGCAAAGGCTCGCTGACGCTCACCACCACCCACGAGGGAGGCACGATCGAGATCAGGATACGCGACACGGGACCGGGCATCCCGCCGGAGAACATCGGCAAGCTCTTCAATCCTTTCTTTACCACGAAGGAGAAGGGGACGGGGCTCGGACTCGCCATTTCCTACGGCATCGTGGAGCGCCATTCGGGGCAGATAGATGTCGAGACGGAACTGGGCAAGGGAAGCACATTCATCATCACGTTGCCCGTCGACGCCGATGCGGCGGGGATCATTGCACCGGCCAAAGGATTAGCGGCAAATCAAAATATAAATACAGGGAGAAGGAACCATGGCACAAAAAAGAATTCTCATCATTGATGACGACGTCGACTTCGTTGATCTCAACAAGGCAGTCCTGCAGAACAACGGATTCGAAGTCGAAACGGCATTCTCGGCTCGCGAGGGCATGGACAAGGTGCAGTTCGAAGCGCCGGACCTCATCCTCCTCGACCTCATGCTGGAGAAACACGACACGGGGTTCAGTTTCGCGAAGGCCATCAAGGCCGATCCGCGCTACAAGACCATCCCCATCCTGATGATCTCCGCCGTTGCCGGCGAGACGGGGTACGATTTCACCCAGGAGCAGGACGGCTACTGGATGAAGACGGATGATTTCGTGGCCAAGCCGGTGGAGCCGGAAGAACTGGTCAAGAGGATCAACGCCCTCATCGACAGAGCGAAACAGGGATAGATCTCCACGGGAACGTTAATGGCCGAATCTGTCACCATCCTTGTTGTCGACGACGAGAAAGGCATCCGTGAAGGGTGCCGGAGGATCCTCGCGTCAGAGGGGTACGGCGTCGATGTTGCCGAGAACGGCAAGATGGCGCTCGAGATGGTCACGGGGAAACCCTATGACCTCATCCTCGTCGACCTCATGATGCCCGTCATGGGCGGACTTGAGCTCATGGAGCACGTGCGGCAGATCGACCCGGGCATTATCCTCGTGGTCATCACTGGGTTTGCCACGGTGGAGACGGCTGTCGACGCAATGAAACACGGCGCCTACGATTACATACCCAAGCCTTTCAACCCGGACCAGCTCATGGCGGTCATCAACCGGGGCCTCGACAAGAGGCGGCTCACCATAGAAAAGGAAAAGCTCCGCGAAGAGAGGGACCAGCGGCTCCTCGAAGTGGCAAGCGAGAAATCAAAGCTCCACACCATCGTGAACTCGATGGCCGACGGTATCCTCGTCATCAACAGGGAGCACCAGCTTGTCCTGTGGAACCCGGCGGTGCTCAAAATGCTCAACGTGCGGGGCAGGGTCGACGAGTCCGGAGTGGGCATGGATTTCCAGAAGGCGCTAAAGCAGCAGGACTTGATAGATGTTATCAACAAGGCGTTCTCCCCTGATTCTTCCCAGTATACGATCATCTCCGAAGAGGTGGTCCTCGCAGGGGAGACCCCGAAGACCTTAATGGTCAATGTTGCGGGAGTGCGCGACGAGAGAGGCGAGAACCTCGGCGTCGTCTGCACCTTCCGCGATATCTCCCGTCTCAAGGAGGTCGAGGAGATAAAATCCCAGTTCGTGAGGATGGTGGCGCACGAGATACGGGCGCCGCTGGGGGCGATCGAAGGGTATCTCAACGCCTATCTCACGGGAGTGGCGGGCACGGACCCCCAGTTCCTCCGGCAGATGCTGGAGCGGGCAAAGTTGAGGGCAAGGTCGCTCATGGACCTCGTCAACGACCTTCTGCTCTTCGCGAAGCTGGAATCGAAGAAGGTCGTAAGGAAGAAAGAGCTCCTGGACATTACGGAGATCATCGAGAACACCGTCGAGCTCTTCAGGGTTCAGGGTTCGACGAAGGATGTGTCGTTCTTCGTCGAGATACCCGAAAAGCTGCCCCTCATCGAGGCCGACAGGTCGGAAATGGAGCAGCTCTTCACGAACCTTGTGTCCAATGCCATGAAGTACAATGTCAAGAACGGCAAGGTCACGGTCAGGGCCGTGCCGGAGCCCCATTACCTCAGCATAAGCGTGAGCGACACGGGCATCGGCATGGAGGAGGAGTGTCTCTCCTGCATCTTCGACGAGTTCTACCGGGTGCAGGGACCGAACACGCGCTATACGACAGGCACCGGATTGGGGCTTTCCATCGTGAAAAGAATAGTGGAATCCCACTTCGGGCGCATCGAGGTCGAAAGCGCGGTCGGGAAAGGAACGGTCTTCACCGTCAGGCTGCCGCTCAAGCAGGTGAACGACAAGTAATTGTTTTGATAGAATTAAACTTTTGAAAAGGAGACGTTATGGCTACCAAGAAAGCATCCAAAACCAACCAGATCCTGGAGAAGAAAGTTCTTGCTCCCTCGATCACCATGTACAAGCTGTATGTCCCGGACATCGCCAGAAAGGTGAAGGCCGGCCAGTTCGTCGTCGTCCGCGGCGACGACATGGGCGAGCGCATACCGCTCACCGTTGCCGATTATGACACCAAGAAGGGCACCATCACCATCATATTCCAGGAAGTGGGCACATCCACCCAGAAGCTCGCGAAGTTCGAGGCGGGCATGGCCCTCCTCGACGTCGTCGGCCCCCTGGGTAAACCGAGCCACATCGAGAAGTTCGGCACCGTTGTCTGCGTGGGCGGCGGCGTCGGCGTGGCGCCTGTCCTGCCCATCGCCAAGGCCCTCAAGGAGGCAGGCAACGAGGTCATCTCCATCATCGGCGCCCGCACGCAGAGCATGCTCATCCTCGAGGAAGAGATGAAGAAGGCGAGCACCACCGTGCATGTCACCACCGATGACGGCACATACGGACACCACGGTTTTGTCACCGACGTCCTGAAGAAGATAATCGAAGAGCGCGGCGCTGCCAACATCGCCCTCGTCGTGGGTATCGGCCCCGTCATCATGATGAAGGCCGTCACCGACGTGACCCGCCCCTTCGGCGTCAAGACCGTCGTCAGCCTCAATACGATCATGGTCGACGGCACAGGTATGTGCGGCTGCTGCCGCGCCACCATCGCCGGCGAGACGAAGTTCGTCTGCGTCGACGGTCCCGAGTTCGACGGGCATGCCGTGGACTTCCCCGAACTGGTCCTGCGCCAGAAGATGTACAACCGCGAAGAGCGGCGCGCCCTCTGGGACCACAAGTGCAAGATCGACGCACAGGAAAAGGCCGTCAAGAAGGCCCGCAAACGCGTGAAGATGCCGGAGCAGGCACCGAAGCAGCGGATCCAGAATTTTGCGGAAGTGGCCCTGGGATACACGAAAGAGAACGCCATGATGGAAGCCCAGCGCTGCCTCGGCTGCAAGAAGCCGCCCTGCGTGGAAGGCTGCCCCGTCAACGTACAGATCCCCCAGTTCATCGCGAAGATCAAGGAAGGCGACTTCATGAGCGCCATCCATATCATTAAAGAAACGAACAGCCTTCCCGCCGTCTGCGGCAGGGTCTGTCCCCAGGAAAGCCAGTGTGAGTCGAAATGTATCCTGGGCAAGAAGTCTGAACCTGTTGCCATCGGCCGCCTCGAGCGCTTTGCCGCGGACTATCAGCTCGGTCTCGGCGATGTCCGCGTTCCCACGCTGCCGAAGAAGACGGGCAAGAAGGTCGCCATCATCGGTGCCGGCCCCGCCGGTCTCACCGTCGCAGGCGAGCTGAGCAAGAAGGGCCACGAATGCACCATCTACGAAGCGCTTCACAAGGCGGGCGGCGTGCTCGTTTACGGCATCCCCGAGTTCCGTCTCCCCAAGGCGATCGTGCAGCGCGAGGTCGACTACCTCGAGAAACTCGGCGCCAAGGTGAAGGTCGACTCCATCGTCGGCCAGACGGTCACCCTTGACGAGCTTTTCGCCCAGGGTTACGACGCCGCGTTCGTCGGTACCGGCGCGGGTCTCCCCTACTTCCTCAACATCCCCGGCGAGAACCTGAACGGCGTTTACTCCGCCAACGAGTTCCTGACCAGGGCCAATCTCATGAAGGCATACCTCTTCCCTGAATACGACACACCCATCAGGGTCGGCTCGAAGGTGGCGGTCATCGGCGGCGGCAACGTGGCCATGGACTCCGCCAGGGTCTCGAAGCGCCTCGGCGCGGATGTGTATCTCGTCTATCGCCGCAGCCGCGAGGAAATGCCTGCTCGTGCGGAAGAAGCGCACCACGCGGAGGAAGAGGGCATCGATTTCAGGCTGCTGACGAACCCCATCAGGGTCGTCGGCGACGATCAGGGCTGGGTCAAGGGGCTCGAGTGCGTAAAGATGGAACTCGGCGAACCCGACGCGTCAGGCAGAAGAAGACCTGTCGAGATCAAGGGCTCCAATTTCATCCTCGATGTGGACGTCGTCATCGTCGCCATCGGCCAGGGCCCGAACCCCATCCTCACCTCCACCACTCCGGACCTGGAACTCAAAAAATCCGGGAACATCGTGGCAGATGAGGAAACGGGACAGACAAGCCGCACGGGCGTCTTCGCCGGCGGCGACATCGTCACCGGAGCCGCTACCGTCATCCTGGCCATGGGCGCGGGAAGAAAAGCAGCGAAGGCAATAGACGAATATCTTCAGACGAAGAAGTAAGGCTTGCCAATGAAAGTGAAAAGGCGGGGTGTGGCCACCCCGCCTTTTTTTTGCCGGTGAAGAAGGGTTCAGGACCCGGGATGCGGGGTCCGGAGGCAAGCCGGGACGCGAAGGTCTTTGAACCACAACCGGCATGGCGATAGGGGTGATCCTGCGGAAGGGGTGACGGTGACGCGGAGTACGCGCAGAGAATGATCCGGCGGGTCCCCTCGATCATCTGTCTGCAAAACGAAGCGTTTCATGACACGGTGATTCTAGCGTCTCGAAAAGAACAGGAGAGAAAGAATGATATCAGCCGACCCTGTCCTGTGACGGACCGACTGTTTCGGGGTCTTCTTCAAGGTAACGGGAGAAGAGGCTCCTGATGAAGGCATCCTCGTCATTGGCTGGGTGCCGTATCTGGAGGTAACGCCCCATTATCTCGGCGGCGGTCTCTTCGGGGCCTGCCGTGAAGCGGTCGGGGTAGATGAGCCTCAAGATGGCGGCCGCCGCCTCCGGTGCCTCGCTGTGGATGCGGCGGCAGTCGGGCGGACACGCCTCACCGTGACAGAAGTCGTTGATGAGCTCGATACCCTGGACGATGACCTTCTCCCAGAACCACCGCTTCGCGACGGGTTTTGCCTCCTGCCGGGAGAGGAGCTTGTTCATGACGTCTTCAATGATGCCCTCGAGCTCCCGGTAGGTGTCCATGTTAAGGGCGATGTCTTTCAAAGTCTCGGGAAGGCGCGAGTACTCCTCGAGGTCGGTCCCTTCCTTTGCATCGAGCACGGAAAGGACGCGGCCGAGCACTTCCTGTCTCTGGCGAGCAGGTCGGCTATCCGGTCTTTTTGGGGAAGTTTTCGAAGTGTCTCCGAGATGTCGCGGAAGAGGTCCTCCTGTTCGACGAAAAAGCGGATGGAACCGAGCCTGTCGAGACGCACGCCGCCGCTGCCCGTGAGGTCGTCGACGAGGCGCTTCGTCTTCTCGTCTATGAGCCGCGCCGAAAAACCGTCATTCATGAATTCGAGGAACTGGTCCTTGAGGTCCTTCAGTATACGACTGCGGAAGAACCTCTCGGCGCGCCGCTGGGCGTGCATCGGCCGCTGAGTCCCCTGTTCGCCCTTCGCGACGGTGTATGCCAGTTTCATCTGAGTCATCTTAACCCCGGCGACGCGGTGTCTGCCCCTTTTTCCTGCTTTCTCTCGCCGATAGTTGACATTTTTATCACAAATTTCCCCCGTTGAAAAGACCGTTTTGGATACCCCTGCCCGAAATTTCACCACTTGTGTTTATGAAAGTTGACGCTATACTTGATATATATAAACTTTCGGTCCGGCCAGACAGTAAGGCGCTCTTATCACTCCTGCATCCGATCAGCGCGGTCAATGAGGAAAGGGTGATGAGAAATGTGGGGGCACTTAAGCTATATTGAAATATGTTCTTCCCTGATGGATGCCCACCCCGGGGCGCGCCGGCAACCGTTGCCTAGGAGCCGAAGACCCGTCAACTCATCCACTGCCGTCTTCTCAACGCTCAAGCGGCTCAAGCAGTTCAAGCGATGTGAACCGTTTTCACGGTTCACATCATTCAAGCCGTCTTTCCGGAGGTCTCTATGCGCGACGTGATCCAGAAGATCGTGGCGGCCGAGACAGAGGCGAAACAGGCCGTCGAGGAGGCGAGGGCCGAGGCCGACCGCATCATCGCTGAAGCCCGGAAGAAGGCGCAGGATATCAGTGCCACTGCCCATAAGGAGGCCGCCGCCGAGGCCGACCGCATCATTGCGACAGCGGCAGCCGAGGCCGGGAAGGAAAAGGAGGAAAGATTGGCAAGGGCGGCGGCGAGGATCGAAAGAGAGGTCGGTATCGACGAGGCCCGAAGAAAGCTTTTTGTAGAAGGTGTCGTCCGGTGCGTATGCAAGCCGTGACGACGCTTCAAGGAGGCCAATGACAGGCAACCTCGACTACTTCGTGGCCCGCCTTCACGGGAAGCGCAGCTCAATGGCTGAGGGAGACAGGCTCGATTCCCTCACGCGCCTCCGCAGCCTTCAGGAGTTCACGCGGGCCATCTTTCCCGAGCGGGAGTTTCAGAGGACCACGGACTTTCAGCGTCAATTGATCGAGGAGCTTGCCAGGGAATTCTCCGGTTTCCCCGGCCATCTGGACCGGGCCCAGAAGCATGTGGTCGATTGGATGCCGGCCCGTCTTGAGGCCGAGAACATCAAAGTTCTCCTCAGAGCGTGCATTACCAGGATCAACCTTGAAGACGTCATGGAACGTCTTGTGCCCCTGCCGGGGCAGACGCCGGCAGTCGTGGAATCATTGGTGAGGGCGCCGGTTCTCACCGATTTCGTGAAGCTTCTTCCCTTCGGACCGCTGCGCAAGGGTCTGGAGAAGGCGATCGGAGACCATGGCGAAGACGCCCGGCCCTTCTTTTTGGAAGCGGCCCTGGACAGCGCTTATCTTGAGGAGCTCATCGCGCGCCTCGCGCTCCTCTCCAACCGGGACCG
The DNA here is from genome assembly GCA_002305765.1 of Deltaproteobacteria bacterium UBA1386. GTDB lineage: Bacteria > Desulfobacterota > Syntrophorhabdia > Syntrophorhabdales > Syntrophorhabdaceae > Delta-02. The sequence goes on from DBQU01000112.1 coordinate 24,027, forward strand.
ACAGGAGTCCGAAGGCGTTATATGCCAGGAGGCGGACATCTTCCACCTCATGCTCGTCCTGCGCGGAAAGTTCAACTATGGGCTGGCAGCGGACCAGCTGCTTTCCTTTCACGTCCCCGGGGCCCGGATATCCCGTGCCCTTCTTGCGGCCATGCTGGACGACCACGATCCCTGGATCGCGGTGGGGCGGGCCGTCATGCGCGCCATCGATCCCCTGCCGGTGGAAGGGGCCCTGAGCGAGTCATCCTCGGCCATACAGATACCATTTATAGAAGACCTGGCATGGAGACGGTATCACCGCCTTGCGAACACCGCGTTCAGGCGCAGCCACATGGGTTTTGGCGTTGTCATCGGGTACGTGGCGCTGCGCCGCCTGGAGGTGGCGAACCTTATAACCATCTCCGAGGGTATTCGCACGGGCGTCGGCGAGGACGTCATACGGGCGCGGATGGTGCCGCGCGTGGAAAGGGAGGTGTCCCGTGTTTAGCCCGGCCCCCATGTCGCGACTCAGTGCCGTCGTCCTCGACAAGGACGAGCGGCAGGTGCTCACGACCCTTGGCTCCATGGGAGTGATGCAGTTGACGCGCCTGCCCGCCGGACCCGAGGCCCTCAGCGTCACCACGCGTGACCTTACCGCCGAGATAGGCCGGTACGAGCGCCTGCGCGCGAGGATTGAGGAGATACGGCGCCTCCTCGAGGTCTCCGCGACGACAGGCGGGGAACCTCCCGCAGAGATCAACCTTTCCGAAGCCGAGGAGAAACTCGGTTCCATCGAGGAGCATATCGGGGAGGTATCGCACCTTCGCAGGGCCTACCGGCAGCGGCAGAGGGACCTGACGGCGCTGTGCGACCAGGTTACGGGCTGGCGCGGGTTAGACGTCCCTCTCGCGGGTCCCGATCATTTCTCCTTCCTCCATTTCGTGACGGGGAGCCTGCCGGAGCAGAACCTCCCGGGCCTTCGGTCTTCGCTTGGCGACAATGTCGTCCTCGCTGTGCTGGAGGGGCACAAGGGCCGGCGGCCGGTGATCGCCATGACGACCCGTCAGAACTCGGATTCCGTTGAGAAGGCCTTGCGGGCGGCAGGCTTTCAGCGAGAGGTCCTTCCCGAGGTGGAAGGCGCGACGCCCGACACCTTGTGTGCGGAAAAGGAGAAGGAGCACCAGCGTCTTGAGGCGGAGCTTGAGAGGCTCGACATCAGGCTCACGTCACTTGCCGATGAGTTCGCGCCTTACCTCAACGGCCTGGAAGCCATGATCGGGACCGAACTCGGGCTCATACGGGCGCAGCAGGAACTGGCCCGAACGGATACGACCACGTTGATAACGGGCTGGGTGCCGGCGCATGAGGCCGCCGGGGTCGGCGAACGCCTCAGGAAGATCACCCGGGGCCGCTGCGCCATCGAGGTCACCGCGCCGGATGACGCGGCGAAGGAGAAGGTTCCAACCCTCCTCACGCATTCGGGCTTGCTGCGCCCCTTCGGCATGCTCATGTCCTCTTACGGAACACCGAATTACCGCGAGCTGGAACCGACGATCTTCGTTGCCGTCAGCTATGTGCTCATGTTCGGGATCATGTTCGGAGACTGGGGCCACGGAGCGACCCTGGCCGCCCTGGGGATGGCGGCGCTCCTTAAGGGGAAGACGGTGAAGGCGCGCGACATCGGCGTGCTCCTCACTGCCTGCGGGCTGTCGAGCGCCGTTTTCGGGCTCATCTACGGCAGTTTCTTCGGTCTCGAGCACTTCAAGAGATACGCCCTCTGGCATGATCCTCTGGAGGGTGACCCCATGGGCCTCATGTACGGTGCGATCGGTGTCGGCGTCGTCATGATCAGCCTGGGGCTGATACTCAATGCCGTCAACCGCTTCCGGCGCGGCGACGTGATCGGCGGATTCCTGGACAAGTTCGGAGTGGCTGGGATACTTTTCTACTGGGGTGTTCTCGCGATGATCATCGGCCGCGATGCCATCTCGTCGCGGGGCCTCATGGGGGCGGCTCTTGTGGTGTTCCTGGTGGTGCCGGCGCTGTGCTGGATTGTGAAGGAGCCTCTCGAGTATTTTCTCCATCGCTCCGGGGACCATGGCACACTCGGCATTGCCGTCACGGAGTCCTTCGTGGGCGCCTTCGAGGCGTTCCTCTCCTATCTCGCGAACACGATAAGCTTCGTGCGTCTCGGGGCCTACGCGATGAGCCACGCGGCGCTTCTCGTCGCCGCCTTCATGCTCGCCGAACAGGTCAAGCATCTTCCCGTCGCGGGCACCGTCGGGGGCGTTATCGTCGTCATTCTGGGGAACCTCGTGGCCATAGTCCTCGAGGGCATCATCGCGTCGGTACAGGCGCTGCGTCTGGAATACTACGAGTTCTTCGGCAAGTTCTTCTCCGGCGACGGTCAGGCGTTCGAACCCTTTCGCCTGACGGGAAAGACCGGGCTCAGAGAGTCCTGATCCCGCCCGCGGGATCATGCATACAGCCGGTCACGTGCCGGCGAGGGGAGGTGTCACATGATGAAGTTGTCACTCAGGTCCGTCGGAGCCGCTCTCGCGGTAACGCTGATTCCAGCCGTGGAGGCTCTGGCTGAACAGGCGGCGCAGGAAGGTGCTTCCGCGGCCTCCCTGGGGAGGACCATCGGCCTCGCGGTGGCAGCCGCGTTCGCTGTTGGCGTGAGCATCCTCGGGGCGGGATACGCCGTGGGGAAGATCGGATCGGCCGCTCTCGGAGCCGCGGTGGAGAAGCCCGAGCTCCTTACCCGGAGCATCCTCTTTGTCGCGCTGGCTGAGGGGCTCGCCGTGCTCGGCTTTGCCATAGCCATGATGCTGTTGCAGAAGATCTAGGAGGGGCAATGAAGTTCTTCTGCATCGCGGACGAGGACACCGTGAGAGGTTTCCATCTGGCGGGCGTTGCCGGCGAGACGGCAACCACGGCGGGCGAGGCCTCCCGGGTGCTCGAGAGGGTGATGGGTGAGCCCGACTGTGCCATCGTCATCCTCACCTCGACGGTCGCGGATCTCATTCGCGACCGGGTGGAAGAGTTGAGGCTCGAGAGGGATTGTCCGCTCATAGTCGAGATCGCCGGGCCAGGGGGGAGAGCGGCTGGTTCAAGGAGCCTCAGGGAATTCGTGCAGGAAGCCGTGGGCATCCGGCTTGGACAAAGCGAGGGACCTTAAATGAGCATGACCGAACATGATTCTTCAGCGGTGCTCCGACAGGAGATCAGTGACGACGCGCGGCGCCAGTGTGATGACATCCTGTCCTGCGCGCGGCGGGACGCCGAGACCTTGCTGGGGAGGGAGGGCTCGGCGGCGATCGAAGCCCGTGTCAAGCGTCTTGAAGAGGCCCGTTCCGAGGGAGCGCGTCGCAGGGACCTGACGCTCGCGGCTGTCTTCGTCGAGACGCGGAGGCTGTATTTGGCCCGTGTCGAGGCGCTGCTCGGATCCATACGCGAAGAGGCTGAGAAGCACCTCGCCGCCCGCAACGGCTTCGACCTCCGGGAAAGCGTGATCAATCTTGCAAGCGAAGGCGTCCGTGGCATGACTGGCGATGAATTCGTGGTGCGTCTCGCCGAGGGGAGCCGACCCATGCTCGGCGGGACCCTGGAGGAGGAGATCGCCTCCCGTGCGGGCCGTCCGGGGGTGAAGATCAGCGTTTCCTGGGATCCCCATATGTCCGATGACGGACCCATCGTGACGGACCCGGCGGAGAGTCAGGTGTGGGACAACCGGTACAGGGCGAGGCTCGAACGCCTGTGGCCGCAGATGCGGCGCGCCATTGCGGCGGAGATATTCCCTGCCGGCGCCGGCGAGCCGGAAGGAGGTGCCACGTGATGAATGTGACCGAATCAGCGGAGCCTGTCGCGACCCGTATCAGCGGACCCATTATTACAGCCACGGGAATGAGCAGGGCACAGATGTACGAGGTCGTCCAGGTGGGCGAACTGGGGCTTGTGGGCGAGGTGGTCCGCATCATAGGTGATCTGGCGACGATCCAGGTCTACGAGGACACGACGATGCTGAAGCCCGGAGCGAGAGTGCTCTGCACGGGCGCTCCCCTGTCCGTTTCGCTCGGCCCCGGCCTTGTCGGCAATATCTACGACGGTATCCAGCGGCCCCTGCCTGGCATCGAGGCAAAGAGCGGCGCGTGGATCCGCCGCGGCGAAAAGGTCGAGGCCCTCGACAATACCAGGCGGTGGACCTTTGAGCCCACGGCGGCGAAGGGCGACACCGTCGGCCCCGGCCAGGTGATAGGGCAGGTCGCTGAGACACCTCTCGTCACGCACAGGATCATGGTCCCCCCCGACGTCTCCGGCCACGTCCTGTCGATCGTGGAGAAAGGGGACTACACACTCCTTGACCCCATCGCGGTGATCGGGACGCCGGAGGGAGAAAAGGAAGTGACGATGCTCCAGCGCTGGCCGGTGCGACAGCCGCGTCCCATCCGGGAGCGTCTGAGAATAGCCGATCCCCTGATCACCGGCCAGAGGATCATCGATACCTTCTTCCCTCTCGGCAAAGGCGGAGCGGCAGCCATACCGGGCGGTTTCGGAACGGGCAAGACGATCACCCAGCATCAGCTTGCCAAGTGGTCCGATGCCGAGATCATCGTCTTCATCGGCTGCGGCGAGCGCGGCAACGAGATGACCGAGGTGCTCCGCGAATTTCCCGAACTCGAGGACCCGCGATCGGGGCGCCCGTTGATGGAGCGGACGATCCTTATCGCCAACACGTCGAACATGCCCGTCGCGGCCCGTGAGGTCTCCATCTACACCGGCATCACCCTCGCGGAATACTATCGGGACATGGGACTGTCCGTGGCGGTCTTTGCGGACTCGACGAGCCGCTGGGCGGAGGCCTTGAGGGAGCTCGCCGCCCGTCTCGAAGAGATGCCCGCGGAAGAGGGTTTCCCGGCGTCCCTTCCCACGAGGCTTGCCCAGTTCTACGAACGCGGCGGCGCCGTGACGACCCTTGCCGGCGAGCGCGCCTCGGTGAGCATCGTCGGGGCCGTTAGCCCTCCCGGAGGCGACTTCTCCGAGCCGGTCACGCAGCACACGCGCCGCTTCATCCGCTGCTTCTGGGCCCTCGACACGGAGCTTGCCAACGCCCGTCATTATCCGTCCATCCACTGGCTGCGTTCCTATTCGGAATACGCCGAGGATGTCAAGAGCTGGTGGGAGGCAGGCTGTCCCGACTGGGAGGAGCTCCGGACCGAGGCTCTGACGCTCTTGCAGCGCGAGGAGCGCCTCCAGCAGATCGTCAAGCTCGTCGGGCCGGACGTTCTGCCCGACAGCCAGCGGCTCATCCTGTTCATCGCCGAGATATTCAAGGATGGTTTCCTGGCCCAGAGCGCCTTCGACGAGAACGACATGTACTGTTCGCCGGAGAAACAGGTCGCCCTCCTGAGACTCATTCTCACGCTCTATCACAGGGGGCGCGACATGATCCAGGAAGGCGTCCCGCTGGCGAAGGTCACCGGCATGGACTGCGTCTCCGAGGTTCTCCGCGCAAAGGCGGCGACGTCCAACAAAGAACTCCACAGGGTGGAGGAACTCGCGAGAAGACTCGGAGAAGAGGCGGACGAACTGGAACGTCAATACATGAAGGGGGCAACCTGCTATGAATGATCTCTTCGCAGACATTGAGGACAGGGGGCTTGAATACGTGGGTGCCTCACGCATCGAGGGGCCGCTCGTCGTGGTGGACAAGGTCCGTGACGTGGGATATGACGAAACGGTGGAGATCATCGACCCGGCGGGTATTCCCCGCATGGGGCGCGTGCTTGACGTTTCCGAGCGCCAGGCCGTCGTCCAGGTCCTCGAGGGAACGACAGGGCTCGCCACCCGGACGCTCCGGGCTCGCTTCCTCGGGGAGAGCTTTCGCCTCCCCGTTTCGCGGCAGATGCTCGGCCGCGTTTTTGACGGCCTGGGCCGCCCCGCCGACGGTGGACCGCCGGCCCTCTCAGCGGACCGCCGGGACGTCAACGGCATGCCCATAAACCCCTTCGCCAGACGGTACCCCCGTGAGTTCATCCAGACGGGCCTATCCGCCATCGACGGGATGAACGCCCTCGTGCGGGGCCAGAAACTGCCCGTCTTCTCCGGCAACGGATTGCCCCACGACCGGGTCTCGGCGCAGATCATCCGGCAGGCGCGCCTGCTCGACGAGGAGGTGGAATTCTCCATCGTGTTTGCCGCCATGGGCATCAAGCATGACATCGCCGAGTTCTTTATCCGCAACTTCCGGGAATCGGGAGCTCTCTCCCGTGCCGTCATGTTCTTCTCGCTGGCAGACGCTCCGAGTGTTGAACGGCTCCTCACGCCGCGTGTCGCGCTGACCCTCGCGGAGCATCTGGCCTTCGACTGCGGTCAGCACGTCCTTATCCTCCTTACGGACATGACGAACTATTGCGAGAGCCTGCGCGAAGTTGGAACAGCCAGGGGCGAGATACCGGGGCGGAAGGGATATCCCGGATATCTCTATTCCGACCTGGCGAGTCTCTACGAGCGAGCGGGCCGCATCGAGAACTCGCCGGGGTCGATCACTCAGATGGCGATATTGACCATGCCCGCCGATGACATCAGCCACCCCGTGCCGGACCTCACGGGCTACATCACGGAGGGGCAGATCGTCCTCGACCGCGACCTTTTCCAGCGCGGCATCTACCCGCCCATAGCGGGCCTGCCGAGCCTTTCGCGCCTCATGAAGGACGGCGTGGGCAAGGGTTTCACCAGGGAAGACCACCCGATCCTGGCGAGCCAGCTCTTCGCCTGCTATGCGTACGTCAAGAGGGTCCGCGGCCTGGCGGACGTCATCGGCGAAGAAGAGCTAAGCCAGCTCGACAAGCAATACCTGAAATTCGGCGAGGCCTTCGAGGGGACCTTCCTCAACCAGGGGGAGTACGAGAACCGCTCCATAGAGACAACGCTGGAGATGGGTTGGGATGCCCTGTCCGTGCTGCCGCGGGAGGAACTTCACCGCGTGAGCGACGAGCTTCTCAGGAAGCACTACCGCTCGGAGCCGGGAACGGGGGCACAGGACCAGGCCTGTCTCACAGTTCAGCGGTTGTGAGGACGATATGCCCAAGCTCAACGTGGCGCCCACGAAATCGAACCTCCTGGGACTCCAGCGGCAACTCGAGTTCGCCGAGGAGGGGTATGATCTCCTGGAGCAGAAGCGGCAGATCCTGATCTTCGAGCTCATGAGCCGGCTTGCCCGGGCCGAGGAGGCGGAGAGACGGGTCGGCGATGCCGTCGGACACGCCTTCGCGGCGCTCAGGGAAGCCACGCTCGATATCGGGGCCCGCGTGCTCGAGGAGGCCGCCTTTGCGGTGTCAATGCGCCACGAGGTGTCGTTGTCGGACGACCGCCTCATGGGAATGGGGATACCGAAGATAACGCTGCAGGAGGACCCCATGGGTGTCCGCTTCGGCGTCGGGGGCACATCGTCCAATACGGACGTCGCCATGAGTCGCTTTGTCGACCTCCTTCCGTCACTTGCCGAACTTGCGGAACTCGTCAACGCCGTGATGCGCCTGGCCAGGGAACTGCGCAGGACCCAGCGGCGCTGCAACGCCCTGTCCAAGATCTTCATCCCCCAGTACCGGGAGACCATCGATTACATCATGGGTTCCCTGGAGGAGCGTGAAAGGGAGTCCCTGATCATCCTGAAGATGATAAGGGACAGGCTCGGAGAAGAAGCGGGGGAGAGAGGGTAGCGCCTGCGGTACACATGGGGCACAGACCCGGTCTTCCCTATTTCAGCTTGAACTCCACGCGGCTATTCTTCAGCTTGCCGTTTTTCTCCGGGGCGAGGGATTCGGGGTCGACGATGAAGAGGCGTCCCGCCTCGACCTGTCCGGACCTCGCCAGCGCCTGCATCACCCTGGCGGACCGTCTCCGGGCGAGGGCGTGGAGATCTTCCTCCTTTATCGTGGTGTTTGTCAGCATGAGCTTCTCCATCTCTTCGACGGGCAGCGATTTCTGCAGGCCTATCATGTTCCTTGGTTTCGGGAATTTCTCCGCCTTGTAGGCAAGCCTGAGGTATTTCTCGTACTCTCCCGGTTCGACTTTCACGTCGTCGACGTCAATATCCGCCGTGCTCTTCTTCATGAGGTCCTTGAGCTTCTGCGTCTTGACCTTTCTCTCAATGAGATACCGTTTCAATCCCTCGCGGTCCTGTTCGGGATCGACGTACCCCTCGATGTCCACCTTGAGGGATGGTTTGTCGGCAAGGGCCTTGCTGAGGGTGTCTATTTTTTTCAGGCCCGATTCGTTCAGTGTCGCGCGCCCGTAATCGAATTCAATGTAACCCAATTCCTCGCCGCTGCCGAAAAGGGCGCCGATAAGCGCGAAGGGCGCCGTTGCCGCCTTGGTCAGGAGATTGACGATGATCTTGATAATGATGCGGCCGACGCTGAACTCGGGATCGTCAAGACTACCGGTGACGGGAAGGTCGAGCTTGATCTGTCCGCTTCGGTCCTTGAGAAGGGCGATGGCCAGCTTGACGGGCAGCTTCGTGGCGTCCGGGGATTCCACCCTCTCGCCGAGGGTCAGCTGGTCTATGAAGACGGTGTTTGTCGAATCGATCTTTCTCTTTTCTATCAGATACCGGACATCGAAAGAGAGTTTGCCTTTGTCGATGGTGTAACCTGCGTACTTGCCCGAATAGGGCGTGGCAGGCGTGAGGTCCATGTCCCTGAATCTTGCCTTGAGATCCACATAGAGGTTCTTGCTCAAGGGATTTATCTTTCCCGTGATCTCGAGGGGGGCAGAATTGTCGAGGGTCCCCCTCAACTCGACATCGGCGGCGGTGTTCAGCTGAGACGAAAGACCGGAGATCCTTCCGGCTATCCGGCCGAGTGTTGTCGAGAAGACGGGACGTACTGACTGGTCATGAAAACGTATGGTGCCGCCCTGAAGAGTGACGGTGTCGATCCGCACGGGAACGGGTTCATCGGTATCGGAGGATGGCCTGCCCCCGGCAGGGGAAGGAGCCGCACGCCCCTTCTCCACGGCCGTCGTTTTGTTGTCGGTCGTTCCGATGCGGCCGTCCGCCTCCGCATCATCCTTGACGATCGTCTGCTGGAGGTTCAGCGTCCCGTCGGGTCTGACAGCAATATTGGCGTAAAAGTCGGTGAGCGATACTCCTTTTGCGGTAACCCGGGTAGGGTTGTATCCGAATTCGACGTTTCGGATGTGGAAAGACTTCAGCTTGAGCAGACTCTCCGCCGTCTCCTTGTCGACGGATGAGAGGCCCGAGACGGACATGCTTCCTGTGTAATGCACGGAAGGCCCCTTCTTTGGCGCCTGTGTTACTACGAGGTCTCCACTCGCGCCCGCCGCACCGCTCATCACCGATACCCTGACCCTGTCGGTGAAATAGGGTTGAAAGGGGCGGATATCAATGCCCTTGAGGTCCACCTTCGCCTTTAAGGAGAACGGGTCCAATGCCACCGTCCCTTCCAGTTTCACGGCCCCTTTCCTGTTGACGACGAGAGATGTGGAGAACGCACCGGGAGAGCCCTCGGTGAGCGAGATCTTCTGACCCTTCAGGTCCAGCTTCTCGACGGTTACCTTCGCCGGATCCTTGAGAGAATGGTCGGTAAAGAGAACCTTTCCTCCCGTGAGCTCGACACTATCGACGATGAACTGAAAAGGACCGCCGTCGGCTTTCTTCCCGGCCCTAGCTGTCTTTCCCGTGTTGCCGTTGCTTTTCTGCTTCTCCTTCATTTCCGGTACAAGGGCCACGATATTCAGCGCGCCGTTCCGGTCACGATCGAGGGTGAACTCAGGGGATTCGATGGAGACCTTCGAGAGTTCCATCTTTCCGGCAAGGGGCTCGATCGACGCGACGGCGACCCTTAAGGCCGGAAGACTCACGACCGTTTTGCCCTTCTCATCGTTGACGACGAGCTTTGACACCGTCATATCACCCTTGAGGGCGAGAAGAGGAACTTTATCCTTGAATTGCCTGAAGGCTGCCTCTATTCTGATATCGAGATAGCCTGAGGGGACGGAGAACCGGGGTTTCACCGGGAGATAGGCAAGGTAGCGGGGAATGTCCACGTTCTCGATATTGATGTCGAAGAACGTTTCCAGGGAGTCGGCGAAGGGCCTCGTCCTTCCCGTGATAACGTAAGGGTCGTCATTCAGCTTGAATGAAAGTGTGGGACGGACATCTCTTTCAACGTGCCTGGGGGCGTTGGACAAGAGGGGGACGCTGAGATTGAATTCCCTCAGGGTGTGTTTCTTCTTTACCGGCGTGTCAAGGAGATCGGCGCTGCCGTTCTGGATCGCTATATCGCGAAGCGAAAAGGTGATGCCATCCTTTTCCCCCGTGGTTTCCCCGGCGGGAGTCCCTTTCTTCTCGAGAAGATCGGAGAAGTTGTATGATCCGTCATCGTAGCGGGTTATGTTTACGTGAGGATTTCTGAGCGAGAGGTGACCGAGGGTTATGACGCCGGTGACAGCGGAAAGACCGATCCTGGCCCGTATCTCGTCGACACGGAAGAACGTGCCGGGACCGGAGCGCTCGCTAACGGTAATGTTCCGGAAACGAACACCCAGCGTGTAAGGGTTGACGCTGATCTTGCCGATGGATACCGTCCTACCAAGACTGGCGGAAAGCTTCTTGATGAGGACCGATTTCAGGACCGGCGGAGCGACAAAGAAACCCGTGACAGTAAAAAGGGCGACGGCGATGAGGAGCCATAAAAGGATCTTTCTTAGCCTTGTCATCCGACATTCTCCTTTCCCCTTCCTTGCAAATACATACCATCCCGCGGGTGGGATCGCTACCTCTTTTTCCCACTACTTTCCGGGTCACGTGCGCGTCTTCCACGCTCGACGCGCAGGACGCGGGAAACTCGTCCGTCACCGTTCCCGCGTCTGAAGTCATATACAATGGCTGAAAAAGGAAGATCCACCAAGACTCTGAACGTTCAAGCGGTTCCAGCCGTTGTTTCGTGCTATACTGGCGTCGTGAAGGTCCTTCTCGTCCAGCCGCCCATCGAGGACTTCTACGATACGTCCATCAGGACCTATCCGCTGGGACTTTCTTACATTGCCGCAAGGGTGCGGGACATATGCGATGTGGCCATCCTTGATTGCAGGACGGGTTTTGGCCCGCGGCACCCCGAAGATGAGGGATTCCCGGAGCTTGCGCCGTACTACCGCGATGACAGGCAGACGCCTTTTTCGTTGTTCAGACGGTACGCCCGTTACGGGATGGCCGGTCGTGAGATAGAAGCCGCCATCCGGGAGGCTCGTCCCGATGTCGTGGCGATAGCATCTTCTATCACCGCCTATTCGCGAGAGGCCCGGAAGGTCGCCGCCATCGCGAAGGGAGTGGATGATGGGATTATCACCGTGATGGGCGGGACCCACGCGACCCTCTTCCCCGGGCAACTCCTCGGTGGAGGTAATGTCGATTACGTCGTTCGCGGCGAAGGGGAGACGCCTTTTTTCGAATTGACCGTCGCCCTTGCTTCGGGGAATGCCGGCAGTATGACCTCCATCCCGGGACTCTCCTTTCACCGCTGCGGGTCCCTTCATATCGGGGGCACTCATATCGAGGATGACATCGACCTCATTCCGGCGCGCGATCTTCTTCCCGTCGAGAGGTATCGCATTGGCAAGAGGCCGTACACCTTTCTCCTCACGTCGAGAGGGTGCCCCTTCGGGTGTTCCTTCTGCGGCAAGCCTCCCGTTCCCTACCGCCGCCGGGCCCTTCAGTCCATCGAGAAGGAACTTTCCGGCATTGAGAGGCTGGGGATAACCTCCATAGATTTCGAGGACGACATGCTCAACCTCGACATCCCCTTCTTCCACCGTGTCCTTGACCTCGTGAAGGGGAGAGGGTTCGTCCTTTCCGCCATGAACGGTCTCTACAGCCACACCCTCGATACGGCCACACTGACGAAGATGCGCGACGCCGGTTTCTCGCGTCTCAACTTCTCCCTCGTCGATACCTCGCCGACAGTCCACAGCACGCAGCGAAGGAGGTATCCGGCGAACTTCCTCGGCCTTCTCGACTGGCTGGAGTCTTCGGACTTTCTCGTGGAAACCCATTTCATCATCGGCCTTCCGGGCCAGACACCGCGAGAGATCATAGACACGATGACCTTTCTCGCGGGAAAGAGGATGCTGCCCGGCCCGAGCGTCTATTACCCCGCCCCGGGCAGCCCGCTGTTTGACGACATCCGCGGGGGAGAGGCCTCACATTTCTTCCCGATGACGCGCTCGAGCGTCATGTTTCAGGCGAATCCCCTCTTCCCGCGGGAGACGACGTTCACCTTCATGAAGCTCCTGAGGTTCATGAACGTCGTCAAGGCCCTCATCGACGCGAACCCCGGAGCTTCCGCCCTTGTCGACCTGGCCCACGCAGACCGGCTGAAGAAGAACCCCCGGGACCTTCACATATTCACCTCCCTTCTAAGGGAGAGGCGCTTTCTCTGGTTCGACACCCGGGGCAACGACTATGTCGAAGAGCCGCAGGACCATGCCCTCGTGGCCGCCTTCTTTGGAGCCCTGGAGGGAATGACCATCAAGGGATTTCGCACATCGAACACCGTGAGGGCCTGACGGGGCGGCCGGGGCCGACAAAAGGCCTGCACGGCGATCGAAAATGTGGTATCCTAACCCCTTACATCCTGTCGAAAGGAACGCCTGTGCGGTATCGGAAGGTTCTGGGTACACTGGTCTTCGTCGTTTGCGCGCTGGTTCTGGCCCTTGTTCGACCTTTCACCGGGTTGTCGGGAGAGGGACATTACGTCTGTTCGACGATTTTCATGGCCCTCGGCCTGTGGATCTTCAGACCGGGAGGTGTGCCTTACCTTGCAGGATCGGCCGTCCTCATCGCCGGTTCGGTGCTCTTCGGCGTGCCCCTCGGGGTCGTGACGAGCGGTTTCACAAGTTCGGGCGTCTGGGTGCTCATCCCGGCCCTCTATCTCGGCTACGCCCTGGCGAAAACAGGCCTCGGCAAGCGGATCGCCTACTTTGTGCTGAAGATCTTTCGACCGGGTTATTTCACCATCGTCCTGTCCTGGTTCATCATCGGGCTCGTTCTCTCCGCGCTTACACCGTCGATAACGGTGCGTCTTTCCGTCGTTATGCCCATCGCCATGAACCTCGTCGAGGGGTGCGGGTTGAAGGACAGGTCCCGGGGCTCAGCCCTCATCTGTCTTGCCGCCTGGGGAGGGGCCGTTCTGCCGGGTACGGGGTGGTTGACGGGGTCCTTGTGGGGGCCTTTCATGATGGGATTCCTTCCCCCGGCCATGAAGCAGTTCGCCACCTTTGACAACTGGTTCCGGATCATGTCCGTGCCATGGCTCATCGCCGGCGTTTTCTTCGTCGGTCTCGTGTATCTCCTTCTGAAGCCGAAGGCCCCCCTGGGGGTAGCGAGGGAATCTTTCCACGAGGCATACCGTGCCCTCGGCAGGATCAGCGCACGGGAGATCGTTACCGCCGCTATCCTCACGGGCGCCCTCGCCCTCTTTGCCACCGAGAGATATCACCACATTCCCACGGCGGCGTGCGCGATGATGGCTGTCCTGGCGCTCGTTCTCTTCGGCATCATAACCGCGGAGGATATCGGGAAGGGAGCCAACTGGGATGTCATCATATTCTTCGGTGCCGTTGTTTCCCTCTCAGGCATCTTCGCGCACTCGGGCATATCCGCGTGGATACGACCCTTCATAGAGCCGGGAATACTGTCCCTGGCGCGGACGCCGCTTACCTTCCTGATCGCGGTCACGGTGGGGTTCTGGTTGATCCGTTTCGTCGACGTTCCCTGGGGGTTCTCGACGATCGCGCTCACCTCCTCCCTGTTCATCCCCCTCTTCGAGGATTACGGTCTCCATCCCGTGCTTGTGAGCGTCGCCGCCATAGCCGGAGGGAACAGTTTTTTCCTGGCCTACACGCAGCCTTTCATCATGGTGAGCGACGCGATCACCGGGCAGAGGGCCTGGAGTTCCCGCCACGTGGCCCTTGCCGGCGGCCTGTACGCTGTGTCCATCATCGCCGCCATGCTCCTCAGCTCCTCCTACTGGAAGGCGATCCACGTTATCCCCTGACGTTCCTGCCTTATTCCCCTCGAATCCCTTATGTGATATAGTTCTTCGGATACAGGAGGGAGGACATTGGGAGACCTGCAGCCACGTTCGGAGACACGGATAAGGATCCCCGTTGACGGGGAGCGCTCGACCTCGGGGGTTCTCCTTACGCCCGGCGCGGGAGGGAAGCGGACGGTCGTCATCGTGGCCCACGGCGCGGGGAACGACATGAACACGCCGCTTATCACCTCCTTCGCCGAGGGGCTTTGTGCCGCCGGCTATCCGGCCCTGAGGTTCAATTTCCTCTACAAGGAAGAGGGAAGGAGTGCGCCGGACCGCCAGGAGGTCCTCGTCAGGACGTGGGGGGCGGTATTTGCCCATGCCCGGCAGCTCCTCGCCGGAAAGGTCGATTCCTGGGTGGCCGCGGGCAAATCCATGGGGGGCAGGGTGGCCTCGCAGATGGTCGCGGAGGGACTCCTGCCGGTAGACGGGCTTATCTTTCTCGGGTACCCGCTCCATCCGGCGAACGACATGGGGCGGCTGAGGGATTCGCACCTCTACATGATCGAGGTTCCCATGCTTTTTTTCGCGGGGACGAGAGACCCCCTGTGCAGCCTGCCCCTTCTCAAAGGGGTTCTCGAACGGCTCAGGGCACCCCGGGAGATTCTTACCATTGAGGGGGGAGACCATTCCTTCCATGTCCCGAAGTCCCTCCACAGGCAGGAAGAGGAGATCTTCGCCGAGATCACCGCAACGGCGGTGGAATGGATCGGTCGTCTGAAGTGAGGAGGATGATCACCGTCTCTCCCGGAGGTCCGTTAGTGGCCCGGAGCTCGCTCGAGAATGACGGGAATGACAAGCCTCTTTCCCTGGCGTATGATGGTGAGCTTCGCCGTTGCCCCCTCGCCCAGATCGCCTATTGACCGGGCGAAGTCGGCGGCCTTCCCTGCAGGCTGCCCGTTCAATTCGATGATAAGGTCCTGCACGTTGAGACCTGCCCTGTCGGCGGGGCCCCCGGCTGCAACCTCTGCCACCGCGACGCCGGCGCCGGGATTTGCGCCGAAAAACCGCGAGAGCATGTCTGAATCTCCGTCGGGACCTCCTTTCTGGTCCGCGACGATGGCAACGCCCAGCCAGCCGGTGGCGGCAGGGGGCGGGAGCGAGGACGTCTGAGGTCTCTCCGGCGAGGCCACGGAGGGCATCGGGGCTTGGGTTGTCTTCTCGTCGACCTTGCTTCCGGGGTAGATCTTCGCCCTGAGGCCCACCACCGGCCGGGTCGCGCTGTCCGCCATTTCGGCCGTCACCGTTGTCCCGCTGACGGTCCTGACGCGCCAGATACCCACGGGAAGCTCGACGCCCGTCGAGGTAGTGTACAATAACTCCACTCTGTCGCCTGGCTCGATGGCGCCTTTGGACGCCACGATGATCTCTATATTCGTTCCATGTACGGCCGCCACCTGTCCCCCTAACGGTGCCGCGGCCTGAAGGTTTGCCACAAAGGAGACTGCCGCCAGCAGCACAAGGGCTGCTGCAGCTGTGATGCCGCCTGTGCTGAACGAACGTGCTTTCATTGGTTCCTCCTGTATTGCCTGGCGCTACCGCACACGCCTCGACCACGCTTCGGCCCGCATGTTGCACTGCGATTCAGTGTCAGGACCGTAAACCCTCCCGCAGTTGCCCGAAGGATACTGTTTTCCCGGTCCGTACACGGCATAGACCGTGACTGTGTCGTAGCGTTTTGTGGCGGCATTCCATCTTTGCCGGACGCATTTAAGCACGTAGTGGTTTTGAAATTGCGCCACCGTCGCCCCGGGGGTGCTCGCCGCGGGGCCCCCGCGGTTGCAGTCGGCGATCTGCGTTGCGAAACGTTTTCTGCAGTCCATGCACTGCTGTGAAACGGATGTTCTCAGAAGATCGATGTTGTCGTTCCCGCATATGGGACAATACTTCTTGTCGCAGTCCACCTTGCTGCCTCCTCCCGTCGTCTGCGGGGGTTTCACGGAGCCCGGCTGCGTTGTTGTGGCCGCCGGGGGCCGGACGGGGGAGACCGTGGGCGTCGCAGGGCGTATGGGGGCTGTCCCCGTGCCTCCCGGGGATGCCCCCGGGAGGGGCTGCTGCGGGGGTCTCATCCCGCCTGACATGGCCCCCATCATGTTGGCCATCTGGTTCATCATGGCCATCTGCTGATTGTATTCCATGGTGCGAAGATCGGCCAGCGCCTGGTTGTAGAAATCGCAGTCCTGCACCAGGGGAAGAAGCTCGCGGAAGGCCCTGATGTTGTTGGCTCTGGCCGCAGCCGTGAGCCGGGCGCCCATTTGGTTGCAGTAGGTGTCCAGTTCCTGCCGGCTGACGCACCGTCTCGTGCCCTTGTCCCACAGGGAACCCTGAGGGCAGAAGCATTCGACCTTGCCCGACTGCTGGTTCCAGGCGGGCAGCGTTCCGGGAAAGCGCGAGCAATCCGCCCTTTCGAGGGCCGCCGTCCGGGTGTCGACACAGCGCGTACGGCTCTTGTCCCAGGCCAGCCCCTGCCCGCACTGGCATCCCGCCTTTTTTGTCCTCTCGTCAAATACGGCGACGGAGCCGGGATATCTAGAACAGTCAATGCCGGCAAGGGCCGCTTCCCGGTCGCTGACACATGACGTGCGGGTCCGGCTCCACGAGGCGCCCTCGGGGCAGACACAGATGACCCGTTTCTTTACAGCGTCCCACTTTCCGACACTTCCGGGCCATCGTGAACAGTCGGCGTTCCGGGCGGCATCCTGTGTATTGAATTGTCCGTAATAGTAGACCGTCACGGGACTGCCTTCGGGAGCCTTGGTGTCGCCGCCCGGCGACTGGGACTGGACCTTGAATTCGAGGTCGATCTTCGGCGCCGCTCCGACCACGCTTGGCCGCGGCTTGAAATTTTTTGTCTTCAGGATTCCAACGGCATTGTCGACATGCCTTTCCTTTACGTTGGGCACGATCACGTACACGGGCCGCCTCATCGCGTCCTGGGCAAGGGTGAAACAGAAGGCCCCCTCGGTGCATGCCCTCCTGATGCGTTCCATGTAGGCCCCTGTCATGCCCGAAAGATATGTTGTGAGTCCTGCTGTCTCGCGGGCTTTCGCGAGCGTGTCTGCATGGGTGTTCGCCCCTGGGATCAGGCCGGCAATGGATTGACTGGCCTTTGTGTAAGCCTCATTGACGGGAACCGCGTCGCGCCGGAGCTCCTCCAGGGCCGCCTGTACCTTGCCGGGGCAATCCCGGACCTGGCTGCGCGCCTTCGTTACGCGGTCCATGTACCCGTCCATATCGGTGCGGATCTTGTCGATTCCGGCCGTCCCCTGAAGCGACGCGAGGATCCTCTCGCCCTCGCCGTACTTCTTGCGGGCCCCTTCCTCGACCGCGTCGAGATCCTTCATCTCTTGCCGCGCCGAAGCGATCTTTTCGGCTATGTCCAGAAACTTTCTGCCCAGCGTCTCCGGTGATACCTGTGCGTCCGCCCGCTGCACGGACTTCCCCGGGTCCTTCGCCAGACCTTCCAGCTCCTTCAACGTTGTCTGCGAGGACCGGTCGGTCCGCTTCACCTTTTCGAGGAGCGAGTTTCCCTCCGCAAGGAACACCTTGAGTTCGTCTTTGGTGGACTCCATTCCCGCAAAGAGCTGTCCGCGCTCCTCCCCGCTTTGAGCGTTTTGGACCGCTTTCGTGGCCTCGCACAGCTCTTTGCTCACACTTTCCGCCTCATGAGCGACCTTGCCCTCATTGGTTGCGCCCTCCTCCGCGTCGAGATGGAACTGTCGTATCGATTCGGCCTTCTCCTTCATGGCCTCTGCGTTTGCTTCCGTGGACTTGACCTCTTCTTCCATAGACTCGACGCGGGCTCCAAGCTTCTTGAGATCGGCCTGCGCCGCTTCTATGGCCGTTGATGAGGCGCTGCACAGCGCGGCGATCTCCGTCGATAGGCGCTCGGCCTTTTCCGCCGCCTGTTTCAGGCTGTCAAGGATTCCCCGCAGAGCGGTGTTCTGAGCTTCATCGGCGGACCTGCGTATGCCCCCGAAGGGCTCTTCGATCCTGGCGTACTGGAGGTCGGGGGTCTTTTCATAGTGACCGATCACCTCGAGACGGACCTTGCATTTCGCCGGGTCTTTCGGCTCGATGGTGAAGGTCACTTCGCTCTTTCCCGCAGCCGCGATGCTCCCCGTGATGTCCTTCACTTCGCTGAAGGTGCTGCCGTCACCGGTCAATGTCAGCCGCACCTTTACATCGAAGACGTTCTCTTTTTCCCTGTTGTCAATGATCGCCCGGAGTTCATGCCGCGCGGGGTTCGTCAGGTCCTGCCTTGCTTCCATGGACGGTTTCATCGCAGATATGGATGCCCGCCACAGTGTCATTACGCGCCATACGGCGTCATCCGTTGCTATATCGGGCGACCGGTATACCTGCTGCATCTCGTCCCAGGTCTGCTCCGCCGCTTTTTTCGCGAACTCTTCAGCCTGTGC
The DNA here is from genome assembly GCA_002305765.1 of Deltaproteobacteria bacterium UBA1386. Classification (GTDB taxonomy): domain Bacteria; phylum Desulfobacterota; class Syntrophorhabdia; order Syntrophorhabdales; family Syntrophorhabdaceae; genus Delta-02. The sequence goes on from DBQU01000112.1 coordinate 42,544, forward strand.
CTTCTGGGCTTCCCAGGGCACCTTGTCATTGAAAGTCACCCATCCGTTCCTCCACTGAGGATGAAATCCCGTATTGACGGAGGGCTTGTAGTTGGTCCACCGGGCGAGGTAGAGGTGGGCCCAGACCTCCCACTTCGCATGACTCGAATTGTGAACGACAGGGTTCGTCTGGAAAGGTTCCATGCCCATCCCCCAGCCGTTGTAATACCAGGGGTCGAACCAGTCGTGAAGGTCCCTTTCGGAGCCGGCACGTTCCCTCACCGTGTGGAAGACGGCGATGGTCCGTTCGAAATCCTGTGTCGTTCCCCATCCCGGCCAGTCCCGGTAGAAATCAAAAGTGAAGGCCTTCCACAGCCTGTCGTAGGTAAGAGGTACCTCCTTGAGCCACAGCGGACCGGACTCGTCAGACGTGAGGCTGTGGGCGGTCCTTCCGGGGATGCCTCCCACGTAGATTGCCTCGGCCCCTCCCGCGGGTATGCCGACAATATGGTAGGGAACATTCATGTCCGCGAGAAAATGTGCGGCCCAGGCGGCGCCCTGTTCGGGGGAAACCCCTCCCTGTCCGCCGAGCATTCTCTCCACAAGGATCGAGTAATACTTGCCGACCGATGCCGGAGCCCCGCCCTTGTTCTTTCCCGTGATCTTCGGATTGTAATAGTGTTCTGAGTCCCTCGTGCGCCCCTTGACGTCAGGGCCTCCTCCGCCGGTTGCGAAAGGATCCGACGCTTTCTTAAAAACCCCTTCGAACCTGGAGATCCCATCGATCCGGGGAAAGTTGCTGTCTTTGAAGACGGGGTCCTTTGACAATTGCTCCCACGCTCCGCGTAGGATGATCCCGTGGGTGTCAAGGTCGAGGTTCTGAACGGCGCTGAACGCCAGTGCCTCACGCTGGGCCGGCGACAGGACGAACATCACAGCCGCAGCGGTGAGAAGCATCATGAGCCGATACGATCTGAACCTTTTCACAAGGGCCTCCGAAGCATTTTCCTCCAATTCTTACGTTTTATGGCATTTTTTTCAACCCAAAACGGCCTCCCTTGTCTTCGACGGTATTGTCGTTGCCAGAAGGTCCCGTCGACAGATATTTCCCCTCCTGAGGCAGTATCGTCAATAAAATGACAATAGTTATAATGGGTTAAAGCGAATCAACCTGCTGGTACGCATCTTGCTCTCAAGAAGGGATCAAAGTTGAGGAGAGGGCATATGAAAAACGTACGTATGGCACTAGCGGGATTGATGGCGGGATTGATGCTTGTCCTTGCCATTGAGGCCCATGCGGCTGACCCTGACACCGTATACATACGACACCTCGAAGGCATCGTGGAGCTTGCAGAGGCCGGGTCACCGCAATGGATGGAGGCTGCCGTGAATACGCCTCTCATCGCGGGCGACACCGTCCGGACGGCGGCGTCGGGGAAGGCCGAGCTCTTCCTGAAGGACGGGAGCGTGGTTCGTGTGGGGAAGAACTCGGTTATGAGGATCGTCGCCGTGGAACCGAAGGGCGTTCAGTTCAGGCTTGACCGGGGAGGGGCGTACATCGTCGCCCGTGGGTCAAAGGATGTTCCGATCTTCTTCGATACCCCGTCAGCAGCGCTCGACGTCACGCAGCCTACGACGGTGCGGGTGGATGTATACGACGGTGGGATCAGCGAGGTGTCCGTCTATCAGGGTGAAGTGCAGGCGCTGCAGCAGAAGGGCCGAATGCCCGTCAGAGCCGGGGAGCGTCTCGCCCTCGCCGCGGACGGATCCATTCCCCGTGTCACCGGGCTGCGCTCTGCCGACGAGTGGCAGAGGTGGAACACCGAGAGGGACAGGGCGACATTCGCGGCCGTGTCCACCGGTGAGAGTACCGCCTACCTGCCCGAGGAACTCAGGACCTACTCGTCCGATCTCGACGCGAACGGCCAATGGGTCTACACGCCGGAGTACGACTACGTCTGGGTCCCTACGGTGATAACCGTCAGTACCTGGTCTCCCTATCGTTTCGGTCGCTGGGTCTGGATCGGGGGAAGCTACGTGTGGGTTGGATACGAACCCTGGGGTTGGGCGCCGTACCATTACGGACGGTGGGTCCATCACCGTCACGCGGGATGGTGCTGGGTCCCGCCGACGCGGGGCCATGTCCGCTGGGAACCGGCGCATGTCGCCTGGGTGCATTCATCGAGACACGTCGGATGGGTTCCGCTCGCCCCCGGTGAGACCTATGATCGCCGGACGGCCCCGGTCATCCACCAGACGAACAATTACACCATATATAATAATGTTACCCTTGAACGGTCGGTGAGCACGGCGCGGACGACGTACGCGAACGCTGCCGTCAAAGACGCGATGGTCAGCGTGGAACGCGACAACATGCTGCGGGCAAAGACCCTCAATGTGAACGTGGCGAAGACCGGGGCTGTGCCCTTGAGGAAGGTCAGCCTTCCCGCCGGCGTTGTCCCCGCGAGGGCAAAGAGCGAGCCGGCGCGGATGATAGACCGTTCGAAGACCGGCGCGGGGATGCCGGGTCAACCCCGGACGTCCGCCGCTCCGACGCGTGGCGGCGGAGTCCCGTCCGCTTCGACGCAGAAGACGACCGTCGTGCCGCAGGCGGCCCCGGTTGTCGTGCCGCGATCTGCCGCCGCACCGTCTCTCGCAACGCGCATCGAAGGCGCCGGGATGCCGGGCACGCAGCCCGGCCCGGGGGTGTCAGCAAGAAAACCGGGAGCGAGCGTCTCGACAGCGGAAAGAAAGACCCCCGAAGACAGGAGGGACGGCGGACCTTCAGGCAAGGTGACGGGACGCCCCGCGCCTACCCCCGTGCTGCGCAGCGCGACGGGAAGTGGTACGGTATCGCCGGTGAATGCGAGGCCTCTGGCGGAAAGAATTGGTGCGGGCCGGTCCTCGAGCGTTTCCGGGACGCGCCAACCCGTCGCGGCGGCACCTTCCGCCCCGCGCCCGGACACTACGCCCCAGGGGCGCGTCACCCCTCAGGCATCGTCACCCGCCGCAGATAGGGCCGCGGCGAGGCCTGCAGCCGTAACTGCGCCGCCTCAGAATGCCCAACGTCCGGGGCTGCCTGGAAGGACGGCAGAACGGTCATCAACCGTGGCGGTGAGTGGCACCCAGAGTAGCCCGACAGTGCGTGTTCCAGAGAATCGCCGGCCCGTGGCACCGCGCAACACCCCTACCCCTACCCCTACCCCTACCCCTACCCCGTCGGTGAGCGCGCCCGTGCAGGCGAGGCCTGCAGCCGTAACTGCGCCGGCGGCCCAGAACGTTCAGAGGCCGGCACAACCCGCCGTGAGAGTACCGGAGGCGCCCCGCCAGGCAACACCCCGCGTCGAGCAGAGGCCGGCCGCGGTGCCAAGGGAAAAGGCTGAGCCGCAGGCGGCCAGGCAGAACCCGGTGAAGGAAAAGGCCGCAGCCCCGCCGGCACCTTCCGCCCAGCCTGTGGCGGCGCCCGACAAGGATGAGGTCTCAAGGCCGGGGCCAGGGAACGGTAGGGGGCCTGATGTGCGGCGGGGTTCCCCGGTGAAGCAGGTGAGGAATTGATGCCGCGTGCACTTTTCGCGAAGAAGGTGTTAGAATGGATATAGTCAGGAAAGGGGCGACATGAAGACAGCAACAGGAACGGTAGCGGCGCTTCTCATCCTATTGGTGCTCGGTGTGGGCCTGCACGCTTCCCCTCCCGGCGCCGTCTACGTGAACTACATAGAAGGCCCTGTCGAACACGTTGCCGCGAACTCAGTGAGGGGTGTGCCGGCCAAAGCCAACAGGGCCCTTGCCGAAGGTGAGTCCCTCGTGGTGGCGGGGCCGGGCAACGCGGAGCTTTTCATACGCGACGGCAGCGTGTTGAGGATCGCCGGGGGCAGCCGGCTCAAGGTCCTGTCCGTCGAGCGCGGCGCCGTCCATTTCCTGCTGGAAAGCGGGAAGGCCCATGTCAACTTCAAGGGGCTCAAGGGATATCCCCTCTTCTTCAGCACGCCCTCCGCCCAGGTCGACGTGTTCGACCGGGCTACCTTCCGCGTGGATATCGGCGGGGCGGGAGAAACGGAGGTGTCGGTCCTTGCCGGCGAGCTCTATGTCGCCCAGCCGAAAGGCAGGATGAAGATCATCGTCGGGACGCGCCTCGTCATGAGGAAGGATGGCAAGACCCCCGTTTACACCACGAACAGGCCCGCGGACGAATGGGATAAATGGAACAAGACGAGGGACGGGGCGACAGAACTTCCCTCGAGCGGCGGGAGCGAACCCCGGCGGTCGACCGTGTACCCGGCACCGGCCGGCTCCGACCCGGGTGCCGCAGGGGTCGCGGTCCCTCCCGAAACGATCCCCACACCCGTCGTTACGCATGAGTACATCTATGTCGGAGTAGGCCCGGCATGGGGCTATTCCTGGTATCCCTACCCCTATCCCTATCGCCCCTATGCGTGGCACTGGTGGGGTCCCCGATATCCTGGATGGTCGGGCCACCGGCGGTGGCATGGTCCTCCCCGGGGTTATTGGGGTCACCGCAGCCATCCTTTCCGCCGCCATTGGCGTTAACCCTCTGAATATCTTGAAAGAATGAGCTTTTTCTGGTATCGTATGGTGTTTCGCGTTCGTCAAGGACCCGCACCGGAGAGTCAGTCAAGCAATGGAAGAGTTTTTTGGTCTCACCCTTTCCCGTCTCGAGGCGCAGATAGGAGCGCTGGGCAAGGAGAAATACCGTGCCCGCCAGCTTTTCCGCTGGGTCTACAACCAGGGTAACCTCGATTTCCGGGAGATGACGAACATCCCCAAGAGCTTGAGGAGTGTTTTCTCGGAGATGTTCTCTCTCGATACCATGCCCATAGCCGAAGAGAGGTCCTCCCGGGACGGCTCGACGAAGCTCGCCCTCGTGACGAGGGACGCGCACGTCATCGAAGTCGTCATCATGCCCGAGAAGAGTCGCGTCACTCTCTGTGTCTCCACGCAGATCGGCTGCCGCATGGGATGCAGGTTCTGCGTGACGGGCAAGATAGGCTTCAAGAGGAACCTCAGCGCGGCGGAGATAGTGGGACAGGTCATCACCGCTCGGGAATACCTGAGGAAGGCCGGAAAGAGCCCCGTGACGAATATTGTCTTCATGGGGATGGGCGAACCCATGGACAACATCGACAACGTCGCCACAGCCCTCGACATCCTGAAGGACCAGAGCGGCCTCGACCTTTCCTACCGCAAGATCACTCTTTCCTCCGTCGGGCTTGTCGACGGGCTCAAGACGCTCAGCGCGAAGTCCGCCGTTATCGCCATCTCCCTCAATGCCGCCGACGATGAGACGCGGTCCATGCTGATGCCCATCAACAGGCTTTACTCCATCGGCAGGATCATGGATTTCGCGCGGGGCTTCAAGGGGACGAAACGGACGAGGATCACCTTCGAGTACATCCTCATCAAGGGGGTCAACGATTCCCTCGACGACGCGAAGAGGCTCGCGGATCTCCTCACGGGCGTGAAGTGCAAGATCAACCTTATACCCTACAACCCTTCGTCGTACACCGAATTTGAGAGACCGGAGAGGGGTGAGGTGGACAGGTTCCACCAGTATCTCATCGAGCGGTACTTCACGGTCATCATCCGCGATTCCCGCGGGCAGGACGTCGGCGGGGCATGCGGGCAGCTCGGCATGGGCTACCTCGGAGGTGCCCCGGACCCCGCTGCCCCCGACACGAAAGAGACGACAGCTTCCGAGGTGACATCATGAACGGCAGACTTCCGGCGTACAAGAAATCCTTCTTCCTGAGCCCCGAGAGGCCGGACGGGCTCCAGCTCCAGATATTCCACGAGGACGGCATCGTCTACTCCGACCTCTTCATAGATAATCGCTTTGAGGGTTACGCCGAGGTCCTCCACGGCGGCATGATATTCGGCATCCTCGACGTCATCGTCTGGTATGCCATCGTCATGAGGACGAAGATCGTCGCCATGACGAGAAAGGCGGAGATGGAGTTCTTCAAGCCCATCATGTGCAGTACCCCCTACCGCGCGAAGGCCGAGATGCTGAGGATCGAGGACAGGGACATCATCTCCACGGCCTGGATAGAGGACTCCGCGGGCGAGGTCTACGCGCGGCTGAACGCCGTCTTCCGCGAAGCCAGGGGCCTTGCCATGGACGCCTTCATAGACCGCTTTGACTTCTCGACAACGACGCCGGCGATAAAGGAATACTTCCTGTCGCTCCTGGAAACCGATCAAGGAGCTTGAACCGCTTGAGCGCTAGAAGATGGAGGCCTTGACCTATGATGCCTTTAGTGG
>DBQU01000071.1 GCA_002305765.1 Deltaproteobacteria bacterium UBA1386
CTACGCCGCCCCGACAATGTTCGGTCTCCAGCAGAACCTGACATGGTGGATCACCAACACCCTCCAGCTCAGCGGCAACTACGGCTACCTGAAACACAATGCCAGCAATTACTCCCGGAATCAGAACCTCAACTTCTACAACATGACCCAGAGTTACGGCGTCAACATGTTGTGGGATGCGAACCAGGCCATCAGGTTCGGTATCCAGTGGGTCCGGAACTACACGGGCTACAACGGATACAATTCGCCTGCGGGCGCCGTGGTGGTCAACGGTAATGCCGACCGCACAGGCGTGGCCGATGTTTACAGATTCGGCGCATGGTACTTCTTCTAAGAAGCACATAAAGGCAAGAGAAAAAGGGGCCTTCGGGCCCCTTTTTTTATGGGATGAGTCGGGGCCTCGTCTGCGCGAAGAGAAGAGTTGACAAAGGCCGGGCAAACCCTTTAAGATTAAGCACGCCGGAGTGGTGGAAGTGGCAGACGCGCCGGACTCAAAATCCGGTGATCCTTGCGATCATGCGGGTTCAAGCCCCGCCTCCGGCATTCAAAAAATGTTCAAGGTTCAAGGTTCCGCGTTCCAGGTGAAAAAGAGAATATGGTTACGACATGAGGGACGGCCCCGGAAGGGGGTGATCAGCCGGTCTTTCTGTCGAGGGTAAGCCTTGCCCGGTCGAGGTCGGCCGGGGTGTCGATGCCAAATCCATCGTACTGGGTGGTGAGGACCCGTATCCTGAAGCCGTTCTCCAGGACGCGAAGCTGTTCGAGGGACTCTATCTCTTCGAGCCGGCTCCTCGGCATTTTGACGAAACGTTCCAGGAAGTCCCGTTTGAACGCGTAGATGCCGATGTGTTTGTAGAAGAGGGGCCTCGCCGAGCCGTTCCTCAGGTAGGGGATGGGGGACCGGGAGAAATAGAGGGCGAAACCGCGGCCGTCAAGGACGACCTTCACGGTGTTGGGGTCGTGGTACTCTCTGTCGTCGGTAATAGGTGAACAAAGGGTGGCCATGTCGAGGTCCTCTTTCTCCATCACGGAGAAGAGGAGGTCCGTCATGTCGGGGCGCATGAAGGGCTCGTCGCCCTGCAGGTTGATGATGAGGTCGGCCTCTGTGTGTTGCATGGCTTCAAAGACCCTGTCGGTGCCGCTCCTGCAGGAGGAGCTCGTCATGACCGCGTTGCCGCCGAAGGCCGTCACGGTATTGAGGATGCGCTCGTCGTCGGTCGCCACGATCACGTCGTCCTTAAGCCGGGATTCCGAGGCGCGTTCATAGACAAGGCGTATGAGCGGTTTGCCCGCTATTTCCAGAAGGGGTTTCCCCGGGAGCCGCGTCGATTCGTACCGTGCGGGTATGACGATGAGTTTATTCATGGAACGTCCACATTATACAGGATAGAAGGGAGAAAGGAAAGTTTCAGGTTCCAGGTTTCAAGTTCCAGGCAAAAGACTCCTGCCCGGCGATTGGAGAAAAACTTTGGAAATCTTCTTAAGTCCTTCTTCCCTTGACCGATAACATATGCATGATCTCAGGAATCAGCTCATCGCTATCCGGCCTGTCGGCATTCACGAGGACGCTGTCGAACACCGCCAACAACATTGCCAACGTCAACACCGACGGATACAAGAAGACGAGGGCGACGATCGTTGAGGACACAAACGGGTTGCCCGAGGTGAGCGTCGAGAGACAGGACGCCCCGGGTTCGATCATTCAGGAAACGGACGGTACCCTGCGCGAGCTCTCGAACGTGGAACTCGCCGAGGAATTCCCCCGCATGATCATCTCCCAAAGGGGCTACGAGGCCAACATCAACGCGCTCAAGGTTGAGGACGAGATGATAGGGTCACTGCTGGATATCATAGGCTAAGAGGCAGGTGATAGGTAATAGGTAATAGGTGGAAGGAAGAATATCGAAGCACCGTGTTGCTGCTTCTCCCATCACCTATGACCCAGTACCCATAACCCGCCTCTAGTCTAGCTCCTGTACGAAGCGTTTATCTTCACGTAATCGTAGGTGAGGTCCGTTGTGTAGATGTCGAAGGAGGCCTTGCCGTCATTGAGGTCGACGGTGACGGATATCTCCTTCCTGCTCATCAGTTTCTTCATCTTTTTCTCGCTGAAGGCGATCTCGGCCCCGCCCTTCGCGACCATCTCGCCTTGCAGGGTGATGTCCACCTTCGCGGGGTCAAGAGGTACGCCCGCGTCGCCGGCGGCGGCTATGATGCGGCCCCAGTTGGGGTCGGCGCCGAAAAAGGCCGTTTTCGTGAGGGGAGACAGAGCGATGCGCCGGGCTATCTTCTCGGCCCATTCTTTCTTCCGCACCCCTTTCACCATGATGTGAGCGACCCTCGAAGCCCCTTCACCGTCACGGACCACCATCATGGAAAGCTCTTTCAAGACCTCGCGGAGACCGTCGGTGAAGGCCTCCAAAGCGTCCGCATCTTCCTGCCCGCGCCTGGTGAAGAGCATGACCGTGTCGTTGGTGCTGCACTCTCCATCCACGGTTATGCGCTCGAAGGTGTCCCTGACAGCCTGGGAGAAGGCGAGCTTCACGTTCTCCGGCGAGACGGGGAAATCGGTGAAGACGAAGGCGAGCATCGTGGCGAAGAGGGGGTTGATCATACCCGAACCCTTCGCAACCCCGGCGATCGTGTACGTCTTCTTTCCCCGAAACGTCGTGTGGGCGATCTTGGGATAGGTGTCCGTGGTCATGATGGCCCGGGCGAAGCTCTTGAGACCCGATTCCTTCCTGAGGCGTGCCGCCCGCGGCAGGGCCGATATCATGGCGTCGGCGGGAAGCCTCTTGCCGATGACGCCGGTGGAGGCAAAAAGTATCCCCCTGAGGTTCGCGTCAATGAGCGGTGCGAGCCCTGAGGCTATTGCCGTGAGGTCGCCCACGCCTTCCTTGCCGGTGCAGGCGTTGGCGCAGCCGCTGTTGGCTACAAGCGCCCGTACGGGTCCCTTATCGATCCTGCGGTCATAGAGGATGTGGGCCGCCTTCACCCGGTTGCGGGTATAGACGGCGAGGACATTCGTTTCTTCCCGAAAGACCACAAGCCCGAGATCAAGCCCCTCGGCCTTGATCCCCGAAGCCACCCCGGAAAACTCTATCCCCTCGATCGACGGAACCTTCGCCATAACCCAACCTCCAGAAGAGATGTTCAAAGTTCCAGGGTTCAAAGGTTGAAGAGTGCAACAGAAAGCAATTGATTCACTTTTCCCAGATGGTTCCAACTCCACTGTAGCAGACCATCTCGTTTGCAGGGAAGGTGTTACTTGTTTTTTTCTCTTGAACCCTGGAACTCTTGAACCCTGGAACGGTCTTTACCTTCCACAGCACTTCTTGTACTTTTTCCCGCTGCCGCAGGGGCAGGGGTCGTTGCGGCCTACCTTCTTGTCCTTCTTTCCCGCGGCGTCCGCGCTGGCGGTCCCGTCACCCATGTTGAAGAACATCACCGGTTCGTGGTACTCCACCTCCTGCTCCTTCGCGGGCTGGACGGCGAAGAGCTTGCGCACAGTGTCGTATTTCGCCCTTTCCACCATGTCGAGGAAGAGGTCGAAGCTCTCACGCTGGTATTCCCTCAAGGGGTCTTTCTGCCCGTAGCCCCTGAGCCCTATACCTTCCTTGAGATGGTCGAGGGCCAGGAGATGTTCCTTCCAGAAGGTGTCGATGGAGTTAAGGACGATGAAACGCTCCACGGCGCGCATCTCGTCTGAGCCGAAATCATGTGATTTCTTTTCGTAAAAGGACTTGACCGTCTCGATGACCCTGTCGAGGAGGCCTTCCCTGGTCAGGTTCTTCACGTCTTCGATGGCGAAATCCACGTGGATGAGGAAATTCTCGTAGATGCGGTTCTTGAGCGTTGTGAGGTCCCACTCCTCGGGGTAGACCTTCTCCGGGGCGCACTCGAACACCATGTCCTCGCAGATCTCGTCCACCATCTCCATGACCTTCTCGCGGATGTCACCGTTCTTCATGACCTCACGTCGCATCCCGTAGATGGTCTCGCGCTGCTTGTTCATGACGTTGTCATATTCCAGCAGGTACTTGCGTATCTCGAAATTGTGGCCCTCGACCCGTGTCTGGGCGTTCTCGATGGCCTTCGTGATCAGGGGATGCTCGATAGGGGTGTCCTCGTCCATGCCGAGCTTACCCAGGATGGGCGACACCCTGTCGGAACCGAAGAGGCGCATGATCTCGTCCTCGAGGGAGACGTAGAAACGCGACGACCCCGGATCGCCCTGCCTGCCGGCGCGGCCGCGCAGCTGGTTGTCGATGCGCCGGGATTCGTGGCGTTCCGTACCGAGGATGTGCAGACCCCCGAGGGCTATGACCTTTTCCTTGTCAGCGGCGCATATCTCCCTGGCCTTTTCAAGCGTCTTCCCGTATTCCGCGGAGTCTCTGTCGCCTTTCACCATGGCAAGGGCGAGAAAGCCGGGATTGCCGCCAAGGAGTATGTCGGTGCCGCGGCCCGCCATGTTCGTCGATATGGTGACCGCCTTCGAGCGCCCCGCCTGCGCCACCACCTCGGCCTCGCTCTCGTGGTTCTTCGCGTTGAGGACGTTGTGGGGGATGCCTTTGCGCTTGAGCATCTCCGAGACCCTCTCCGATTTCTCGATGGAGAGGGTTCCCACGAGGACGGGTTTTCCCGTGTTGTATAGCTCCTCGATCTCATTCACAGCGGCCCGGAACTTCTCCTTCTCCGTTCTGTAAACGACGTCGGGATAGTTCGTCCTGATCAGGTCCTTGTTGGTGGGGATGACGACGACATCGAGGTTGTAGATCTTCTTGAATTCCACTGCCTCCGTGTCGGCGGTACCCGTCATGCCGGCGAGCTTTTTGTACATCCTGAAGTAGTTCTGGAAGGTGACCGTGGCAAGGGTCTGGTTCTCCCTCTCTATCTTGACGTTCTCCTTCGCCTCGAGCGCCTGGTGGAGACCTTCGCTGTAGCGCCTTCCGGGCATGAGCCTGCCCGTGAACTCGTCGACGATGACGACCTGGCCGTCCTTGACGATGTAGTCCACGTCGCGGGCGAAGAGCTGATGGGCCTTGAGCGCCTGGTTAATGTGGTGGAGGAAATCGACGTACTTCGGGTCGTAGAGGTTCTCGATGGCGAGGACCCTCTCGAGTTTCGCGACGCCGTCCTCGGTAAGGTAGGCGCTGCGGGCCTTTTCGTCTATCATGAAATCCTGCTCGCGCTTGAGCTGTGGTATCAGCTTGTTGATCTTGTAGTACTTGTCCGTGGATTCCTCGGCGGGGCCGGAGATGATGAGAGGCGTCCTCGCCTCGTCAACGAGGATACTGTCCACCTCGTCGACGATGGCGTAATTGAACTCGCGCTGGACACAGTCTTCGAGGTCGTAGTGCATGTTGTCGCGAAGGTAGTCGAAGCCGAACTCGTTGTTCGTCCCGTATGTGACATCGCAGCCGTAGGCGTGCCTGCGGGCGGCGTCGTCGAGGTCATGAACGATGACACCCACGGAAAGGCCCAGAAACTGATACACCGGACCCATCCACTCGGCGTCCCTTTTCGCCAGGTAATCGTTGACGGTGACCACGTGGACGCCGAGGCCGGTCAGGGCGTTGAGGTAGACGGGCAGGGTGGCGACGAGGGTTTTCCCTTCACCCGTTGCCATCTCGGCGATCCTGCCCTCGTGAAGCACGATCCCGCCGATGAGCTGGACGTCGAAATGGCGCATTCCAAGGGTGCGCCAGGCCGCTTCGCGGGCGACGGCAAAAGCTTCGGGCAGAAGGGAGTCGAGATCTTCGCCCCCGGCGAGGCGTTCCCTGAAATGCGGGGTCATGGCCCTGAGCTCATCATCGCTTAAGGCCTTAATCCTGTTCTCGAACTCGTTCGCCCTGTCGACGATGGGCTGAATGCGCTTGAGCTCGCGTTCGTTCTTGGTGCCGACGATCTTCTTGATCAGGTTTCCGATCATGGTTCACGTGCCTTCGGCAAAAAAACCTTCAGCTCAGACCATGCTTCGCGAGGGAAGGCTGCCCTGAGCTGTCCGTTCTTTTCCGTGATCTTTATCAGTCTCTCAGTGTCGCGACGATCCTCTCGGGGTGGAGCAGGATACTCAGTGCGTCGTTTATGTCCTTTACGAAGAAATCGGCCTCCCTCAGCACATCCTTGGAGCATCCTTCCTCGCCGATCACGCCGATTCCGAGGGAAGCCTCCTTGAGCATCAATACGTCGTTCGAGCCGTTGCCTATGGCCACTATCTTCTCGGGCCCCAGCTCCTTTATTATCTTCGCCTTTTCCTGGGCGCTCGATTCCTTCCCCACCTTGATGATGCTGAAACCGATCGTGTTTCCTTCGCTGTCTATGTTGCCGTAGGTATCGGACGTGATGATGAACACCTTTATGTACCGGGACACCCTTTCGAGCATCTCCTTGACGCTTTCCTTCATCTTTCCGTCAAAAGCACAGGTCCCGTTGTAGTCGATGACCAGGTATTCAATATCAAGATCGCCCCATCCGGGAACGGAAACACTTATCATAGTAGCCTCCTTGGTAGTCTTTCGGATACAATTGTAGCATATATTAATGCAATTAGAACCATTAATTTGCGTCATTAAACGATATTCTTCACAGGTTTTCTCTTGATTTTTTGCAACTTACAGTTTAAAAGCAGAAGGTTCGAAATTGTAGTACGAGGAGAATGGGACCATGGACCAGCAGAAGAAATGGGATGTCGATTGCGTCATCTACGACTGCGACGGAGTGCTTTTCGACTCCCTCGACGCCAACAGGCGTCTCTACAACAGCATTGCCCTTGCCGCGCGCGGTACCGGGCTCAATGACGACGAGCTTTGCTACTGCCACACCCACACCGTCTTTCAATCCATCGCCCACATCTGCCGCAACGACGCTCAGTCCGAACGCCGTGCGCGGGAATTCTTCGCGAGCACCATAGACTTCCGGGATTTCATCCCTTACCTCACGATGGAGCCCAACGTCACGGAGACCCTGGAGAGACTGAAGGCACGGGGCATATCGCGGGCGATAAGCACGAACCGGACGACGTCGATGAAGCATATCATGGAACGGTACGGGTTATGGCAGTATTTCGACATCGTGGTGACCGCTGCCCATCAGGCTGAAGCCGGGAGCGATGGGGGACCCGCGCGGACGATACTCCAGGCGAAGTCAAAGCCGGACCCCGAAGGGGTCGAGATGATCCTTCAGGCATTGAAGGTGAAGCGCGAGGCCACCCTGTACGTCGGCGATTCCGAGGTCGATATGGGAACGGCGCGGTCCTCGGGGGTCAGGTTCGTGGCTTACAAGAACGGTGCCCTCGAGGCGGATGGTTCTATTGACGACCACCTTGCCCTGCTTGAGTTTCTCTCGGACGGCTGAGCTCTTCCGACGGTTTCTTCCTGAAGTGCAGGATAAGGGTATAGACGGGTCCCGACACCGCGTAGGCCGACGTGGCCACAAAAAGCGTCAGGTATGGCTCGGTGAGGACGATGACGAGAAGCATGATGACCCCCACCGTTGCCATGAAGGGCCGTGCCCTGACAAATCCCATATCCTTGAAGCTAATGTAGCGGAACTTGCTGACCATGAGAAGGGCAAGACAGTAAATGACGATGGGCATGATAACGGTCTTCAGCCCGCCCTTGTAGCCAAGCCATGAGAAAAAGAGGACGATACCGGCGATGGTCGCGGCACCCGCGGGTATGGGAAGACCCAGAAAGTGCTTCTTCTGCACCGTGTCGACCTGGATGTTGAACCTCGCCAGTCTCAGCGCGCCGCAGGCCACGAAGAGGAAGGCGGCGAGCCAGCCGAACTTGCCGTAGCTCTTGAGCGCCCAGGTGTAGGCGAGGATCGCGGGGGCGACGCCGAAGGCGATGACATCGGAGAGGGAATCGTATTCCACGCCGAAGCGGCTGCTGGAATTGGTCATCCGTGCCACCCGGCCGTCGAGCATGTCAAAGATGGCGGATATGAATATGGCGATGGCGGCGTACGTGAACCGCCTGTCCATCGCTGCTATGATGGCATAAAAACCGGAGAGAAGGCTTAAGGAAGTGAGAAAATTGGGGAGAAGGTACATCCCCTTCGCAGGCTGGCCTTTCTTCTTCTTCGTGTAGTTCATGGCACCTCCCTACTTGCGCGCCAGGACCGTCATGCCGGCCTTGACCCTTGCGTGTAAGTCTACCACAGGTACGTACCCTTTGTGAAAATAAATGTCGACCCGGGAGCCGAAGGCTATGATGCCCACTTCCTGTCCCTGTGCCACGCTCTCGTCGACCTTCACGTAGGGGATGATGCGCCGGGCAAGGAAACCCGCTATCTGGACGATGAGGATCCTTTCACCCTCGTTTTCGAAAAGAATGAAGTTCCTTTCGTTCCGCTCCTCGATATCCTTGCCGAAGGCCATCGCAAACTTGCCGGCAACGTGCTTCATCGCGACGATGAGGCCGGAGGTGGGGGCCCGGTTGACATGGACATCGACGGGGGACATGAATATCGCTATTCTCGTGACGGTGCGGCCGAGGAACTCCTCCTCGACGACGTCGCGTATGTCGACCACGGTCCCGTCCGCCGGGGAGACAAGCTCACCCGGCCCGGCACTGGTTCGCCGCCTGGGGTTGCGGAAGAAATACAGGCAGAATGATGCGAAACAGAAGACGAGCAGCGCCAGGATGAAGAACCTGCCCAGCAGGAGAACGGCGGTAAGAACAAGGGAGGGGACGATGATCCTCAACCCCTCCCTTGCGATAAACGGCTGCCTCAATCCTTTCTCCCGATCCAGCCCATCATGGAACGGAGTTTGCTGCCCACCTGCTCGATAAGGTGTTCGCTGTCGATCCTCTTGACGGCATTGTACACCGGTCTTCCGGCCATGTTCTCGAGTATCCATTCGCGGGCGAACTCTCCGGACTGGATCTCATCGAGGATGGCCCTCATCTCTTCGCGGGTCTCTTCGCTGATGACCCGCCGGCCGCGCGTCATATCGCCATACTCGGCGGTGTCGCTGATGGAATACCGCATGTTGGCGATGCCGCCCTCGTACATGAGGTCGACGATGAGCTTGAGTTCGTGGAGGCACTCGAAATATGCGATCTCCGGCTGGTAGCCCGCCTCGACGAGGGTGTCGAAACCGGCGCGCACGAGTTCCGACGCGCCGCCGCACAGGACGGCCTGTTCACCAAAAAGGTCCGTCTCCGTCTCCTCTTCGAATGTCGTCTCGATGACGCCGGCACGGGTCGCGCCGATGCCTTTCGCGTAAGCCAGGGCGGTCTGCCTCGCCTTCTTCGTGTGGTCCTGGTAGATGGCTATGAGCGACGGCACGCCCGCGCCCCGCTCGAACTCCCTTCTCACGAGGTGCCCCGGGCCCTTGGGAGCTATCATGACGACGTCGATATCCGCCGGCGGGACGATCTGGTTGTAGTGGATATTGAAACCGTGGGAGAAGACAAGGGTCTTGCCTTTCTTGAGGTTGGCCTTGATATCTGTTTTGTAGAGCTCGGCCTGGAGGTTGTCCTGGGCGAGGATCTGTATCACGTCCGCGTCCTTCGCAGCCTTGGCGGCGGGGACGGGTTTGAACCCCTGCTTCACTGCGAGCTTGTAATTCGCTGTCCCTTCCAGCTCCGCCACGATGACGTTGACCCCGCTGTCCCTGAGGTTCTGCGCCTGGGCGTGGCCCTGGCTGCCATAACCGATTATGGCGACCTTGCGGTCCTTGAGCACCTTCAGATCCGCGTCGCGGTCATAGTAGATCTTAGCCATTTGATTCTCCTCCTTTGGTTTCTGTTTTTTCCTTTATCTTCATCATTCGTTCACCCCGGGCCATGGCAATGGGTCCGGTCCGTACAAGTTCTTTTATACCCAGCGGCTTGATGAGACTGATGAATGCCTTGAGCTTGTCCTCGTCGCCGGTGATCATGATGGTGTATGACCGGGACGACACGTCAATGATCTTACCCCGGAATATCTCCACCATCCTCAGGATCTCAGGGCGTGTCTTCTCCTCGGCGTTGACCTTTACGAGTACCATCTCCCGCGAAACATAGTCGATCTCCTTGAAGTCGACGACCTTGATGACGTTGATGAGCTTGTTGAGCTGTTTCAGGATCTGTTCGAGGATGGCGTCGTTCCCCGTTGTCACGATCGTCATCGTGGACACGGTGGGGTCGAGGCTCTCGGCCACGCAGAGGCTTTCAATGTTGAAGCCCCTGCCGCTGAAGAGACCCGCGATCCTGGACAGGACCCCAAACTCGTTCTCGACAAGAAGCGATATGGTGTGTCTCAATTTTCCTCCTAAACAAGAAGCATCTCTTTCAGGGACGCGCCGGCGGGGACCATGGGATAGACGCATTCCTCGGGACTCACGTGAACATCGATGAACGTGGGCCGCCCGTTCTTGAAGGCCTGCTTCAGGACCCTGTCGACATCGGCCTCCTTCTCTATCCTGAGACCCACCGCGCCATACGCCTCGGCAACCTTGACGAAATCCGGCGAATGAAGGCGCGTCCACGTGTATCGCTTCTCATAGAAGAGCTCCTGCCACTGCCTGACCATGCCGAGGAAGCCGTTGTTGAGGATGATGACCTTGACGGGCAGGTTGTACTGCACGGCCGTCGCCAGTTCCTGGATGTTCATCTGGATGCTGCCGTCTCCGGCGATGTCCACGACAAGGGATTTCGGAAACGCCACCTGGGCG
Source organism: Deltaproteobacteria bacterium UBA1386 (assembly GCA_002305765.1). Taxonomy (GTDB): domain Bacteria; phylum Desulfobacterota; class Syntrophorhabdia; order Syntrophorhabdales; family Syntrophorhabdaceae; genus Delta-02. The sequence goes on from DBQU01000071.1 coordinate 10,670, forward strand.
CCTATGGCTGCGGGGAACCCGTAGCCCATCGTGCCGAGGCCGCCCGATGTGAGACACGTGCGGGGCTTGAGGAACTTGAAGAACTGGGCCGCCCACATCTGGTTCTGTCCCACCTCGGTGGTGATGATGGCCTTGCCCTTCGTCAGTTCGAAGACCCTTTCTATGACGTGCTGGGGCTTTAACGTGTCGTTTCTCTGATAGGTGAGGGGGTAGTCCTTCTTCCACTTTCCTATCTTGTCCGTCCAGTCGGCGATGCTTCTGTGGTACTGCCGGTAGACCTCCTTTTCCTCTTCGACGATCTTCAGCATTTGCGTGAGGACATTGCGCGTGTCGCCCACTATGGGTATGTCGACCTTTATGTTCTTGCTTATCGATGTGGGATCGATATCGATGTGTATGATCCTGGCGTGTGGCGCGAATTCATCCGTTTTGCCCGTGGCCCTGTCGTCGAAGCGTGCCCCCATGGCGATGATGAGGTCCGATTCGGTGATGGCCATGTTCGCGGCATACGTCCCGTGCATGCCGAGCATGCCGAGAAAGAGCGGGTGGTTCCCCGGGATGCCGCCGAGGCCCATAAGGGTGTTCGTGACCGGTATGGACAGCGCTTCGGCGAACCGTGTCAATTCCTGCGAGGCATTGGACAGAATGACGCCTCCGCCGGTATAGAGAACGGGTCTTTTCGAGTGCATGATGAGGCGCATGGCCTTCTTTATCTGTCCCGTGTGGCCCACGTAGGTGGGCTGATAGCTGCGGATGACCGCCTTCTCGGGATACTTGAAATCGCCGACCGCCGAGGACACGTCCTTGGGGATATCGACGAGGACGGGGCCCGGTCTTCCCGATGCTGCGATGTGAAAGGCCTCCTTGATGATGCGGGCAAGGTCCTTCACGTCCCTGACGAGGTAGCTGTGCTTCGTGCAGGGCCGGGTTATGCCCACGATGTCCGCTTCCTGGAAGGCGTCGTTGCCGATGAGCATCGTGTTGACCTGACAGGAGAAGACGACGAGGGGTATGGAATCCATGTAAGCCGTGGCGATGCCCGTCACCGTGTTCGTCGCTCCGGGCCCGCTTGTCACGAGGGCGACGCCCACCCTGCCCGACGCCCGCGCGTACCCGTCAGCGGCATGGACCGCCGCCTGCTCGTGACGGACCACGACCTGATTGATCTGGCTTATGTCTGTCAGGGCATCCGTGATGTTGAGCGTAGCCCCTCCCGGATAGCAGAATATCGTGTCGATCCCTTCCGCCTTCAGGGATTCGACGAAGATCTGTGCGCCCGTTCTCTTCAATGTTTCTCCTTTCGCTGGAACGAGTTGACGAGACTCTCCATGAGGTCCTTGTAATAGAGTTTCTTCTTTTTCAAAACCTTCATCTCCCTCTCTTCCGCCTCGGTGAGATAGGATTTCTTCAGGAGCATCTGGATGCGCCGGTCTATGGTTGCATGCTGCCCCTTATACTGCCTGTACATTTCCTCATTACTTTCGACGGTGTCCATAGGGATAGTGAACGATATGGTATAAGAAATACCTGAAAATGTCAAATATTACTTGGACATATCGGCCCGCTCCCGGGAAGGCGACCGATGGCGTCGATCTTTCCGGAAAAGAAGGCGCCGGGCAGGGTCTCGGGCGCCTTCATCCCGTCGATATGCGGCTACTTGCCGACGGCCTCTACATCTTCCACGAACTTCCTCAGTCTTTCCGCCCAGAACTTGAATGCCTCGTCCGCCGAGCCCCATTTGCTGAACCTGTCCGTGAAACCCGCGGTCCTGTCGTCCACGGCGGCGGCTATGACATCATTCGTGGTAGTGTCGAGGACCATGACCTCCATGCTCGTCGCGCCCGAGCCGGACCATGAGCCGCCGGCCCCCTTCTTCACCAGGCTTATCGCGAGACCGACGGGGATGACCGACGTGATCGCGCTGACACCGGGCTTGTTCTGCTTGAGCCCGGTTATGGCAAAACGTATCCTCACGACATCGGGGCCGGGGTCCGACACGAAGATGGATTTGTCCTTAACGGCAGCCACCACCGCCTTGTTGAGGCCATCTGCCAGGTCCTTCATGTCCTGGGGATCGATCCCCTTGTACACGGATTCGTCGCTGAAGAAGAAGACGGCGCTGTCGAGCATGATCTTCTTGTATGTGCTGAAATCCACCCCCGGTTTCAGCCAGCGCTCCTTCACTCCCCCCTCGGGGCCGGGCTGCAGGTTCTGATAGTAGCCTTCAAGGAAACCGGAATACTTCTTGTCCGCTCCCGATGCCACGGACACCGCGAGGGCAAATCCCAGTACCAGTGCAAATGCGATTGTCGCCGCTCTTTTCATGTTCTTCTCCCTGATCATCATAAACGTTGGCCGGCCTGCCTCACGTTCGCCGGACCTTCTTGCCTTCGTGCCTCACGATACCCGCTGCCCTGCGGCCGGTGAGGCCGCCCTCCTGTTGTGCCTGGATTCAGATATTTCCATTGTACATGAAGCAGGAGTTGTTTTCCAGTCCTCCTTGTTGTATACCCGTCTGGGACCGGCGTCGAACGAGAGTGGAAAGGGCGGGAATGCCCTGAAATGATTGCGTCTATCGAGAATGAAGGTTCCCGGTGGCAAAGAAATGTTGAAAAATGTCCCGTATTGGCATATAAAACTTCCTGTATTTTGACATGGTTGTAGTGTTTCGAAGCGAAAGATAATGAAAATACGACTTACAGCGCTTATCATTCTCGCGGGCATCCTCTTTTTTTTCAATCTCGGGACCACCTCCCTGTGGGACCCCGATGAACCGCGTCAGGCCATCATGGCACGGGAGATGATGGACAGGGGGGACTATATCAGGCCCTACCTCAACGGTATCCCGTACCTGGAGAAGCCGCCATTCTATTCATGGATGATCATCGCCGCGGCGAAGGCATGCGGCTCGGTCGATGAATTTGCCTCCCGGGCGCCCTCCGCGCTGGCGGCGCTCCTTACCGTGGTGATGACCTTTCTCCTGGGGTGCAGGCTCGGCGACGAACGCGCGGGTTTCTTCTCGGGGCTTGTTCTCGCGACCAATTACCAGTTCCTCTCCAACGCCAGGGAATCAGTGATGGACATGACCTTTGCCTTTTTCATCGGTCTTGCCATCTACCTGGCCTTTGTCTCACTGGAGAAGGGCAAGCGTCTCAACTTTGCCCTTTCCTTCATCCCCGGCGCTTTCGCGATACTCACGAAGGGACCGGCAGGACTTGTCATACCCGTCGGGGTCGTGTTCGTCTATCTCGTGTTCAAGAAGAGCCTCCGCCGCTACATAGTTCCCCTGGTGCTCGGCTCTGTCCTTGCAACCGCCATCGCCTCCGTGTGGTTCCTTGCCGCCGGCGAGAGCTACATCAGGGAGTTCATCCTTCATCAGAACGTGACCCGCTACACGAATGCCTTCGACCACCTGGAATCGCCCTGGTATTACTTTCATAAACTTTTCTTCAATTTCATGCCCTGGAGCCTCTTCCTTCCCTTTGCCCTTTTCGGGGCCTGGAAACGGCGCTATGTTCTTCCCCTCCTCTGGTTCGTGCTCATCTTCCTTTTCTTCGAGCTGTCCCAGAGCAAGAGGGCGATCTATCTTCTCTCCGCCTATCCGGCACTCGCGCTTCTCACCGGGCTTTACATCAGGGACGCCTGGGACGGCCTCGTCGAAAGGGGTTGGACGAACACCGTCCTCAAAGCACTGGCGGTGCTGCTCGCTCTCATACCCGTCGGTGCCGTCATCGCCATGTACGTGCTGCCCGAGGAGGATGTGGCGGTCTTCAGGGACGGGCCGCTGTCCCTGTATGTCTATCTTGCCGTGCTGTTTCTCGCGGCATGCGGTTTTCTCGTCATGCTTTTCAAGAGGAACAGGCACTTCGCCCTGGCCTTTTTCCTCTTCTTTCTTGTTTTCACCGGTTTTTTCTACGGCGCCTACTACATGCCCCTCGTCGACAGGACGTCGAAGTCCCTGACCCTCATCACGGACGCCCTCGGCGATGACGGACGAACGAAGAGGATATACACCTATGGTTTCAACTCCGCCGGCATCATATTCTACGTGGGGAAACCCGTCAAAGCCCTGAGCGATATTAAGGAGATAAAAGAAGACGAAAGTGATATACTACTCATTGTCGAAGAGAAACCCACAATGCATCTCAGGGAGACTCTGGAGAAGTCCTTCGTGCCCGTGAAAAGGGTGAAGTACGAGAAGGAGCACTATATCTTCTATGTGAGGAAAAATGGATGAGAAGCCCTATGTGTCCGTGCTTGTCCCCGTTCTGAACGAAGAGGAGTCGCTTCCGGAACTGAACGAACGGCTCCGCGACGCCCTGGCGGCCATTCACAGACCCTACGAGATCATCTATATAAACGACGGGAGCACGGACCGGACGGAGGAGATCCTCGAGGCCTTCCATCGCGAGGACGGACGGATCAAGGTCATAGAGTTCAACAGGAATTACGGTCAGCATATGGCCCTTTTCGCCGGTTTCGATTTTGCCCGGGGCGAGATCGTCGTGACCATCGACGCCGACCTGCAGAACCCGCCCGAGGAGATCCCGAGGCTCGTGGCCAAGGCGGAAGAGGGCTACGAGGTCGTCGCCACGTACCGGAAACAGAGGAAGGATTCACTCTTCCGCAAGTTGCCTTCCTACATAGTCAACAGGATCACGGCAAAGCTCGTCGGTGTCCGTCTCAGGGACTATGGCTGTATGCTCAGGGCTTACCGGCGCAATATCGTCGACTACATGAACATGTGCCCCGAATCGTCCAGCTTCATCCCGGCGCTTGCCAACACCTTTGCCAAGAGGATAACCGAGATAGAGGTCGGTCACGAGGAAAGGAAGAAAGGGACCTCCAAGTACAGTCCCTTCAAGCTATTCAGGCTCAATTTCGACCTCATGACGAACTTTTCTCTCCTGCCCATACAGTTCATCAGCATGCTCGGTGTGGTCATCGCCTTTCTCGGCCTTGCCTTCGCCATTTTCCTCATGGTGCGGCGGCTCCTCATAGGCCCTGAGGGGGAGGGAACCTTCACCCTCTTCGGCGTGCTCTTCTTCTTCATAGGCATACAGATCTTCGCCCTGGGGGTCATCGGCGAGTACGTCGGCCGGATATACCAGGAAGTGAGGCGGCGCCCACGGTACATCATCAAGAAGGAATACATGTGAGAGCTGTCGTATTCGCATACCAGGAGATCGGCTACGTCTGTCTGGAAGAGCTCCTTGGCACCGGTGCCGACGTCGCCTGTCTTTTCACCCATGATGACGACCCCGGCGAAGAGATCTGGTTCCGCAGACCCGTGGAGCTCGCGCGGGAGTATGGAATTCCCGTATACATGCCGGAGAGCCTGAACGAGGAGAGGTGGATCGCCCTCATCCGCGATATGCGCCCGGACATAGTGTTCTCCTTCTACTACCGCAAGATGATCCCGAAGGCCATCCTGGACATACCGCGCATCGGCGCCTTCAACCTTCACGGTTCCCTTCTTCCGCAATACCGCGGCCGCTGTCCCGTCAACTGGGTCCTCATAGCAGGCGAGGAGCGCACGGGCGTGACCCTTCATTTCATGGTGGAAAAACCGGACGCGGGCGATATCGTCGCGCAGAAAGAGGTTCCCATCGCCTTCGAAGACGACGTCTTCTCTGTGTACATGAAGCTCGTCGGAGCTGCGCGGGAGTTGATGCAGGATGTCCTGCCAGGTCTTCAGGCCGGGACCTTCACGAGAAGGGTGCAGGCGGGACCGTCCTCCTATTTCGGGGGCCGCAAGCCCGAGGACGGTCTCATCGACTGGACGAAGGATTCACTGTCCATATACAACCTCACCCGCGCGGTGACCCATCCCTACCCGGGGGCCTTCACCTACCTTGACGGGGAAAAGCTCTTTATCTGGAAGGCATACCCCGAGAATGTCTCTCCACGGGACGTCCCCCCGGGGATGGTGATATCGGAGGACCCTCTTCTCGTGCGGACCGGTTCGGGTTCCCTGCGCCTCGTCCTGGCCCAGGTCGAAGGTGAGCAGGAGATGGACGCCGTCGAACTGGTGTCTTCCCGTGTCTTGAAAAACAAAATTCTAGGAGGTCACCCTTGAGACTCTTGGTGCTCGGAGTGAACGGATTCATCGGCAATGCCCTCGCGGAACACGTGCTCAACGAAACGGATTGGGAGATCTACGGACTGGACATTCGCAACGACAAGCTTGGCGAGTGTCTCGGCCATGAACGCTTCCACTACGTTGAAGGCGACATCTCGATAAACAGGGAATGGATAGAATACCACGTCAAGAAGTGCGACGTCGTCATGCCCCTCGTGGCCATCGCGACACCAATGACATACGTGAGGGAGCCTCTTCGCGTCTTTGAACTCGATTTCGAGGAGAACCTCAAGGTCGTCCGTCTCTGCGTCAAGTACGGCAAGAGACTCCTCTTCCCATCCACCTCGGAGGTGTACGGGATGTCCCCCGACACGGAGTTCACCGAGGACGGCAGTCCCCTTGTCCTCGGTCCCATCAACAAGCAGCGATGGATCTACAGCGCGTCGAAGCAGCTTCTCGACAGGGTCATCTGGGCGTATGGTTTTCAGCACGGCCTCAGGTTCACCCTCTTCCGACCCTTCAACTGGATAGGTCCCAAGCTTGACGAATTGACCACGGACCCGGAAAAAGAGGGAAGCTCCCGGGTGGTGACGCAGTTCATCAGCAGCCTCTTTCTTGCCGAACCCATCCGGCTCGTGGACGGAGGTTCGCAGAAACGGTGCTTCACCTATATCGATGACGGCATCGCGTGCCTCATGCGGATCATAGAGAACAAAGAAGACCGTTGCAACGGCCAGATCTTCAACATCGGCAACCCGCTGAACGAGGCGACTGTGAAAGACCTTGCCATCAAGCTGAAGACGATGTTCACGGAGGATGCGAGGACAAAGCACTACACGAGACACTCCGAGATCATCGAGGTCTACTCCCGGGATTTCTATGGCGAGGGCTACCAGGATATCGACCGCAGGGTCCCCTCCATAGCGAAGGCGAGAGAGATCCTCGGCTGGGAACCCGTCGTGGATCTCGACACGGCCCTCAGGAAGACGCTCGACTACTACCTGGAAACGAGCCTCCCCGGAGAGACGGACAGGTAGGGCGCTTTTGAGCGGGACCATAGGGATCAAGGTCGATGTGGACACCTTCCAGGGCATGCGCAACGGCGTGCCCGTCCTTCTCGACATATTCCGGCGCCACGATGTGAGGGCGAGTTTCTTCGTCCCCATGGGAAAGGACAACACAGGCAGGACCGTAAAGAGGGTCTTCACCCGCAAGGGTTTTCTCAAGAAGGCGGGCCGTGTGGGGGTTCTGAGCACCTACGGCGTGAAAACCCTCATGTACGGCCTCGTCCTGCCGGGGCCCCAGATCGCGCGCGGAAACATAACCCTCATCAGGAGGATCCTCGATGGCGGTCATGAACTGGGCATACACGGCCATGACCATGTCCGCTGGCACGATTCCATCAAGCATTTTGACGAAGCAGAGACCCGCCGGGAGGTCGACCGGCTGCTCACCGTCTACCGGATGGTCGTCGGAGAGGAGGCCCGTTCCTTCGCAGCCCCGGGATGGATGATAAACCCCTTCGTGCTCAAGGTCTTCGAGGAAAAGGGATTGGTGTATTCCAGCGACACCCGGGGTCTGTGCCCCTTCTATCCGGAAATGGGTGGGATCCGGTTCTCGATAGTCCAGATCCCGACGACCCTTCCAACCCTGGATGAAGTCATCGGGGTCGTAAGCGCCGAGGAAAAGACCCTCGTCGACCATTACCTCGGCCTCCTGGCCGATGGCCTCAATGTTCTGACGGTCCACACCGAACTCGAAGGCAAGCGCTGGAGCGGGTTCCTCGATGCTTTTCTCGCAGAGGCCGGGAAGCGGGGTTTCGCCTTCAAACCCCTCATGGACATCGCCCGTGAGTTCAAGAACACGCCCGACGGCCCCGTATGCGCCATAGAGTACGGTTCCGTCCCCGGCCGCGCCGGGGAAGTGTGCTGTCAGGGAAGATAGTTCAAGGGTTCAAAAGTTCAAGAGTTCAAGGGGTCGGACAGGCCGTGGTTGTACTTCGCCGTCGATGAGCGACGTCTTTTGGAGCCTTCACTGGCGCAAGCTGCTTCAATGGAAAGTGCGGCAAGAGAACTTCCCCATTTCCGGATAAAGTCCGAAATAGTGGCAAAGAGGACTCCTTACCGGGTCATCCCTTTCATCCCTTGAACCTTTGAACTCTTGAACCTTTGAACGTTTTCTTAAGGGATTTCCTTGATTGACAGATTTCTTTTCTGTGCTATATAAGAGCCTATAACCTGCTTTTAGAAAATACAAGAAAGGAGGCGAATATGGCGGGTAGTGTTTACAAGATCATCGAGATCGTGGGAACAAGTGAGAAATCTTGGGAGGACGCCGCTAAGAACGCCCTTGAGACTGCGGGAAAATCCCTCGAGGACCTGCGTGTCGCCGAGGTCATCAAGCAGGATGTCACGCTGGAGAACGGAAAGGTGAGCCAGTACAGGGTCAGGCTCAACATTTCCTTCAAGTACCACAGCGAGTAGTCAAGGGGAAGGGGTGATGTAGAAGAAGGGAACCTCCCAAGAGGTCCCCTTCTTTTTTTGCCAGAGAACTGTCTTCTAGTACATGCCGTCCATGCCGCCCATTCCTCCCGGGGGCATCATGGGCATCTGGGCGCCCTTGTCTTTCGGTTTTTCGGCGATCATGCAGTCGGTGGTAAGAAGCAGCGACGCAACCGAAGCCGCATTCTGAAGGGCCGTGCGGGTGACCTTGGTCGGGTCGATGATGCCGGCTTCCATCATGTCGTCCACATACTCTTCCTTCGCGGCGTCGAAGCCGAAATTGCCGGTCCCGTTCTTTACCTTCTCAATGATTATCGAGCCATCATGACCGGCGTTGGTCGCGATCCATCTCAGCGGGTCCTCGAGGGCCTTCTTGACGATGTTGACGCCGAACTGCTTTTCGCCGTCGAGTTTGAGCTCGTCGAGCTTGGCAATGGCCCTGATAAAGGACACGCCGCCGCCCGGCACGATGCCTTCCTCAACGGCTGCCTTGGTGGCATTGAGGGCGTCCTCGACGCGGGCCTTCTTCTCCTTCATTTCCGATTCCGTGGCCGCGCCCACGTTGATGACGGCAACGCCGCCGACGAGTTTCGCGAGCCTTTCCTGGAGTTTTTCCCTGTCGTAATCGGATGTGGTCTCTTCGATCTGGGTGCGGATCTGTTTGACCCGTCCCTCGATATCCTTCTTGTCGCCGGCGCCGTCCACGATCGTCGTGTTGTCCTTGTCGATGACGACCCTCTTCGCCTGGCCGAGGTCCTTGAGGCCTATGCTCTCGAGCTTGATGCCCAGCTCTTCGGAGATCATCTGCCCGCCGGTGAGGATGGCGATATCTTCGAGCATCGCCTTTCTCCTGTCACCGAAGCCGGGTGCCTTGACGGCGGCTATCTTCAGGGTTCCTCTGAGCTTGTTGACGACGAGTGTCGCCAGCGCCTCGCCTTCAACGTCTTCGCAGACGATGAGGAGGGCCTTGCCCATCTTCGCGACCTGCTCGAGTATCGGGAGGAGGTCTTTCATGTTGCTGATCTTCTTCTCGTTGATGAGGATGAAGGGCTCGTCGAGAATGGCTTCCATCTTCTCCGGGTTCGTTACGAAATAGGGCGAGATGTAGCCCTTGTCGAACTGCATGCCTTCGACGATGTCGAGGGTCGTTTCCATGCTCTTCGCTTCCTCGACGGTGATGACGCCTTCCTTGCCGACCTTGCTCATCGCCTCGGCGATGATGTTGCCGATGGTGTCATCATTGTTGGCGGAGATGGTGCCGACCTGGGCGATCTCCTTCTGGTCCTTTGTCGGCTTGGAGAGCTTCTTCAGCTCGCCGACGATGACCTCCACCGCCTTCTCGATGCCCCGTTTCAGTTCCATGGGGTTGTGGCCTGCCGCTACGAGCTTGGCTCCTTCGCGGTAGATCGACTGGGCGAGGACCGTGGCCGTCGTGGTGCCGTCGCCGGCGACATCGCTCGTCTTGCTGGCGACTTCCTTCACCATCTGCGCGCCCATGTTCTCGAACCTGTCCTCAACCTCAACCTCTTTGGCGACCGTCACGCCGTCCTTGGTTACCGTGGGAGAACCGAAGGTCTTCTCGAGAATAACGTTTCTGCCTTTAGGTCCAAGAGTCACCCTGACGGCGTCAGCCAGCGTGTTCACGCCTCTCAGGAGTGCCTCCCTTACATTCTGATCATACTTGATTTCCTTAGCCATCCTTTGATCCCTCCTTCCTTATTAATCTTCTACGATCGCAAGAACATCATCTTCCCTGAGAATGAGATGCTCTTCGCCGTCGACCTTGATTTCCGTGCCGGAGTATTTGCCGAAAAGGATCTTGTCCCCCGGTTTCACGGTCAACGGTGCCTTCTGGCCGCTTTCCAGGGTCTTTCCGTCGCCCACCGCAACCACCTTGCCTTCCTGGGGTTTTTCCTTGGCAGCGTCAGGAATGATTATGCCGCCCTTCGTCCTTTCCTCTTCCTCGATTCTCTTGACAAGAATTCTGTCCTGTAATGGTTTCACCTTCATTGTTTCACACTCCTTTCTGTGGTTGTTAAGTTAGCAATTGCGAAAATCGATTGCCAAAAACAATATAAGGACGGTCGGAAGTTTTTGTCAATACCGGGGGTTAAATTTTTAGCAACAAATTTACCCCTTCCCGGTACCACCTGCTGAACAGTTCGTTTTCCATCCGGTTGGTTTCGGGGTCGGAAATGATGGAGGTGAAGACCTTTTCCTTGTCGATGACGGTCTCGTACTCGCGCTCGGCCTGGGAGGCGAGGCGGTCGACCATGGCGCCGAGGATCTCCTCCTTGCTGCCCGCGCACGCCCACAGGGCCCACCAGCGGTCATAGGCCCCGCGGACCTTCTTTCTGCTTTCGTCATAATAGCTGGCGAATGAAGGAAGCCATTCTTTTATCGTGTCCTTCGATTCGAAAAAGGTCTCTTCCACGAAGGGGAAACGCTCGAGGACATCCATCTCCACGCGGATCTTCCTGATGAAACCTTCTATGATGTCTTCGGCGCCGTGCTTTTTTTTGTAGACTTTCGACTTGAGGTTGTTCCACACCTCGATGACGGGATAGATCTCCATGTTCTTTTCGGAGTAGTTGACCGTTTCGATATTATCGATCGTGTGTTTGCGCGTATCGGGGATGCCGTACATGAGAAGCCCGAGGAGGTCCGAGACGATGTGGTAGAGCAGCGACCTGTTCCTCGGACGCTTGGCGGGGAACATGAAGCAGATGAACTCGTTGAGTTCCAGGGCCTCCACGAGGTGGTCCTTCTTCGGTTCGTTGTGCATGTACTTTATGGCGTCGATGGCCAGTGTGATCGTGGCCATGGACCTGAAGTCCTCGTCGTCCTTGATGAGTTCCCAGACATCCAGGATATGCCTGCGGGGGAGCACTATAGACCTTCCTTTCTAAGCTCTTCGAGGAGAGCCTTTTGCCTGTCTGTAAGCTTCTTCGGGATATCGATGATGACCTCCACGTATTCGTCGCCGCCCTGATCGGGGACACCAAGGCCTTTCAGACGGACCCTGGAATGGCTTTTTACACCGGCAGGGATGGTGACCCTTTTCGGCCCGTCGATGGAGGGGACCTCGACGACGGTCCCCAGAAGCGCGTCAGTCACCTTGACCTCCCTGGTCACGTACAGGTCGTTGCCCGTTCGTTTGAAGACGGGATGTTCCGCCACCTTCATGGTTATATAGAGGTCACCACGTTGCCCCGAACGCCCCTGGTTGCCCTTGCCCTTCAACCTCAGCTTTTTCCCGCTCGTGATCCCTTTCGGTATCTTGACGTTCACCTCTTCCGTACCCGTCGCCGTGGCCAGCGAGATCCGTTTTTCCGCCCCATGTATGGCGTCCATGAAGGGTATCTCCAGTTCGTAGTGGAGGTCGAGGTCCTGTGCTGTCTGCGTGCCTTGCTGCTGCCTCGTGATGTAATCGTTGAAGTCCCACGCCTGCTGCCGCCTCTGCTGCTTTGCCCCCCTGCCTGCCTGCCTGCCGAAGATCATGCTGAAGATGTCTCCCCCGCCGAAGCCGAGGTCCTTGAAGAGGTCTCCCACGTTGAAACCCCTGAAGATGTCTTCTTCGCTGTAGCGCTGCTGGAAGCCCCCCATGCCGAAGGCATCGAACTGCTTGCGTTTTTCCGGGTCGCTCAGCACCGCGTAGGCCTCGTTGATGAGCTTGAACTTTTCTTCCGCCTCCTTGTTTCCCGGGTTGCGGTCGGGATGGTACTTCAGGGCCAGTTTCCTGTACGCCTTCTTTATCTCGTCTTCGGAAGCCGTTTTGGAGACGCCGAGCAATTCGTAGTAATCCTGCTTTCCTGCCATACGGTTCGTCACCTCACGTGAGCTATGTATGTCCCGGTGTCGCTGCCGACTGCCCGGGCGACCGCGGTACATTTCACCTTCATTATATATACCACCTGACGTTCTCCGTCAAATTCGCTGATGGTCTCGAAATTCCCCATGCCCTTCGCGATGACGGGGCCTTCTTTCTTCCAGAGCCTTTCGATCTCGCCCGCGATGTCCTCCCTCGGCAGACCCACGTTGCCCTTTCCCGTAGATATGATGCGGGGGTGCAGATCGTGAAGTCCAAGGCGCCGGACGTCCTCCATGGAAAGGTCGTTCTGCGCCGGACGTTCCCTGACCGTGTAGAGCACCTTCCTGCCGCCTCTCTCGAGAAAGCGCAGGAGGGGAAGATCGAAGACGAAGTCCCCGATGTTGTCGCCGAGCATCAGTATTTCGCCGCTCTCTGTGGAGACCGCGGCCGCCGCCCGGTCCACGTCGCCCTCAAGGGCAGGGATATCGCCTGTGAATGTCCCGCCGGTGAAGTAGTCCGTGGAGTTTCCGAGGGCGGACAGACGCAAAAGGTCTTCCAGACAGTCGTCAATGTTTCCGCGAAGGCCCTTGAGGGCCGCCAGAGCCTCCCTGTATTCTCTGTGTTTCAGAGTGGCATAGGGGTCCCAGACGCCGGTCCTTCGCCTGATGTGTGCCAGGATCCTGCCGGCTATCCACGGAGGCGTCGCGTCTGCGTCAAAGAGGTCTTCAAGAAGCGACAGTGACGAGTCGAGGACCCCGGGGTCATTCCCGGAAAGGGCCGTCGTCTTCCTGGCCAGTCCTTCCAGGCATGCGCGACAGGGTTCCTGAACTTTCATGACAGACAATAGGATATAATCAAACGCCATGCATTTCAACGTCAAAGGAGGGCCATGGCGTTTCCGAAATAAACGCTTTCATTCTTTTTCGCATTTGTTATAATGGGTGCAGGGGCATAGGGGTGGTTCCAGACCATACGGATTGAGACTGATCCTCACGTTCGCCGCTCGAGTTCTTTTCCTCGTCACCTGTCATCTTCTTCCGGCACGATCTGTTTTTCAGGGGGATTCCCCCCCCGCACAAAGGGTGACAGATGGCAGACAATCGGCGCACGAGCGTCTACGTTGATTATCACATTCTCGACCTCATCGCGAGGCCCCGGGTGAGCGACGAAGCCCTGCTTCCCGAGTGGAACGCGGGCAGGTCGATCTGGGACCGCTACACGCGAGAGGCAGTGTCTCTTGTCACCTCGGTGGACGAGATGGAACTCGATTTCGTGGTCCAGATGAACCGCGGCGGCCTGTGCGTCACCGATACCTTTCAGATCACCGATAATATCGACACCTTCGAGCGCTGGGAAGGGGCGGACCACACAGACACGGAACACTGGCGGGCCATCGTGCATCTCTATGACCAGCTCGACGTCATAAGCGGGCATGATGACCTTGTCGGAGAGCATGCCCATCCACACTATTGCGAACAGCTGAGCCGTGTCCTGAAGGAAGAGCCCGCCGGGGACATGGGGAGATCGCCCTCGTTCGATGAGGAGACGGCGATACTCAGGGACTGCGCGGCGGCGTTGCATGACGTCTATGACATGCAACTCTGGGCGGACCTCAAGCATATCCAATACGGCCTCAACTGGAAGGTCCTTGAGTCCGTCTTGCCGAGATATTCCCACAGCACCGCACTGAGCGGCGAGGACGCGGCGCTGAACAAGAACCTTCTCGGCCTTCTCAACCGGCTCGTCAGCATCGGGAAGAAGAGCTGCCCCCGGCTGCCCATGCAGGACCGGCATATCGATTTCGTTCTCGATATCGTGAGAAAGAAGTACTGCCAGGAGGACATCGACCGCAGCATCTCGCACATAGCCCAGTGCCTCCGGAACGGTATCGACTGCTACCTCACGATGGATGGTGAACTGGCGGAGAGATTCACCGAAAGCAAACAGAACCTCCAGCTCGCCCTGGGAGCATCCATCCACCTCGAGGTCCTGCGCCCGACGGAACTGGAGAAAAGACTGGGGTAAAGAAGGTTCAAGGGTTCAAGGGTTCAAGAGTTCAAGAGTAAAAGACAAAAAGGGCAGCGGTGCCTTCGGCCGGTGTGCCCTGGTCGGCAATTGTGTTGACAAACGGCCTCCCTCGCGGTTCTTCCCTTGAACCCTTGAACCCTTGAACCCTTTTTTTATTTCCACTCATCCGTCTGTGGTTGGGGGAGCTGGTAGGATTTCAGCGTTTCTATGTACCTGTAGAAGCCCTCGGGGTCCTCCTTTTCGAGCTTTTCGATCTCGGGGCGTATCCTGCTCAGAAGGTCCTCGTTCTCGGCGGCCTCGAGGGGATACTGCATGTAGGAGGAACGCCTGATGAGAGCATAGGCCTTCTGCTGTTCCGGTGTGAGGGCGAGGAACCTGTCAAGCTCGCTGAGCATGTAGTCCTTTTTTTCGTCAAGATAGCCATCCACCTGCATGAGCAGGTTGAGGCTGAAATCGGCACAGGAGAAGTAAGAGTGCATCTCATCGAGGTTTTCGACGAGAAGACGTATCTCTGCCACTATCTCCGCGTCGTTCATGACGACAAAGGTCCCGTCCTCAACGAGCTTGTGCATCGGTGACATGGGGTGCATGGCAAAGGTCCGAACCCTGATGAAGTCGGGCTTGATGTGGTTGAGAAGTCGCGCCGTCTCGACGGCGTTCTCGGAGCTCATCGTCCTGCCGCCCACGCCGGGCATTATGTATTCCGACAGCGATATCCCCGCTTCCACGACCTTCCTGCCGCCTTCGACGATGTCCTCGGGTGTGATACCTTTCCGTATCATCTTGAGGACCTTCTCCGAGCCGCTTTCCAGTCCCACGTGTATCCTCGTGAGGCCGGCCTTGCAGAGCTCGCGCAACTCTTCCACGGTCTTGCGTTTCAAGGTCGTTGCCCGGGCATAGGTCGTGATGCGTTCAAGACCGGGAAACTTTTCCTTCGTATATCTGATGATCTCGAGGATATCTGAGGTCTTGAGTACGAGGCTGTCGGCATCCTGGAGGAAGGCCGATCTGATCGTGTTCTTGTAGGAGGCGTACTCCTTCTCCATACTATCGATGTCCTTCTTGACCTCGTCGACTGTACGGCGGGAGAATTTCACTCCCTTGTAGGCGGGACAGAAGATGCACTGATTCCAGGGGCAATTCCTCGTCACCCGTATCAGGAGACTCTGGGCTTCGCTGGGTGGTCTTATGACTCCTTGTTCATACATGTTCCTTTACTCCTTGCCCGGTTACACGGGATTCTGCGGAGAGCGGAATCCGACCGTGGCCATATAGATGACCGTCTCTTCCTCTCCATCGAGGTCGATGATGCGGTTCACGTCGTCATCGTAGAATGCGCCGACGGCGCACACTCCGAGCCCCAGGGCCTCACCGGCAAGATAAAGGTTCTGCGCGATATGGCCTGCGTCGAGATAGATGTAGCGGTAGACCCTCTGGCCGTATTTCCAGCTTCCCCGGGCGATGAGCGCCGACCAGATGAAGGTGACCTGGGCGGCGAGGATAAGGGTCTGCTGAAGGGCTGCCTCAGTGAGGGCCCTCGAGAAATCACCCTTCTTGAGGAATTCCAGATCGTAATCGCCGGGTCTGAAATGGTATATTCCCTCTTCGAGCCCGTCTACAGCGCGGACGCACAGGTAGGTCTCCACGGGGTAGAGGCCGCCCGCGGAGGGCGACGTCCGGAAAAAGGTGTCGCCGAACTGGGCCGTGAGACCCTGTGTCGCCCACAGCAGCGCTGAGAGGTCGTTGAGCTTGAGGGGCTTGCCGGCTGCGTATTCACGGCGCGACCTTCTCTTGAGGAGAAGTCTCCACAGGCCCGCCTCCCCGCCGGCTTTCGGCTCCGGCAGCGTCACCCTGGCGATGGGACTCGGATACTCCTTGAAGGTGTCGGGGATAGCCCCGAGATTGAACATGTGGCCGGAAAGCGAAGCGGGCGTGTACTTGGTCTCATTCTGGAACCTGGTCCCTATGCCGGCCTTCTCCTTTCCTTTATCCTTCACTGTCCACCTTTCAAATACACCTTTAATATGCTTCATGCGGTGGGATAAGTCAATGATAGAAGGGGAAGGGGAGAAGGGGTCTTTGATAGGACCTATAAGACCCGATAAGACCTATAAGACGAATGGGACCGATAGGACGCGTGGGACCTATAGGACCTATTGGTCCTATCTGTCCTATAGGTCGGATATGTCCTATAGGTCCTATCCAGTCCTATAGGTCCTATCCACCCCCCTTGCCTTTCCGTTTGCCTTTTCCTGCCAAAAAGGATAGACTTATTTATACAATCACTGACAGTGGTTCTTGGGGACGGAGGCTAAAATGAACGATATTATGACCGTAGACGAGTTGTTGGCATCCAAGAATCTCACGCGCGAAGAGTGGGAGTTGCACAGGGAACTCATCGAGGACTGCAGAAAGAACGAGGTCAGGATCAACGAATGCTGTGCGGAGACCAGGGAGAACATCCAAAAGGTGGCGGGTATTCTCGATGCCATCTCCGTTAAGATGGTGGCTCTGAGCGTTGCTCTCGAAACCGTCATCGGTGAAGCCGAAGACGTTTCCCTGAGAATGCTCCCGGAGCACAAGTTCTACCGCGAGTAGGCGGGTATTTTCCCGGACCATGGGGCTTCTTCTCAAGTGGCTGATAATGGCCGCGTCCATCATTATCGCGGCGTATTTCATTCCCGGTGTGAGGGTGGGCAGTTTCTTTTCCGCCCTCTGGGTGGCGCTTTTTCTGGGCGTGGTGAACGTCCTCGTGCGGCCGGTCCTCATTCTCATCACCCTGCCCATCAACATTCTCACCCTTGGCCTCTTCACTTTTGTCATCAACGCCGTCCTTATCCTCCTCGCATCATCGGTCATCAAAGGCTTCGAGGTGGCAGGTTTCTGGTGGGCCCTGCTCTACAGCGTCGTGCTGTCCGCTGTCAACTACATCATAAACCTCATAGTGCAGCCGAGAGAAGACCGTTAGAACCGTTAACGGCGTCTATCTCCAGTTTCCCCTTCTAACGGTTCCAACGGTTCTAACGGTGCCAACGGTCTTCTAGTATCTTTTCGAGTGTTTCCTGAGCTTCAGATAGTTGTCCCTGTACAGGGCGGCCAGCTCCCCGGAGGTTATGATGAGGAGGTTCTCGGCGTTCTTGTCCTCGGCGGCGTAGGTAAAGTTGAAGGAACCCGTGATGACCGTCCGCCGATCGATGATCATGACCTTGTTGTGGGCTGAGGCATGGTCGTTGTCGAGCCAGACGTCGACGCCGCCGGCCTTGAGGACCCTGGCCGTGACGTGTTTGCGCTCTTTCTGCTCGTGGCCGTCGAGGATTACCTCCACCTCGATGCCCCGCTTCCGGGCCTTGAGAAGGGCGGCCTGAATGGGTTTAGAGGTGAAGAGGTAGGCCTCAACGAGAACCTCGCGCTCGGCCTCGCCGATCTGCCTCAGAATGGCCTTTGTCGCGCCCCCGCCAGGGCTGAAGAAGACACGCGCCCGGGTATTGTTGAGAACCACATCGGTCGCCCCCAGCTGCAGCGGCAGCGCAAAAAGCACAAACAGGACTGCGAGATAGTGACAAACGGATCTTTTCATGAACCCCCCGGCCAGGATTTTCGGAATTGTAATGTGTTCTCTGGCATCAGGTCAAGAAAGACCGTCATGGGCCTCACGGCCGCCATGGGCCTCACGGCCGTCGCAGGTCTCAAGTCGCATGCCACAGGTTCAAAGCCAAAGACCCAGTAAGAAACCGATTTGTGCTTCTGTCTTTAACCTGCGACTTGAGACTTGCGACCTGCGACATTCTTTTTGACCTGCGACTTGAGACTTGCGACCTGTGACATTTCTCTGACCTGCGACATCTCTTAGGCCCTTTGCGGTCTTAAGGAACACGCCGATGTGCTGATAATAGTATCAAAGGGGATCGAAGATGGCGAAGAAGAAGGTCCTTCTTATCGATGACAACCGGGATTTTTGCGAGGTCACAAAACTCTGGCTTCACTATACCTGGAAGTACAGGGTGGTGACGGCGGCAAACGGGCCCATGGGGATCGACCTCGCCAGGAAGGTGAGGCCCGACGTCATCCTACTCGACGTCAGGATGCCCGTAATGGATGGCGGCAGGGTTGCCGAGCATCTCATGGAAGACAACTCCACCAGTGATATACCCATCATATTCCTTACAGGCCTCGTCAGGCACGAAGAGGTGGAAAAAAGCGGTGGTTTCATTGCGGGCCGTCCCTTCATCGCCAAGCCCTTTCACCTCGAAGAGCTCACGGGCATGATCGAGACCGTGACGGCCGGCCCAAGGGCTGCCTGACACAGCTATTCGTAATCCTTCGGCACGAGGCAGATCATTACCAGGGGTCGGTTCGTGGCGGTATTCCTGTACTGGTGGACCTCGTCAGGCAGAACGAGTGCGAAATCTCCCTTTCGGACCGGCCGCTGTCTGCCTTCCGCGTCGACGAGAGTCCCTTCACCCTCTATGATGTAGTTCATATGCTCGAAAGGGTGGTGGTGGTACGGGGTGTGCCCCCCGGGCTCGATGGTGAAGACCCGAAGCGTGTAGGCGGGAACCCCGTCTGCCTGTCCGAGAGGGATCTGCTTCCATGCTCCCTTTGCCCCCTCCATGGTCATGGGGACCTTCTCCACTTTACTGAGATCAGTGATCTTCATAGCCTCGCTCCTTGTGGGGAATATTATGCAGAATCAGCCATTATACCACAGCACAGCACCCGGTCAAAATTGCGCTGCTCAGACCTTGGGCCAACAGGGGGCAGCGAAGCTCAATGCCCAATCTCACGCCCGCTTCGCTAGAGGGCACAGAGGTGATGAGGAGAGCGCGCAGAGAGAAGATCCGGCCTGATCCCGGCGTGCCCGCCGGAATCAGGCCGTCTTTGCATCCCGTCTCCGACGGGAGAAAAAGAAGAGGATTCTTCTCAGGTGGGAGGGATGGGAGTTGGGGGGTAAGGGAGGATGGGGTATAGGTCCTATGACTACAGGGGGGATGAGGAGGATAACTTTTTCAGGATAAGGAAAAAGACTATTTGTTTCTCTCCCGCCGGGACGGCGGGACGAGAAGGCCGCCGGATTTTGGTAGGCTCCGAAATCCGGCGGCAATCTTTTCTCTCCTTTCCCCTCTCTTTCTAATCTCTGCGGACTCGAGCGAAGCGGGCGTGAGATAATGTCTTTGAGCTTTCCCCCCGCTCTTACCTCACGACCAGGGCGACGAACGGGCGTGAGATGGGCCTTTACGCCGCCAGTTTGGTTCTCCGCACGATCTCTCCCCGTGGGTTTATCACGATGGTTTCGACGGGTATTTTCTTCCCGGAGCGTTTGAGCGCCGCCTCGACGATGAGAGGCATCTTCGAGCAGCAGGGGACTTCCATGATGGCGATGGTGATGCTCCGTATGCCGGCGGATGAGAAGATGGTCGCGAACCTGTCTATGTATTCGGCGGTGTCGTCGAACTTCGGGCATCCCATCAGGACCACCTTTCCCTTGAGAAGGTCCTCGTGAAAATTGGGGTACGCGACGGGCGTGCAGTCGGACGCGATAAGGAGATCGGCGTTTCTCAGATAGGGTGCCGTTGGCGGAACGAGCCTCAACTGGACGGGCCAGTGGGTGAGCCGCGTGGCCTGACGAATGCCCGCCCTATCATCCGTGGTGCCGCTGTTGACGGGGGCGAACATCTGAAGCTGGGTGGACGGGCAGCCGCAGGGCAGGGACGTGGGTCCGGCGGGGTCTGGGGAGGGGGGGTTGACGGAACCGTCGGGGTCTTCGACCGCGTGTTCGCCGGCACCCTTTTTCCCTGCAAGGTATTTTTCGACGGCTTCTTCATCGAAGGGGTCCGCCTCTCTCTCGATCATGGATATGGCGCCCACAGGGCATTCGCCAAGACAGGCGGCCAGCCCGTCACAGTACTTCTCGGCAACGAGCCGGGCCTTGCCTCCCTTAAGCTCTATGGCGCCTTCGGCGCAGGCGCTCACGCACTGCCCGCATCCGTTGCATCGTTCTTCATCTATGTGGACTATCTTTCGCTTGATCGTCATAAAGACCTCTCACGGGTTATGGGCAATGGGTCATGGTCGCTCTCGTTTGATGCTGTCCCGGTTGGTACTTGCTGCCCATCACCCATAACCCATCACCCATAACCTCTCTCTTATCCCAATATCTCCTTCAGATCCTGGTCCGGCGTCGAAATGGGCTTTATGCTGTAATTATCCACGAGGACCTTGAGCACGTTCGGCGTGATGAAGGCCGGCAGGGTGGGTCCCAGCCGCATGTTCTTGATGCCGAGATACAGAAGGGTGAGCAGGATCGCCACGGCCTTCTGTTCATACCAGGAGAGCACGAGCGACAGGGGCAGTTCGTTGACGCCCACATTGAATGCCTTCGAGAGCGCCACGGCTATCTGGATGGCGGAATAGGCGTCGTTGCACTGCCCGACGTCGAGAAGCCGGGGGATGCCGCCGATATCGCCGAGCTGCTTGTCGAAGAACCGGAACTTCCCGCAGGCAAGGGTGAGGACGACGCAATCATCGGGGACCTTCTCGACGAACTCGGTGTAATAGTTCCTTCCGGGCTTCGCGCCGTCGCATCCCGCGACAAGGAAGAAATGCCGTATCTTTCCGGCCTTGACCGCCTCTATCACCTTGTCCGCCACGCCCATGATGGCATTGCGGGCGAAGCCGACCATAACGGACTTCCCGTTGGTGTCGGCGACGAAGCCCGGCAGCGCGAGGGCCCTGTCGATCGCGGGTCTGTAGTTTCCGTCGGCAACGTGTGTCACTCCCGGCCAGGCGACGGGACCGGTGGTGAATATGTTCGCCGCGTATGACTCCAGTGGTTTCTGGATGCAGTTGGTGGTCATGACGATGGAGCCGGGGAATTCGGCGAATTCCTTGTGCTGGTTCTGCCAGGCCGTCCCGTAATGACCGTAGAAATGGGGATACTTCTTGAGCTTCGGATATCCGTGGCACGGGAGCATTTCACCGTGGGTGTAGACATATATCCCCGTTCCTTCCGTTTGCTTGAGGATCTCTTCGAGGTCCTTGAGGTCGTGGCCCGACACCAGGAGTGCCTTGCCCTTCTTTGCTCCCAGAGGGACTGCTGTCGGGACGGGATGACCGTAGGTCTCGGTGTTCGCCGCGTCGAGGAGTTCCATGGCCTTGAGATTTATCTCGCCGCATTTCAGCACGAGTCCCAGCCACTCGTTGAGCCCCAGCCTGTTCTCGATCACCTCCGCGAGGGCCTCGTAGATGAAGGTGTAGACCGCTTCGTCTTCCTTACCGAGAAGGGCCGCGTGATACGCGTACGCGGCGACGCCCCTGAGGCCGAAGATCACGGTGTGCATGAGCGACGTGACGTCCGCGTTCTCGTTGCGCATGGTCCCCTGAAAACCCACGGCCTCCCCCTGCTTCGCGAGGCCTTCGATGGTGGGGTCAGGTCTCGTCGGTGTCTTGCCGCCGGGCAGGGTGGTGTTTCCACCCTTCGCCGAGATCTTGCCCGCAAGGTCATCGCGGTCTGCGACCACAGCCGCTATCTTGGCCCTCAAGCGTTCCGGGTCGAAGTCGACGTTCGTCAGTGTGTGGAAGAGGGCCTCAGCGGCAAGCAGGTTCGTCTCCCTCTCCGGTTTGATCCCATGCTTGGCGGCTTCGCGGGCGAACCATGACATCTCCGCCGTCACGTAGACGAGGAGGTCCTGAATGGCAGCCACGTCAGGCTGTTTCCCGCAGACCCCGACCTTCTGGCATCCTTCTCCTTTTGCCGTTTGTTCACATTGATAACAAAACATAAGCCCCTCCTTGATTAGTAGTGTTCGATCTCATAAAGCCAAGTATAGCACTCCGAAAAAAAGGTGCTTTGACCTAGGTCAAAAAGGGAAGGACCGTTCAAGAGTTCAAGAGTTCAAGGGAAAAAGATGCAAAGATCCTCCCCAGCTTCGGCTGGTGTGCGAATTGTGTTGACCATAAAGTGCCGTGGTCAGTGATCGTGCTGACAGCCCGTCTGATTTTACGGTCTTTCTCTTGAACCCTTGAACTTTTGAACTCTTGAACGGTTTCTACGGTGTGAATGTCGACAGCTGGTAGGGGGTCTCTTTTGTTTCTATGGATTCTTTCTTTTCGAAATAGATGTGTTTCTCGGCGATCTCTCTCAGGGAGGTCACGATCTCCCTGTTCGTGGACTTCGTAAGGGGCTTCGCGCCCTTGATGAGCTGCTTCGACCGGCGCGCCGCGAGATGGACAAGCTCGAAACGGTTCTCCACCATTTCCATGCAGTCTTCAACAGTTATTCTTGCCATTATCCTCTCTCCTTATATCGTCGATCGCTTTCCGGAACCTTCCGTATGCCTTTTCAAGATCGTCGTTGACGATAGTATAGCCGAATTCACCTTTTCTTGCAATTTCTTCTTCCACGCGCTTCATCCGCGTCTCTATCTCTTTCTCGCCGCGCAGGGACAGGCGGCAGATGAGCTCTTCCACCGAGGGAGGCTCGATGAAGATGAGCCGTGCCGCCGCGCACTGACCGCTGATGTTGATCGCCCCCTTCACGTCTATGTCGAGGATGATGTCCTTTCCCGTCTGCAGAATGGCCAGGATCTCTGCCCGGGGGGTCCCGTAGAGATTCCCGTGGACCTTCTCCCATTCGAGAAAATGTCTTTTCGCTATCATGGACTCGAAGGTTCTCTCGTCGACGAAATGATAGTCCTTGCCGTCGATCTCGTGCACCCGTCTTTGCCGTGTCGTGTAGGAAATGGAAAACTGACTGCGACCGTCTTCCCTGAGGAAGCGGTCGATCAGGGTTGACTTGCCCACACCCGACGGACCGGAGACGACAATGAGGACACCTTTTCTCAGATCATCGGGGCGGGCCGCGGCCGGGGACGCCGTTCCCTTTCCATCCGGGTTATTCGACATTCTGCACCTGTTCCCGCATCTTCTCTATCTCCACCTTAATTCCTATGACGCGCTCGTTTATATACAGGTCGTTGGACTTGCTCCCGATTGTGTTCGTCTCCCGCACCATCTCCTGGATGATGAAATCAAGCTTTCTGCCCATGGGTTCGAGGGATGCCAGGGTGCCGCGGAAGTTGTCGAGGTGCCCCGTCAGGCGCACGATCTCTTCCGATATGTCGACGCGTTCCATGTAGATGGCGATCTCTTGAAGGACCCGGGTCTCATCCACGGCGACGGATTGTGTTATCTCCGCTATCTTGCCCCGGAGCCTCTCCTCGTGGGTCTTGATGACCTCCGGCCAGCCGGTCTGTATCTCGGCAAGACTGGCGGTTATGGCATCCAGTCTTCCGAGAAGGTCGTTCATGATGTGCCCGCCTTCCCGTGCGCGCTCTTCGTTGAGGGCGGCAATGAGGTCCGAGCATGCGGCCGTCAGGACGTCCTCGGGAAGGCTGTTGTTCTCCTCGTACGCGAAAACGTCCTTGAGTGTGAAGACGCTCTCTATCGTCAGGTCCCCGGTAAGCCCGTAGTTCTCCTTCAGATCGCGCGCCATCGCGGCGTATTGCCGCACGACGTTCTCGTTCACCCTGGGTATGGCGATCTCGTCAGAGGCCTTTTCCCACTTGATGGTGACATCCACTTTTCCCCTTTTGACGTGCTTTTTCACGAGGTCCCTGAGTTTCTGCTCCGATGCGTAATCGGTCCGGGGAAGCCTGATGTTCATTTCAAGGTAGCGGCTGTTGAGGCTCCGGGCCTCGCTCACGATCCTTCCTGCGGGGAACTCCTTTTCGATCTTTGCGAATCCTGTCATGCTTCTCGGCATAATCCACCTTCATGGGTGCGGGTCTGCCCGCCCGCTGGTTCTCAGGGATTCCCTGCAGAGCTCTCTCCACCGGTTGAAAAGGGCTATCGTCTGCTCTTCGGCGTAATCCGGGTATGTCCACTCAAGAGGGCGATATGACCCGTTGTTGAACATGAGCGTCAGGTCGGCGTGTATCCCTTTCCCCAGGTAGATCCTGTGCGCGTATCCCTTTGTAGTGGCGAGTATAACATGTTCCAGAGCGATATATCCAGAGTCAATGTTCACGGTCCTCCTGCCTTCCTTCGCGAAGAGGTCCTCCGTGGCATTGGTGGATACCTTGATATCCGGGAGGACGTTCCGGTCGACAAGAGGTGAGAAGAGGACGTAGGATCGCATAAGTCCTTCGCCCATTTCCCTGTTGTAGTATGTCGTGTGGGTAAAAAGGGTCGGAGGGGTTCTATCTTCAACGGGTCCCATGGTCCTGTTGAGGGAGTCGAGGACCGCTTCAAGGTCCGCGTCCCCGTTGAAGATGATGCTGGCGAAGAGCTTTACCTGCCGGGGGTGCCCGATCTTTCCCATAGGATGAAGTATTCCTTGTTCTTTCTCTCTTTTTCCCTGGGGGCCTCTACGGTTCCGACGGCGTCAAGGCCCAGTGTCCCGCCGAACTGCCTGATATCCTCGAGCACGGACTCGATCCTCCTGGCGTCCTTCACGATGCCGCCCTTGCCCACATTATATCTCCCCACTTCGAACTGCGGCTTGACGAGGGAAATGATGCTGCCTTCTTTGGCGAGAACGCCTGCGGCCGCGGGGATGATCTTCTTCAGGGAGATGAATGACACGTCTATCGTGATGATATCGACCCTTTCACCGATGTCGGAGGCGGTCAGGTAGCGGGCGTTGAAGTTCTCCCTGAGGACTATCCGTTCGTCGCCCCGGAGCTTCTCATGGAGCTGGTGCGTCCCGGAATCGACGGCGTAGACCTTCTTTGCCCCTTCCTTGAGGAGGCAATCGGTGAACCCGCCTGTTGAAGAGCCGATATCGAGTGCTGTCCGGCCGTGGACGGAAAGGCGGAAGGTGTCGAGGGCGGCCTTGAGCTTGACGCCGCCGAAACTCACATAGGGGATGGGATCTCCCCTGACCTCGAGACTGGCGGTCTCGTCTACCTTCCGGTCCGCCTTCAGGACCCTCTCACCGTCGACGTACACCTCACCGGCCATGACCAGCACCCGGGCCTTTTCCCGCGACGGTGCCAGGGCGCGCTTTGCAAGCAGGACGTCTATTCTTTCCCTAGCCACGTCCGGACCGTTCTCACTATCCCATCGAGGTCGATGCCCAGAGACTTGCGCAGTGTTCCCTGACCGCCGTGGGTGACGAAGACATCGGGGATACCCAGTGACCTGAAGGGAATGAGCGATCCCACTCTGGCGAGGGCCTCCCCGACTCCGCTGCCGAATCCCCCGATGACCACGTTCTCTTCCAGGGTGAGGATGCGCCCTGTCCGTGCGGCCACTTCGGCAAGGAGGTTCTCGTCCATTGGTTTAATGAACCTGCCGTTGACGACGCCGGCATCTATGCCGTCGTCTGCGAGCACGCCCGCGGCCTCCATGGCCGTGGCGACCATGTTCCCACAGGCTATCATGGTGATGTCCCTGCCTTCGCGGAGCAATTCCCAGGTGCCGAAAGGTATCTCGTGGAAGTCATCTTCGATCGGCACGCCCAGGGCCTCCCCGCGGGGGTAGCGGATGGCGACCGGCCTGGCGTAGCGGTACCCGGAATAGAGCATCTGCCTGAGCTCATTCTCGTCCTTCGGCGCCATGAGGACCATGTTCGGGATATGGCGGAAATAGGAAAGGTCGTAGACTCCGTGATGGGTGGGCCCGTCCTGTCCCACTATCCCGCTGCGGTCCACGGCGAACACTACGGGCAGGTTTTGCAGGCACACGTCGAGGATGATCTGATCGTAGGCCCTTTGCAGAAAGGTGGAATAGATGGCGACGAAGGGCTTGAGCCCGCCGAGGGCGAGGGCCGCCGAAAAGGTGACCCCGTGCTGCTCGGCGATGCCTATGTCGTAGAACCTGTCGGGGAAGATGGCGGAGAACTTGTCGAGGCCCGTGCCGAGGCCCATGGCGGCCGTGATCGCCACCACCCTTTCGTCCATCTTCGCAAGGTCGACTATCGTGTCGCCGAAAACGTCGGTATAGGTCTTCTTTCCCCTGGAAAGGCTGTTGCCGGTGGTGAGTTCGAAGGTCGAGATGCCATGGAACCGTTCGGGGTCGTCCTCGGCGTGGGTGTAACCTTTGCCCTTCCTGGTGATGACGTGGACGAGCAGCGGCCCTTTGAGCCTGCTCACGTTCCTCATTGTCTCGAGGAGGTGTTCCATGTTATGGCCGTCGACGGGACCGACGTAGGTGAAGCCGAGTTCTTCAAAGATCATCCCCGGCCCGAAGATCCCCTTTACGGTCTCTTCCAGGTACCGCGCCGTCTTGTAGATGGTCGGCATGGTCTTCATCCGGTTCTTCAGCTCCTCCCGGACGCTGCTCATGAACTCTCCCGTCATGATCCGGTTGAGATGGCTCGCCAGTCCCCCGACGTTCTTTGAAATGGACATCTCGTTGTCGTTGAGGACGACAATGATATCGCTTCTGAGGTGTCCGGCGTGGTTCAAGGCCTCGAAGGCCATGCCACCCGTCAGCGAGCCGTCCCCGATGACGGCTATGATCCTGGAGGACGAACCCAGCTTCCTCTTGCTCTCGGCGAGCCCCGCCGCGACGGATATGGAATTGCTGGCATGGCCCGTGTCGAACACATCGTAGGGGCTTTCCGCCTTGCAGGGGAAACCGGAGAGCCCCCCGTCCTGGCGGATCGTGCAGAAGCTCTCCCGCCGGCCCGTCAGGAGCTTGCACGTGTAGCACTGATGGCCGACGTCCCAGACTATCTTGTCTTCGGGAGGGTTGAAGACGTAGTAGAGGGCGATGGTAAGCTCGACGGTGCCGAGGTTCGAGGCAAGGTGTCCGCCCGTCCGGGATATGACGTCGGTGATGAAGGGACGTATCTCGCCGGCGAGCTCGACGAGTTGGGCAACGGACAGTTTCTTGAGATCCTCGGGTGAATTGATTGTCTGGAGAAGCATTACGAAACCCTGTTGCCGATGAAGCGCGCTATGTCCTCGAGAATGCGGCCGTTATCTCCCAGGAATGCGATCGATCTCACTGCTTCATCGACGAGTTGCTCCAGTTTGTACTTGGAAGCGAGAATACCGTAATGCTTGACGTAGGTCTGCTTGTTCGCGTCCTTTTTCAGCTTCTTGCCAACCATTTCCTCGTCGCCTTCCACGTCGAGGATATCGTCCATGATCTGAAAGGCGAGCCCTATGGCATCGCCGTAGCGGGTGAAGCCCTTGAGCTCCCTGGCCCTGGCGCTGCCCGCGATCGCGCCGACCCGGACGGACGCGCGAAGCATGGCGGCCGTCTTGTGGGAATGGATGTAATGGAGGATGTTCCTGGTGCCTTCCTTGTTCTCGTATATTATGTCCATCACCTGACCGCCGACCATCCCTTCGGCCCCGGCCGCGTGGGCTATCTCGAACACGATCTGCTTGGATATCTTTGGACTTACCCTTTCCGTGAATCGCTGGTCCGTGAGGACCCTGAAAGCCTCGGTGAGCAGACCGTCACCGGCCATGATGGCCACGGCGTCACCGAAGGCCCTGTGGCATGTCGGCCTGCCGCGCCGGGTATCGTCATTGTCCACGCAGGGGAGGTCATCATGGATGAGGGAGTAGGTGTGGATCATCTCGAGGGTGCAGAAGCAGGGGAGGAAGTCGTCGGCGCTCCTTCCCTTGGCCTCGCAGGCGGCTATCGCAAGAATGGGCCGGATCTTCTTCCCGTTGCTGAAAAGCATGTATTCCATGGCATTCCTGAGAATGCCGGGAGTGGAGACGAAGCTCGCGCAGATGTCCCTGAGCATATTCTCGACCACTATTTTCTTGTCATGGAGATAGCTTGCCAGGTCCACTATTCGTCATCCCCGGGGAAGGGGGTCTTTTCCACCGTCCCGTCTTCTTTCCTGATCAGTATATCCACCTTCTTCTCGACCTCGTCAAGCCTCCTCGAAAGCTCCTTCGTGAGGCCGAGACCCTCCTTGAAAAGACCTAACGCCTCATCAAGGGGTATTTTCCCGTCATCGAGGGTTTTAACGATATCTTCCAGTTTTTTCAACCCTTCTTCAAATTTCATGATGGAAGTACTTATTATAGACCTTTAGCATTCGCTTTTGCAAGTATTGATTTGCCCCGCCGGGACGGCTTTTCACCCTGTGAAAAAGACGGCATCCGGGGTAGAATATCCCCATGGATATCCCCCGGGGGATCAGTGAGGAGATAGGCTTCAGGCGGACCATGGAGGACGAGCATGCCTTCTACGAGGACCCCGCCAGGCTTTTCTTCAGCGCCGAGATATATGACGGGCACGGGGGCAGGCAACCCGCGCAGATAGCCGCCCAGATGCTGACCCCCTGGTTCCTTCGCTCCTGGTCGCGCGAGCGGGAACGGCCGCCTGGTGAGCGCAGGGACGAGGCGGACATCCTTCGCGAGGCCTATCTTGCCGTCGATGCTCATCTCGTCGGCCGCCGCGTGCAGGCGGGGACCTGCGCCGCCCAGCTGTATCTCATCGGAGAACGTTTCCTGGCGGCAAATGCGGGCGACTCCAGGGTTGTCATCGGCACGGGGCAGGGAGCGGCCGTCCTCACCGAGGACCACAAACCAGACACCCGGGCGGAGCGGTCCCGTGTCGAAGCCCTCGGCGGAAGCGTGGTCTTGCTGGGTGTCCCGAGGGTCGAGGGTATCCTGGCGATCAGCCGGGCCCTGGGGGATGCCTGTCTCAAGCCTTACGTGAGCGCGGAGCCCCGCATAACGGAGGGGGTGCTGGGCTCGGAGAACGACGTGGCGGTCCTCGCCTGCGACGGGGTATGGGACGTTCTGTCACCCGGCGAGGTCATTGACGCGGCACGGCAGGAGAGGGACCCGCGGAAAGGCGCGGAAGGGATATCGCGCATGGCCCTCGACAGGGGCAGCACGGACAACATCACGGTGATCGTGCTGGACCTCAGGAAATACACGTCGGTCCTGAAGAACCGGAAGATGGTGATCCAGAAGGTGCATGACAGAGCGTGAAAAAATGACAATGACCAATGATCAAATCCCAATGACCAAGGAAGAAGATAATGACCAAACGTGAAAGGCTCGTGTTCGAGTAACCCGGGCGGCGTCCACCTGTTCTCGTTTTTTCCTGTGGTTATTGGTATATTGGTTATTGTTTGGTCATTGGAATTTGATCATTGGTCATTATCTTCAACAGGGTGATATGCTCGAAAACCTTGCCATCATCGGAACGATCGCGTTCGTTCACCTTCTCGGCGCCATGAGCCCGGGGCCGGACCTTGCCATGTCGGTGCGCAATTCCCTGACCTATTCGCGAAGGACGGGGATATTCACGGCTGTCGGGTTCGGGCTGGGCGTGGCCGTTCACGTTGCCTACTGCATAGCCGGGATAGCCGTCGTCATCGCGCGATCCATCCTCGTCTTCAGCACGATCAAGTACCTGGGGGCGGCATATCTGCTGTACATAGGGATACGGTCGGTCGTCAGCCGGCAGCCCGGGATGGAGGCGGATGTGGTGACGAAAAGGAAAGACATCTCTCCCTTCAGGGCAGTCCGCATGGGGTTTTTCACGAACATCCTGAACCCCAAGGCGACGCTCTTTTTCCTCGGCCTTTTCACGGTCGTCATATCTCCTGCCGCGCCCCCGCCCCGCCATATTCTCGTCATCGCGGGCATTGTCATGGTGGTGGACACCATGCTGTGGTTCGGTTTCGTGGCCCTTTTCCTCAACGAGAGGCACGTGAGGTCCTTTTTTGAGAGGTTTCAGGGTTATTTCAACAGGGCCTTCGGGGGAGTGCTCATCCTTCTGAGCATTAAGATAGCGCTTTCGCGCGATTAGCCGTCCCGTGGAGACACGCACGAAGCAAAAGTGATGACAGGCACCCCTCGACGTGCTATAGTGAATACGGGTTTCCGTCCGGAAGCTCAAGGGTCTTCAAAACGCATAAGGCAAAGAGGGAAAGATAGGGTTTGTCCTGAAGGGGTGGTGTGAACTATCGACCATCATAAGGAGGAGTTTGTCATGGAAGAAAAGCTTGCTAACCCCGCACCACTCGGCCTCATGGGATTCGGTATGACCACCGTGCTTCTGAACATCCACAACGCGGGGTTCTTCCCCGTGGGATCGATGATCCTCGCGATGGGGGCCTTTTACGGAGGCCTTGCCCAGATCATTGCTGGCATCCTGGAGTACAAGAAAGGAAACACCTTCGGCGTAACGGCCTTCACGTCGTACGGCCTTTTCTGGTGGACCCTCGTATTCATTCTCGTCTTCAAGGGACTTCCCGGGAACCCCGAATCCTTCATGGGATGGTACCTCTTCATGTGGGGCCTGTTCACCTTCTTCATGTGGTTCGGTACGTGGGGCAAGAACAGGGGCATACAGTTCGTGTTCCTGAGCCTTTTCATCCTCTTCTGGCTTCTTGCCATCCGTGACTGGACGGGCAGTACCGCCATCGGCACCCTTGCCGGATGGGAAGGCATCATCTGCGGCCTCTCCGCCGTCTACCTGGCAATGGCCGAGGTCTTGAACGAGGTGCACGGAAGGACCGTCCTTCCCATAGGGGAGATAAAGAAGTAAGGACAGTTTCAGGTCTCAGGTCTCACGTTTCAAGCAGAGGCAAGAAATACGCCCCTCCAGCCGATAAGGCAGAGGGGCGTATTTGTCACACGGTATGTATAGCTTCACGCGCGTTTCTTTGGCTTTTGGCCTAAAACCTGAAACCTGAAACTTGAGACTTGAGACCGTCTTCTCACCTGTCCCTGTTCTTCCACTGCATGAAGAGTATGATGGCTGCCCAGATGAAGGCGGCTGTCATGATGAGGGAGCCGAAGACGTGTGACGTGTTGGCCAGAGTGTGGTCGAGGTTGAGCAGGCCAAGGCGCCCGAGGATGTTGTTCCAGTCGTGGTATCCGGGGACGTCCTGTCCCGTCACGCCGCCGAGGAGCATCAGCTGCTGAGCTCGGGCGTCGTTGATGTAGGGGGCCATGTCGATGAAATTCTGTCCCGTCCACCACAGCGCGAAGGAGGCGGCAAAGGCGTCGCCCCGTTTCAGAAAGGCGGCGAGACAGATGACGGGTATGAGCACCTGCATGAGGCTTCCTCCCAGCACGCCCATGAAGTCGCCGAGGATGCGAAAGACAATGTGCCCGGCCTCATGGAAGGGAAGGCTGATGTTGTGGAAAAAGGAATGGCCCGCCAGTTCGCTGGATGGCAGGTGGACCATGAGCCTTACGCCCGCAACGACAAGAAGCGCGAACACCAGGCACCTTCCCCAGAAATAGAAGGGATTCACCTTCACCTGGGCAGGGAAGAGAAGACGCATGAGAGCAGGTCCATCCTCGTCCATCGCTATGGCGACCGACGCTTTTCCATTTCCTTCTCTCACCGGGTCGCCCAGGGACCCGGCCAGCGTCTCGTAAGCCCAGGTGATCTCCCTGATCCTGTCCCAGTCGCCCTCGAATTCCCTCTTCAGGCGCCCGAAGGCCTCCTCCACCTCCTCCCGCGACGCCCCCTCGGGAAGGCCGAGAATGCCATAACAGGTTTCCTCGATACCACCCATCATCCTAACCTACCATGTCAACCGACAGGGAGCAAACAGGGTTTCAAGTCTCAGGTTTCAAGCCTCACGCTTCAGCTCAAAGAAGGGGACGCCTTCTCCTCTTGGCCTGGAACCTGGAGCCTGGAACCGTCTCTACAGTCCGAACGCCAGCAGCATACTGACGACGAACAGCCACGCGCACAATACAAGGAAGATCTTGGGGCCCCTCCTGAGGATCGAGATCCTCTTCCCCAGAGAGGAGAGCATCACAGGAACTCTTTTCATCATGTCTTCACCTCGGTGCTGACGCTACTCCAGATTATCGGAAGGTCCCCGATAACATTAATGACCAATAATCAAATCCCAATGACCAATGAAGAAGATAATGACCAATTGACCAATAGCCAATTGAACAGAGGAAAGGGCAGAACGGACCGCCTGTATCGTTTCCTTTCTTGGTTATTGGTTATTGTCCGTTTATCTGGTTGTTGGAATTTGGTCATTGGTCATTACCTTCTTCAGAAGAGACCAACCTTGTCCGCAATGGAGGATCTGTCTGTCCTGAAGCGTTGTCTCATAAGGAAGGCATTCCGGTCTGCACCCTTCTTCCCCCAAACGCCTCTTCACCCTCGCGGCCTGTTGTGATAGGATAGTAGTGTTGCAGGACATCACCGTGAGTCCTGCGATCTGTGGCGGAAGGAGGCTGTCCCATGAAAAGAACCTGTCTTGCGATAGCGGTCCTTCTGGGCTTGTGTTCCTTTTTTGCAGGGTGCGGCGAGAAGGAAGCGCCCCGGACCATCAAGGAGTATCCCCTCGACAACATGGCGGGGGTGTTGACGCAGTCCAACGTCGTTTTCGATCCCGGTGTGTCGACGGACAACAGGGGGTCGCTCAGGATCGATGCCCCGTCCTCCATGACGGTCCGGCTCTATGAGGTCAGGGACATCGATGTTGACAAGGCCCGTCTGACGTATCAGGCAAGACTCAAGACGCGGGATTTTGAGGGCAAGGTGTTCCTGGAGATGTGGTGTGTTTTTACGGGAAAGGGCGAATACTTCTCCCGTGCCCTGGAAACCTTCGTGACGGGCACTACCGAATGGGTCACACAGGAGACGCCTTTCTTTCTCAAAAAGGGACAGAAGCCGGATGTCGTCAGGCTGAACCTTGTCGTCGACGGCAAGGGAACCGTCTGGATCGACGACGTGAAGCTCATAAGGGGTCCTTTGAAGTGACCCCTCGGACGGTTCGGGGAATGGCGGGTATGAATCCCGGTGGACCGATGGAAAGGAGATGGCAGTGAGATACCAGGTCGGTGAGACGGGCAGGGTGGTCCTGGCCCATTTCGCGGATGGCGACGAGATAATCGCCAATCTCTCCGGCATCATCAGGAAGGAGAACATCAGGTGCGCCATCTTTTATCTGCTCGGAGGGATAACGGAGGGGAGGATCGTCGTCGGGCCGGTGCAGGACGACGTACGGCCACCGGAACCGACATGGCGTGAACTCGTCGAAAGCCATGAGACCCTCGCCGTCGGCACCGTCTTCTGGTACGGCGACGAGCCGCGCATTCATATCCACGGGACCTACGGGAAGTTCGACACCGTGAAGACGGGATGCCTTCGCGGCGAGGCAAGGACCTTTCTCATCATGGAGGCGGTTGTCATCGAGCTCAAGGGCGTCAATGCCGTCCGCGACCTTGACCCGGTCGTCAATATGGTCCTTCTCAGGCTGACAGGCCCGACATCGCAATTGTAGAACAAGGAGTGTGTGACATGGCCATCTCTCCCCTGGCGGGCAAACCGGCCCCGACAGAGATACTCATCGATCCTGCAGGGCTCGAGAAAGACTACTATCAACGAAGGCCCGACCCCGACGACCCCGCCGGACGGGTCAGCTTCGGGACCAGCGGACACCGGGGTTCGGCGCTCACCGGCACGTTCAACGAGGTCCATATCCTTGCCGTCACGCAGGCAATATGCGATCTGCGTCGAAACCAGGGGACGGATGGCCCCCTCTACATGGGAAAGGACACCCACGCGCTCTCGGCGCCGGCACAAAGGACCGCCCTCGAGGTGCTCGCGGCAAACGGCGTGGAGACCATGATCCAGAAGGACGACGGGTTCACTCCCACCCCCGTCATCTCCCACGCCATCCTGTCATTCAACCGTGGAAGGGCAGGCGGCTTCGCGGACGGCATCGTGGTCACTCCTTCGCACAACCCGCCCCAGGACGGGGGCTTCAAGTACAATCCGCCGAGCGGCGGCCCCGCCGATACACAGGTGACGCGGTGGATCGAGAACAGGGCGAACGACCTTATTCGGGGCGGCCTCAAGGAGGTCCGCAGGATGGGATACGAGTCCGCCATCACGGCGGGGACGACCCACCCTGTCGATCTCGTCACGGCCTATGTCACAGATCTGGCGAACGTTATCGACATGGAGTGCATCCGGTCCGCCGGTGTCACGATGGGGGTCGACCCTCTGGGAGGGTCCTCGGTGCACTACTGGGAGCCCATCAGGGACCTCTACGGTCTTGACATGACCGTCGTCAACGACATCGTGGACCCAAGGTTCGCCTTCATGACCGTTGACCACGATGGCAAGATCAGGATGGATTGTTCCAGCCCTTACGCCATGGCGGGGCTGGTGGCGCTCAAGGACCGCTTCCGGGTGGCCTTCGCCAATGACACGGACGCGGACCGGCACGGTATCGTCGCCCGGTCCACGGGACTCATGAACCCGAATCACTACCTTGCCGTGGCGATCCATTACCTCCTGACGCACCGCCCCGGCTGGCCGAAGGGGGCGGCTGTGGGCAAGACCCTCGTGAGTTCCAGCCTGATCGACCGCGTGGTGGAGGACCTGGGCCGAAAGCTTTCGGAGGTGCCCGTCGGTTTCAAATGGTTCGTCGACGGCCTCTTTGACGGGTCATGCTGCTTCGGGGGCGAGGAAAGCGCCGGCGCGAGCTTCCTCAAGCAGGACGGAACGGTCTGGACGACGGACAAGGACGGCATCATAATGGACCTCCTTGCCGCGGAGATGACCGCCAGAACGGGCAAGGACCCCGGAGAGCTTTACGACGAACTGGCCGGCAGGTTGGGGAAACCCCTGTACGTTCGGGTCGACGCCCCGGCAACGGCGGCCGAGAGGGCGGCGGTATCGTCCCTGACGCCCGAGGCCATAAGCGATGGAGAACTGGCAGGGGACCCGATAACCTCGAAGATGACGAAGGCCCCGGGCAACAATGCGGCCATAGGCGGTGTCAAGGTGACGACGGCGAGGGGCTGGTTCGCGGTGCGACCCTCCGGCACGGAGGACATCATCAAGATGTACGCCGAGAGCTTTGTTGACGAGGCCCACCTCGACTCCATCCTGGCCGGAGCGCGCCGGATAGTCAAGAACGCGCTGGTGTGAGGATCGATGCGTAATGGATATCCCCGGGTGTCCTGAAATATCCCAAAGGAGGATCTATATGAAGAGAACACTGTCATTGGCACTGGCATCGCTGCTTGTGGTCGTGCTTGTGAGCGTCGGGTTTTCCCAGGAGAAGAAAGCGGCAAAGAAGGCCGGCCAGAAGCCCGCGGGGGCCATGGTCGATGTCGTCGAGGTTTCGGCCGTTGTCGACGCCGTTGATGCCGCCAGGAGGACGGTCACGCTCAAGGTTCCCGACGGTGCGACCCGCAGCTTCAAGGTCGGCCCGGAGGTGAAGAACTTCGACCAGATAAAGGCCGGCGACAAGGTCAGGGCGACGTTCTATGAATCGGTCGCTGTCTTTGTAGCGAAGACGGGCGAGAAGCCTTCCATCTCGGAGTTCGGGAGCGTGGAAGTGGCGCCGAAGGGTGAGAAGCCGGGAGCTGTCGTTGTCGACACGCTGGAGGTGACGGCGACGGTCGTAAAGATCAACTACAAGAAACGTACCCTCTCTCTCAAAGGTCCCGAGGGCAACGTGCGGACCTTCACGGTCGACAGGTCCGTCAGGAACTTCAAGAACATCAAGAAGGGAGATGATGTCTACCTGCGGGTGACCGAGGCCGTGGCGATGGCGGTGGAAAAGTAGCCGTCGCGGGACCACAAATGGCGAAGGATCGCCAGGGACCACCCGTGGAAGGCCGCGGGCGGTCCCCTGCATTCCCATGAGCATGGATTTCAGAGGCATCTTTCCCGGGCGGTTCTTCAGAGGCATCGGCAATGCCTTCAGGAGGTTCGCATTTCTCGTCATGGCGGGCTGGGCGACGCTCGCCGTCTACTATTCCGATCTGCCTCCCTCTTTCAGACCTGTCATCGCGGGTCTTTTTGCCGTCGGGAGCCTCGCCGTCCTTACCGTCGGGTATCGCCTTCGGGGTGCGCGACTCGTCTTTCTGGCAACCTTCACGATCGTTCAGGTCTGGTGGCTTCTGATCCCGCCGTCGAACACAAGGAACTGGCAGCCCGACGTGGTTCTGCTCCCCTGGGCCGCGATCGACGGAGAGAGGGTGACCATCCACGGCATCCGGAACGTCGATTACAGGACAGAGACGGATTATACCGTCCGCCATTACGACAGGACCTTCGACCTGGCAAGGATGAAAAGCGTTGACCTTTTCGTCGTTTACTGGGGTTCTCCTCTCATCGCCCACACGATGCTCAGTTTTGGTTTTGCCGGGGGAGACTACGTCTGTTTCTCCATCGAGACGCGCAAGGAGGTCGGTGAGGAATACTCTTCCATAAAAGGGTTCTTCAAACAGTATGAGCTTACCTACATCATCGGCGACGAGCGTGACCTGGTTCGTCTGAGGACGAACTACCGCAAGGAACAGGTCTACCTGTGGCGCCTGAGGACACCGATGGACCTCGCGCGCAAAGTATTTCTTGATTACCTGCGTACCGTGAACCGCCTGAGGGACCGTCCCGAGTGGTACAACGCCCTCACAAGCAACTGCACGACGAATATCCGGGGCCACACGGTACCCTACGCTCCCAATTCTCGCTTCGACTGGAGGATCGTGATCAATGGTTTCATTGACAGGATGATATATGATCGGGGCATGGTGGACAGGGGCCTTCCCTTCGAAGAGCTCAAGAGGCGAAGTCTTGTCAATGAAAGGGCACAGGCGGCAGGCAAAGACCCGGCGTTCTCACGGCTCATTCGGGAAGGGCCGCTCAGGTAGCGGCCGGGTGACTTTTTCGTTTGTGATGACTTCCTGATTAATGATATGAAGAAGAAGATGGTCCCGAACATACGACATGTTTCCGGGAAGGCGGTCTTCATGGTCCTTCTCCTCGGTATCCTCATTCTGTCGGGGTGCGCCACGCCGGTCGGAGTGAGCTACCTCGACCCGCAGGAATCCCATCACAAGCTCACCGCCAATGTCCTGACCGGGTCCACTCTCAGTGCCCCGACCATGCAGATGCTCAACCGGACCGGTCTTGCGGAGAGATTCAAGACCCATCCGGCCGAGGTGATCGCGGCCATACACAAGGGTGTTCCGACCGCGGATGAGACGGACCGCATCTTCGCCCTGGCGGAGCTTTCCTTTCTGTACGCCTCCCAGAGCGGAGACAGATCGCACTATCTTGCCTCGGCTGTATATTCCTGGGCGCTTCTCTTTCCCGAGGGCGGCGCCCGCGCCCCCGATGCTTTCGACCCTCGCTTTCGAACGGCGGTGGATATCTACAACCTCGGGATAGCCGAGGGTCTCACTTCCGCCGATGGGGTTCTCATCGACCTTAAGGAGGGTACGCACAACCTGCCGTTCGGGGAGGTCGCGATCTCGGTCCGTGCCGATTCGTTCCGGTGGAGTTCATATCGCCTCGTCAGGTTTGCCGACGCGTCAAAACTCTCCGTCCGGGGATTGCGCAACGAATACCGCTGGCCGGGGATTGGCGCGGCTCTCGTCGCCTCCACCGAATATCTTCCCGGTGCCGCAGACCCCGTCTCCGCCAAGGTCCCTTTTGATGTCAAGGTGGCCGTCACCTTGCTCGTTCGGTTCCATAACGTGGACGAGGGCCTGAGGACAGGGAGGATGCGTGGAAGATTGGAGCTGTACACGACTGACAGCGCCACCGCTGTCACAGTTGGAGGGCGCACGGTGCCCCTTGAGTTCGATCTTTCCTCGGCGCTTGCCTACACCCTTGAGAACTCGGGGGTGTACCGCATGGAGACGAAGGGGTTCTTTTCCGGCAACGTGACCCTCTTCAAGGACGCGTCGCGGTTCAAGGAGAACATCTTCTTCATGAGTCCCTACATGCCGGGGCGCATCCCCGTCATCTTCATCCATGGGACCGCCTCGAGCCCCGCCCGCTGGGCGGAGATGCTCAATGAGCTTCAGAACGACCCACGGCTCTGGGGCCGTTACCAGTTCTGGGCCTTTACCTACAATACGGGCAATCCCATTCTCTATTCGGGCGGCCTCCTGACGGAGGGCCTCAAAGAGCTTGTCAGCGGACTTGATCCCGAGGGCAGGGACCCGGCATTGAGGCGTATGGTCATCGTGGGTCACAGCCAGGGAGGACTCCTCACGAGACTGACCGTTGTCGACAGCGGGACCCGTTTCTGGGACGACGCCGCAAAAGTCCCCTTCGACAAGCTCGATGTGTCGCCCGGTACGCGGGGGATGATAAGCCGAAGCTTTTTCTACAAGCCCCTGCCCTTTGTCAGCAGGGTGATATTCGTTTCGACGCCGCACCGGGGCAGCTACGTCGCCGGGGGATGGATAGGGAGAATGGCCGGCAGGTTCGTGTCGCTCCCCTTTCGGATGCTCGATGCCGTGAAGGAGGTCACCTCCCTGAATCCCCGGGCCGTCGACCTGTCCACTTTCAAGGGGGTCCCGAAAAGTACTGCGAACATGGACCCAAACAGTCAATTTGTCAGGACATTCTCATCGATCCCCATCGCCCCGGGGATACCCGCGCATTCGATAATCTCCGTGGAGAACCCCGACGCGCCGAAGGACAGGTGGACGGACGGGGTGGTGAAATACGACAGCGCCCACCTCGACAACGCGGCATCGGAGCTCATCGTCCACTCCGGCCACTCCTGCCAGTCCGAACCGCAAACAATAGAAGAGGTCCGCAGGATCCTCCTGCTCCACATCGGAATACAGTAAGAACCGTTCAAGAGTTCCAGGGTTCGAAAGTTCAAGAGGTAAAGAAGGTTCAAGGGTTCAAAAGTTCAAGAGTTCAAGAGTAAAAGCAAAAGAACAACCGGATGCACGTGTCTTCGGCCTGCACGAATTCCCCCCTTCGCGGTCTTTCCCTTGAACCCTTGAACCCTTGAACCCTTGAACATTTTTCTATCCTTTCACCCTTTCTTTATTCTCCTGCGCACCTTCTTCCAACTCTCCGTTATGAGGAAGCTTTCGTCCATGTTGTCCACCATCGTTACGAACCTCTTGAATGGTGTGGCGAAGGTGAGGGTGTTTGCCGGGACGCAGGGACGGGCGGAGACGTCGAACATGCCGATGACGGACTTGGGCCGGCGGGCGTTCCTTTCCAGGTAAGGGTAGGTGACGATGGTGGAGCAGCCGGCACCGAAGGGACAGAAGACGCCGTTGGGATCGACGCCGTCGTAGTTCGCGAGGGTGAAGAGCCCCGAGAGGACGTCAGGAGTGGCGAAGAAGATGACGACGTCGGGGTTATCGTTCTTATCGATCCCGTCCCAGCGCTTGAAGACGATATAGCGGGCGGGCGCGCTGAATTTGGGCATTTTTTTCATGACCTTTCCCACCAGTTCCGGGGACTTCTTGTATTTTTCTCCCTCGAGTTCTCCGGGTATTCCACAGGACAGGAAGTACTCGAAATTGGGGCGGAGGACCTCGCTGAAGCCGAGGTACTTCCTGCCGCCGCCGCAGCCGATGGAGTCGACGTTGAAAGCGAGAGAACGGCCCCGTGCCGCCCGTGTGATGTCGGCGAGGATGCAGCGATGCTCCTCCAGGCTCTTCGGCCCGTTCACGATGGCGGCGCCGGCCTCGTCATCACTGTAAAAGAAGACCACCGGCAGTGGTGCCTGGGGAAAGTGCTTCTCCCAAAGCCTCACGAATCTCTCCTTGAATTGCATGTCCATAAATGACCTCCTTTTAAGACACAAACGGGTCTGCGCTTCGCGCAAACGGGTCGGCGGTCATGCGCCTAACGAGTGAACGGGTAAAAGACTAAAGAGTAATGATATCTTTTCCCCGTCCGCCCATGTGCCCGTCCGCGTGTTTTCGAATTGATTGTATCATGTTTCTTCCGTTGTCCAAAGTCCTTCTTGAGAATTATGATGCACTCATCTGACACGACACATACCCGCATCAAACAGGTCTTTATCATTCGAGAGAGATCCTCTCCGGGAATGGGTTTCCTGCGCTGTTGTTTGCGGCAGAGCGCGCCCTGCCGACCCTGTGGGTTTTTGGTATGGAACTCGACATGTGGGTATGGTAGGTATAATAATGCTCAGCGGTCCGGCAAGATAGAAAAAACGGTATAAAGGAGCCTCTCATGTCCCAGGTCTACAAAGGCGTTCAATTCATTCCCGGTCAGGACGATTTCATCCCCGATTCCCATGTCTATGTTATTGGAGATCCGGCGTCTGGAGACATCTCTCTGGTGGATGCGGGCCTTACGGGAAAGGGCGCTTACAAGGCTGCTTCCATCACGAAGCTCGGGATCGGGCCTGAGGACGTGAAAAGGGTCATCATGACCCACACACACCTCGATCACATAGGCTGTCTTGCGGAACTCCAGAAGACGTTCCCCGGCGCAGAACTCTGGGTCCACGAATTGGAAGCCGATCTCCTGGAGAAAGGGGATGACCGGGCCGTGTACGGTATGGACATGTTCAAGGGTATGTGCCAGATGCAGTTCAGCCTCGCGCCCGATGCCTTCAGGTTCAAGGTCGACCGCAAGCTCGAAGGCGGCGAGACACTGGAGATAGGCAACATGGTGTGGGAGGTGATACATATACCCGGCCATTCCATGGGAGGCATCGCTCTCTACGAGCCCGTCGGGAAGGTCCTTATCCCCGGGGACGTGGTCTATGCCGATTACGCCATCGGCCGTTTCGACCTTTTCGGCGCGAATCCGGCCCAGCTCAAGGATTCACTGGACAGATTGTCGAAGCTCGACGTCGACATCCTCCTGCCCGGCCACAACCAGATAGTGAAGGGCGTCCCCGCCGGCTACATACGCAAGACCACGAAAATGTGGGAACCATATCTCGTCTAGAGAAGGTTCAAGGGTTCAAAAGTTCAAAGGTTCAAGGGTGAAAGACAAAAAAAGCACCGGATGCCTGCGGTGCACGTGTGCGAATTGCGTTTTTTCTCTTGAACTCTTGAACCTTTGAACTCTTGAACGTTCTTTTACGTCTTGTTATCGTAGACATTCACCTTGATCTTGCCGTCCTCTTCGTAGAAGACAGCGCTCTGGTATTCCGTTGTACAGTCGAAGATGAATGTGCCTATCTTTATCCTGACGTTGGGATAGCAGGTACCCCGCACTTTAACGGTCGGTTGCGCGGCCTTCGTCATCGTCGACTCGATCATTTCTATCCGGCCTCTGTGCTCCTGCAGTTGGTGGTCCAGTTCGTCCGCCGTCGCGAGAAGCCGGCCGTAGAGCATTTCCTTTTCCTCGGGAAGGGAACCGGTCCGGCTCAGCTTCTCAAGAGTGGAGATGTGCTTCCCGATCTCCTCCAGGGTATGTTCCGTATTGCGGGCCGTCTCCTTCAACTCCTTGAGAAGAGCGACCGTCTTCGGCTCGAACCCCACCGCTACATGCGTTCTTCCCGCGATCGGGGACCCCAGGGTATTCATGATCGCGAGGTTTTGCGCGGAGAGCTTGCTGCCTATGACGCGCCCCGTGCCGAGGACGACATCGATGGAATCGCCCGCGGAAAGTTCGGAGTTGAGGGCGTCGCCGACGACGATGTTACGTCCCGCTTCCACGGAACAGTTCTCGACGAAGAGCGCCGAGAAATCCCTGCCTGCCTTCATGGTTCCCCTGTCCGCACCCAGCACTCCGCCCTTAATGGAGATGTCCATACCGGCCTCGAGGCAGCAGTCCTCGACGACCCCGTTTATCTCGATGCTTTCCGTCGCCTTGATGGCGAAGCCGGACACGACACTCCCCTCTATCTTTACGCTGCCCTTGAAATCGACGTTGCCGACGGAGTAGTTGATGTCCCCCTTGATGTTGTACACAGGCTCGACGAACACGGACCTTCCCTTCAGGAAGGGCTGCCCGGCAATGGCTGCGGTGACTTCCATGCCGTCGGGAGAGATGATGGTGTTCCTCCCGGCGGTGAAGGCGATGTCCCTGCCGGGTTGTGCCGGTATTTCCTTTCCCGTGACCGTCATCCCCGGCTTCCCCGGCGTGGCCGGTATCTTCCTCGCCAGCACATCACCTTCAGCCGCGGCGTAGATGAGCTTGAGTTCCCTGAAGTCAACCTTGTTGTTTTCCAGTTCCTTCGGATGCATCGTCAACTGGAGGGGGAACAGGCAATCGATGTCGGCGTCCGTTCCGTGAACGGGCTCCTTCGCCCTGGCGATCACAACGGGTCTGTCATAGGTCTTTTCAGACAGGGCGAGGACCACCTGGTCGAGATCTACCCCGCAGACGATCCCCATCTCGTTGAGCCTGAGCTGGATGTCCACCATGGTGACCTCCCTGCCGCCGTGCCCTTGTTTCAGGGTCAATGTGGCGACACGCTGCGGCGCGTCGACCTTGATCTCGAACTCCTGATCCTTTGCGAAAGCCGCACGAAAGGGCTGGCCCGCGGTCTTCCGTGCCAGTTCCTTTGCGATGGTCGCTTTGTCGATGAAGTAGGGCAGGTTCCGCCCTTCAAGGTCCCGCACGACCTCTTCCAGTGAGGGATGCTCCCATGCCTCGTGAATGGTGACAAAGGCACTGCCCTCTTCCTCGTTCACTTCGATCGTGAAAGGGTCCGGCCTGTCGCTGTCCACGTCGTTATGTTCGCGCAATGATGTCATGACCGTTACTCCCCCTGTATCATTGTCATCGGACGACCGGATAAATCCTTAAGAATGTCCTGCTATTGTTGAGATGGTCCGCCCGCCGCCCCCCGGGGGAGTGGAACGGAGGCTGACGCATTGGTTGCCGCCGGGGCGAGGTGGTTCGAGGAGGGCCTTTTCCCGGCCCGGCGAACCCCGGGAGACAATGCGCTTCGCGCCGTGCCCCGGTACGCAGGGGATTTTTGTGTTGACTCCCGGTTCGCTATCAATCATCATAATAACTGATCATGAAGAACCGAAGCGGACAACGGGAAGCGGTCGGGAAGGTGTGGGCCGGAGTGCTGGTGTGTCTTGTCGTCATCCTCATGACGGCGGCGGGATATGGCCAGCCTGCCTTGAAAAAGATCACCTTCATCCCCCAGTGGAGTCCGCAGGCCCAGTTTGCCGGTTATTATGCCGCCTACGAGAAGGGCATCTACGCCAGGCATGGCCTCAACGTGAAGATCCTCCGGGGAGGGGCCCACAGGCCGTCATCGGAGCTTCTCGAGAATGGCGAGGCCGATGTTGGCACTATCTGGCTCTCCACGGCCCTCCAGAAGCGTTCGGGCGGTGTGAGGCTCGTCAATATCGCCCAGGTGGCGCAGCGGTCATCACTTATGCTCATAGCGAAGAAGTCGCGGGGCATCAGAAGGCCGGAGGACCTCGAAGGGAAGAAGGTGGGGCTGTGGGGTGACGATTTCCGCATACAGCCGACGGCGTTCTTCAAGAAATACGCGATAAAGGTCAAGGTCGTCCCCCAATCATACTCGGTGAACCTCTTTCTTCGCGACGGTGTCGACGCCGCGTCGGCCATGTGGTACAACGAGTATCATACGATACTCAATGCCGGGATCAACGCCGACGAGCTGACATCGTTCTTCTACAGCGATTACGGCCTGAACTTTCCCGAGGATGGGATCTACGTCATGGAGGAGACGCTTAAAAAGGACCCTGCCGCGGTGTGTGCCTTCGTGAACGCCTCTCTCGAGGGCTGGCGCTGGGCCTTCGACCACCCGGAAGAGGCCATCGATATCATCCTCAAGTACATGGTCGAGGCGAACGTACCGGCCAACAAGGTGCACCAGCGATGGATGCTGGAAAGGATGAAGGACGTGATCATTCC
This sequence comes from Deltaproteobacteria bacterium UBA1386, assembly GCA_002305765.1. Taxonomy (GTDB): domain Bacteria; phylum Desulfobacterota; class Syntrophorhabdia; order Syntrophorhabdales; family Syntrophorhabdaceae; genus Delta-02. Next base: position 54,618 of record DBQU01000071.1, read on the forward strand.
CTCCGGCAGTGACCGGGCGGCGATGGGCGTCCTCAAGAAGGAAGATTACGAGAGAGTGGGGAAAGAGCTGAAGGAGGGCGGTCTTATCGCGGATGTGCCCGGCATGGACGCCTTCGCTTTCACCTGTGCGGGATATGTTCAAAAATAAAGGTATCGCCTTCAAACTGGTCCTTTTCTTCACATTAAGCAGCGCCGCCATCTTTGCCGCCATATTCAGCTACAACTATCTTGTCTCCCGCAGGATGATCCAGAAGGGTATCGAAGAGAACTCGGCGAACCTCATCACCACCACGACGAGCAGGATCGAGGTCCTTCTGACATCCACCCAGAAGGTACCCCAGAACACGGCATATCTTCTCGAGAACACGAACTACGACGAGGCCGAGCTTTTCAAGGTCATCTATGCCATCGTGGAGAAGAATCCGGAGATATACGGCGCGGCGGTCGCCTTCGAACCCTACGCCTTCGACAGGACGAAGAAGTATTTCGCTCCCTATTTCTACAGGAACGGCGAGGGGATAAGCTTCAAGTATCTCGACAGGTTCTACGATTACTTCCACTGGGATTGGTACCAGATCCCCCGGGAGCTTGAACAGCCGCAATGGACGGAGCCCTATTTCGGCGAGGGCGGGGGCGTCCTCATGTCCTCCTATGCCGTTCCTTTCTACAGGGTTGTGGACGGAACGCGAAGGCTGACCGGCGTGGTCGTCGTGGACATTTCCGTGGAAGAGCTCAGGAAGATCGTTTCCTCCATCAGGATCCTGAGATCGGGCTACGGGTTCTTGATATCAAAGAACGGGACGTTCGTCACCCACCCCATCAAAGAACACATCATGAACGAAACGATCTTCTCCATTGCGGAGGAGCGGAAGGATCCAATGCTGCGCGAGACGGGACGGAGGATGATACGGGGAGAGACGGGTTATTCCGCAGGCTCTGTGAAGAGCGCCGTGACGGGCAAGACCTGCATCATGACCTATGTCCCCATCAAATCCAACGGGTGGTCTCTGGGCGTTCTCTTTCCCTACGATGAGCTCATGGCCGACATCACCAACCTCAATCACGTGGTGCTGGCGCTGGGCATTGGCGGTCTTATTCTCCTTGCCCTTGCGGTTGTGTTCATAGCCAGGTCCATAACGAGGCCATTGACGGAGATGGCGGACATAGCGGGAAGGATAGGCACGGGCGACCTCGAGGCCCACGTGCCTGAGGTGCGGACTAAGGACGAAGTGGGAAGGCTGGCATCCGCCCTCGACTGCATGAAGACGTCGCTCAAGGACTACATCCGGGAGATCACGGACACGACTGCCGCGCGCCAGCGCATGGAGAGCGAGCTCAAGATAGCCAGGAACATCCAGATGGGGATCCTTCCGAAGGAGTTTCCACCTTTTCCGGACAGGAAGGATTTCGATATACATGCCCTCACCATACCGGCCCGCGAGGTGGGAGGAGACTTCTATGACTTCTTCCTCATAGACAGGGACCACCTTTGCATCGTGATAGGCGATGCCTCGGGCAAGGGGATACCCGCGGCCATCTTCATGGCGTTCACGAAAACCCTTATCAAGGCGAAGGCCTCGGTCAGTATAGAGACAGGCGTGCTCATGGAGGAGGTCAATGACGAACTGAGCAAGGGGAATCCCGCGGACATGTTCATCACCGTGTTCTGCGCCATCCTGAACACGGCCACGGGCGAGCTCCGGTATACGAACGGCGGCCACAATCCGCCTGTCATCATTCGCCGCACCGGTGATCTCAGCTATCTCGACGGTCCCGGCGAGCTCGTCGTCGGGATCATGGAAGGGACGCGATACACCACGAGGACCCTTGCGCTCAACCCGGGTGACGGGTTGTTCCTGTACACCGACGGTGTCACGGAAGCGATGAACGCTGCGGGTGAGATATTCTCGACGGATCGCCTGAAGGATGTGCTCGCCACATGCGCCGATGGGGATGTCTCGGCGATCACGGCCTGTGTCGGAGGGGCCATCAACGATTTCTGCAAGGATGCGCCGCAATACGACGATATCACCATGATGGCGGTGAGATATGAGGGGACGGGCAGTGGGAACGGGTGATGGGAGATAGGTAATGGGTGATGGGGGGGAGGCGGTTTCCACCCATAACCTGTGACCCATCACCTATCGCCCACCGCGTTTTGTCTCTTTGTGATGTTTGTCATTGTTGATTTAGTTCTTTGTGACTACAATGTTTAAAATAATCTTGCAATTTATTCGCAAGAAGTTAAAATAATGCATCTAATTCATCGGGAGAGAGGATGCGCGTCTATTTCTGGGGCACTCGAGGGTCTTTGCCTGCGTCCATAACAGCCGAGACCGTTCGTGCCAAGATCGTAAGGGCCATCAAGGCGGCTGAGTCGCGGACGTTCAAGAACGATAGTGAGATAGAGGATTTCATTCGTGACGAGCTTCCCTTCACGGTGGGGAGGACCTACGGGAGCAATACACCCTGTGTGGAGATAAGGAACGGCGAAGAGTACATGATCTGTGACGCCGGGACGGGCCTCAGGGACCTCGGCAACCATCATATGAAGCTCATCGAGCAGGGCCTGCAGCGCAGGAGCGGTTCCGTCTTCAACATCTTCGTCTCCCATTTTCATTGGGACCACGTCCAGGGGTTCCCCTTCTTCACACCGGCCTACATCCCCGGAAACAAGGTGAGGATATATGGTTTTCACAAGAACCTCAAAGGCTTCTTCGAGAAGCAGCAGAACCAGCCCTATTTCCCCGTTCCCCTGGCGAGCATGAGCGCCGACATACAGTTCATCATTCTCAAGCCGGGCAAGGATTACGAGATAAGCGGTTTTGAGATCTCGGGCATAGAGCAGAAGCATCCGGGGACCTCATACGGGTTCCGGTTCCAGAAGGACGGACGGACCGTGGTCTATTCCACCGACGCCGAACACAAGACAAGCTATGACAGCACCGCCAGGGAGGAGAACTACCCTTTCCTGGATTTTTTCAGGGAAGCCGACATCCTCATCTTCGATGCCCAGTATGATTGGAACGAAGCGGTCCTTTCGAAGGACGACTGGGGTCATTCCAGTTACGTAGCGGCGGTGGAGCTCGCCGTCAAGGCAAAGGTGAAGCATCTGTGCCTTTTCCACAACGAACCCACATACAGTGACGAACGTCTCGACGTCCTTCTCGAGGACACGAGGAACTATCTCAAGATCTACAACGATCACCAACCCCACCCCATGAAGGTCGACCTGGCGTACGACGGGTACGAAATAGAAGTGTAAGAAGATGGTTCCAAGTTTCAGGTTCCAGGCTCCAGGTCGAAGACAAGAAGAAGATGTTCCAGCCCCATCCTTGATCTAATTGGTATCAACCGTCGGCAATCGGTTACTGCTTCTTCATTTTTATGGTGAGAATATTTTTTCCTGCTTCGCGGGTGTAGGTGACGCCGTCGGTCATTTCCTTTATGAAGAATATGCCGAGGCCCCCAACGGGACGGTCGTCGATCCCCGCGCTGGTGTCGGGCGTGTCCCTCTTCAGGGGATCGAAAGGGGGGCCGCTGTCGATGATGGTGATATAGAACGCGCCGCTGCCGTCGGTGCCGCATGTCGTGATGATGGTGCTGTCGGGGGATGAAGAGGAATACTTGACGATGTTGACGATGGCTTCTTCCACGACCAGCTCCATGGCGCTGAGCTTGTGTTCGCCGAAGCCTGCCTCTCTCGCGCACCCTGTGATTCGTGCCGAGAACCCCGGCAGGGACTCGAGTGCCGCCGGGAGCTCGATGCTGCAGAGGATGTGGATCTTCTCCGCCATTCTCACATGCTTCCGAGGGCTTCCGCTTCCGAGGGATAGATCTTGAAAATGGACTTGAACCCCGATATCTGGAAGACCTCTTCGACAGGTCCCTGAAGACCGGTGAAAAGTATTTCTCCCGACAGGGCCTTGAGCTTCTTGGCCGACGAGAGGATACTTCTCAACCCCGCGCTGCTGATGTAGCCGAGGGCGGTGAGGTCGATGAGAATGACCCTGTCTCCCGCCGTGATGAGCTCATCGAGGCTCTTCTCGAAATCCGGCGCGGTGATCGCGTCGATCCTTCCAGACACTGCAACGATGGAGACATCCTTTTCCCTGCGTTTGGTGATTTCCATAAGACCCCTCACAACTTTTTAACCTGAATTCTATACGATGACCTGCAAAAAAACAACGATTCTTTCGGAAGACTCCCGGCCTGATGGAAAGACGCAGGAGATTTGATTTTGGGGTGGGTGAAGGGTCTCGAACCCTCAACCCCCAGGACCACAGCCTGATGCTCTAACCGTTGAGCTACACCCACCGTTGAGAATAATTAGTTAGCATAATTTGAGGGCCAAGTCAATGAGAGGGAAGGGAACGATAATAACCAATAACCAGATCACAATGACCAAAGAAATGACAATGACCAATTCACCAACAAGCAATTTACCAAACAAGAAATGAGTCTGAACTCCGTTACAGTTTTTCGTTTGGTTGCTGCAATTTGGTAAATTGGTTATTTTCTGGTCATTGAGACCTGGATATTGGTCATTTTTCTTCCGGGTTATTTGCCTCTTCATTCGTTTCCGGCACCACCCTCTGCATGCACAGGCTTGTCCTGCGGTAGAGGCCGGTGAAGAAAAAGGCGGAGAGGAGGAGCGCGTAGTAGGTGAGGACAGAGGAGATGAGGAAGCCTATGAGGTAGGGGATGTGCATGAAAAGGAGGGCCACGTACACGGCGGCGATGGTTGCCGCGTAACCTATTATGTATTCCACGAGGACCTCTTTGATGCCCCGCAGGATGTCCTCGAATTCCAGGGCCTCCCTGAAATCGGTGCGCTCCGCGAAGATGGTGAAGGCGAAGGGCAGAAAGAAGGAGCATATGGGAAAGATGACGAATACCGCCGCCTTGATCATGAGGTGACCGAAGAAGGCGGTGAAGGTGTTGAGCGTTGTCAGGAAGAACCCGCTGGAGAACATGAAGAAGGGTATGGCGTTGTAGAGGATGAAGACGAACAGGAGTTTGACCCCTTCCAGCCAGGCCTCATATTTTTCCTGCCACGTGGAGATCCCCATTCCCCCGACCAGGATGAGCCGCGACGTGCGGGACAGAAACCCGATGGAGAAAAAGTTGAGCACCGGGATGAAGAGGGCGAGGCCCCCGATTATCCACCGTGCCATGTAGCGCGAGTTTACGGTGAAACGGATGAAGGGGATAATGTCCATCTATTGCTTGCCTTTGGACATGAAATCAAGCAGGCCTTCCGCGGTGAAGCCTGTCATACCGCCGTCCATCACGATGGTCTCGCCGTTGATGTACCGGGCGTCATCGGATGCGAGGAACAGTATCGTTGAGACCAGCTCTTCCACGGTTCCCATCCTTCCCATGGGCGTCCTGCCCGAGAGATAATTGACGAACACCTCTTTCCTGATAAGCCCTTCGTTCATGCCGCCCTTGATGAAACCCGGCGCGACGGCACAGAGGGTGACGCCGTGCCGTGACCACTCGAACGCCAGTTGCCTGGTCATCAGCATGAGCCCCGATTTCGCTATGGCATAGGGAAGGAAGCCCTTCTCGCCGAAGAGGGCGACCTGAGAGGCTATGCTGACGATCCGCCCCGAGCCCTGCTGTATCATCCTCTTTCCGAAGGCCTGTGTCGCGTAGAATGTGCCCTTGAGGTTGACGTCGATGACCCTGTCGAAGTCGTCCTGCTTTATCTTTTCCGAGGGAGCGAGGGGATTGACTATGCCGGCGTTGTTGATAAGTATGTCCACCTTTCCCAACGTTTCGTAGACCTTCGATGCCATCGCTTCCATGGCGGCGTGGTCGGCGATGTCCGTATCGAAGGCGAGCACCTGCTGACCTTTAAGCTCCTCGGCGAAGCGGTCCACGGCCTCCTTGCTGCGGCTGTTCACCGCGACCGACGCCCCCTCCGCCAGGAAGGCCTGCGCCATTGCCTTTCCGAGCCCTTTTGTCCCGCCGGTGATGAAGACGACCTTGCTTTCAAATCTCATAGTGTCCCTCCGTACAAATTCTTTACGCGTTCATCGAAAAGCCCGATAAGGCCCTCGCTGTCTTTCAGGTCGATGCCGAGGGCTTCCTTCCACACATCGGCCCTCTCCATGCAGAGGTAGATGAAAAGGCCCGGGTCTATGTCTTTCAGAAGCCGGTGGAGCATCCTGTATATCCTGATGCGCTCCGTCTTGATGTAGCGGTATTTTCCGTCCTCTCCCCGGATGAATTCTCCCGAAAGCAGATACCTTCTCCTCCTTTGCAGAAGGAGGTCGTACAGGGCCGGGGGGAAGCGCAAGGTGCCGAGACTGATCCAGAGTATCCGGGCGGGGTCGAGCATCCGTCCGATGTCAGCGATGAGATACCGGTAGTCCCGTTCAAAACCGTCATAGATGACGACGGGGTCGAAGTGAAGGCCCACGAAGCAGCCGCTGTCCTGGGCCAGCCGGGCCGCCTTGAGGCGCTTGTGGATGGGGCTTGTTCGTGTCTCCTCGGCGTCGATGAACCTCTGGGGGGAAACGGAGAATGAGATGACGGTATAGGGGTTGAGATGGGGGAGAAGATGGCTGAAATCGGCCCATTTCGATTTCAGTTCCAGGATGGCCTTCCGCTTGTGCCCGAAATAGTCCACGAGAAAACGGTTCAGGTTGTAGCGCCGGTCAATGGCCAGGCTGTCGGAGAGCTCCCCCGTGCCGAAACGGAGAATATGATCGGTCCTGTGATCTATCATTCCATCGAGTTCCGCTATTATAGCTTCAGGTTTGCAGGAGATCCGTATGGTGTCATCCCTGAGGTAAGCCTTGAGTATGCAGTAGGAGCACGAAAGGACGCAACCCTCCACGAGATCGATGGTCTGATACCCGCAACAGATGTGATGTTTTGTGCCCGGACATTTTCTGACGATGTTTCCGGGCGTCTCAACGAATTCTACCTTTTGTAAGCTCAAGAATTCTCCTGATGTGACCCGCCGCGACCAATTCCGAGACCTTGCCGAGGGCGGCCTCCACGTCGTCTTCACTGCCTATTTTCACTATGATATCAATATACTCCTTTTCGAGGAAAGGGTCTACCCTAATGTCCAGGCCGGGTGGAAGGGCCATGGCGCTCCGTATCGCCTTCAGTTTCTTCGCGAGGGATGACAGGATGGGGTGGGTCTTCTGCTTGAGGTGCGCCCTTAAGATGTCCGAGCTTTCCATGACGGGAATATCCCTGCCGGTGAGCCTCCCCTTGCGGATCCTTATAAGCTCAAGCATCTCGAGGATCTCCCGGAGGGTGCTCTCCGTCACGCGCAGACCCGTGAGCGCCGCCAGTATCCTGCGCCGCTCCTTCCCTTCGAATCTCAGGAAGGACTCGACATTTCTGAGGGAAAGGTTCTTTCGGAAGATGAAGTCCCTCGACCGGGCATCGAGAGATGCGATTCTCAGGAAGGTGGAGAGCACCTTCTCGTGGGGACTGAGGCCGAGGCGTGCCATGAGCCCGAAGATCTCCTCCCGGGAGAACCCGAAACGGTCCATTGCCTGGACGGCGGCAGCCTTTTCAATGATATTGAAGCCTCGCGCCAGGTTGTCATGGATGGCCCTTAAGAGGGCGGTCTTCTCATCGAGGTCGACGATGATGGCGGGGACCTCTCTTAAGCGAAGCTCCCTGGCGCAGCGCAGGCGGCGCCATCCCGCCACCGGGATGCGGGGTGTCCGGTCGAGGAGGATGACGGGCTGAACGATCCCGACGGTGGCGATCGACCACCGGAGGTCCTCGTCGTCTGGCGGATAGGACAGGGAGAACCGCCTGTCCTTGAGGTCTATCCTGGCAAGGGGGACGTTCGTCATCGCTCGAAATAGATGAAAAGCCACTTGATTATCGTGTAGAGGATGATGATCCCGATGAGCAGCACCCCCGTCATAACGAACCAGTGAGGTATGAAGGTCGTCTTGTGGCTCTGGCCGAGGGATATGTGCTCCTTGTGTATCCTGGCAAGGGTCGGGCTCCTGTCGGCGAAGAAATGAAAGACCGTTACGAAGAGCGGTGTGGCGAAGAGAAAGGCGAAAGCGGCGAAGATCCACACACTCTTCACGTCACCGTTCCTGGCGCTCGCGAGAAGGACGTAGAGGCAGAAGAGAGTGATCAATGTGGAAACGACGACCACGATCCACTGGGACGTTCTTCTGTAGGGCATGACACCTTCCTTTTTTGGATGCCATTCATTGTATAAAAGTATTTCAAGGCTGTCAATGATGGGGTATACTAGAACCCGTTCACAGACCTGCCTCGCGCGGGTCACCGGCCATCAAGGAGGTTCACAGATGAAAAGATCCCTCGGCGCGCGGACGGTTCTCTTGCCAGCCCCGGTCCTCGTTGTCGGCACCTATGATAAAGAAGGTCGTCCCAATGTCATGACGGTGGCCTGGGGAGGCACCTGCTGTTCCAATCCCCCCTGTATCGACATCGCCCTGAGAAAGGCGACCTACACCTACGGCAACATCCTCGACCGGAAGGCTTTCACCGTCCACGTGACCCCGGAGAGGTATCTTACCGAAGCCGATTACTTCGGGATAGTCTCTGGCAGGGACGTGGACAAGTTTGCCGCCACGGGTCTCACGGCGGAGCGAAGTGAGATCGTGGATGCCCCGTACATCAAAGAGTTTCCTTTTTTCGTGGAGTGCGCCCTTCGCGAGGTCGTCGAACTGGGGCTCCACACGCAGTTCATAGGCGAGATAGTGGACGTCAAGATGGATGAGGATATGCTGGACGATAAGGGGCTTCCCGACGTGGGCAGGATAAGGCCCACGGTGATGGTGCCCGAGATACGCAACTACTACGGATTCGGCGAAAAACTGGGGGATGTTTTTGTCATGGGCAGGAAGCTGCGCGTGAGGTAGAGGGAACGGAGCCCGACCGGCGGGGTCAGCCGACGGGTTCGAAAACGCCTGTTTCCAGGGAATCCCTGATCCCCTTGATCCGCGTGTCCCTCGCCAGTGCCTGCAGGAGACGGTCCTTCTCGGCTTCGTTCCGGACCACTCCCGCCACGGACAGCGTTTCGTCCGCTCCCGCCTGGAATGTCACCTTGCCGAAACAATGCCCCATGCCCAGGTAAAAGAGGAGGATCTCGGCGCGCCTCTCGAGGAGGCGGTCGCCGAGGACCGCGTCGGCTTGCTCCGCTGAGGCGGGGGTGAAATGCCTGCGCGCGTATGCCGCCAGTATTCCGACGGCTTCTTCCAGCGAGACATAGCTTGAATTGACCACCGCGTGGTAATAGGATGGGTCTCCGGGATCGTTGTCGAAATAGCGGGCTATGAAGTCACGCTTGCCCTCGTCCATCCTTTCGACGAGGTCGAAGGCGTCGTCATAGGGAATGCTCTTCACCCGGGCAATGGCCCTGATACGTTCCTCCATGAGACGAACAACGCGAATGTTAATGGCGTTCCCGATCCCGGTAAGGATGATCCCGGCGCCCATGCCCGCCATCACCGTGTTGTCCCGAAGGGCGTGATCCAGGATGTTGGCTATGAAGGAGACCTTGTAGAAATTGGCGTCCGCCATGAGTTCCTGCGTCGTCACGTGAAGTCCCGGCGCAGTCGCTTCGTCGATGCCGAAGCAGCACGTGTGCCTGTCGCTATCGAGGCATTCGTCGTTGATCAGGGTCCTGTCAACGTATGAATAGCCGAGCTCCTTTGCCAGTTCCCGCGCGAACGTCGTCCCGCCCGACCCGTGGGTTCTTGATATCGTTATGATACCCATCGTTGTCCGTAAGAATTCTAAAATATAAGGGCGCTCTTATACAAGCAGAATCTCTCCGGGTGTGGCCGGTACGGAAAGAACGTGTGTAACCCATTAATTGATTTGCGAATATGGGTATAATCTGTTATAAGATTAACCTGTTTGGAGAGGGCCGGGCGGCTTCAAGGGGGTGTTTCGCTTTGGCAGTCCGGGTGGCGGCAACGAAATGGCCTGACACGACCCATATCACAACTGACGGTACGTACGGTATTATGAGAGTCGAGGAATTTGATTATGATCTGCCGAGAGATATGATCGCCCAGCACCCGTCGGGCGAGAGGGAGGCATCGCGCCTCCTTGTCTTCGACAGGGAGAAAGGGACGATAGAGCACCGGCGGTTCTCGGATATTACCGGCTATCTGCGGGAAGGCGACGTCCTCGTCGTCAACGACAGCAGGGTGTTCCCGGCGCGGCTCAGGGCGCGGAAGGGAACGGGCGGGATGCTCGATGTCCTTCTGGTGAGACCCGTGGACGGCGGCACCTGGGAGTGTCTTGTGAAGGGTGTGCGCGGGACGAGAGACACCATCCCTGTCAGCGTGGGCGATCACGGCGCTGCCCTCACGCGCAGGAACGGTTCCTGGACGATATCATTCGTGTCCCGCGAGGAAGCCGACGAGGTCATAGGAACCCTGGGAAGGATGCCGCTTCCGCCCTATATCAAGCGCAAAGGAGAGGACGGCAGCGCCGATTTCGAACGTTACCAGACGGTGTATGCCGAAAAGACCGGGTCCATAGCGGCGCCGACGGCTGGCTTTCACTTTTCCGAAGATCTCCTCGGGCGCATCGCGGCCAAAGGCGTGGAGATCGTGAGGATCACGCTCCACGTGGGCATCGGGACATTTTCGCTCATTCATGCCGGTCTCGTCGAAGATCACCGGATGCACGGCGAGCGCTACGAGATGGACGAAAGATCGAAGGGGCTCATCCGGGAGGCTCGGCAGGAGGGTCGCCGCGTGGTGGCCTGCGGCACGAGTTCTGTGAGGACCGTGGAAACGGTGTTCGGCATGAACGGCAACGGTACGCTTTCCGGTGAGACGGAACTTTTCATCTATCCGGGCTACCGTTTTCACTGTGTGGACGCGCTGATCACCAATTTTCACCTTCCCCGCTCGACGCCTCTCATGCTCGTTGCCGCCTTCATGGGTGCCGGGCCGCTGAAGAAGGCCTATGCCGAGGCGATACGCGGGGGGTATCGGTTCTACAGTTACGGGGACGCGATGTTCATATCATGACGATGATAGAGATAGACCATACAGACGGGGCGGCGCGTTCGGGAAGGCTCATGACGGGTCATGGGACGATCGAAACGCCTGTTTTCATGCCCGTGGGCACCCAGGGCGTCGTGAAGGCCATGACCCATCGGCAGCTTGAAGAGCTTGGCGTCACGATGATCCTGTCCAATGCCTACCACCTCTACCTGCGTCCCGGTGACGAGCTCATCAGGAGGATGGGCGGCCTCCACAACTTTTCCGGGTGGGACGGTGCCATCCTTACCGACAGCGGAGGGTACCAGATATTCAGCCTCGGGGTCCTCAGGGAGATCAAGGAGGACGGCGTCCTTTTTCAGTCACACATCGACGGTTCCCGCCATTTCCTGACACCCGAGAAGATCGTGCTCGTCCAGGAGAACATAGGCGCCGACATAGCGATGTGCCTCGACGAGTGCGTCTCCTATCCCTCCACGTTCGAATACACCAGAGAGTCCGTGGAACTGACGACGCGGTGGGCGCGCCGGTGCCTCGCTGCCCGGTCGGGGGAGGGGTCGCAGAAGCTCTTCGGGATCATCCAGGGCGGCTTTTATCCGGACCTGAGGCTGCGCTCAGCCGAGGACATCCTTTCCCTCGATTTCGACGGTTTTGCCATCGGGGGTCTCAGCGTCGGCGAACCGAAGAGTCTCATGTGGGACATGGTGGACACGGTCATCGGCCTCATGCCTGCCGGCAAGCCCCGCTACATGATGGGCATCGGCCTGCCGGAAGACCTTCTGGAAGGCGTGAAGCGGGGCGTAGACATGTTCGACTGCATCATCCCCACGCGCTTTGCCCGGAACGGCGGCCTCTTCACATGGGACGGGAGGATCAACATCAAGAACGCCCGCTTCACCGAGGACGAAGGGCCCATCCAGGAAGGCTGCACGTGCTATACATGCAGGACCTTTTCGAGGGCCTACCTCAGGCACCTCACGGTCTCTCACGAGCTCACCAGTTTCTACCTGAACACCATACACAATGTTCATTTCTACATGGAGTTTATGAAGAAGATCCGAAGCGCCGTCAGCACCGGCACGTTCGACGGTTTTTATCACGATTTCAAGAGACGTTACGAAGGAGGTGAATTAGATGACAGGTATAGCGTATGCAATGGGTAGTAATCCTGCCGGCGGGGCCGGACAGGGGGGCGGTTCCTACATGTCGCTCATCTTTATCGCGGCGGTCTTCGCCATTTTTTACTTCATTCTCATCCGTCCGCAGCAAAAAAGGGCGAAGCAGCACAAGGACTTCCTGGAGAACCTGAAGAAGGGAGATAAAGTTATCACATCGGGTGGTTTATATGGTACAATAACGGGTATTTCCGACGACAGTGTCACCATTGAGATCGCCGAGAAAGTGCGTGTCAAAGTCGACAAGGGCACTGTGGTGCAGTATCAGAAGACACAATGAAAGGAGATGTGAACGTGGGAAGATATGAGAATATTGTTGTGCTCAGCCCTGACCTCGCGAAAGAGGAAGAAGACGATCTCATGAAGAGGATCCAGGGCAACCTCGAAAGGGCGGGCGCAACGATCGTCAAACTGGACGACTGGGCGGTGAGAAAGCTCGCCTATCCCATAAAGAAGAAGGACAAAGGCCATTATTTCTTCTACCTGCTTGATATGGACGAAGGCAGCGTCGCGACGATGGCCAAGTTCTACAGGACCCTCGACCCGGTGCTCAGGCACATGTTCGTCGTCGTCGACGACAAGAACGAAGGGCCAAAGAAACCGCCCGATCCCGTTGTGTTTGACGAGCTCGAAGGCGAATTCTGATGAACAGGGTTTTCATGACGGGGAAGGTCGAGGCCATGCCCCGCGTAGTCTATACCCCCAGAGGGGATAGGTTCGTACTTTTCCCGCTGCGTGTGGGTGAGGGTGATTTCCTCATAGACGTGGAGTGTCCCGGAGACCCCGCGATGCCCCGTCCCGACGCGGCACGGGGCCGCAGCGTCATGGTGTCGGGGATGCTCGTGCGGAAGAAACTGCGGTCGCGGGAGATGATACAGTTGAAAGCACACAAAATTTTCTGGATGGAGGAATAGATGCCGAGACCAATGAGGACAACACGGTCCGATTCACCGAAGAAAAGGGTCTATGTGAGAAGAAGGGTATGCAGGTTCTGCCAGGATTCGAACATAGTCATCGACTACAAGGACCCGAAGCTTCTCAAATCGTTCATCACCGAAAGGGGCAAGATCATGCCCAGAAGGATGACGGGGACCTGCGCGAATCACCAGCGCAAACTGAAAGAGGCCATCAAGATGGCCCGTCACATAGCCTTTCTGCCCTTTACGACTTTACTGAAATAACGGAGGCAACCGATGAAGCTCATACTCATTGAAGATGTCCAGGGCACAGGGAAGAAGGGCGATACCGTGACCGTCAAAGACGGGTACGGGAGGAACTTTCTCGTTCCCAGGGGACTGGCCGTGCCCGCGACTGAAGGAAACGTGGTCTGCTTCGAGAACATCGTGCGCAGCGTTTCGAACAAGAAGGCGCGGGACCTTGAGACCGCTTCGGAATTGAAGGCGAAACTCGAGGAAGCAACCCTTACCATAAAGAAGAAGGCCGGCGAAGACGGCAGGCTCTTCGGCTCCGTTACCCACAAGGACATTGTCGAGGCCGTTAAGGCCGTTTCAGGTGTCGAGGTGGACAAGAAGTTAGTCCGCCTCGAGGAGCCGATCAAGACGACCGGTTCACATACAGTTGTGATCCACCTGCAGCCGGATGTCAACGCCGAGGTCAAGATCGAGGTGGAAAAAGAAGAGGCTTAAATGGCCCGGGTCTTAAAGAATGCCAGGGATGCGACGGGCCCTGCCGGAATGCGGGTCCCTCCCCAGAACATCGAGGTCGAGCAGTCATTGCTCGGCGGGCTTCTCATCGACCCGGAATCCATGAACAAAGTGGTCGACGTCGTCGGTCCCTCCGATTTCTATCGCGATGCCCATGGGAAGATCTACGACCTCATGGTCCATCTCTACGAGAAGAACGATGCCATCGATATCATCACGGTAAGCAGCCTCGCGAAGGACAGGGGCCTCCTTGAACCCATAGGCGGTGTGACCTATCTCAACACCCTTGTGGACCTCATGCCGTCCGCGGCCAATGTCGCCTATTACGCGAAGATCGTAAAGGAGAAGTCCCTCGTCCGGACCATTATCAACGTGGCCACGGAGATCATCGAGAAAGGTTTCAATACCGAGACCGACATCGACACGTACATCGACGAGGCCGAGAAGCTCATATTCCAGGTCTCGGAGAACAAGCTCAAACCCACCTATCTGCCCGTCAAAGACTTCGTGATGGACAACATAAAGACCATCGAGCGTCTCTATGAGAAGAAGCAGACGGTGACAGGGGTCCCCACGGGGTTCATCGACCTCGACAAGCTGACGAGCGGCCTGCAGCCCTCGGACCTCATCATCGTCGCCGGGAGGCCGAGCATGGGGAAGACCTCCTTTTCCATGAACATCGCCCAGCATGTGTCCATGCTGAAAGAGAACCCTATTCCCGTGGGCATCTTTTCCATGGAAATGTCCAAGGAGCAGCTCGTCACGAGGCTCTTGAGTTCCGAGTCCGAGATAGAGCATTCCAAGCTTCGCACGGGCACGTTCTCCAGGGAGGAATGGCCGAAGCTGGTGAGGGCGGCGGGGAAGCTCAGCGAGGCCCACATGTTCATCGACGATTCGCCGGCACTGTCCGTCCTCGAACTGAGGGCGCGGGCCCGCCGCCTTAAGAAGGAGCACGACGTGGGCCTTCTCGTCGTCGATTACCTCCAACTCATGCGGGGGCGCTCCAGCGGCGGTGACCGAAGGGAGCAGGAGATATCCGAGATATCCCGGTTCCTCAAGGCGCTGGCAAAGGAGATCAACATCCCCGTTATCGCCATTTCCCAGCTCAACAGGGCGCCGGAGACCCGCGAGAAGGAGAACAAGCGGCCGCGTCTTGCCGACCTTCGGGAGTCGGGGGCAATCGAGCAGGATGCCGACGTCATCCTCTTCATCTACCGCGACGAGGTGTATAATAAGGACAGGGACGACAACAAAGGCGTCGCCGAGGTGATCATCGGAAAACAGCGGAACGGTCCCACAGATACGGTGAAACTGAGTTTTATCGATAAATGCGCGACGTTCAGGAACGGCTACTATCAAGATGACGAAGGGTGACGGCATGCGGTCCATGAACGTTCCCAATATCCTTTCCATTTTCCGTTTCTTCGTCACATTCTACTTCATCTATGCCGTCTACCAGGGACGGATGCGCCTCGCCCTCTACCTCTTTCTCATTCAGGGCGTATCGGACCTTCTTGACGGCTTCATCGCGCGGGTGACGGGATCGAAGACCGAACTCGGCGCGTACCTCGATCCCATTGCCGACAAGACCATGCTTGTCGCGGCCTTCGTCATGCTCTATGTCGTCGATATCATTCCTGGTTGGCTCACGGTCCTTGTTCTCGGAAGGGACGTCGTCATCGCTGCCGGCTACCTCATTCTGTACCGCTATGCCAGCAACGTCAAGCCAAGACCGACTATCTTCGGCAAGGTGACGACGGCATGCCAGATCGCAACCATTCTCTACGCGCTCTGGTCGGCGGACAGGGCCGAACTGAGGTCTTACGACATGGCGCTCTTCGTCACCACGGCAGCGGCCACCATCGTATCCGGCGTCCATTACATCATCGGCGGATGGGCGGTCTTCAGCAAAAGAGCGGCAACACAGTAAAAGACCGCTTGAGCCGCTTGAACCGTTCGAGCCGCTTGAACGGATAATAAACAGACAAGACCCTCGTGGACCCGGTTGTCCTGTCCTGCCACGCCGCCCTCTGGCAGGGTCTTTTTAGCGCTCAAGCGGTTCAAGCGGTTCAAGCGGTTCAAGCCGCATCTGTCGCGGCTTTGGGCCAATAAGAGGTTGACATGACATGGTCTTTCTATTACTATTGTAAGAAAAATAAGGGGAGGTCGATATGTCCGTGAAGGTCGCGATCAACGGTTTTGGAAGGATCGGTAGACTTGTCCTCAGGGCCGGTTTCAACAGGAAGGATGTCGAATTCGTTGCCGTCAATGATCTTACGGATCCCAGAACGCTTGCCCATCTCCTGAAATATGACTCTGTCCATGGCATCATGAACCACGACGTGAAGCACAAGGAAGACGCCATCATCATCGACGGCAAGGAGATCAAGGCATATGCCATGAAGGAACCTGAATCCCTCCCCTGGAAGGATCTGGGGGTCGATGTCGTCCTGGAAAGCACGGGAAAGTTCACCGATCGGGCGGGCGCTGAAAGGCACCTCAAGGCGGGGGCGAAAAAGGTCGTTATATCGGCTCCCGCGAAGGGTCCCGATGTCACCTTTGTCCTCGGGGTCAACGAAGAGGTGTACGACAAGACGAAACATCACGTTATTTCCATGGGGTCCTGTACGACCAACTGCCTGGCCCCGATCGTGAAGATCCTCCAGAAGGAGTTCGGCATCGAGTACGGACTGATGACGACGATCCACTCCTTCACGAACGACCAGGTCGTTCTCGATGAGCCCCACAAGGACCTTCGCAGGGCGCGGGCGGCGGCCCTCTCGATGATCCCCACGACGACAGGGGCGGCGAAGGCGATATCGGAGGTCATCCCGGAACTCAAGGGGAAACTCGACGGTCTGGCCATACGGGTCCCCACGCCCAATGTGTCCCTCGTCGATTTCGTCGCCACGCTTTCCACCAAAACAACCAAGGAAGACATAAACAGGAAATTCAAGGAATATGCGGAAGGGCCCATGAAAGGGATCCTGGCCTGTTCGGAAGAGCCTCTCGTTTCCCGCGATTTCAATGGCAATAGCCATTCCTCCATCGTTGACATGGACAATACGACCGTTATAGGCGGGAACATGATAAAGGTGCTTTCCTGGTACGACAATGAATGGGGTTTCTCCAACCGCATGTTCGATCTATTGTCGTTCGTTATGAAATAAAAAGGAAACAGGAAGGGGTAACAGATGAATTCTATTGACAAAGTTGACATTGCTGGAAAGAGAGTGCTCATGCGCGTCGACTTCAACGTGCCCGTCGACGCGAACGGAAACATCACCGACACGACGAGGATCAAGGCCCACCTTCGCTCCATCGGGTACTGCATGGAGATGCGCGCAAAGCTGGTCCTCATATCCCATATGGGCAGGCCGAAGGGTCAGAGGGTGGACAAACTGACACTGAAACCCTGCGCGGCTGTCCTTTCAGGACTCCTTGGAAAAGAGGTTCCCTTCGTGGACGATTGCGTCGGCGAGAAGGCACAGGCCGCGGTGGCATCCATGAAGCCTGGCGACGTCATACTCCTCGAGAACCTGCGGTTCCATATCGGCGACGAAAAGAACGATCCCGCGTTCGCCGCCGAGCTCGCGAAACTGTGCGACGTGTATATCGATGACGCCTTCGCCGTTGCCCACAGAAAGGCCGCATCCAACTCGGCCATCACCCAGGCCGTGAAAACATGCGCGGCGGGTTTCCTCCTGAAGGACGAGATCGACTACTTCGACAAGGCCATGAAAGACCCGGCCCGTCCGCTCGTGGCCATCATCGGGGGCGCGAAGGTTTCGGACAAGATCGGTGTACTCGAGAACCTCGTCGATACCGTGAACATGCTCATAGTCGGCGGCGGGATGGCCTTCACCTTTCTCAAGGCCAGGGGACTGGAGATCGGCAAGTCCATCTGCGAGAATGACATGCTCGACAAGGCGAAGAGCATCATGGAGAAGGCGGGGACGAAGAACGTGAAGATCCTCCTGCCCGTCGACTGTGTCGTTGCCGACAAGGCGGAAGCGGGCGCGGTGACAAACGTCGTCGCCGTCGACAAGATACCGCAGGACGCCCTCGGCCTCGATATCGGGCCGGACACGGCGAAGCTTTTCGGTGATGCCGTTAAGGAAGCGAAGACGATAGTATGGAACGGTCCCATGGGTATGTTCGAACTCGACGCGTTCAGCAAGGGGACCTTCGGGCTGGCAAAGGACGTGGCCGGCTCGGGCGCCCTGTCGATCATCGGCGGCGGCGATACCGATTCGGCTGTCCATAAGGCCGGCGTCAGCGACAGGATATCCTACATATCCACCGGAGGTGGGGCGTTCCTGGAACTTCTTGAAGGCAAGACGATGCCGGCCGTAGAGGCCCTCGAATCCTGCGGAGGTTGAGATGACAGCGTGGATGGTGGCAGGAAACTGGAAGATGAACAATACGACGGGAGAGGCGGTGGCGCTCGCGAAAGAGATCGTCGCCGGCCTGCCCGATATCGCAGGGCGCGGCGAGGTCGTTCTCGCTCCATCCTTTACGGTCCTCAAGAGCGTGCATGACATCATCAGCGGCAGCAGGGTCGCCCTTGCTTCCCAGAACATATTCTTCGAGGACAAAGGCGCCTATACGGGTGAGATATCGCCGGCGATGCTCAAGGACGCAGGTTGCACGTACGCCATTATCGGCCACTCGGAACGGAGGAAATATTTCCACGAGACCGACGAGGGTGTGAACCTCAAGGCGAAGAAATGCCTCGCGGTGGGATTGAAACCCATTATCTGTGTCGGTGAGACCGATGAAGAACGCGAGGCGGGCATAACGGAGTTCGTTGTGGGGATCCAGGTGAAGAAGGCCCTGGCGGGAATAGCCGACATGGGAGACATCACCATCGCTTATGAACCCGTGTGGGCGATAGGCACCGGAAAGAACGCGACGCCGGGACAGGCGGAAGAAGTCCATGGATTTATTAGAGGTATCCTGCGCGAACTTTACGGGGACGCCTCTTCGAGCGTTCGGATCCTCTATGGCGGCTCCGTCACGGCGGAGAATTTCGGGGAATTAATTTCAATGAAAAACATAAATGGTGCACTTGTTGGCGGTGCATCCTTGAAATCCGGAAGTTTTCTTGGTATAATAAGCCGCGCATTGGAGAACAGTTAATGACAATAGCAGTTGCCATCATACATGTGATAATAGCGATCGCCCTGATCCTCATCGTGCTTTTGCAGACAGGAAGAGGATCGGACATGGGGGCTGCCTTCGGTGGCGGGTCGAGTCAGACCCTTTTCGGCAGTTCCGGATCTTCGGGTTTCATGACGAAATTGACAACAATAGCGGCGGTCGTTTTTATGTTGACAAGTCTTGTGCTTGCGTATACTTATAGTCATAAGGGAAGCAGCGTAAGAAGTGTACCGGCGCAGAGCCAGCAGCAGAGCGCTCCGGCGCAGGGGACGAAATGACAAAGAATGCCGAAGTGGTGGAAGTGGCAGACACACCATCTTGAGGGGGTGGCGGGGAGACTCGTGCGGGTTCAAATCCCGCCTTCGGCATTATATATCTCTCCCGCAATGTCCACTGGTTGACATTTTTAGACACGTTATTCTCCTTTCTCTTTATCCCCCTGTCCATTTTTCGTAGTATCCAGGAAAGCGCATTTGTGTTGCGGAAACGTTCATCGGTCGGCGTTCCGCTTTTTCTTCAATAACCCTATTGACTTCTAAATCACTTCTGTGGTATTTGGACAATATTGTGAAATATGGCGCTAAAGCGGTTCCACAGCCCGCTTTCGGCATTATGTAGGTTTTTCGATCGATAGATGCGCAATGCTTGAATGCATTCTATGAGGTGAAGTCCACGTCCGGGGGGGTGTTGGTGGAACAAAGTGCAGTGCGGAAACCGAAAGGTGATCTCCACGTTTCCGTAGAGGAACGCAACAGGGGACTCAAAGACCTCGATTTTTTTGCAGATCACACCCATCTTCAAGACCTCATTCAGTTCAATGCCCACAGAACGGTGTCCGATATGGGACCGCTGTATTTGCGGTGCGCCCTGACATCGCTGTCGTGTCCCGAATGCGGTGCCGAGGTAAAACGCAGCTACAGGCTCCATCCCCGGGAATGGCTTCTGAAGTTCGTGGGCCGCAAGGTCTTTTACTGCACCCATTGCAGCTGGCGCGAAGTTGTGAAGATGGGCGAATGGGAATGGCAGACGATACTTACCGTTCTCGTTGCCTTTCTCATCGTGTGCGGCGCTTCGATCCACTGGATGTTGCGCTAGATGCCCCAGTGATATCCTGGACTTCCTTCGGTCTCCATTACCGGAGGTGATCATTTCCATCGAAATGCCGACCCCCTGCGACCACCGATGTTGCCTCTTTTCCGAAGTCCTTCAGTTTTTTGAAGAAAAAGCGAACATGATATGATAAAAAAAAGACCTGGTACGGGGTAGGTTATACTACAGGGATTACGGCGGGTAGGCGGGTGACGAGACTCAGATCGCTAAAATCAGGAGACTATCATTGTTTTCTCTATGAGAGCGAGTCGGAAGCGAACGCGTTCGCCCTGGGCTTTATCCGCCAGGGACTGGACAAGAGGGAAAAGATCATCTACTTCGCGGCGGATCACAGCGCGGACGCTCTCATCGAGTCTCTGAGGAATAGCGGGATCGACGTTGATTTCGCCATGACCTCAGGTCAGCTCCAGGTGGAGGAGAGCGAGACCGATTCATGCGAAAAGATAGCGCGGGACATGGCCCTTTGCGGCCCGGACCCTCTGCCCTCCGGCGATGCGGCGCACCCGGCTTACACGTCCCTGCGGATAGCCGTTGACGATACCATCCGGCTGAACCAGACTGGTGAGCAAGGGCCATGGGCCCCGGCCGCCATCGACCGCCTTGAGGCCATGGTCAGCGGAAAGTGCCTCATGGTCCTCATGTACGGGCTCAACCATTTGTCCCCGGACGCCCTGTTCCGTGTCCTGGCGACATACCCCACTCTCATCATTGGCGACGACGTTTACGAGAACTTTCTCTTCCGTGACCACGTGATGTCCGGAGAGGAAGGGATGAAGACCCTCAAGGCCGAACACCTTCTCGATCTCCTGAAGGACCACAGGAAGTTGAAGGACGCCATAAAGAAAGGCGGCCTCGCACTCCGGGCGAGCGAGGACAATTACCGTTCCATCTTTGAATCCGCCGCGAACCTGATCGCCATAGTCGACAAGAAAGGGAGGATCGTCGACTGCAACGGAAAGATAGAGGAGGTTCTCGGATACGAGAAGGAGGAGGTCATCGGAAGGTCGATAGCCGCCCTGTTTCATCCCGATCACCTTTACCGGGTCTTTGAGATACTCAAGGAGGTCGTCAAGAAAGGCTCCTCTTACAACAAACAGTATCAAATGGTCAAGAAGGACGGGTCGAGGGCGTATGTCAGCGTCAACTCCACGCCTCTCAAGAACGAAAAAGGCAAAATAACCAGGGTGGTGTCTGTCGTCGAGGATATCACGGACCGCAAGAGGGTGGAAGAGGCCCTGTTCGAGAGCGAAAAGCGGTTTCGCCAGCTCGTTGAGATCCTTCCCGATGCCATTCTCACCCTTGCGGACGGGCGGATCATATTTGCCAACAGCGCGGCGTACAACCTTTTCGGGATCAGTCGTCCCCGGGACCTCATAGGCCGTCGCATGGAGGATTTCCTGGATCCGTCGGGGGCCGAGGCTGTGCGCGGATGTTTCGAGGCCGTACAGCAGAACGGCAAGACGGGCAAACCGGCCAGGGTGGCCACCGGCCGGTCCGACGGCTCCGTCGTGATCATCGAGTGGACCGGAATAGCCCTCAATCAAAGGGAGGGCGGCGGCATCCTTTTCATGGGCAGGGACGTGACCGAGAGGGAGGCAGCCGAGAAGCTCGTGCGTGAATCGGAGGAGCGGTACAGGATAGCTGTCGAGCATTCGAACGATGGAGTGGCGATACTCCGCGGAGAGTGCTATGTCTACGTGAACAGAAGACTGGCGGAGATGTTCGGATATAAGAGCGTCGACGATGTCGTGGGGAAGAACATATCCGTGACGGTCCACCCTGATGACCGCAAGCGCGTTCTTGCCATCAATCACAAGCGCCAGAGGGGCGAGAAGGTTGCGGACCGGTACGAATTCAAGGGAATGCACAGCGACGGTTCCATCATCTTCATAGAGGTTTCGGCAACACCCGTCGTCTACATGGGGGAAGCGGGTTCTCTGGTGTATCTTCGGGATATTACGGCACGCAAGGAGATGGAAGACAAGCTCAGAATGATCAGCAGGATATTTCCCTAAATCACTGCCCGGACTCACTCATCGAGAAAACTTGAAACAGCTTTCGTTATCGTTGTTCCTTCACACTGAAGTATGTAATGGCCGCAGTCACTGTCGAGAACCAGTGAACGGCCCCCGAGGAGGCGGACGAGTTCCTTCGCCGGTTGCGGGTTCACCATCAGGTCCCGGGCGGAGACCACGGTGAACATTTCGGTGGTGATCTTACGGTCTCCCCCGGCGGAATCACCAAGGGTTGGGTACACATCGTGCTTGATCATCGCTTGCAACTGACGCGCAATATCGACGGGATCGTGTTTCTTCATGTCTTTTTCAGCCTTTTCGAGATACAGGGACAAACCAGAGCGGTCCTGATTGGCAATGAAACGGTCCGGGGTGACCGACGCCATCGCGAAAACGCCGGCGGTCACCGCGAGCGCCCTGTCGTCCCACACCTCTCTGGCCTGACCGCTGTGGAGGACTGCAAGCCCCGTTCGATAGAGAAGCAGGTCGTACGATGTCGGCCTCGGTGTTCCGGTGATGGGTACGGTTTTGCCGGTGCTGCCGGGATATGCGGCCAGCCATTCAAAGGCCTGCATCCCGCCCATGGAGATACCGATGACGGCGTGCAGATGCCGTATGCCCAGCTTTTCCGTGACAAGCCGATATTGGGCGCGGACCATGTCCCCTATGGTAATATCGGGGAACAGGGCACCCCTCTGCGTGGTGCTGTTCGAGGGGGATGATGATACCCCGTTTCCGAAGGCGTCAACAGCGATCACGTAATATCGGGAGGGATCGACGAGCTTTCTTGGACCAATGAGGGCCTCGAGATCTGCCGATGTCCCCATGAACCATGTTGGAAAGACGACCGCGTTGGACCGCGATCCGTTGAGTTTCCCGAATGTGCGATAACCGAGAACGCAGTCGCGGATCACGCCGCCTCCCTCCAGTCTGAGATCTCCCATTCGGAAGAATTGTTGTTCCGCGCCCGCGATCCCCGTTTGTGGGAGCAAGAGGAGCGCGGCCGCGAGGACGCAGAGCGGAAGGGATATGGTTGCTGTCGTTCCTTTTCTTCTCATGTCTCATTCTCCTTCGGAGGACCTGTCGATGGACGATCTTGCTCATTGTAAAGGTTTTGGTCATTGTTTACAATAGGGGCATGTGAACGCGGAGGTGCCATGATGAAACGATATTTGCTTGTGTTGGGTCTTCTCGTCGTTCTCGGGGGATGGGGATGCTCGATGGTCACCTCCGGGCGGCCCATCGGGGACACACCTTGAGCTATGATGGATTTAGTACA
>DBQU01000107.1:0-2991 GCA_002305765.1 Deltaproteobacteria bacterium UBA1386
GCCAAGCACTACTCTTCCTATAATGGATCAACAGGAACTGGGAAGCCTTCCTTGCGCATTGCCAGGTTTAGACGAGCAAAAGAGAATTGTCCAACACATCGATTTGCAGTCGCAAAAGATTGATAGGATGATAGAGACTATTCGTAATAGCATCGACCTACTCCGCGAATACCGCACCGCCCTCATATCAGCCGCCGTCACCGGCAAGATCGACGTCCGCGAGGAGGTTGCCTGATGCCAGCAAACCACAAGGAGATCGCCTTCGAAGCCGCCATCGAGCACCATCTCATAACCTCGGCCGGTTACGAGAAGGGCAGCCCCGATGCCTTCGATCAGGAGAGAGGCCTCTTCCCCCAGGATGTGATCTCTTTCATCCAGGAGACCCAGCCCAAGGAATGGGAATACCTCTCCACCATCCAGAAGGACAAGGCCCAGGCGACCCTCCTCGATGACCTCTGCCGGGCCCTTGACTCCGAGCACGAGGGGTGCCTTTCCGTCCTCCGCCATAGGTTCAAATGTTTCGGGAAGACCTTCCGTATGGCCTATTTCGCCCCTGCAAGCGGCATGAACCCCGACACCCTGAAACTCTACCAGGCAAACCGCCTGACGATCACCCGCCAGCTCCGGTACTCGTCAAAGCACGGCAATACCCTCGACGTGACCCTCTCGCTCAATGGGATCCCCGTCGCCACGGCGGAGCTCAAGAACCAGATGACGGGCCAGACGTGGCGCAACGCCGTCACGCAGTACAAGACGGACCGTGACCCTGCCGACCTCATCTTCCAGTTCAAAAAGCGCGCCCTCGTCCATTTCGCGCTCGATACGGATGAGGTTTACATGACGACGCGCCTCTCCGGCAAGAACACACGCTTCCTCCCCTTTAACAAGGGCTCAAACGGCGGCGCCGGCAATCCCGAGAACCCCGGGAACTACAAAACGGCCTACCTCTGGGAGGAGGTCCTTGAGAGGCACAGTTTCCTCGATATCCTGGCACGGTTCATACACCTCCAGGTGGAGGAGAAGAAGGTCAAGGTAGAAACCATGATCTTCCCCCGGTACCATCAACTCGATTGTGTCCGCACACTCGTGGATGACGCACGTGAAAAGGGCGTGGGCAAGAACTACCTCATCCAGCATTCCGCCGGGAGCGGGAAGTCGAATTCCATCGCCTGGCTGGCCCACAGGCTCTCCAGCCTCCACAACGACAAGGACGAAAGGGTCTTTGATTCCGTCATCGTTGTCACGGACCGCGTGGTGCTGGACCAGCAGCTCCAGAACACCATCTACCAGTTCGAGCACAAGCAGGGTGTTGTACAGAAGATCGATATGGACTCCACGCAGCTGGCGGAGGCCCTTGGGTCCGGCGTGCCCGTTGTCATCACCACCCTCCAGAAGTTCCCCTTCGTCACGGAGAAGGTCGGTGAGCTTCCCATGCGCAGGTATGCCGTCATCGTCGACGAGGCACACAGTTCCCAGGGCGGGGAGACCGCCGCAGAGCTCAAGGGAGTCCTCGCGGGGGCGGCCATAAAGGATGAGGCGAGGGCAAAGGCCGAGGAGGAGGGCCTACCCGACTACGAGGAGGAGATCCTCAAGACCATGGCCAAGCGGGGGAAGCAACCGAACATCAGCTTCTTCGCCTTCACCGCGACCCCGAAGTACAGGACGATGGAGGTCTTCGGTGTTCCCGGTCCGGACGGCAAGCCCCAACCCTTTCACCTTTACAGCATGCGGCAGGCCATCGAGGAGAACTTCATCCTCGACGTGCTCAAGCACTACACCACGTACAAGACGTACTACCGGCTGATAAAGTCCATCGAGAACGACCCGAAGGTGGAGAAGCGCAAGGCCGCCAGGGCCCTTGCCCGGTTCATGAGCCTCCATCAGCACAATATCGCCCAGAAGACGGAGGTCATGATAGAGCACTTCCGGCACTTTACGATGCACAAG
The DNA here is from genome assembly GCA_002305765.1 of Deltaproteobacteria bacterium UBA1386. GTDB lineage: Bacteria > Desulfobacterota > Syntrophorhabdia > Syntrophorhabdales > Syntrophorhabdaceae > Delta-02. The sequence goes on from DBQU01000107.1 coordinate 1,948, forward strand.
ATAGGGGGGAGGGCCAAGGCAATGGTCGTCACCGCCAGCCGCCTCCATGCGGTGAGGTACAAGCAGGCCTTCGACAAGTACATTACGGAGAAGAAGTACACAGGAATAAAGACTCTCGTTGCCTTCTCCGGGACCGTGATCGACCCGGACGTGAAGGACATCTCCTACACGGAAGTGAGCATGAACGGCGGTATCCGCGAGAAGGAGCTTCCGGAGCGCTTCGGGAGCGAAGAGTACCAGGTCCTCATCGTTGCCGAGAAATACCAGACGGGATTCGACCAGCCGCTCCTCCACACGATGTACGTGGACAAGAGGCTCGCCGGCATCCAGGCGGTACAGACCCTCTCGAGGCTCAACAGGACCCATGCCGGCAAGGAGGATACCTTTGTCCTCGACTTCGTGAACGAGACGAAAGAGATCCTCGATGCCTTTCAGCCGTACTACGAGCAGACCACCGTCGGGGAACAGGCGGAGGCAAAGCAACTCTATGAGCTGCAGGCGAAGCTCGACGCCCAGCAGGTCTACTACAAGGACGAGGTGGAGGAGTTCAGCAAGGTCTTCTACACGCCGAGGGAAAAGCAGACTCCCTCCGATCATGCGCGCATGAACGCCTGCATAGATCCTGCCGTCGGGAGGTTCAAACAGCTCGACGAGGAGGCAAGGGAGGAGTTCCGCAAGGCCCTCATCGCCTTCCGGAACCTCTATGCCTTCATGTCCCAGGTCATTCCCTTCCAGGACTCGGACCTGGAGAAGCTGTACTCGTACATACGTTTCCTGGTCACCAAGCTCCCGAGAGAGGACCGGGGCCCCATCTATCACTTCGATGACGAGGTTGCGCTGAAGTTCTACCGCCTGCAGAAGATCGCAGAGGGGTCCATAGACCTCAAGGCGGGAGACCAGCAGCCTATCGCAGGCCCGACCTCTGTTGGAACGGGTGTTGCCAGGGACGATCAGATCGAGCTCTCGAAGCTCATCGATATTCTCAATGACAGGTTCGGGACCGAGTTCAGGCCTGGAGATCAGCTGTTCTTCGATTCGATCAAG
>DBQU01000107.1:3049-3361 GCA_002305765.1 Deltaproteobacteria bacterium UBA1386
TTACGAGCAGATACGGAAGGAAGGAGAGGGCACACCGGCTACAACGTAGCAGAGATCGATATGGGACGCATGGAACGTGTGATCGAAGAATTTCGCGTCAAATTCCCCACGTGGGGCAGGTTTGAGTTCAAACAGGGACAGAGGATCCGAGATATTGTCCACAATGCGGAAGTGCCTGAAAGCTATGGAGCCTACATCATCTCCGATCCACAAGGAAGAGTCCGCTATATTGGCCGTAGTGGAACGATGCTAAACAACGGTAGTTTTCAGAACCAGACCCTTAGAGGCAGATTGACAAATAGACAGGGTGGA
>DBQU01000102.1 GCA_002305765.1 Deltaproteobacteria bacterium UBA1386
CGGCAGAAAAAGAGCGGCCTTTGCGAAGCAGGCGGTCACGGAGATCACATGCATAGCGAAAGGCGTGAACCATCTTTTTCCGCAGGCGAGAACGATCATCGATATCGGCGGCCAGGACACGAAGGTCATCAGGATAGATGAAAAGGGCCGCGTCGTTGAGTTCGAAATGAATGACAAGTGTGCCGCCGGGACCGGAAGGTTCATCGAGGTCATGGCCAAGGCACTGAACGTGGAACTCGACAGGATCGGTGATCTGTCGCTGAAACACAAGAAGGACGTCACCATCAGCAGTATCTGCACGGTTTTTGCCGAGTCGGAGGTCATATCCCTCGTCAGCGAAGGCGAAGAGCTGGAGGATATCCTTTACGGTATCCACAAGGCCATCGCCGACAGGACGATGGGACTCATCAACAGGCTCGGTGGTATCCAGAACGATGTCATCATGGCGGGTGGGGTTGCGAAGAACATCGGCGTGGTAAAGGCCCTCGAGGCAGCGCTGGGCACGCAGCTCAAGATACATGTCGAGCCACAGATCGTGGGGTCTCTCGGCGCCGCCATCATCGCGATGGAGAAGTCAGCGTAGCTGACGGGAAAAGAGGATCAAAAGAAAGGCCAGCTTGTTCTGCAAGCTGGCCTTTTTGTTATCACGAACCTGCGCCTGTGTGGAGGGGCCGGCGGGGCGTCTGCCGTTCAGGCGGCAACCCGGGCCTGCTCCGGCTCTTTGTCCTTGCGAAGCTTCTGCATGGCTATCACGATGAAGAGGCAGAGAAATCCCGCCACATCTCCAAGCCTGTGGGGATAAACAAACGCGAGGGCCCCGACGATAATGATCACGCGTTCAAGGATAGTGGATCTCTTCAGGAACCATCCGGCACACCCGGAGGCGAGCATACCTATCCCGAGAAAGGCCGCTATGATGGTCCAGACACCCGCTGCAATGCCAACTCCCTCGAAATGGAGGAGTATTGCCCTCCCGGAGGGCAGGACGGTGAAGACAAAGGGAAGAAGGAAGGCGGGCAGGGCATATTTCCAGGCCATGAAGGTCGTCTTGTAGGGATCACCACCCGTGATGGCGGCTGCGGCAAAGGGCGAAAGGGCCGTCGGCGGAGACACCTCGGAGAGAAGGGCATAATAGAATATGAACATATGGGCGGCGTATTCCGGTACGCCCAGTTGGGTGAAGGCGGGGGCGACGATGACGGCGGCGATGATATACGTTGCCGTTATAGGGACGGCAAGGCCGATGACCCAGAGAAGGACAGCCGCAAAAACGGCCGTCACCAGAAGGTTCCCTCCGGCATAGCCTATGATGATGGTGGAGAGCTTAAGGCCGAGACCAGTGAGACTGACTATACCGACGATTATCCCTGCGGCGGCACATATGGCGGCAACATTGAGCACGGTGACGGAACCTTCACGCAATGCGGCGATGAGTTTCTTGAGCGTGAACCTGGTATCCTTGCGAATGAAGCATGCGAGAAAACAGGTTATGATCGCCGCAAGGACCGCGACCTGAGGTGTGAATCCCTTGACCAGGAAGGCCACGATGGCAATAAGAGAGAAGAAATGGAAACCGTACAGCTTTGTGAACTGCCAGAGGGTGTATCTCTTGTCTATCTGAACCGCCTTCAATCCAAACTTCTTGGCGTCCAGTTCAACCATGGTAAGGAGCCCCCAGTAGTAGAGGGCCGCTGGGATGAGCGCGAGGAGGATGACGTCGACGTAGCTGATCCTCAGGAACTCCGCTATGAGGAATGCTGCCGCTCCCATGACGGGGGGAGTCGTTATGGCCCCCATTCCGCCTGCCGCCAGGAAACCGCCGGCGTTGCTCTTGTCATATCCTGCTTTCTTGAGCATTGGATAGGCGACAGAACCGATCGCCACGGTGTTCGCGACTCCCGAGCCTGAAGCCATCGCGAGCAGATAGGAGGTCGCGATGACCGAACGTCCGGCCGCCGTTGGCTTCCTCCCCATCGCGGAGAAGGCAAAGTCAACGAAGAACTTCCCGGCCCCGGAAACCGCCAGGAACGCTCCGAATATGCAGAACATGATGATGATCGTTGAAGAGACATCTATGGGAACGCCGAAGATCCCTTCCAGCGTCATGTACATGTGTCCCACGATACGTTCGATGTCGTATCCCCGATGGGTCCATGGAGAAGGAAGCCACGGTCCGACGTAAGCATACACCAGAAAAACGAGGCATGTGACGGGCATGATCCATCCCGACGACCTGCGCGTTGCCTCGAGGATGAGGAGTATGAAGATGACCCCGAAGATCATGTCCCATCGCTCGGGTGTTACGGCGCGATAGATGAAGTCTTCGAAGTCGAAAAGCATGTACCCGATACAGGCGAGGCCCAGCAGAGACAGGGCGACGTCGAAGAAGGTTATCTTTCCCCTGAACCTCTTCGACAACGGATAGTAAAGGAACGACAAAGCGAGGAGCAGTGCCACGTGGACACCCCTTAAGATCTGGGTGGTGACGGGCACGATGGTCGAATATATTGCGAAGAGCGACATGATGACCGCCAGAGAGGTGATGAGGATGTCCCAGAATCCCGTCACCTTTCTGGTGACCCCTTCTTCCTGTTCGATCAGTTCTTCGATCTTCTTCTTTTGTTCTTCGGTGAGGTCCGTCGATGTGGTGGTGGATTCTATATCGTTGTTTTCCATTAGCGCCTCCGAGCGTGCTTTTCAGGATACCTGCGAGAATCCTGTTGGGTCTTTGCCTGATCGGCCATCGGTCCGATCCTTTCTGCTCGAGCACAGAAGACGGTCAATACCAAGTCAGCCGCGCGTTCTAAGCCAGGAAACACAAAAACGCGCATGGAGTGAGGGCGGGGAAGGGTTGACTCCCCCGCTTGTTAGCTGCTAGACCGGTACGTTGAATCCCTTTTCCTTGAAGAATTTCTGTGCGCCTGGATGATAGGGTATGGATTGTGACGATGCCCCGTCCTTCAGGCTGATATGAAGCGCTTCCTTGTGAATCGCAGCGAGTTCCTTGAGGTGGTCGAATATGCCTTTCATGACGTTGTATGCGAGCTGGGTGTCCATGTCCTTGTGGCAGACAAGAATATTCGCCACTGTCGATACGGGTGTGTCCTGCACCATTCCTGTGTACACCTTCTTCGGAATAACGGACTTGTAGTAGATGGGACCGTACTTGGCGGTCATCTTGGGGATGAGATCATCGTGTCCGATGAGTGATATCTTCACACCGGGAGATGCGGCAAGGTCAAGGACCGATGCCGTGGGAACGCCTCCCGACCAGACATAGGCGTCTATCTTGCCGTCCTTCAGGGCCCCGGCCGATTCGGAAGCGCCAAGTCTGTCCTTCTTTATGTCCTTCTCGTGGTTGATGCCGGCAGCTTCGAGAACACGCAGCGCTATGACCTCCGTTCCGCTTCCCGGGGAACCCGTGGAGACCCTTTTACCCTTGAGGTCGGCAACCTTGTTTATCCCTTTGCCCTCCAAGGTGACGAGGTGTGTGAGGTTCGGATACAGGACGGTGAGAACACGAATGGGAAGGGCGCGACCCTTGAAAATACCGGTCCCTTTGAAGGCGTCATAGCCGGTATCGCCCATGATAAGAGCGAGGTCGGATTTCTTCGCCCCTATCAGCTTGCAGTTATCAACAGAAGCGGCCGTCACTTCGGCGGCCGCTTCGACCCCAGCATGTTTTGTGAGGATACTGGCTATACCCCCGCCAATGACGAAGTACACGCCTCCCATCCCTCCCGTGGCGATGGAGATCCTCTTTTTCGACTGCGCGAAAACCTTTCCCGCGCCACCGAGCAGGACGGCTCCGCCGACTGCCGAGGTCAGTTTGAGAAAGTCACGTCTCTTGATTCCCTTGCTTCCATCCACGAACGCATCGAACTTCATAATTACCCCCTTTCGTAATGGTGATAGTACTCCGGTCCGAAATTCACCCATCCAGATTGTAGCTTTGTTACATATTATTGTTTCGTCAGAGAAATTGTCAATTCTTTATTTAAAAAATGTCAGTGTGTGAACAAAAACGATCACGGATGGGAAAGGGGAAGCCCGACGAGCCTGATGGCATTCCCCGAGAGGATAAGGTCCTTGTCGCGATGACTGAGGGAAAGCCCTGTGATCTTCGAGAGTTCGCTCTTCATCGTACCGAAAGGTACGTCGGAACCGAAGAGAACACGTTCGGGTCCTATGGCGCGCACGAATTCGAAGATCATATCCTTCGAACCGAGGGCGGTGTCGAAATATACGTTCCCGTTGCTCTTGAAGGCTTTCAGAAAATCAAGGGGGTAGCCCCCCAGGAGACCGAGGTGGGGGATGATGAGCGTGATGTCCGGGAACATGTCTGTAAAGGTCTTGGTGAACTTCAGCTCCTCCTCGAACACCACAGGTTTGCCCGTGCTCCCGATCTTTTCCACGAGGCCCGTCAACACGGGGTCGTCAAGGACGCTGTAATTGGAGGCCGAGTCTTGCCAGCCCCGCATCCAGTGCCATTTCCCGCCGAAATAAGCATCGGGGATGGGATCGAACCCCTCGGTGTCGTAGTTCTCCCTGATGTAGTGATAAGGGAAGAAGGTGTCGACGCGCCGGGATTCATCGAGGATGCGCGCATTGATCGCGTTGTTTTCGATTGCCGTCGACGGGAAGGGTATGATAATAACGTAGTCGACGCCCGATTCCTTTTGCTGGCTGAGGAGCTGGCCGGTGGTCACGTCGATGCCCATCGATGAGGATGGTCCCCAGTGCGAGTGGCTGTCGATTATGAGATCGAAGTCCATGTGTGCATGATGATTACCATATGGGATCATGTTTGTAAACATCTACAGCGGAAGGAGAGGTGAAGGAGGAGACCCATGGTGCACACGCTGAAGACCCCGCTTCTGACCGTGGATATCATCATACGGTTTCAGGGCGGGATCGTTCTCATCGAGCGGAAGAACCCTCCGGCGGGATGGGCACTGCCGGGAGGATTTGTCGACGTGGGTGAGTCCGTGGAAGAAGCAGCGGTGAGAGAGGCCCGGGAAGAGACGAATCTCGATGTCAGGCTCCTCGAACAGTTCCATGTCTATTCGAACCCGAAGCGCGACCCGAGGTTCCACACCGTGTCTGTTGTTTTCATAGGAGAAGGGAGGGGTGTCCTGGAGGGTCGCGATGATGCCCGCAAGGCCGCTGTCTACACCTCCGCCCACCTGCCTGAGGAGATAGCTTTCGACCACGGACGCATCGTGAAGGATTACTTCCGCTATGAGCAAACGGGCGCAAGGCCGGAGCCTGTGTAAACGGGGCGGCGGGGCAGTATTCTGTTGCAAAGTGGCGTCCGCTGTAATAACCTTGTGTATTCTGAGTATCAATCGTTGATCCCCTTACGCGAGGCAGCGATATTCTCTTGTCGAACGGGAGGCTTCATGAGGTCGGATAGGATGAAGAAGGGTTTGCGGAAGGCGCCGCACAGGAGCCTTTTTGGAGCCATGGGATACCTGAAGGAGGAACTCGACAGGCCCATCATCGGCATTGCCAGTTCCGCCAACGAGGTTATCCCGGGGCACGTACATCTGGGAAGGATAGCACAGGCCGTGAAGGACGGGGTCAGGATGGCCGGCGGTACACCGATGGAGTTTTCGACGATAGGCGTCTGTGACGGCATAGCCATGAACCATGAGGGCATGAAATACTCGCTCGGGTCCCGCGAGCTTATCTGTGATTCAGTCGAGGTCATGGCCAAGGCATACCCTTTCGATGGTCTCGTATTGATCCCTAACTGCGACAAGATAATCCCGGGGATGATGATGGCCGCTCTGCGTCTCAACATCCCCGCCATACTGGTGAGTGGTGGACCGATGATGGCAGGTCGTTTCAAGGGAAGACCGGTCGATCTCATATCCGTGTTCGAGGGAGTGGGCAAGGTCGCGGCAGGGCTCATGGACGTAAGAGAGCTCGCGAGCCTCGAAGAGTGTGCCTGTCCGGGTGCGGGGTCGTGCAGCGGTATGTTCACGGCGAATTCCATGAACTGTCTCTCCGAGGCGCTTGGCATCGCCCTCAAGGGGAACGGGACCATACCGGCCGTCGATGCGGCCAGGGTGCGGCTTGCAAAGGAGACAGGCATGGCGATCATGGATGTCGTCAGGAAAGGCCTGAAACCAAGGGACGTCATGACCCTCGATGCTTTCAGGAATGCCATCTCCGTGGACATGGCATTTGGCGGATCATCGAACACCGCACTGCATCTTCCGGCCATCGCGCATGAGGCGGGCATCGAGCTGCCCCTCGCCCTTTTTGATTCGATATCGGAAAAGGTCCCCCACATCTGCAACATGAGCCCGGCAGGGCCTCATCACCTCGAGGACCTCAACGAAGCAGGCGGGGTCTATGCCATAATGAAGGAACTTTCCCGCAGGAACCTTATCAAGAGGTCCTGTCTCACCGTTTCGGGCAGGAAGGTTTCAGACATCCTCAAGAATGCTGACGCGACAGACAGGGATGTCATCCGCACCATCGAGAACGCGTACCACGAGAAGGGCGGCCTCGCCGTGCTCACCGGTTCCCTAGCGCCTCAGGGCTCGATCGTGAAGCGTATCGGGGTAAGCGAGAACATATGGCATTTTGAAGGGAAAGCCCGGGTGTTCGCAAGCGAGGAGGATGCCGGGAAGGCCATCATGGAAGGCAGGATAGGGGCGGGCGATGCCGTTATCATCCGGTATGAAGGACCGAAGGGCGGACCGGGGATGAGGGAGATGCTGACGCCGACGAGCATTCTGGCAGGCAGGGGACTCGATACCGAATGTGCCCTGATCACGGACGGGCGGTTCTCGGGAGGTACCCGGGGCCTGTGCGTCGGGCACGTATCGCCCGAGGCGGCCGAGGGCGGGCCTGTCGCGCTTGTCAGGGATGGCGACATCATCGAGATAGACCTCGTGAAGAAGACCATCGACCTCAAAGTGGGGAAGGACGAGCTTGAAAAACGAAGAAGAGCGTGGAAGAAGCCGAAACCGAAGATCACGGAAGGCTATATGGCCCGGTACGCCAGGATCGTCACCGGCGCTGCGGGCGGGGCCATCTTCAAGCCCGATAACGACTGAGTATCACCGAAAGGTCCTGCACAGTGGATAAACGCAGACTTGGCAGAACGGGTGTCGAGGTGACCATCATGGGCCTGGGCGGGGAGGGTCTTCTTCGCTCCCATGGGCGTGAGAGAGAGGCATACACCTTCATCAACAAGGCACTCGACCTGGGCATCAACTATTTTGAGACCGCTCGTGCCTACGACGACAGCGAGGTGTATTACGGCAAGGCGCTCAGGGAGCGCAGGAAGGACATCTTTCTCGCGAGCAAGTCACATGCGAGAACACGGGAAGGGGCCCTGGGACACCTTCACGAGACGCTGCGCAACCTGAAGACGGACCACCTGGATCTCTGGCAGATACACGACGTCAGGACGATCGGGGATGTGGAAGAGATCTTCGCCGTCGGCGGTGCCGTCGATGCCTTCGTGGAAGCGAAGGAAAAAGGCCTGACCCGGTTCATCGGTGTCACCGGTCATCAAAGCCCATCGGTGATCGGGGAGTGTCTCAGGCGTCTCGATCTCGATACCGTGCTTGTCCCCATCAACCCCGCCGAGGCGTCTCAAAAGAGTTTTCTTGAAGACATCCTGCCGTTAGCCAGAGAGCGTGACGTGGGCATCATCGGCATGAAGATATACGTCCGGGGCTTCGCATCAAAGCTCACGTTCTACACGTCCATGGAGGCCTTTTTCCGCTATGCCCTCTCCCAACCCATCGCCACCGCCGTCATCGGCTGCGACAACCTGGAGCAGCTGGAACAGAACGTCTACTACGCCCGCTCCTTCAAACCGATGGACTGGGAACAGCAGGACGGTTTCGTCGACGCCGTGGCGCCCCACGCCAAGGATCTTCTGTATTACAGAGAAGAAATGGGTGATAGGTGATAGGTAATGGGTAATGGGGGAAAGACTTCTCCTATAACCCATAACCTATGACCCGCTCTTTCCCTTGCCCGTCCGCATTACCTTTCCCTTCTCACCGGCTGTGCCACAAAATGGCGGACCACGACGGATTCTCCCTCCTTCTGACAGGAGCGGACGATGTCGACGACTCCACCGTCTGATACCGTGAAACGTTCCTGCTGGCGCATGTACTCCGCCCAGGACTGCACTATGAAGGACTCGATGAAGCGATATTCCGACCCCGCTTCCCGGAAGAGGTTCCAGCGGAAGGCGCCGTCGCGCATCCGGATGGTTTTCAGGGAGGTCATGGCTGTCAGAAAAGCGTTGAGGCGGTCCTGGTCGATGGAGTACTCGGCAACGACGAGGATGGGGCCCCCGTGGATGTCCGGTTCCATGTCTTCCGGGAACTGCGGCCAGTATTCCGTCGGTGTAAGGTCCACCCCGTGAGGCTCCAGCAGACTTCTTCGTGAGGTGACGAGGAGCCCGGCCGCCGTTGCGAGGGAGGTGAAGACAAGGGTTTGGGTGATACCCATCCAGGATGCCAGGAACCCCCAGAGCGCGCTGCCGACGGCAAAGGGGCCGAAGAAGACGAGCATGAAAACGGACATGACACGGCCCCTCACCCAGGAAGGGATGATCGAGAGGATCGCGGTGTTGTACGTGGATATGATGGTGAGCCATGCGATGCCGCCGGCGAGCAGGGCTGCGCCGGTGAGATGGAACGTCCCCGAGAAGGAAAGGACACCTACGGCGGCCGCAAAAAGAAGAGTGGCAAAGTTAGCCAGATGCTTGGATTTCATAAGCTGCCCGGCATGAGGAAGAAGGATGGCTCCCAGAAGGCCTCCTATGCCGAAGAAGCACAGGAGCAGGCCGAAGCCGGAAGGTCTGAGGTCGAGGCGGACGCGGGCTATTATGGGAAGAAATGTCCACAGCGAGCTTCCGAAGAAGGAAAACACGCCCATACGGAGGAGCACCGTCTTGACCTGGGGGACGTTTCTCACGTACCGGACCCCCGTCCTTATGGCACCCGTGAAGCGTTCGGCCGGCAAGGTCTGTTCCCGGGGGCTGTATCTCCAGTGCAGCAAAGCGAGGATGACCCCCATGAACGACAGTCCATTGACGAAGAAGACGGAGGCAGGGCCGAGAAGGGCAAGAAGCAGCCCTCCCAGGACCGGTCCGGCGACGCGAGCGACATTGAAGGCAACGGAACCCAGGGTGACGGCCGCCTGGAGATGCTCGCGCGAGACGAGTTCGGGGATGATCGATTGCCAGGTGGGGGCATTGACGGCTGCCGCCACCCCAAGGGCGAAGGTAAGGACAAGTATCGTAACGGGAGTCACGATCCCGGCCAGCGTCAGGACAGCGAGAACCAGGGCGGCACAGAGCATGACGAGCTGCGCAGCGATCAGGAGCTTCCGTCTGTCGATTATGTCGGCAAGGGCGCCTGCCGGCAGGGCAAGGAGAAAAAAGGGGAGGGTCATCGAGGTCTGCAGCATGGCGACCATGAAGGGAGATACCGTCATCGACGTCATGAGCCACGCCGTGCCCGTCTCATGCATCCACGACCCGACGAGGGACAGCATATTGGCGGTCCAGAGCATTCGGAAGAAGGGTTCCCGAAGGGCGCTCCAGATACTCTTCTGTTGTGTATTCTCTGTCATGGTATGGGCCGGGGTATCAACGGGAAGGGCGGGCCGGTCCCTGAGGCCGGTCCTTCCCGGTCGGGTGTTTCGACGGGCGCACTGTACCCGGTTCCACGCTGCGCGCCCCTAGAAGTAGAACTTCAGGAAAGGCAGGGCCTTGTTTGAATTGTACTCTTCCTTGCTGATCTTCGAATCGCGGTTGAAATCCAGCTGGTCCCGTCTCTGGATGGCTGCCCTGTAAAACTCATCGGCACTGACGAAGCCGTCGTTGTTCCTGTCCATGAATTTGAACTCCTTCACCGCTTCAGGATGTCCCTTGGCGGAGAATTCATTGACGTCGATCCTTCCATCGTTGTTCTTATCGTACTCTTTGAACTTTGATGTCACCGCTGATTCGAATTCGTCGGTGGTAATGACCCCGTTCTTATCCTTGTCCGCCTTGGTGAAGGCATCGGGACCGGCATAGACGTTCCATGCGAGGAACGCGACCGCGGCAAACAAGAGTGTCACTATGATCGTTTTCTTCATGCAGCCTCCCTGATGTTATTGTAAATAACCTGCCGGGACTGGAAAATGCAAAGAAAATTAATGGAAGGGGTAATATTATGTGCTATCATTAACAGGTCGTTGATGAAGTCGGTTCTCGATCCGGTTTGTGTCGTGCCGTCATTCCGGCGAAGGCCGGAATCCAGGAAGTGTGCCGTGCTAGGAGAATCTCTGGATTCCGGCCTTCGCCGGAATGACGTAGAAGTGGACTCTATCAACAGGTTGGTAAACCCAAAATCCAATATGCAGAGGGATGCGTGGAAAGCAAGATCATTGATGAGATACGAGAGATCGTAGGAAAAGAGAACGCGGTGGACTCCCTGGAGGAGCGCCAGTGCTATTCATACGATGCGAGGACCGATGGGATCGTCCCGGAGCTCGTCGTGTTCCCTTCCTCGGCGGACGAGGTTTCCCGTATCATGAAGCTTGCGAACCGGCATGGTTTTCCTGTTATCCCGAGAGGGCAGGGCACGGGACTAACGGGTGGGTCCATACCGGTCGTGGCGGGTGTTGTCGTCGTTTTCACGAGGATGGACCGTATTCTGGAGATAGATACGGAGAACCTGATCGCCGTTGTGGAGCCAGGTGTCATCACCTTCAACCTCCAGCAGGAAGCGGCGAAGCACGGTCTTTTCTATCCGCCCGACCCCGCCTCATACAAGTACTCGAGCATGGGCGGGAACGTCGCTGAGTGTGCGGGCGGTCCGAATTCACTGAAATACGGGGTGACACGGGATTACGTCATAGGTCTTGAAGTGGTGACGGCAACGGGTGAGATCCTCAACACCGGTGTCCGGACGATGAAGGGGGTCGTGGGCTATGACCTCACACGTCTTTTTATAGGGAGTGAAGGCACCCTGGGACTCGTCACAAAGATCACGGTGAAGCTGATCCCTCTTCCGGAGGCGAAGGCAACGATCCTTGCCCTTTTCAACGAGGTTGAGGATGCCGCACGGGCAGTTTCGGCCATCATTGCAGCCAAGATAATCCCCTCGACGATAGAGTTCATGGACAGGGCATCCATTCGGTGCAGCGAGAAGGCTTCTCCCATGGGCATACCCGAGGAGATCGGAGGACTCCTCCTCATCGAGGTCGACGGTAACGAAGAGGCGGTGGCTCCGCAGGTGGGAAGGGTAAAGGACATCCTTGTCGGCCAGAAGGTTGTGAGATGTGATGTGACCCGGGACCCGGCGGAGGCGGACAGGCTCTGGCAGGCGCGGCGTGTCCTTTCGCAGGCCACGTACAATCTGAACCCCGTGAAGATAGCGGAGGACGTGGTGGTTCCCCGCTCCCACATTCCCACATTGATCCGGACCCTGGAGGCCCTCGAGGAGAAATACGGCATCCCCATCCTGAGCTTTGGCCATGCAGGCGACGGCAATTTCCATGTGAGCATCATGATAAAGGACACGCCCGAAGACCGCCACAAGGCGGAAGAGGCGGTCAAAGACATCTTCGCCGAGACCGTGCGTCTTGGCGGCACGCTCTCGGGAGAGCACGGTATCGGCACATCCAAGTCGGCGTACCTCGACATGGAACTCTCACCGCAGGTGATATCCGCCATGAGATCAATTAAGGCCCTCTTCGACCCCAACAACATCCTGAACCCGGGGAAGATATTCAAGTAAGAGAGACCCGCCTCACGTTCGCGCGGGTTTTGACCGCCAGGTGGTAGTGAGGGGAAGGGTCAAAGACTTGTCTCTCGCCCGCTTCGCTCAAGCTCACAAAGGACGCAGAGAAAAGATTCGGCCGGATTTCGGAGCCTGCCAAAATCCGGCCGGCTTTGCATCGCGCTTCGCGGGCGGTAAAGAATTCAAGTGGGGCTGATGGGGATGTGAGCTGGGGGGTGAGGTAGCATGGGACTCGGAGCGTGGGGTATAGGACATATAGGACCCATAGGACCTATGACTACAGGTGGTATGAGGGGGACGGCTTGTTAAAGGATAAGCATATCTTTTTTTCTCCCGCCGGAACGGCGGGACGAGAAGGCCGCCGGATTTTGGTAGGCTCCGAAATCCGGCGGCAATCTTTTCTCTCTTTTCTCCTCCCTCTGCGTCCTCTGCGGTCTCGAGCGAAGCGGGCGAGAGGTAGTCTTTTAGACGGATTTTTCCCAGCCCTGGCCGAAGTCGGCGAGAGGTCTCACCGCCGTCACTTCGAAGGTCACCGCCGCGTAGACCATTTTTGCCGCGGCTTCTCCCGCCTTTTCGACGAGCTGTTTTCTCATCGTCTCGACGGTATCGCCCGATGTCTGGCATTCCGTCATCTTGAGGTACATTCTCACGCCTTTCCAGTCGGGCAGGGCCTTGCCGGGTTCCATGATAAGGTAGCAGGCGTTGGGGTTTTCCTGCAGATTGGCGAGGGTCCTGTTGTTGCCGAGGGCCATGATGATGGTCTTTTCATCGACCATGCGGGGTGAACCAAAATAACCCGAGTTGACCTCGCCGGCCTTGTTGGCCGTGCTGAGTACCCCGAGGCGAGGTTGCTTGTTAAAGAACTCCATCAAACTCTTTCCCATGTCTCTCCTCCTCATATTTTAGTGCTCTTGGATTGTGGACACTATTATAGCAGAAGCGGGGGACAAAAGAACAGCTTCACCTCGAGGCGGGTATCAACCATGTTCCTGTCCATCGGCCGCATGGCTCAATCTGAAGCTACATATGGTTCGACTCTTGCCGTGGTACCCGTGCGAAACCGGTATTTCCTCTGGCGAACGAACAGTTATAGGGTTCGTGGAATAGAAAACGGTGTCAAGTCTCCGGAAGGCAGCAACAGGCTGCGTGGTATTCAGAACAGTGCTCTCTCGGGGTCAGCCACCTGTTTTTCGTCGGGATCGGGCAGGATCTCGGAAATCTGGCGGTACTCTCTCATGACCCTTCTGGTGAATGCCGTGGTCTTCACCTTGTCGTGATCGACCGGCTTCTTGACCCTTGCCGGCCCGGCGTTATAGGCGTGAAGGGCCGAAACAATGTTGTCGAACATGCCCCGCAGCTTGGAAAGGTAGCTCACGCCGATCTGTATGTTCTTTTCAGGCTCATGAAGGCATTTCGCACCCTTGACCTGAACCCCTGATTCCCGCGCTATGATCTGCGCGGAAGAAGGTTGTATTTGCATAAGTCCCCGGGCACCGCGCCGGGAGATAGCGTCATTCTTGAAATTGCTTTCAACCTTCATGATAGCAAGGACAAGGCGATAATCGATGTCATACCTCTTCGCTTCCCGGTGCACACTGTTGGCAATGACCTTGATCCTGTGTTCTGGCACACCCGGTTTGCGCTCCTTCAGAAAGGTAACCGTTTTCTCTATGATTGGCGATTGTTCAACCCCCTCATCCTCCAGAAGCATGCCCGTCGACGAGAAGGTCCTGGTGGCGAAAAGGATTGCGACAAAGAGCATCATTATGAGAACGCTATGTAATACCTTACCGGATCGCATGGCTATTTCATAGCCCATGTCCGGACAGGTTGTCAACCTATTTTGTGTTCCCTTGGGCATCTAAGTATTGGAAATAGAAGGAGTATAGCGATAAAACGCTCGGGTGCTGGAATATACCGCGTCCGGAGGACGCGGCGCGCCTCACGTTTGACATGGACCCGGTGATTTGTTACAGATGTTGGATGACAAAGGGGCTAGCTTTCGAGGCCGGTCTGGCCACAACAGCGATGGGCATCCTGCCCCATGAGGATGTCGATAGGGCCCTCGAACTCGCGCTGTCCCTCGACATCCCTTTTTGGCCGCAGCTCCCGAAGGTATCTTTTTATGAAGATATGTACGTTCAGGCACTGGAGAGGTTTCCCGGTGTAGTCTTTGACGAGGGAGCCGCCCGATGCTATATCGATACCGAGCGTTTTTACGGGGAACTGGACGATTTCTTCGCCCACGAGGGGGACGTAGGCCATTTTGTGCTCTCCGACCGTCATTCACTCGTCTACCATCGGTTCCTCGACCGTGACCTTTCCCGGTTCGCGGCCGTCCACGGTCAGGTGATCAGCCCGATCAGCCTTACGCTGAAAATTGTGGATGAGAATGGTATGCCGATAGTTTATAATGACGACATACGTACCGTCGCGTTCTCGTTCATCCAGAAAAGGGTCAACGCCCAGTACAGGGAGCTTGCAGCGAGAAATGAGAACGCTTTCGTCTGGATAGACGACCCGGGTCTGGAGTTCATCTTCAACGCGATGAGCGGTTATGACCATGTTAAGGCACGGGATGAGATGCACGAATTCTACGAAGGCGTCGAAGGCCCGCGGGGTCTGCATCTGTGCGGGAACCCGGACTGGGACTTCCTTCTTTCTCTCAACATTGGCATCATCTCGTTGAATGCCTATGGTTTTGGTGATATTTTCGTTAATTATGACAGGGTGAAGGACTTTGTAAGGGGGGGCGGGACGATAAGCTGGGGCATCGTGCCCACGTATGCAGAGGAGTTCGCGAGGGAAGACGCCGGGACCATGGCGGACAGGCTTGTGGCGATGTGGAAACCACTGACAAAAAGAGGACTGACACCATCGGAAATAGCCGGGAGGAGTCTCCTCGCACCCGCGACCTGCAACCTCCTCAATCCCGACCGGACCGAAACCGTGGAGCGGGCCTTTCGTCTCCTCGGTGAACTGTCGGACCAGCTGAAGGAAAGGTATATTCCATGAAAACGATCCATGTGGTTTGCAAACGTGAGAAGAGAGATGCCCTGGAGATCGCCCGCGAGATCATACAGCGTTTCGGCGACAGGAGCAGTATTGTGGTCGAGGAAGAGGCGGCGGCACAGATGGGGTATGGGGCGACATTCGAAATGGAGCATGTCGGAGAAGGTGCCGACCTCATAGTCGTCCTCGGGGGAGACGGTACCCTCCTTTCTGTTTCACGGCATGGCAAGGGCTCCGAGGTTCCCATCATAGGGGTCAATCTTGGAAGCCTCGGTTTCCTGACGGAAACGTCCACGGAGGAGTTCGCGGCCACGCTGGAAAAGGTTCTTAAGGGGGATTTCAGCATTTCCAGGAGGATCATGCTCGATGTCAGGGTCAACCGGGAAGGTGACCCCATCTTCGATATCACCATCCTCAACGATGCCGTCATCACCAAGGACGCCCTGGCGAGGATCATCGACATCGAAACATACGTGAACGGGGAGTACCTCACGACCTACAAGGCGGACGGTCTCATAGTGTCGACACCCACGGGGGCGACGGGCTACTCCATGGCGGCCGGGGGGCCTCTCATCTATCCATCGCTCACGAACCTCATCGTCACTCCCATCTGTCCCCACACGCTGACGAACCGGCCCATAATCCTCCCGGAATCGGTGGTGATACGCGCGGTCCTGAAATCGAGGGATGAAAAGGTCATATTGACCCTCGACGGGCAGGTTGGTTTCCCGCTCGAGTACGCGGACGAGGTGACGGTGAAGAAGTCGAGCCATGCCGTGCACCTCGTGAAGTCTTCGTCGAGGGGCTACTTCGAGATATTGAGAACGAAGCTGAAATGGGGTGAGCGGTAGAGGATGCTGACCTATCTGGGCGTCAAGGGCTTTGCCATCATAGACGAGCTCAGGATCGAGTTTGGAGAGGGTTTCAACGTCATAACGGGCGAAACGGGTGCGGGCAAATCCATAGTCATCAACGCCCTGGCGACGCTCATGAACGCGAAGTCCGCCCCCGACGCGGTGAGATCAAGCTCCGCCCAGGCCGAAGTGGTGGGCCATTTCATGAGCGGCGACGAAGAATGCATCCTGAAGAGGGTGATCGGAAATTCCGGCAGGTCCCGGGCGTTCCTGAACGAAGACCCCATCACCCTTGCCCGGATGGAGGCGCTGGGAGGGACCCTCATAAGCGTCTATGGACAGAACGAGTTCCAGCACCTTCTGGAGAAGGATAATTACACCGGGATCGTGGACGATCTTCTCGGCCTCGGGCAGGAACGGGAGAGACTTTCCGCGAAGGTGGAGGAACTGCGGAGGTTGAATGCCGAACTTGCCGGCAGGAAGAGGGAAGCCGAGGGAAAAGACAGGGAGATGGAGCTTCTCGAATTCCAGGTGATGGAGATAGAGAAGAAGAGTATTGGTGAGAACGAGGAAGAGGCCCTCAAGGAACGGCTCAAGGTGCTTAAAGGGGCCGAAAGGATCGGGAAGGTCTTCGAAGAGATGACGGAGGGCCTTCAGGGGTCTGAGCAGTCGGCCCAGGCCCTTCTCAAGAGGTACTCGGCGATGCTGAGGGCCCTCGGTCCCATCGAGGCCATGGAGGCATTGAAGAAGCGGGTGGACGGTATATCCTACGAGATCGAGGACCTCCTCCTGGAGATGCACGGGATGGAGAGAACGCTTCTGTTCGACGACGAGGAGATGATGCGCGTCGAGGACCGGTTGTCGGAGATATTCAGGCTCAAGGACAAGTACGGGAACAGCCGCGAGGAGATCGAGGCCTTCCGCCTGAGGGCGAAGGAGAGGCTCGCCTATCTCACAGGGCTCACGGGGGATATCGACGCGCTCGAGAAGGACAGGGGGAACCTCGCGGCGGAGGTGGAGGAGATGTCGTCGATGCTCTCGACGAAGCGCAGGAGAGGCGCGCCCGGGATCGAAAGGACGATCATCGAGGAGCTGGGGTTCCTGTCCATGAAAGAAC
>DBQU01000027.1 GCA_002305765.1 Deltaproteobacteria bacterium UBA1386
TGGGGTTCCTGTCCATGAAAGAACTTCGTTTCCAGGTGCTCATAACGGACAGGGGATGTGTGGAGCGGGACGGGAGTGACGACATCGAGCTCCTGATATCCACAAACCCGGGCGAACCCCTGAAGCCTCTGCGGAAGATTGCCTCCGGCGGCGAGCTGTCGAGGATCATGCTCGCCATCAAGAAGGTCATCGGGGGAGAGGAAGAGAAGGCCCTCATCTTCGACGAGGTGGATGCGGGCATCGGGGGCAGGGTGGCGGACATGGTCGGACGGCGCCTGAAGGACCTTTCCGCCAGGCATCAGGTGCTCTGCATAACACACCTTCCCCAGATAGCGGCCTATGGAGACAGGCATTATCTTGTGGAGAAGCAGGTGAAGGACGGTCGGACCACAACGGCCGTGCGTGAGCTGACAGCCGAGGAACGGGTGCAGGAGATCGCGCGAATGCTGGGTGGTGCCACCATAACGGATATAACGATAAAGAGAGCACGGGAGATGCTTCAGTCATGATCAGAAAAGCAAGAGTGGAAGACGTAAAGAAGATACACCAGTTGATCAATCAGTCCGCGTCACGTGGCGAGATGCTGCCGAGGTCCCTCGGAGAGCTCTACGATAACCTGCGGGACTATTTTGTCCATATCCATGATGGGATCGTTACGGGAACAGGAGGCCTGCACATTTGCTGGGAGAACCTTGCCGAGGTCCGTTCGCTCTGCGTCGCAGAGGTTGCCCGCGGAAGGGGTGTGGGACGGGCGCTTGTCGAGGCCTGCGTGGAGGAGGCGAGGACCTATGAGTTGCATAAGGTTTTCCTCCTTACCTACCAGGTTGAGTTCTTCCGTAAATGCGGTTTCACCGTCACCGACAAGAAGGTCTTCCCCCAGAAGATCTGGTCGGACTGCATCAAGTGCGCCAAGTTCCCGGAATGCGACGAAACGGCGATGATAAGGGAAATATGAGAGGCGGCTTGGATGGCTTGAGCCGCTTGAATCGCTTGAGCGTCAAAGATGAAGAGAGGGCTCCGTCGTCGTCATTCCGGTGCGTGTCAGGGTCCGTTGTCGTCATTCCGGCGAAGGCCGGAATCCAGGGAAGATGGGTGTCCGGGGCAGGGTCTGCATTGCCGATACAGTCGGGGATAGCAGGAAACATTCGCACGTGCGGAGATGGTCAGCGATAGATTCGCGAGGGGAGCATCAATGAAGGATATATTAGATAGAGCGGCCGGGTATTTCGATCATGCTGAGGTTTTTTATCTCAATGAAAAAGGGAAAAAGATCGAGGCCAGGGATGGGGAGATCTGTGCTGCCGAGTTCAAGGAGGAGGAAGGGTACGCGCTGCGTGTCATAAAGGATGCGAGGCCGGCATTCGCCTATACGTATGACCGCGCCGACCCGGGCGGGAAGCTTGTCGCGAATGTGGAAGCCCTGCTGCCTGTCATGGAGAAGGATGAGGACAGCGTTTTCGCTCCCGCCTGCGACGGATATCCTGTTTCCCGGTTGTACGATGCCGCCGGGATGGCCGTCGGCGATGACGAGAAAAGGTCGATGCTCATCGCCATGGAGAAGACGATCAGGGAACATGACGGCAGGATAACGGCCGTCAGGAACTGCGAGTTCCACGAGGTGGAGCTCGAGGCCGCCCTGGGGAATTCGAATGGTGTTCTCGTGGAGGGCAGGAAGACCCTTTTTGTCTGGTCGGCGATGGCTGTGGCCGGGCAGGGTGATGATGAGGTGTCCTGGTATGACTGGCGCTGGTCGGACGACCTGGCGGGTATTGACGCGAGCCGAATGGGCCATGAGATCGGGGAAAAGGTCATCTCCATGCTGTCGGCGAAGCAGATACCAACGGGCACGTACGAAGGGATACTGACACCGCGGGCGGCGTCGGACCTGCTCGGCGTCCTGTCGGAGTCCTTCCTCGCGGAGAACCTGTACAAGGACAAGACGCAGCTGAAGGGCAAAGAGGGTGAGCTGTGTTTCTCAGAGGGCCTTAAGATAGTGGATTCAGGGATGGCCGGTCCCGACGCCTTCGTCTTCGACGGGGAAGGTGCACCCTCCCGTGAGAACGCCGTCGTGGACGACGGGGTTTTTCGGACATTTCTCTACGATACCTATTCCGCGAAGAAGATGGGAAGGGCCTCGACGGGCAACAGCGTGAGGAGCGGACTCAAGAGCCCGCCGAAGTGCGGCGCCCGGGGGATGTATGTGGGGAAGGGTGTGAGGGATATACTGGCGCCGATGACCAACGGCATCGTGATAGAGGACCTCATGGGGACCCACACCGCCAACACCGTCACGGGGGATTTCTCTGTGGGCTGCCTTGGTCACATCCGCAGAAATGGCGCGAGAGAACCCTTCCAGGGCGTCATGTTCTCGGGAAACGTCTTCGATATCTTCAGGAATATCACGGAAACGGGCACGGACCTCACCTTCTACGGTTCCACCGGCTCGCCGTCGATCTACGTTGAGGGGCTGAAGATAAGCGGAACGTGAGAAGACAGGTCATGGGTAATGGGTCATAGGGAATGGGAAGACCCCCCCATCACCCATCACCAGCATCTTTTTCCTGTTACAAAACCCTTGACATGCGGGCGCGCAATTGAGATGATGTGTTTGTTCAGGGGTTGAACAAATCAATGACCATCGCACATCTATTGGGAGAGTTGCAACCTCAGTGGCGGTAGCTTGCCCGAAGATCCGTAATCCACATGAATGAAGCCCAATTCAGGACCCTCCGGGAGCTTTCCTCGGAAGGTGAGATATCCCAGAGAGACCTATCGAAGAGGATAGGGCTCAGCCTGGGAAGCGTCAACTTCATCCTCAAGGAACTGGTCAAACACGGTTACGTCAAGGCGCAGCGCTTCAAGAACTCCAACAACAAGGCGGCATATTTCTATGTCCTCACACCGAAGGGCATCAACGAGCGCGTGCGTCAGACCCAGTATTTCCTCCGTCTCAAGATGGAGGAGTACGAGAGACTGCAGAGGGAGATAGACGATCTCAGGGAGGAGAACGCGCACCTTGACAGGGACGGGGCAGGAGTGGATGGCACGAGAGCGGCCGTCTTCATCGACCGCGACGGCACCATCATGATCGATGTGGGGTATCCGAAGTACGCGCGGCAGGTGAGCCTGATACCGGGGGCAGTCAGGGCATTGAGAGAATTGAGAAGGCAGGGCTTTTTGATCATAATCATAAGCAACCAGTCGGGGATCGGAAGGGGATACATGACCCGCAGGCAGGCCGATAACGTCCACAAGAGGGTGATCTCGCTTCTTGCCAATTCCGGTGTGGAGATCGATGACGCCTGTTATTGCCCTCACGCCCCGGACGCGGGGTGCAAGTGCCGCAAGCCATCCCCGGAAATGCTCTTCGAAGCGGCGAGAAAGTTCAACATCGATCTGTCCCGATCCTTCATGATCGGAGACAGGGATGTCGACATCGAAACCGGAAGGAACGCGGGTTGCCGAACACTGTGCCTGAGGTCAGCGGAAAACCCAACGGCAGGGTCCATCATGGCCGACCATGAGAGCGGGGATTGGGAAGGGCTGGTACGGTACATACTCGACAATGCGTCTACGGGGAAAACCGATGCTCTTTGACAGGAACAGACTGACCCTCAAACCTCTGCGGGAAAGGGTGCATGACCTCGATGCGAGTGTTGTGCTTCCCCTCGGCACGGCAGGCACATGGACCCATCCGGGGATCCGGGAAACGGCCGGCTACATGGTGAGGGCAAAGAAGGCCCGGGGCAACATCGTCATGATGGTCGGTGGCCACGTCATCCGTTCCGGTGTCCAGAGGTACATCATCGACCTCATGGAGCGGGGGTATATCACGTGTTTCTCAACGAACGGTTCAGGGATGATCCATGATTACGAATTCGCCCTCATCGGCGCCACCACGGAGAGCGTCGCGCGGTACATCAAGGAGGGGCAGTTCGGTCTCTGGAAGGAAACGGGCGGGATCAACGATATCGTGAACGAGTCATACAGGGAGGGCACAGGCGGCATGGGCGCGGCCGTCGGAAAGGCGATCAGCGAAGGCGATTTCCCCCGCAGGGACATCAGTATCTTTGCGGCATGCCACCGACTGGGCATACCGGCCACGGTCCATATAGGGATCGGGTATGACATAATCCACGAGCATCCCAACTTCGACGGTGCCGCCTCAGGGGCGGCCTCGTACGCGGATTTCCTCAAGTATGCCGAGATCATCAGGAACATAGACGGGGGCGTTGTCATGAACTTCGGCAGTGCCGTCATGGCGCCCGAGGTCTTTCTCAAGGCCCTCAGCATGGCCCGGAACGTGGCGAGGGCCGACGGACAATCCATCACGGATCTTACCACCCTTGTCTGTGATGTTCGTGAACTGCCGGAGAGGATAGAGGGAGAGCCCTCAAAACAGGATGCCAGGTACTATTTCCGGCCCTGGAAGACAATGCTTGTCAGGACCGTCGCGGACGGGGGCAGGAGCTACTACGTCGCCGGCCGTCATTCGGATACGATACCGGCGCTGTGGTCATCGATCAACGATATCGAGGAAGGACGGGACGCCGACGCCAAGCCTTGAGGAGCCTGCGATGAAGATATATACGGTTGACAAACTCACCAGAAAGATTGAGAATAGCAAAAATAGGGGTAAAAAGGTTGTGCTCTGCCATGGATGTTTTGACCTCATGCATCCAGGTCACATAAAGTATTTCCAGGCCGCGAAGAAGATGGGCGACATTCTGGTTGTGACCGTTACCCCTGACAGATACGTGGACAAGGGGCCGGGACGGCCCGTGTTTAACGAACGACTGCGCGCCGAGTCCATAGCCGCACTGCAGTGCGTCAACTACGTGGCCATCAATGAATGGCCCACGGCGGAGGAGACGTTGAGAGCGCTGAGGCCCGACATATACGTCAAGGGCCAGGAATTCGAAAAGCTCGAGGACAAGACGGGCAAGATACAGAGGGAGAGTGAAGTTGTAAGGGAGATAGGAGCGGAGCTGAGATTCACCCATGAGATAGTGTTCTCGTCGACGCATTTGCTCAAAAACTATTTCTGAAGAGGAGAACCGCCATCAAACGGAAAATTCTATATATCAACGATCTTGTCAAAAAAGTGAGGCAGCTCAGGGAATCGGGAAAGGTGATCGTCCAGAGCCACGGGGTCTTTGACCTCGTCCATCCGGGGATAATCCAGCACCTCGAAGAGGCAAAGGCCCGGGGAGACGTGCTTGTCGTCACCGTCATACGTGACCAGGACGTGCGCCGGGGCCCGGGAAGGCCGATCTTCCCCGAGATGATGAGGGCCCAGAACGTCGCGTCCCTGCAACAGGTCGATTACGTGGCCATAGTGGAGGAGGCGACCCCCTTTGAATGCGTCAGGGTGATAAAACCCGACATCTTCGCCAAGGGGCAGGCGTACAAGGAACGGGACCGGAAGATACACGAAAGGATCTACGAAGAGGGCAAGGAGTTCTATTTCGGAAAGAGCGTGATCCTGGAGACGCAGGGTTTCTCTTTCAGTTCCTCCAATCTCATCAACAACTTCCTCGACATATACCCCGACGAGACAAAAACGTTCCTGCAGGATTTTTCGAAGCACTACAGTTTTGAAAGGATCGTGAGCAAGCTGGACACCCTCAAGGGGATGAAGGTCCTCCTTATCGGCGACGGGATAATCGATGAGTATCATTACTGTACGGCCCTCGGCAGGTCGTCGAAGACACCCATCGTTGTGAACAAGTACCTTACGCACGAGGACTTCGCGGGGGCGGTGTTTATCATCGCCAATCATATCGCGGGCATCTGTGAGAAGGTTCACCTGGTCACACTTCTCGGCAGGAAGGATTCACGGGAAGAGTTCGTCCGAGCGAGCTTGATGCCGAACGTGGAGCCTCATTTCTTCTACCGCGAGGACGGGCCAACGATCGTAAAAAGAAGATATATCGACCAGTATCGCAACCAGAAGCTCTTCGAGATCAACTACCTCAACGAGAATTACATCAATGGCAACTGTGAGAGCTCGATAATAGACTACCTCAAGGAGGTGGTCAAAGACTATGATCTGGTCCTCGTTTCCGATTTCGGGCACGGATTCATAACGGAAGAGATGATCAAAACTGTCTCCAGGCACGCGAAGGTGTTCGCCGTGAACACCCAGACGAACGCGGCGAACACGGGCTACAACATGATAACCAAGTACAAGAAGCCCAATTTCGTCTGTCTCGACGAGACGGAGGCGCGTCTCGCCACCCAGGACAAGTTCTCGGACATACAGGATATCGCGAAAAGGATCGTGGCGAAGATAAAGAGCGATTTCCTGATCGTCACCCTCGGGAAGAAAGGGTCAATAGGTGTCACCAAGAAGGGTGAGGCGAACTACACGCCGATATTCTCGACCAAGGTCGTCGACACCGTGGGCGCCGGGGACGCCTTCTTCGCCTTCACGGCCCCGTGCTTCGCGCAGGGTATGCCCCTTGATTTCGTCTCCTTTATCGGCAACGCCGTCGGCGCTCTTGCCGTGCAGATCATGGGGAACAAGAAGCCCGTCGAGAAGCACGAACTCCTCGAATTCATCCACACGATCCTCAACCAGCAGCGGTGAGCCATGAAAGAATTCGTCAAGCAATATCCAGGTCTTTTTGTCGATATGATCGGGTCCATAGGTTACACCGATGGTTCCCGTCAGGCCAGGTCCGTCGACGACGGCATTGAACGGGTGTGCCTGCTCATCGAAGGGCAATCAAGAAGGAAGGGCAAGGTCATCTTCATTGGCAACGGGGGAAGCGCGGCCATCTCCAGCCATATGTCCATAGATTTCTGGAAGAACGGCAACATCCCGTCCATGTGCTTCAACGATGGCGCCTTGCTCACCTGTCTCGGCAACGACTACGGGTATGAGAAGGTCTTCGAGAAGCCCATAGAGATGTTCATGAACAATGAGGATGTCCTTATCGCCATCAGCAGTTCCGGAAGGTCGCAGAATATCCTGAACGGTGTGAGGGCGGCGAGGGACATCGGTTGTGAGGCCGTCACACTGTCGGGTTTCGGCGAGGACAATCCTCTGCGAAGGATGGGCTCGCACAATTTCTTCGTTCCCGCGGACAAGTATGGGTTTGTGGAGATCGTTCACCAGTACATATGCCACTGGATACTCGATTCGATCCTGTACAACAGGTCGATATACAAATAAACAGGGGGTAACACCAAACCATGACATCAAAAAAGGTCTTTGTAACAGGCGGAGCGGGTTACGTGGGTGCCGTTCTCGTGCCCAAGCTTTTGAAGAAAGGTTACGAGGTCAAGGTCCTTGACCTC
Organism: Deltaproteobacteria bacterium UBA1386; assembly: GCA_002305765.1. Lineage (GTDB taxonomy): Bacteria > Desulfobacterota > Syntrophorhabdia > Syntrophorhabdales > Syntrophorhabdaceae > Delta-02. Next base: position 7,306 of record DBQU01000027.1, read on the forward strand.
TTTCTCTATGGTGAGGACGTGCTCGACAGCGTCAAGGACGATCCGAAGCTCAAAAAGGTGAAGGGCGACATCAGGGACAGAAAGCTTCTGGAAAAGGAGATCCCCGGATACGATACGGTGATACACCTTGCCTGCATCTCCAACGACCCGAGCTACGAATTGGACCCTGACCTCGGCAAGTCGATAAATTACGATGCCTTCATTCACCTTGTCGATGTAGCCAAGAAGGCAGGCGTGAAGAAGTTTGTCTACGCCTCGAGTTCCAGCGTGTACGGCGTCAAGGATGTTCCGGACGTCACGGAGGACCTGCCCCTTGAACCTCTCACGGACTATTCGAAATACAAGGCCCTTTGCGAGGACATACTCCTGAAGGAAGCGACGGACGATTTCATCGTATCCATCATACGGCCCTCGACGGTGTGCGGTTATTCCCCCAGGCTGCGGCTTGACCTCACGGTGAACATCCTTACGAACCACGCGGTCAACAAGGGCGAGATCACCGTCTTCGGCGGCGAGCAGATGAGGCCGAACCTGCACATCGAGGACATGACGGACTTCTACGTGTTCCTTCTCGAGGTTCCCGACGAAAAGATACACAAGACGGTCTACAATGTGGGCTACGAGAACTATAAGGTGAAGGAGATCGCTGAGATGGTCAAGGGTGTCATTGACCCGAAGCTCCCCATCATAACGACCCCTTCCGATGACAACCGGTCCTACCAGGTGTCGTCGAAGAAGGTCAAGGAGGCCCTTGGGTACGTCCCAAAGCGCACCATCGAGGATGCCATACTGGACCTCAAGAAGGCCTTCGATGATGGAAAGATACCTGATTCCATGAACGATATCAGGTACTACAACATCAAGACCATGCAGGCCGTCAATCTCAAATAGGAGTCCATGGTGCAGAACACACAAACCCCTGATTTCAAGGAACTTGAATCCCTTGCGAAGAAGATCAGAGCCCGGCTCGTGGTGATGTCCCACAGAACGGGGGCGGCCCACCTCGGTGGCGCGTTGTCCTGCGTGGATATCATAGTGGCGTGCTACTGGGCTCTTATGAACGTCGACCCCCAGAAGGCCTTCGACCCGGGCAGGGACAGGCTGATATTCAGCAAGGGACACGCCATCGCCACGCTGTACGTTGCCCTCGCCATGAAAGGCTTCTACCCCGAGGAGTTGCTTGACAGTTACGCGCAGTGCGGCAGCAAGCTGGCCGAGCACCCGGCCCCCTATTGCGTACCCGGCCTGGAGGTGGCGACAGGTTCCCTCGGGCATGGTCTGCCCGTGGGGCTTGGAATGGCCATGGCGGGAGCGATCAACCATGTGCCCTACGACGTTTTCGTTGTCATGAGCGATGGGGAGTGCAACGAAGGCTCGGTCTGGGAGGCGGCCATGCTGGCGCCGGCGCGGAGCATCGAGAACCTCGTCGTCTTTGTTGATTACAACAGATGGCAGGCCACGGGAAGAAGCGAGGAGATCATGGCGCTGCCGTCTTTGAGGCAAAAATGGGAAGCCTTCGGGTGGAACGCGTATGACGTGGACGGCCATGACATAAGGGCCGTCGTCGAGGCGGTGCGACTGGCGCCTCGCGGCGACGGGAAGCCGGTGGCGGTGGTTGCCCACACCGTCAAGGGGAAAGGCGTCTCCTTCATGGAGGACGACAACAACTGGCATTACAGGATCCCCAATGAAGAGGAAGTGCAAAAAGCCTTAAAGGAGCTCGGTCAATTATGAGAAACGCCTTTGCTTCAGAGATGACGAACATGGCCAGCGAAGACAGGAGGATCGTGCTGCTTTCAGGCGACATAGGGAACCGGCTCTTTGACGATTACAAAGGCCATGCCCCGGACCGTTTTGTCAACTGCGGCATAGCGGAAGCCAACATGATCGGCGTAGCTTCAGGGATGGCGATGTGCGGGCTCCGGCCGATCGCCTACACCATCACCCCTTTCATCACGGCGAGGTGCTACGAGCAGATCAAGGTCGATGTGTGCTATCACAATCTGCCCGTGATCATCGTTGGCGTGGGGGGCGGCCTGTCTTACGCGGAGCTTCTCTCCACCCATCATTCCTGCGACGACATCGCGCTCCTACGCATACTGCCCAACATGACGGTCATCTGCCCCAGTGACAGCCACGAGGTCCGGGCCGCCTTAAGGGCGGCGGTCGCCCACGGTGGTCCCGTCTACATCCGTCTGGGCAAGAAGAACGAGCCCCTCATCCATGACAGTCAACCGGAGTTCACCATCGGCAAGGGCATCGTGATACGCGAAGGCGCCGATGTCTGCATGCTCAGCACCGGCAACCTTATGCCCCTCGCGCTTGAGACCGCCGCGCTGTTCGGAGACGACGGCATCTCGGCCCGGGTCGTGAGCTTTCACACGGTGAAGCCCCTCGATGAAGACCTGCTGACAGAGGCTTTTAACAACTTTGATGTCGTTATCACCCTCGAGGAACACGGGTTGTTGGGAGGGTTCGGCAGCAGCGTTTCGGAGTGGCTGGTGAAAAGGCCGGCGGCGAGGGCGGACCTCCTGCAGATCGGAGTGGACGACGTCTTCTGCTACGAGGCCGGCAAGCAGGACGACGCCCGAAGGACATTCAACATCACGAAGGAGTCGATCGTGGAAAGGACCCGCGATCTCTACCGCAACAGAAAGCAGGGAACCTGAAATACCGTCCGGGACAATGCCAGTGATCATCGGTGTGGATTTTGACAATACCATCGTCAGCTACGATGAGCTCATCTACCGCGAGGCGATCGAGCGGGGACTGCTAAACGGTGAGGTTTTGAAGAACAAGAAGATCATTCGCGATGCGATCCGCGAATTGCCCGACGGGGAGATAGAATGGCAGAAGATACAGGCGGCTATCTACGGCCCGAAGATGGACAGGGCGACGGTGATCGAGGGTGTATTTGATTTCTTCGCCCTTTGCAAGGATAGAGGAATCAGGACACATATCGTGAGCCATAAGACGCAGTTCGCAAATTACGACACAACGGAAACGGATCTTCGAAAAGAAGCGTTGACGTGGCTGGGCAGGGCGGGGTTCTTCACTATGGGGCTGACCGGTCTTTCCGCCGGGGATGTCTATTTCGAATCCACCAGGGTCGACAAGATCAACAGGATCAGGTCCCTCGGGTGCACACATTTCATCGATGACCTCGAGGAGACATTTCGCGAGCCCTCCTTCCCGTCGGACATAGAGAAGATACTCTTCAACTCCCACGCGTCGGGAGACTTCACGGCACGGACCGGCGGAAAGGTCTTTGTGGACTGGAAGGACATCGGGGGATATTTTTTCGATGGAAGATAGGGACAACAGGAGATACGCCGATGTTGCCGATGACCTCGCCCGCGTGTACGGCCTGCATGTGCGGTCCGTGGAGAGGACGGGTAAGGGAAAGAACAGCCAGGTCTACCACGTGGTCTCCGGGAACAATACGCCTTTCATCGTCAAGTACTACTTTCGGAACAAGCTCGACAGCAGGGACCGTCTGAAGGTCGAGTTCTCGAGTCTCACCTTCCTCTGGAAGAACGGGGTGCGCTGCATTCCGGAACCCGTCATGGCCGATGAGAGATCGGGGAGCGCGGTGTACAGCTATATCGCCGGCGAGCGGCCGTCGATGGACGATATCTCGAATGAGGACATTGCCTTCGCCGTCGATTTTCTTTCAACCCTCAAGGACCTGAGGGTATCGGCAGCCGTGAAGGACCTGCCGGCCGCATCGGAGGCATGTTTTTCCTTTCAGGAGCTCCTTGACAATATTGATCTTCGTTACAGGAGACTTGTGAAAGGTACCGTCGATGTGGCGCACGACCCTTTCCATGAATTCATCAGTAAAGACTTTGTCTCAGCATTTGCCGAGATAAGCGAATGGTGCCGGAGCAGATTTCGGGAAAGGTCGATATCGCCAGAGTGCCTGGCCGTCGAGGGAAGGACGCTCAGCCCCTCGGATTTCGGGTTTCACAACTCCATCAGGAACGCGTCGGGCCAACTGTTCTTCGTGGATTTCGAATACTTCGGCTGGGATGACCCGGCAAAGACTGTATCCGATTTTATCCTTCACCCGGCGATGGGGCTCATGGAAGACCAGAAGAGGGTTTTTTACATTGCCATGCTGGACCGTTTCAAGGACTACCCGGACCTTGCGGAAAGGGTTGAGATCTATTACCCCCTTTACGGCCTCAAGTGGTGCATGATATTCCTCAACGAATTCCTGCCCGACCAGATGTCGCGCCGGAGATTCGCGGGTTGTGTCGAACAGGAGGAGGAGAAGATCCTGGGCGAGCAGCTGATGAAATCCAAAAACATGTTGAAAGACATTGCAAAAGAGTATAAAAGATTTCCGTACAATCGGTAATTGTCGGGTCCATCTGCAAAGGTTTCAAATAAAAGGAGGAGATATGGGAAGATTGCTTAACGTTGTCACGCCGCTTCACCAGATGACAAAACGGGCTTATATCGACCGGATGGTGGATGACAAGGTCCACTGCATGCTAAAGGCCAAGGAGTACGAATTCGACTACTGGGATGGAGATCGCCGGTATGGGTACGGCGGCTACAGATACATCGACAACAGGTGGCAAAAGGTCGCCAAACCTCTCATTGAACTCTACGGGCTCAAACCCGACGCGAAGATCCTCGACGTGGGCTGCGGCAAGGCGTTTCTCCTGTATGAATTCAAGCAGCTCCTGCCCGATGCCCAGATCGTTGGTTTCGATATTTCCAAGCACGGGCTTGCGGACGCCAAGGAAGAGATCAGGGGAAACCTTTTCAGGTATCGCGCCCAGGACCGTCTTCCCTGGGGAGACGACCACTTCGACCTGGTGATATCCCTCGGCTGCCTGCACAACCTGCGCATCTTCGAGCTCGAAACGGCCGTCAAGGAGATCGAGCGTGTCGGCAAGAACAAGTACATAATGGTCGAAAGCTACAGGAACGAGCTGGAGCAGTTCAACCTCCAGTGCTGGGCGCTCACCGCGGAATCATTCTTCGACACCGCGGAATGGATCTGGCTCTATGACCACTTCGGATATACCGGGGACTACGAGTTCATCTATTTCGAATAGTCTCTGCTCAGACGATGGAGGTGACCTTTGAAAGTTAAGAAGATGAAGGCCGGGATATTGGTCCAATCGAACGCGCCCCTTGAGGTCGCGGAGATAGACATGCCCGAGAAGCTTTCCTTTGGCCAGGTTCTGGTCAAGATACACTTCAGTGGAATATGCGGTGCCCAGCTCAACGAGATATCCGCGGCCAAGGGGCCGGACAAGTTTCTGCCCCACCTCCTCGGCCACGAGGGTTCGGGGACGGTCCTGGAAACAGGAGAAGGGGTCACGACCGTGAAGGAAGGTGATACCGTTGTCCTTCACTGGCGCCAGAGTGACGGCATCCAGTCCAACACGCCGACATACAACTGGAACGGGAAAAAGGTGAACGCCGGGTGGGTGACGACCTTCAACAATTATGCGGTCATCTCCGAGAACCGCCTGACGAAGATCCCCGATGATTTCGACCTCAGGATAGCGCCCCTTTTTGGATGCGCCGTGACAACCGCCATGGGCGTTGTAAACAACGATGCCCATGTGAAGGTTGGCCAGTCCGTGGTAGTCTTCGGGGTCGGCGGGGTCGGCCTCAACGTGGTCCAGTCCGCCGCCATGGTCTCCGCCCATCCAATAATCGGCATTGATATTCGTGACAACAAGCTCGATATGGCGAAGCGCTTCGGCGCGACGCATTGCTTCAACTCCGCGACGATGAAGGATCTCGCCGGTGAGATCAGGAAGATCGTGGGCAATGCCGGCGCCGATGTGGTCGTCGACACGACGGGCAACGCCAGGGTGATCGAACAGGCGTACGACTTGACGCACCCCGACGGAAAGACCATCCTCGTCGGGGTCCCAAGGAAGGGGGACAACATCAACATCTACTCCCTGCCCCTCCATTTCAAGAAGGTCCTGACAGGCTCGCACGGCGGTGGAGTCGACCCCCACATCGACATCCCCCGCTACATCCGCCTCGTCAACACGGGAAAGATGAAGCTGGACGGCATCATCACCCATGAGTTCTCTCTCGATGACATCAACCAGGCCCTGGACCTCGTGAGAAGCGGCGAAGCGGGCAGGGTGCTCATCGCGATGGAATAGTGTCAGCCGCCAGGGAAAGGGTTGCAGTTCGAATATGGTTGAAGGAAAACGGAATATGAAAGGACCTGAAAAGAAGGCCGCGACGAAGGAGCCTCAATACCAGATGCTGCTTGATCTGCGTAAACGGAAAAAGAGGGCGACATCGCTGGGACTCATGACCGACCAGGTCTGGCATGACGATCCAAAGCGGTTGTCATTCCTCCTGTCGCGGTACAAGTTTGTGGCCAAGATGCTGAGCGGAAAGGACCATGTCCTGGAGATCGGCTGCGGGGACGCCTTCGGGTCCAGGATCGTCCACCAGGAGGTCAAGAGGCTGACGGTCATCGATTTCGACCCCATCTTCATCGATGACATCAGGTCTCGAATGGAAAGCGACTGGCAATTCGACGCAAAGGTGCACGACATGCTGTCGAAGCCCTTCGGGAATGGATTCGATGGCATCTACTCCCTCGACGTCATTGAGCACATTCCTGCCGAGAAGGAAGACCTGTTCATGTCGAACCTGGTCTCGTCTCTTTCCGAACACGGGGTTGCCGTCATCGGTACCCCCAGCATTCAGTCGCAGGATTACGCGAACGTCCAGAGCAAGGAAGGCCATGTGAATTGTAAGGATTATCGTGAACTGAGAGAGTTGATGGAGAGATATTTCCACAATGTTTTTCTCTTTTCCATGAACGATGAGGTTGTCCACACGGGATTTTATCGAATGGCACATTACCTGTTCGTCCTTTGCACGGGCAAGAAGTGATCCGTCATGAGGGGCCTCTCATGCAAGAGCATGTTTGTTCCTAACGGGTGCGGGCTTGAAAGGTAGGATCCTTGTCGCCGGGGGCGATGGTTTTATAGGTTCGGCATTGACGGCGTACCTGCGCAGGGCGGGCGAAACCGTTACGGCAACAACGATAGAGCGGGACCAACCCGATAAAGGGCTGGTCCATTTCGACATCACCACCGACATAAACGAAAATGCCGTGCTCAGGGACCCCTATGAGGCCGCTGTGATCTGCGCGGCCATCACCGGACTTGACGACTGTGCTCGCGATCCTGTCGCCACGGCGGCGATCAACGTGGATGGGGTCAGCAAACTCGCGAAGCACCTCCTCGCCAGGGGTACCTATGTGGTTTTTCTTTCTTCGAACCAGGTTTTTGACGGCTCGCACGCCTTCCCGTCCACCACCGACCCCGTTTCACCGGTGACAGAGTATGGGAGGCAGAAGGCGAGGGCGGAGCAGGCGATCGCCGGATTTGGCGGACCTTCGCTTGTGCTTCGGTTGACAAAGGTGCTCGGAGGAAACACCGGTCTCTTTGAGCAATGGGCACGGACCCTGAGAGAGGGCAAAGAGATAAACCCCTTCTCGGATATGTATATGGCGCCGGTGCTGCTGTCGGCGGTCCTGTCCGTCCTGCGTCTCGCGATGGATAGGGGGACGACGGGTATTCTCCAGCTATCCGGCGACAGGGACATTTCCTACGCGGAGATCGCTTATCTTCTATGCGAGAGGATCGGCGCGGACAGCGGGCTTGTCAGGCCCGTCTCATGGAGAGACGTGAGACCGGCGGGAGATATCTTTCCTGAACGTACAGCCCTTGATGGCACAAGGCTCCGGGTAGAATTCGGCATGTTCTCTCCCGAATCGCGATGGGTCATAGAAAACACCTTTTCGGACACCTGGTGATGCAAACAAAATTAGGAAAAGGAGAGTTGGTCTACATGAACGGGAAGAACTGTATTATTTGCGGATCGGATGACATAGCGGCCGTTCATCAGCCGCTGCAGTTTCAGGGCGTTACGTCGGACTGTAAAGTGTCCGCTCTGGAACCCACTTTCGCGGTGTGCAATAGATGTGGTCACGTGCAGAAGATCATCAATGATGATTGGATGGCGCAGGCTAGCAAGATATACGCGAACTACGAGATGTACACGCTGAGCGACGGGCATGAACAGGTAATTTTCGGCAACTCTCCGCCAATGCCAAGGACGACGAAACTGGTTATGAAGCTGCAACAGGTGGTCGATCTGCCTGCCAGGGGTAATCTGCTGGACATCGGCTGCGGAAATGGGGCCTTCCTCAAGAGCTTTGGAAAGGTCTACAGGAGTTGGAGTCTTGCGGGTTTTGAACGGGACGACAGTTTTAGGGATGACATCATGAAGATCGAGGGTGTGGCCCAGTTCTTTTCGGGTTCCGTGGAGGCAATAGGGAAGACCTTCGATGTCGTTACGATGATCCACGTTATCGAACATGTCCTGGATCCCGTTGGAATGTTGCGGCAGGTGAGAAAGCTGATGATTCCCGGGGGGTTTTTGCTCATACAGACCCCCTCATTCCAGGATAATCCGTTCGACATGGTCGTCGTCGACCATTGCTCGCATTTCCGTCTCAGCACCCTGAACTATGTGGCTCAACGCGCGGGCTTCAGGGTGATCAAAAAGATCGATAACTGGATCGATAAGGAGATCGGCATACTGGCGATACCGGCCGACGAAAGGACCAACATCGATCTGACGACGGAACCGAATGACTCTCCCGAGATCGCTGAACGGTCTCTCTCCTGGCTGCACAAGGTTGTCAAACGGTCTCGCGGCCTGTCGGAGAAAGGTAACCTGGGCATATTTGGAACGGCTATAGCGGGTGTCTGGCTGGAGAGGGCACTCGACAACAGGGCCAATTTCTTTGTTGACGAGGACCCGCTGAGACAGGGCAAGCTCCTGCAGAGCCGGCCCATCCTGAAACCGTCGGAAGTTCCCGATGACGCATCGGTGTTTCTCGCATACCCTCCGAAGATCGCGATGTCTGTGTACTCCAGGCTGAAAGAGACCTATCCCTTGATCAGTTTCGTGATGCCGCCCGACATTGAGCAGAATGGGCAATGGGCCGAGAAACGGCTGGGTCTTGGTGACCATTTTGAGTCGGACTCCAACATCGATATGACAATGGTCGATTACTACAAAAGCAACTACTTCAATCCCGTTACGATCTCCGTTGAGGATGAGGCCGTGTGGAACTCACACTTCATCAAGCGCCACAATTTATACATGAGGCACCTCGGGATCCCCCTGTCATTTTTGAAAGGCCGTTCCGTCGTCGAGTTCGGCCCCAATTCGGGTGAGAACGCCCTCGTCCTCGCCATCTACGGGGCAAATCTCACCCTCGTTGAACCCAACGAACAGGTGCTTCCCCGGCTGAAGGAGCTCTTTGAGCGCTTCTCGGTGATGGAGAGGGTCAAGGATCTGAGAGTGGAGAGCATGACCGATTTCCAGTCGGAAACCTTGTATCACCTGGCGATAGCGGAGGGATTCCTGTTCACACTACCCAACAGGGACGAACTTGTGACCAAGATGGCCAGCCTCCTTATGCCCGGGGGATTGGGTGTCATATCGTTCAATGACCGGTATGGAGGCCTGATGGAGTTCACAAAGAAGCTGGTCTTGTGGCACGCCTGCAGATTGTCGAACGAGGATATACACAGCAACGGTTCTCTGAAACTTGCCAAAACTTTCTTCAATGATGAGTTCATGAAACTCAACGCCTCCCGCACCTTTTACGCCTGGTGGAAGGACACGATGGTGAGTCCTTTTGTCGCGTCCCAGTTCCTGTGGAGCTTCAAGGAGATATTTCCCTTGCTGGAAAAGGCGAACTGCGCGTTCCACTCTTCATCACCCAAATGGCAGACAGGGAATCTTTTTACCTGGTACAAGAACGTTGATCACAGGACGGATGAGTCGTCCATCCTCAAGGACTGGAGAACGGTATTTCCCTATATATTGACGGGCTTAAGGCCGAAAGGGATCGACGGGCCGGGTGTGAGCGATGAGGTCATCGACTGCGTGGCGGATCTCGTCAGAAGCATTTCCAATTATACCTCCGATGAATCGGATATGGGATTTCTTCGGGACATAGCTTACCCCGGGGTCCTGTATGAGTATCTCAACAGCGTCGGCGATCCCCTCATCGTCAAGTTCAACGACGAAATGAAGGGGCTCTACGATGCCATCAATGATTGTGATCTCAAACGGCTTACCGATGCCTATCTCAATACCGAGGTCTTGCGGTATCTCTGGGGTACCGCTTACCACTACATATCCTTCGAGAGGCTCTAGAGGCGAGAGGGATCGCGAGGAACAACGGGGAGGAGGGGGCGATACGGATGAGGTCAGGACCTGTCAGGAACTTATCGTATTACAGATCCCTGGAGTACTCCTGCATCCTGCAGAGGAAAGCGGGCGGGTTCGTCGTGCTTATCCCGGAGCTGTCGCTATGTGCCGAAGATGAGACGGTCGAGAAGGCGCTCGAATCGCTGGAGATGAAGAAAGATGAGTATTTCACAAGGATGGTCGACAATGGCCTGCAGAGCTTCATTATCGAACCCAGGGCGTTCGCTACCCTGTGGCGAAGGACACTTTTGGGGCCCTTCAACCGGGCATTTTTTGTGAAACTTGTGGTCGTCGCCGTCCTTCTCATCTGCCTTCTGGGAATAGGCGCGGCGGTTGCAAAGCGGTATCTCAATCCGACAAGGGTCGTGTCCAGGGCTTTTCAGATCATCGATGGTCTGAACGAGGCACCAGAAGAGACGAAAGAACGGGTCAGAAAGAGACTCCATGATACAGCCGTGAAACTGAAACCCTTCGTGCGAGAGTTGAAAGTCATGTTTGACGAGGATGAGCCACAACCTGTGCAGGAGAAGACAAGGAAGTGAACGCTGTTTCGGCCCACTAGATCATCTACCTATTCCCGTTGAACGCAAGACATGCTAAGATGAATACCCTTTCCTCAAAAGCGATCGCCCTCTTATGGCGATACAGGGTGTATATCGCCCCGATCCTGTTCTCCCTCTTTGCTGCCTTGCTACTCGCATTACCCCAGTTCTCTAATCGTCATTTCTCCTATGTTCAGTCGATCGACGAAGCGGACTCCACGCTGGCCCAGATACTCTACTTCGTGGGATATGTTCAACGAAACGGTTTTTCCTTCTGGTGGCCCTGTTCAGTCTCAGGCACGGATTTCTTCGGCTCATCGCTGATAATCAAGACCAACCTTTTGCTTTTCTCTCTGTTCCCTCCATGGATCGCCTACATTGCGTTTCGCATACTGGCCTACTTCATCGCCATTTTCTCATCGTGCCTCGTGATGAGAAAATTCTTCTCGACGAATTTCCTGTTTGCCATTCTGACAGGTGTTTTCTTCGTTGACCACTTCCTCAACAGCGCGCTTTTCGGTCACGGTTTCAGCATGTCCCTC
>DBQU01000007.1:0-18302 GCA_002305765.1 Deltaproteobacteria bacterium UBA1386
AAGGTTCGAATCCTTGACGGCCCACCAAACCAACCTGAACTGATTTCAATGCTCACATCATGATACGACCGAGATAAGTATCCAGCCCGCAAGTCCGGTAACCAGTGCATAGGCGAGAGCGACAGGGAGGTTCTTCCTGATAACGATGCCTTCCTTACCAAGAAGACCAACCGTGGTGAGAACGGCCACTATGTTGTGGACTGCGATCATGTTGCCCGCGGCACCGCCCACCGCCTGAAGCGCCAGAACAGGAGCTACGGGCAGGCCGACCTGTTCCGCAGTGTCCAGTTGGAAGACACCGAACATGATATTCGACACCGTGTTGCTTCCCGATATGAACGAACCAAGGGCGCCGACCAGTGGCGCAGCCAGGTACCATATCCCGCCAACCGTGGCCGCCGCCGCCTCCGCCATGACGAGGAGCATGGAATCGCGCGGGGAGGCGCTTCCGGAGTGTATCATCACGTAGACCATGGCCAGGGCGAAAAAGAGGGCAATGGCGGCGGGTCCGATCATCTTCATGGTTTCGCGAAGGGCCTCAACGGTCCCCCGACGATCGATCCCATGCATGAGGGGAATTGCCAGGGCGACGGGGAGAAAGGGAAGGATCCCGGGATTGTAGAGCGGCGCAATTCCCCCGCTTACGTTGGTTCCGAGTATATGTGACCAGGTTATTGTGACGGAACGCAGCATGGGTGTAAGCCCGAAGAGATCAAGCCGGGTAAACGTCAGCACTGCGCCAACGATGGCGTAGGGCAGCCAGGCCTTCCATTGACCGAGTTGCCTGTAACGGGGCTTTTCCCCATGACCCGCGGCGATCTCTCCTTCCCATTCTTCCGGCCATCGGTCACGCGAAGGAAAATCCCATATCTGCCTGGGTGCCAGAAAGCGCGACCTGACGACAAGAAGAAAGATCGGGAGGGCCGCCAGGGCGCCAAGCAAAGCCGGTACTTCGAAGCTGACGAACGCGGCGATAAGCGCCTGGGGAACAGCGAAAACAATACCGGCAAGCAGCGCTGCCGGCCACACCTGCAAGCCTTGCCGAAAAGATCCCGTTGCGATCCGCGTCATTGTACATACAATGACCAAAGGCATAAAGATCCCGGCCGCCAGGTGGAGAATGGCGGAAAAGGACCCCACGATCCGAAGGAAATCGGTGAAATCCCCTCCGGGAGGGAGGCCGACGAGATCCCTGACGGGCTCAAACCCACCCCAGATCGGCACCCCTACTGCTCCGAAGGTAACGGCGGTACTGTCGCCTATGAGCGTGCATATGACGGCCACGAGGGGCGGAAATCCCAACCCGACGAGAAGCGGCGCTGCAATGGCCGCAGGAGTGCCAAAACCGGCGGCTCCTTCCAGGAAGGAGACCATGAGCCACGCTATTATGATCGCCTGTATTCTCCGGTCTTTTGAAACAGAGGACATGGAAAAGGAAATGGCTTCGAGGGCGCCGCTCTTTCTAAGCGTTTGAAGTATCAGAAGTGCGCCCAGTACGATGAGGAGAATATCGAGGGCGTTGATAAACCCGGCGATCGTTGAGGCGGCGACCCATCGGACCGGCATGTTCCACCAAAGACCGGCGATCAACGCGGCCGAGGCCCAACCGACCGGCATCGCCCATTTGGCGGGCCAGGAAAGGAAAACCATAAGGGAACCCACTATGGCTATGGGAAGGCCCGCAAGAATAGCCGGTAACCAGTCCATGCGGCACCCGACCTCCCTCGCTCATACGTTGTCATCTGCTGCCGGCTTGTTCTCCAGGTACTCTTTCAGCGCTGTCGCGTTGTTGAACTGCCGGTCTCTCGCGCCATAGAGAAGGGTCACACGTTCCGTCTTGAGCTTTTCGAACAGCGACCCCAGCACATCGGTCCTGTCCCTGATCTCGGCAAAGTACCTCCGCTTGAACTCGGTCCACTTCTCCGGTTCGTGATGAAACCATCTCCGCAGCTGGTTGCTTGGCGCGATGTCCTTCAGCCAGAGATCGATGCGGGACCTTTCCCAGCTCATGCCCCGCGGCCAGAGTCTGTCCACCAGGACCCTGTATCCGTCATCCCCCGCGGGGGCGTCATAGACCCTTTTCACGCGTATCACGGGTATCTTCCTCACCGTCGGATTCCTTGCTCCAGGCACTGATCTTTTCCCTGTATATCTGATGGACCAGCTCCCTGTCGAACGCGTTTTCCTCGTTGAGCATCGCTTCGTTCTCTTCCTGGGTGAAAAGCGACATGCAGGGAATGAAGAAATGCCCGTCCTCCTTTTCTATGTGCCTCGGGTAAAGGTCGGTCATATAACGCAGGCGATCGAGGATCGTCCGTACAGCCCCTCTATCGCCACGCGCGTATTCCTGCCTCGCCTCGACCAGGTCCGCAACCGTTTGCCGGCCCTGCCGGTGTTCCTCGACCAGCTGGTCCAGGATGTGTTTCAGCTCCGGGGGAAGCACTTTCTTGTTCAGTTCCCTGAAGAGGATCTCTTCTTCTTTTCCGTGGTGACACCTGTCGGCATAGGTGCGCATGAAGTCGATAACGGAGTCGATGAATACGGGGTCGATGTCACCTTCCCGCGCGTACCTGTCAGCTCTTCTTTGGATCAAACCTATCATCTTCTCTATCAGTCTGTGTTCGATCATCAAGGGACCGATCGGCAGCATCGGAGACCTCCTCCTGTTTGATGTCGTCCGCTCCGCATCGCCTTCCGGTAACCTCCGCGATATCGGGGCGAAGCGCAGCGCCTCGTTCCGGGGCCGCGCGTCCTTTGTCGCCCCTTATCTGTTCTTGACCAGGACCACCGGGCACGTGGCCGCCCGCACCACCTTTTCCGCCACGCTTCCAATGAGGTGGCCCAGTATCCCCGTCCTGCCATGAGACGCTATCACGATGAGGTCGATGTTTTTGGACTGTTGTTCCTTCAATATCTCCTCGTAAGGTGTTCCTTTCGTTACATAGGCTGTGATCTCCACGTCCTTCGATCTGACGACCTTCTCGATCTGCTTCCGCATGGTCTCCTTCGAGGATTCGGCCGCCTTCCTGTCCAGGTCATCGATGGTCGCCTGATCGAAACAATAATCGACGGCGCAGGTCTGGACTACGCCGATGACATGGAGGAGATGGATCTTCGCCTTGTACTCCTTCGCGATGTCGTAGGCCTTTTCCAGGGCATTATCGGAGAACTCCGAGAAATCCGTGGGTACCAGGATATTCTTTGGTGCGAACATAGACGCCTCCTTAAAATTTTTCACCGCTGCCGCAGCGGCGCGACGATGGCCGTTCCCGCCGGGGGAAGAGGTATCGCCTTGCGGCGCGCGGGCTTCCTTCCGGCGAACGGGAGATAGACCTTCACCGTGGTTCCGTGTCCGGACCTGGTCTCGATATCGATGGTCCCGTTGTGCTGCCGGATGGTGCGTGAGGCCATGGGGAGACCGAGTCCCTGGTGCGGGTCTCCCTTTGTCGTATAGAAAGGTTCGAATATCCTGGATCGTGTTTCCTCGTCGATCCCGGAGCCGGTATCCGAGATGGAGACGAAGGCCCAGGTTTTGGGGCTGCCGCGGCCTCTCTTCCCGGCGGAATCACCGTAGAGCCTGGCGGAACCCGTGCTGATCGTAATGCGTCCTTCTTCCGGCATGGCCTCCTGGGCGTTCCTGATGAGATTCAGAAGGGCGGCCTGGAGCTGCGCCATGTCTATCATCACAGGCAATTCCTGCTCCGCAAGTGTCAACTCGATATTTCTTTGGAGCTCCTGCGGCAGGAGCATCTGTATGTTGCGTATAGCCTGTTGCAGGTCCATTTCTCTCTGCCTCGTCCCCCTCTTTTCGGCAAATGGGGGGATGCTCTTGAAGGGAAACTCATGTTTGGCGAGTGCTATCACGTCCACACCTCCTGAAGGTTTAAAATTCATTCTCTTTTCTGGATCTGCGCCGACGCCAGACCTTTTATGACCTCAATCGCGAATTCGAATTCCACTGACTTGTCGAAGAAGAAATCAGCCCCCGCATCCATACACCGTTCCTCGTATTGCCGGTACGGGTAATTGGTGAGCATGATCACCGCGGGAGATGGTTCATCGCCCTTTACGCTCCTCAGCACGTCGATTCCACAGCCCCCCGGCATTCTGATGTCCAGCACGACGAGATCGGGTTTCAGTCTCCGTATCTCGTGTATGGCTTGGTCTACCGTGCCCGCGTTCCCGACGATCTCCACATTGTCAAGCTGAGCAAGCAACGCGGAGAGTCTTTCGCGCACCACCTCGGAATCGTCGGCGATGAAAAGTCTCATTGTTCCTCTTCCCTGATCTTTCTCTATTGAGGATACCCTGATGTCGCCGTGAAGAAAATCGGATTGCGCCCAATTGTATTGTAGGAATTCCATATGTGCTCTCGTAGGAAAGCGGTTTCCCGGTGTGCGGGCGCGGGCGCGGTGTTACTGGATGAGATTGTGCTTCATGGCGTAGCGTGCCAGTTCAACATTATTTGTCATTTCCATCTTTTCGAGAATACGTGTTCTGTATGTGCTGATCGTCTTTATGCTGAGCGACATCTCTTCCGCGATCTCCGACACGGTCTTGCCCGAGGCGATCAGCAGCATTACCTGGTATTCGCGTATCGACAGGTTCTCGTGAGGCTGGGCTTCGGCGCCGATCATGGACGCCAGTTTTTCCGCGAGGGCCGCACTCACGTACTTTCCTCCCCTGATTATCTTCCGGATGGCCTGTACGAGTTCCTCGGGGGCGCTCTCCTTGTTCATGTAACCGGAGGCTCCCTCCTTGAGGGCTCTCACGGCGTATTGGTCCTCAGGGTGAACGGTCAGGACGAGAACGGGAAGTTTTGGGCGCAGACGCTTCAATTCCGTGAGCAACTCCAGTCCACCCCGACCCGGCATGGTGATGTCGAGGACAACCGCATCCCAATCGTGGGCATGGAGAAGATTCAGCACTTCGCTGTCGTTCCGCGCTTCTTTCACCAACTCGACGTCCGTCTCCTCCGAGAGGATCTGTTTCAGTCCTTTCCGCACTACAGGATGGTCGTCGGCTATGATGATCTTAATCATGACTATTGTCAGGCCGCTTCAACGGGATTGTTGCCACGATCACCGTTCCTTTCCCGGTGCTGCCGCTGATACGCAGTCGCCCTCCGAGAAGCAATACACGCTCGCGGATGCCGATGATCCCGAGCGACCGGGTATCGGAGATATCGTGCTCGGTGATCCCTTTGCCGTTGTCCTCAACCTCGAGGACTATCACGCCCGAATCTTCTCTCATATTAATTGTAACACTTGTCGCCTCGGCGTGTCGAATTACATTCGTCAATGTCTCCTGGAGAATACGGAACAAGGCCGTGGAAAGCGAGGGGTCGGGCACGGCTTCCTTGAGACCCGAGAGGAGACGGCACTCTATCTGAGTGCGGTTTTTGAAATCCTCCACGAGCCACTCGATGGCCGCGGCCAGCCCCAGGTCATCGAGTATCCCCGGCCGCAGTTCGGTCGATATCCTTCGCACCGTCCGTATCGTCTTATCCGTCAGTTCCAGCATGGGTTTGACCTTATCGGCCAGCGACTGCCGGTCTTCGGGAGGTTTCGTGATCAACCACGACAACTCCATTTTGATTCCCGTCAACGCCTGGCCAAGCTCATCATGGATCTCGCGCGAGATCCTCGCCCTTTCCTCCTCTCTGATGGACTCGACATGCGAGGAAACTTTTCTCAACTGCTCGTACGCCGCATTCACCTCACGGGTCCTCTGCCGCACTCGAGACTCCAGTTCGTCGCGGGCGTTCTGCAACTCTTCCTCCACCTTCTTCCTCTCGGCGATCTCTGTCGTGAGGGAGCGGTTGATCCCGGCGATCTCTCTCGACCTTTCCCTCTCCTCACGTGACACTGTTCTGTGGGCGAACCACGACAAGCCCGCCAGGGCGAAGAAGATGATGACGGCTATGGATACGTAGAACCTGAAGCGGGTTTGCCACTCCTTCAGGACTGAGCCGGTCGGAACGCCGGTCACCACGACCAGCGGTCTCCCGTGGATCTTTCGATAGGCGACAAGGCGCCTTACGCCATCGACCCACATGTCGGACTCATATTCACCTGAGGGGGACAGGTCAAAAGGCATGCTGAATAGCTTGAGCTTCTTGAATGATCTTCCGAGGTATTCCTCCTTCATCGGCTGCCGGAAGATCAGGGTCCCGTCCGTGCGGAAGACGGCCACGGCGCCGTCTTCGCCCACACCTATCGTGCGAAGGAAACCCGTAAAGTCATCGACGTCTATGGCTGCCAGGAGGACACCCAGGAACCTGCCGTCTTTTCCGCCGATCCTGTAACTGATGGTGAAACTGTATTTTTTTGTGACCTTGCCCTTGACGACGGGCCCGACGTAGAGTTGTATCCCCTGATCCCTGTGAGCCGCGAAATACTCCCGTTCCGAGTAATTCATCTTCTGTGAAGGGTACTCTGTCGAGTCCATGAGAAGATCGGCTTTATCGTCGAGGATCCAGAGCGACCCGGGATCGGGAAGCATCTCCGCGGCCTTTCTGAGGCGCTCCCACTCCTCCCGCGACGAGACGGTTGCCTTCGGCCCCTTCTCCTGAAGCCTGGCAACCCTGCCATGCAGGATCGCCTCCGTTGAGTCGATCGTCCTTCTCACCCTTTCCTCCAATGAGATAGTGGTCTTTTGAAGGATGGTTCTCGCGTGCTCGAGGGTCCTCGTGTAGTCGAATCTCGCCGTGAACCAGAGGGCAAGGCCGTCGACGACGAAGAGAAGAAAAAGGATGCCGATCAGCTGGATCCTGGAAGAAAGATGATATGATCGTTCTGTTCCCACCCTGGAGCCCCTTGGGGTTTGGTAATGACCGGCCGGTGATAGCTTCCTTCTATACTGATTATCATGCCTTGCTCGATATGCCAACCTCTGATGGTGCCGGAGGCGCTCATCGCCTGACAGGCGGCCTTCCAGGCGTGTCATTGAAAGGGATGACATGTCCGTTGTCAAAAAACCATCGAAGAATTGTCCTTTCTCCTACAGACCGGAGGAGCTTCCCTGATTATCCTGTTATTGTAGACCAACAACCTTGGTATTACCGGGTAGAAACGCTTATTACGCAAAAATGGAGGTGTGCCATGGAAAAGGAGTCAAAGGAATTGATGAGGTCCGAATCCGGCAGAATGATGCATCCTCTCTGGGACATGGAAAGATGGCTGGAAAGGAATTTCATGCGGCCCTTGTCCCTCTTTCACCCGATGATGACCAGATCACTGACGGAGGAGTTGATGCCTCCCGTGGACATACTGGAGGAGAACAGCGAGGTTGTGATCAGGATGGAGGTGCCCGGTGTGAAGAAAGAGGATATCGATGTTACGCTCACCGGGAACACGATCACCATTTCGGGGGAACGGAAAACCGACAAAGAGGTAAAGAGGAAGGACTATTATCTCGCCGAGCACTCCTATGGTTCCTTCTGCCGCTCCTTCGGTCTCCCTTCGGAGGTTCAGGCGGACAAGGTCAAATCGACCATGAAGGACGGCATCCTCGAGGTGAGGCTCCCGAAGACCGAGGAGGCGAAGAAGAAGGAGATACACGTCAAGGTCCAGTAGTGTTGCGGTAAGTCCTCACAACCCCCATAAACCGCAGTCCGGCAAGAGACTCCTGATGGAACGCATTCCGTCGGACTGCGGCACCTTTTCAAAAACCGTTTCCGAGGGGGCTATTTCAGCTTCCCGATCTCTTCTTCGACCTCTTCCGCCCCTTCTGCGTAGAACTTCTCTTCATCGGGGTCCAATTCGCGGAGCAGACGCAGAAACTCGCCGGCATGAACACGTTCTTCGTCGGCTATGTCACGAAGGACCTTTATGGCGAGCCGGTTGTCCGTCGACTCTGCGAGCTGCATGTAGAGCTGTACCGCCTCGTATTCGGCGGCGATCATGAACCGGATGGCCCGGATGAGCTCCTGCTCCGTGAGTTTGCGATCGTTTGCCAGTCCCGAGAAAGGTGATCCGAATTCCGGCATGGCGATCCTCCCTTAGTTTTGTTTTTGCATGGCCGTCTGTGACCTGTACGCATACTAAATTGCGTTCGGCCGCCTGTCAAGACTGCCCCTCCTGGAAGATCGGTTGGTCTTCAGTCTTCCAGACGCTTGTACCAGACGTTCATGCTCTCTATCTGTCCCGATATGTTCGTGTTGTTGATCATCCTTCCACCATACCGGTAGCCGCATCTGGCAAAGGTGAGGTTCATCCCCGGGGAGGATGATCTGGCTATGGTGTACGCCGTTATGAAGCGTTCGGCACGCATTGCCTCTTCCATTGCCCGGAGAAGATGAACGGACAGGCGGTATCCCCTCCACTCGGGCAGGGTGGCGAAGTCGGTCATCTCCACGTTTCCGCACTCCCTGTCCATTTCCGCGGAAGACAGGGCGATAAGCGTTCCCACCGCCTCGATCCCGAAATAGCGGACATGTGTTTCCATGGTTTCGCGAAGATAGGAAGGGTCGTGGATGGGGAAGGGATAGGACGGAAAGACCGTCGAGTAGATCTGTGCCATCCTGGAGGTATCGTCGCGGGAACAGAGGCGCAGGAGGAAGCCGTCAGGAAGCGCCGCCGGGGGTGACGCGGAATCGTTCAGGTAAAGATCGAGCAGGCTGTCGAGCACGGAGCGGTTTTCCTCGCGGGTCCGCTCGTAGGACAGGTAGAACCCGAGAAAGGCCGCATCCTTAGACCCGTTGTAAAAACCGGGGATACGGGCTTCCACCTGGAAACCGTGACGGAGGAACGCTTCCTGCGCGGAATCGGGCACCTTGGCGAATACCTTGGAATACCCCTGTTCCGTTGCCTTCGCGATAAGGCTCAAGGCCACCCTCTCGGGATCTGAAGGCCCCAGCTTCATGAGGTAGACCCTGTCGTTCGAGGGACCGTGCTGGATGAGGCAGCCCTCAAAATGCTCCAGCGTGTCGACGGGTCTATCAAGCATCGTTCGACCGTCTGCTGTGCCGCTCATTGTCTGCGGGAACCAGGGAGATCGTGTCGTCGTAGTCGGCGAGAAGCCCCTCGATACCTATGCTCGTATGTTCCACGCTGTCGTCGAGTTCGAGCTGCAGATCGCATTGGGCGCAATTCCGGTCGCAGAAGACGGGTTCGTATGAATCGGGTTCCTTGTATGTCGTTATAACACCTTCGTAGTTTCTCAGCACCACCTTGTTCGTTGACCAGGAGATCAGGTAGTGGGGCATCACGGGGATCTTCCCTCCGCCTGCCGGTGCATCGATCACGTAGGTCGGCACGCAGAACCCGCTGGTGTGCCCGATGAGACTTTCCACGATCTCTATGCCTTTGCCCACGGGTGTGCGAAAATGGCTCAAACCCTCGGACAGGTCACACTGGTAGAGATAGTAGGGCCTGACCCGGTTGGCCACCAGTTTATGGACCAGCGACTTCATGATGCGGGGACAATCGTTGATGCCCGCCAGAAGCACGGACTGGTTTCCAAGGGGTATGCCCGCGTCGGCGAGCTTGGCCAGGGCCCTTCGGGAGGAGGAGGTCAGCTCCCGGGGATGGTTGAAGTGCGTGTTGATCCAGAGGGGGTGATGTTTCTTGAGGACGTTCACCAGATTGTCGGTTATCCGGTAGGGAAGCACGACGGGCGTGCGCGTTCCGATGCGGACCACCTCCACGTGGTCGATGTCATCCAGTTCGGTGAGGATCCAGTCGAGGTAGTCGTCGGACAGCAGGAACGGATCGCCTCCGCTCAGCAGGACGTCCCGGACCTGCCGGGTCTCCCGTATGTAGTCGAGCCCGGCCATTATCTGGGAGCGGTCGGGGATGCTGTCACGGTCGCCCACGCGCCGCTTCCGGGTACAGTGGCGACAATACATCGAGCAGGTGTTGCTGACGAGGAACAGCACCCTGTCCGGATAGCGGTGAGTGATGCCGGGCACGGGGCTGTCTTCGTCCTCGTGGAGCGGATCCGTCATGTCGTGGGCGTTGATATTCATCTCCAGCACGGAGGGAAAGCTTTGCTTGAAGATCGGGTCGTGGTCGAGGTTCTCCACGTCAACAAGCGAAAGGTAGTACGGCGTTATGGACATGGGAAAACGGCTGATGGTGTGCTCGTACTGCTCACGTCGCGCGTCATCGAATTCAATTCCAAGGAGGTTCTCCAGGGTCGTGAGGTCGCGGACACAATGTCTGATCTGCCATCTCCAGTCATTCCAGAGAAGGGGCTGTGCCATATCTTTGATCGTGGGAGCAGTCTGGTTCCGGGTTTTTGTCAAGTGCATCGTTTCCTCCTTTAGCGCAGAACACCGCTTTTCGAGGTGCCCTCCACGTGCTTTCCGGCCCCGGAAAAAGGGCCTTCTCCTTGTGTCGGGTTGCCGAATGTCTTTTGACACCCATTTATATATACCCCGGAAGACCCATGCGCTTCTGTCAAACAGGTTACTTTTGTCAGAAGAAACTGGACAGCCGGCTGTGCGGCCTGTTGACCCGGGATCCCATCGCCGGCAGAGGGCCCAGCGTGCCCGCTTTCACCGGGGATCGCCTCTTTCCTGTATGACAAGGAGTTTCCCGGTGCCCAAGGCGAAGGCCTCCTTGACCGTTCCCGTGACTTTCAATTTCTGGCCGACTGCCGGCAGGATCCGTGATGTGATCACCGTGATCTCGCCGGTGTCGTCCTTGAGGACGAAGGACTTGAAGACAACGAGGGCAAGGACCTCCTTCACCTCACCCGACACGGTCACCTCTTTTCCCTCATATTTCCGGGGGTCCCTGACGATGTCCCCGATCTTGGTCGGAAAAAGGCCGCCGCACCCGGCGGCAAGAAAACAGGCCAACACAACGGAAATGACCAGGCTACGTCCCATGGTTTACCTCCCCGGCGAAAATACGGGTCTCTCTTGTTGAGTATAACACAGCGATGCCGGCAACGCGTCCCGGCCGACGCCGCGGGCCCGGCAATGCTGGATGCGCGACCACATGGTCCGAGGGTTCTCCTAACCTCGTCCCGGCATTGCGCGATAAGACAATCACGGGACAACCAGTGCTATTGCATTGATGGTTCTCGTGGTCGAGGATTGCATTTTCTCATTTTATCACTATAGTATTTCATATGTTCTGACAGACAGGCACTCTTTATGACCGTAGGGAGACCAGATGAAAGGCGAGTCGGGAAGAGATCGGGAACCGTTCGAAAAGATCTCCGATCTCAAGCGGAAGATCAAGGAACTGGAGGAGTCCGAAGCCGGACGACGGCGCTCGGAAGAGGCCCTGAAAGAGGCCGGGGACTCGTTGAGGGCCTGCCTGGAGAATGCCCCGGACGGTGTCTACATGATGGACATGGAGGGCAACTTCCTGTACGGCAACCGGAAGAGCGAGGAGATCATCGGCTACAGCAGGGATGAGCTGATCGGCAGGAACTTCCTTGAGATGAACCTGCTGTCGGAGGCGAGCTTCCTCAAGGCGGACGAGTTGTTCCAGGCCAGCATGGAAGGCAAGCCCACCGGTCCCGACGAGATCGAACTCGTCAGCAGGGACGGGCGTCCTGTTCCTGTGGAGGTCAATACGAGCGTGGCTCAATACATGGGCCAGAGGGTCGTCATCGGTTTCGTGCGCGACATCACCAGCCGAAAACGGGCCGCTCAAGAGATCCTTCTGGAAAAGGAGAAGCTCAATACCCTCCTGGACAACGCCCCCTTCGGTATGCTTCTCGTCGACAGGGAGGACCGCATTGTCTACATGAACACCCATTTCACGGACCTCTTCGGATATGACATGTCGGATGTCCCCGATGTGGGGACATGGTACTCAAAGGCCTACCCCGATGCGAGGTACAGGGACACGGTTACCGCGGCGGCTAAGGAAGACCTTGAAGCCGCAAACCCCGGGGCGAGGAAGCCGCGGGTGTTCACGGTCACGTGCAAGGACGGGACGGAGAAGGTCGTAAACCTTATCATGTCCGTCCTGGCCTCCGGCGATTACCTGATGAGCTGCGAAGACATAACGGAGATGAGAAGGCTCGAATCCCAGCTCCGCCACGCCCAGAAGATGGAATCGATAGGCACCCTGGCGGGGGGGCATCGCCCACGACTTTAACAATATCCTCTCGGCCCTGATGGGATACGCCTCTCTCATGCAGATAAAGATGGAAAAGGACAATCCTCTTCGGCCATACCTGGACCAGATCCTGTCGGCCTCCCGGAAGGCGGCCGACCTTACCCAGAGTCTTCTGGCCTTCAGCAGGAAGCAACCCGTGACTCTTCTTCCCCTGGACATTAACAGTACGATAGGATCGACAAAGAAGCTCCTCAAGAGGCTTCTGACCGAGGACATCGATCTGAGCACGTCCCTTACCCGGGATGATACGGTGGTAATGGCCGATAGGTCGCAGGTGGACCAGATCCTCTTCAATCTCGTCACCAACGCGAGGGATGCCATGCCGCGCGGGGGTACGCTCACGATAAAGACGGATATCGCGGAGATCGACGAGAGGTTTACGAGAACCCATGGGTTTGGCTCGCCCGGACAATACGTGGTGATAACCATTTTGGATACAGGGGAGGGCATGGATGAGGCGACCCGGCGGAAGATCTTCGACCCCTTCTTTACCACCAAGGAGACGGGCAAAGGCACGGGTCTCGGCCTTGCCACCGTGTACGGTATCGTGAAACAGCACAACGGGTATATCACCGTGCAAAGCGAGCCGGGCCGCGGCAGCGCCTTCCGCATCTATCTTCCCGCGGTGCGGGCCAAGACGGACCACGAACAGGAAGCGGCTATTCCCAACGATCCGGGGACCGGCACGATCCTCATCGCCGAAGACAACCAGGAGGTCAGACGGTTCATACGGGAGGCCCTCCGCGAATACGGGTATACCACCATCGAGGCCGTGGACGGCGAGGACGCGGTCAGCAAGTTCAGAGAACACCGGGAAATTGACCTCGTCATCGTCGATTCCGTGATGCCGAAAAAGAACGGACGGGAGGTCTACGAAGAGGTACACCGAATGGACCCCCGTGCGCGGGTGCTCTTTATGAGCGGATACACGAAGGATGTCATCCTGGAAAAAGGGATAGAGGACGGCGGGCTCGATTTCATCGCCAAGCCCCTGACGCTCGACAGGCTTCTCAAGAAGGTCCGCGAACTCCTGGCCGGGCAAACCGGGTGAAACAGCGGTCCACACCCGCTGCGCTCAGCTCACTCTGCGCCGCAAAGTGGGGTTCCGCAGCGACCCGTCCATCGCCCGAAGGCAGGACCGACCGCTGCGGGTCGCTTCCTCTACTTCCTGTTGTAAACGATCTCCCGGCCGTCGCCGTCGCGTTTGATCGTCATCTTCTTGCCGCTGTATGACTGGATCGTGTAACCGATCTTTTTGCCTTCCGGGGTTGTCAGCGTGAGTTTATTGCCATCCACCGCGTAGGTTCCCTTGACGGTGATGTTCTTGGTTACAAGGACGAAAGTCCCGTCGGCATTGTGATCGATCTTTGAGTCGGCCCCTTTAAAGGTGTACGTCCAGCTCCCGACGATATCCTTTTTGTAGTCGGCCGCAAAGCAGACAGCAGCGACGAGGAGGAAAATGATCGACAAGACAACGACATTTCTCTTCATTATGCACTCTCCTGTTGGTTTTTTTTGTACCACCGATGCCACAGAGAAATATCGTCATCTGCAGGCCAATTCTTAACATATTTCTTTGTCTCCTTCTAACAGCGGATCGCCCCTTTCCTGTATGACGAGGAGCTTTCCGGTGCCTATGGCGAACGGAACCAGGGGGACATCCCAGTGGAGTCTTAGACGCTCAGACCTGAATGCGAGAATGAAAGAGCGTCTCAAAGCTTCCCCTGGTATTCATGGAATGGCCGTCTCAGAACCGGATCTGGAGGCCGCCACCGAAACCATAGTCGGAGTGCCATTGACCGATAAGGGAGAAGATCTTGCTGATTGTGTACGATAGACCGGCAACTCCCTCCCAGTCATCGTGGGTATCGTATCGGGCCTCCCCAAACAACCCGAGACGCGGTGTTAGTTGAAAAGTTCTACCCAGGTTGAACCTCGCGCCTCCGTCTGTATCGATCCACGCGCGAGATTCCAGATTGAGCGGCAGAAGATAACGAAGTCCCAGTATCCCCCGGGTATCCGTTTCGCTCCTCTCGCCCAGGACATCGGCACCGGCAAATACGCTGAGGAAGCGATTGATGTACCGATCCCAGGTGAAAAGAAATTCCGACCTGGTGTCATCTACATTGTGCCACCCCACTTCCCACTCAGCAGTCAGGATATTGCGGGTGTTGGAAAGAGTCAGAAAGCCCTTGGTCGTGTTGCTGAGAACATCTGCCTGGCCCCAGAAATACCAGAGGTCCCTATAGAGCTCGGGCCGGATCGCGGCAAGGTGAGGGGTAACGGTAAAACCCTCATAATGAACGACTCTGGCCATACCGGCCTCCATGTGATAGAGCAGATGGCAGTGAAAAAACCAGTCGCCGAACTCGTTGGCGTCGAATTCGATCACCGTGGTGGACATCGGGGCGACGTCGACGGTGTGTTTGAGCGGCGCGTGGTCTCCCTGATCGTTGATCACGCGGAAGAAATGGCCGTGCAGATGCATGGGATGGTGCATCATGGTGCGGTTGATCATGATAAAGCGCACGACCTCGCCTTCGCGGATATGGATGGAGTCGCTTTCCGAAAGCGGCTTGTTGTTGAGGAACCACACGTAGCGCTCCATATCTCCATCAAGCGTCAAGCGGATTTCGCGGACGGGTCTTCCCTTTGGAAAAGCAGTCTGTGAAGCGGACCGCAGTCCAGCATACGGCGGCCATGGCCTGCTCGGGTCCACTCCATCAACAGCCAGGTTCTTCGACGCACAGACGTCCTCCCCGAGGAGGCCGGAGCAGGCGCCATGTTCCTTGTCCATCGGACGGGCCTGCGTGGGGACCGGCATGGAGTGGGTACCGTGGTCCATGCCGTCCATCTTCATTCCCGAAGGGTCACCGCTGTCATGCACGCCTTTCATGCTCATCATTCCGGGTTGGTCGAACTTTCCGGCTTCAACATCGCGATCGGGCATGCCCATGGTGCCGGCAGGGGTGAGGGAAAAGATCTGTTTGAGGCCGTGATGACCCATGGTGTGATAAAGGTTGGGCTTGGGCGGATCGGGGGCCGGGTTGCGTTCGCCGGCTCCTATCCATACCGATGTATAACCCGAGCCGTCGTGGACCGTGGCCCGGAATTCATACATGCCGGCGGAGGGGACGTGAACAAGCACATCATAGGTCTCGGCAGCACCAATGAGAAACCGCGTTTCCTGGATCGGCTCCACGTCCTGACCATCCGCGGCGATGATGGTCATCGGGCCGCCGGCAAATTCAAGGTGAAAATAGGTGGTTGAAGAACCATCAATGATGCGCAGCCGCACGGTTTCACCCGGCGCCGCGGGGAGCATCGTTTCAGGCTTGCCGTTTACGAGGAAGCGGTCGTAGGCTACGTCCGCAATGTCCATGGCTGGCATGCGCTGGAGCTCCCGTGCGAGATAGTCGCCGAGCATGCCGAGGCTGGCGGCGCCAAAGATACTCTGAGCACTTCTTTTTTTAAGAGCATACCACTCACTGCCGCGTTTAAGTGTTCGACTGACCTCGTGCGGCTCCTCGTCGGTCCAATCGGACAACATGACAACATGATCATGATCAGGTTTCGGGGCGCCTTGGAGCGGTTCGATGACCATGGCGCCGTAAACGCCGACCTGCTGCTGCATACCGGTATGGGAATGATACCAATAGGTCCCGCTCTGGCGGATGGGAAACTCATATGTAAAGACGGTACCGGGTTCGATGGGCGGAAAGCTGAGGTAGGGAACGCCATCCATGCCGGGAGGCACAAGCACGCCGTGCCAGTGGATGGATGTCGTCACACTCATATTGTTGTGAACACGAATACGCGCGGTATCCCCTTCCTTAAACCGCAAGGTGGGGCCGGGGATCCCTCCATTGATCGTCATTCCCTGAACTGGTTTACCGGTGAAATTGACCTGCTGCGCGCTGATCGTGAGGTCGTATGTGACACTTGCCGACTGAACCGGGTGATGGGCGAGCAGAATGATCACGATCGAGCCTGCAATTGCCGTTGCCCTCGTACGCGACATCACATCGGAACTCCCTTTGATCGCCTTGCCGTCTCAGCCACCGGAAAAAGCGCGCGTAACCATCTCACCGGGGTAGATATGTTAATATGACACCCCGGGCTTACTCGCAAGGGGGGAGAAGGACAAACGGCCTATTGACGGCTGCGTGATGGTTCCCGCTTCGGTTGAAACCCGCGGCTGCAGCAGCGGTCTCACACCCGCGAAGGTGATTACACCATGTAGATCTTTGCCACACGGCATCCATCAGAAAAGGTGGGGAATTGCCTTGGCCCCAGGGACCCTAAAGGGGGGATATGCAACGTCCCTCGACAACGTCGTCAGCGAACTATTCGGAATTTCCGAACAGTTGCCCGACAGACCTGGTTCATCCCGGCGTCCACAGGGAACGTCTCCGAACTATCCGGAAATCCCGGAAAGTTCATCGACGCAGGGAGAAATAAAGCCACAGCCATTCCTGGCACTCCTCCATTCTGTCCATCCGCAACTAACCTTTAGTGGGCTGGAGTGCAGCAGGTATCGTAATCCCTGGAATGTGATAATCGAAAGGGTGTCGCTGCCGGCCCCATTCACCGGCGGATGGATTGACATTGCCCGTTATGCGTGTTACATATAATACAAGTAAGACATGAGGAGGATGTATGGCTCAGACCATTAACGTCAGGGTGTCGGACGATATAGCAGGGAGGCTGGGGCGGCTCGCCGAAAAGACCAGACGGCCCAAGAGCTTCTATCTCAAAGATATGCTGGAAAGGTATATCGACGAGTACGAAGATGCATACCTTGCCCTTGACAGGCTAAATGACAGGAACGCCCGTTACTATACGACCGAGGAAATAGAGGCCGAGCTTGGATTATAAGGTGACCTGGCACGAGGAGGCCCTCAAGGATCTCCGCGGGCTTGGTAGAGCAACGCAGAGGGCCGTCGTCGATAAGACCCACCTTGTTAAAGACCCGCTCAGCGTGGGCAAGCCGCTCAAAAGGGAATTCAAAGGGCTGTACCGCATGAGATTCGAGGATTACCGCATCATATATGCCATCGACAGGGAAGAGATGAAGGTCATGATTGCCAGGGTGAGACACAGGAAAGAGGCATACAGATAAAACGCGCCGAAAGGGCGGGTGTCGCCAATGCTGGTCCCGTGCGTGGGGTTCGCGTCGGGTCTCTTTGTCGAGCAGCCACGCTGCGGATCACACCCGTTACGTGCTTTCGACTCGCTCGATGCTCATTGCGGACTTGAGGTGAGTAGGGAAGTGCAAACTTGGAATCCGCAGACTCGTCTTTGTAGCGTATCGCCATCATAGTGCTGTTAGACGCATCGGTCCCGGCCAGATTCGTGCCCGGTCCGCGCTCCCCGAAACCACAACGGGTTCCGTGATCCTACGCTAACGGCTACCCGGCAAAAAGACCCCACGCTCCGCAGTCATGACTTGGGTTATCGGTGCGGTCAAAGCCTTACTCTTGCCTAATCGACGGTCATTTCACTTGCCCCCCCGCCGGTGGGAAACCTATTCATCAAGAATAAAGATTTGACCCATTAGGTTCTCTGACACTTGGCACGGCACATTTCGCCAGACATGCCGGCCAGCTTTCCAGACAATAGAATGTGAAAATCGAAAGCTCGTCCCTGTCGGCACGTTGAATTGACTTTGCCCGTGTTTGTGTGGTACACGTAAACACGTGAGCATGAAAGGAGGTTGTCGTGGATAGGCAAATGTCAAGCGCCACGGTTATTCCCCACTCCGAGAGCCGCGGTAATTCCCCACTTTTCCCGCAGGGGGCGGTTAGCTACTGTCGTGTTTTAGGTCCCAGTTTCTTCCTGTAGGATTCTCCTCCGTCAATCATAATGTGATGCGCATGGTGGCTCAACCGGTCAAGCGCCGAGTTCGCCATGACCGGGTCGGGGAAGAGCGTGACCCAGTCCTGTGGCGGCCGGTTGCTGGTGATGATGATGGACGATGTCAGGTAGCGCTCCGCCACCACCTCGTAGATATCCTCCGCCTGCGCCTGCGTCAGTGACGTCAGCCCGAAGTCGTCGATGATGAGCAGGTCAGGGTGAAGATACTTCCTGAGCTGCCTCTCCCACGACTGGTCCGCCCGGGAGGCAAAAAGGTGCCGGAACATCTTCGCCGCCTTCACGAAGAGGACGCTGAACCCCCGCCTGCAGGCCTCGTGGCCCAGCGCCTGGGCGAGGTGC
>DBQU01000007.1:18427-18697 GCA_002305765.1 Deltaproteobacteria bacterium UBA1386
CGATCTCGTCCTGGATGACAAGGGCGAGGAAGGCCGCGTGGGAGAGCTCGTCCTTTTGCGCCTGCGAGAGCCTGAGCTCCAGTGTCTCGGTGAAGCCACCGAGTTTGAGTTTCTTCAACTGGTCGACAAGGTGGTGGTCAATCATGGCCCACCTCCCCGGCGAAGTACGCCGGTTCCCGCAGGAACATCCTTCCCAGGTCCGACAGGGGTGCCGCCGCGGTCTCCTCCCCGGTGCCGGGCATTGGGTTCTCCAGCATGGTCTTTATGCTC
>DBQU01000066.1 GCA_002305765.1 Deltaproteobacteria bacterium UBA1386
CTCGAACTCTCGAACTCTCGAACTGTTTCTATTGTTTGAGGTAGAACCGGATGTCCTTAACGCTGTCCTTCTGAAGGACCTCCTCTATTTTGGCCTGGATATCGATCTTCATGTATTTGAGCTGAGTGAGCCAGAGGGGGTCGTCGACCTCGACGTAGAGGATCCCCCTGGTGATCCGCACGGGCTGGCAGTGGGAGGCCATCTTTTCGCCGGCGATCCTGTCCCACATCGCGAAGAGCCTGATGGACTCGAGGTCGCCCATGCGATACCCTTTCAGCACCTTCGCGAGGGTCTTCTGGAGCGACGTGAATGCCATTTACACCGTTTCTTCTATGCGGGGAAAGACGGGCGGTATCTTGTCTATGGGGGCGATGTCTGAAGGCGTGTAGAAGCGCATCTCCTCCTCGAGGTCGCATGTCTCGATGCTCTTTCCGATGCCCAGGGCCTTCCAGATGAGTTGGGATTTGCCGGGCATGAAGGGATAAAGCAGGACCGCCGCGATCCGAATGCCGTTCCAGAGATTGAACATGACCGTCCTGACACGGACGTCCCCTTCCTTTGCCAGCTTCCAGGGGGCTTCGGAGTCGATGTACTTGTTGAGGATGGACATGATCTCGAAGACATTCTGCAGTGCCCTGTGAAAGGCGAAGACCTCCATCTCCTTCCGGTACTCTCCGATGAGCCGCATGGCCGAGGTCTCGACGTGATCGTCAGCGCCTCCCTTCTTCTCGGGGGTCTCTATCCGCCCTTTGAGGAACTTGCCGATCATCGTGACGGTGCGGCTCGTGAGGTTGCCGAAGTCGTTCGCCAGGTCGCCGTTGATACGGTGAACGATGGCCTGCTTCGAAAAATCACCGTCGAGCCCGAAGGGGACCTCGCGGAAAAGGAAGAAGCGGAATTCGTCCACGCCGTATGTGTTGACCACATCAAGGGGGTCGACGACATTGCCCAGTGACTTGGACATCTTCTGGCCCTCAATGGTCCACCACCCGTGGGCGAAGATGTGCTTCGGGGGCTCGAGGCCATAGGACATGAGGAAGCTCGGCCAGTAGACGGCGTGGAACCGGAGTATGTCCTTGCCGATAAGGTGGGCGTCGCAGGGCCAGAAGGACCTGAACTCTTCCTCGTCCTCGAGAAAGCCGATGCCTGTCAGGTAGTTGGTCAGGGCGTCGAACCACACGTAGACGATATGCCGTTCGTCGTCGGGGACCTTTATCCCCCAGCTGAAGCTTGTCCTGCTCACCGACAGGTCGCGCAGGCCGCCCTTCACGAAACTGGCCACCTCGTTGTAGCGTATCTCGGGCATGACGAAGTCTCGATGGCTCTCCAGGTGATCGATCAGGGGCTGCATGTACTTCGAGAGACGGAAGAAATAGCTCTCTTCCTTGAGCTTCTCCGGCTTGCGCAGACAGTCCGGACACAGGCCGTCCTTGAGCTGCATTTCGGTGTAATATGTCTCGCAGGGAACGCAGTACCAGTCCTCGTACTCACCGAGGTAGATATCGCCTTTTTCCCGCACCTTGTCGAAGATATGCTGGACCACTTTCCTGTGGCGTTCCTCCGTCGTTCTTATGAACCCCGTGTTGGATATGTTGAGGGTTTCCCAGAGGCTGGTGAAGCGGCCGACCATCGAATCCGCATGTTCCCGCGGGTGGATGCCCGAAAGGGCGGCGGCCTTTTCCACTTTCTGTCCGTGCTCGTCGGTTCCGGTGAGAAAGAAGACGCGGTAACCGCCGAGCCTCTTGTAGCGGGCCATGATATCGGCAGCTATCGTTGTGTACGCATGGCCTATGTGAGGGACGTCGTTGATGTAATAGATGGGGGTCGTTATGTAGTATTTTTTATCCATGACAGATCTCCGAGGGGGAATAACCAGCAATCAGACTGCAATAACCACATAAACTTACAATAACCAATGACCAAATTACAATAACCAATGAGACTTATAATGACCGGATTCCAGCCGTTCCTTGTCTGGCGAACCGGTCATTGGAATCTGGTCACTGGTCGGTATCTTCCTTGTTGGCTACCGGTCTGGCCGTCTGGCCGTTGTCTTTCTTTTGACCGTTGTTCTTTCTGGGGATGCTCCGGTCGCCGGGGTTCGACTGCTTATGCGCAGTCTGCTCCCGGTTGCCGCCATTCTTTTGCCTGCCGCGGTCCGGAGGGTTCTGCTGCCTGTCTTTCGGCTGTCCCCTGCCGTTGTCGGTTTTCGCCTTGCCCTTGTCCACGGGAGCGGCGGGTTGGGCGCCTCTGGGTTGTTCCGCCGCCGAGATGTCTTTGAGCGCCAGCGTTATCTCCTTGCCCTCGTCGAGCTGGACGGACAGGGTACCGCCCAGGGCATTGTGTTTCACCACTTTGCCCTCGCCCTGGGGCGTCTTGACGCGCTTGCCTATCTTGGGGAAGTTCTTCTTCAGGGACAGGTACGTCTCGTACTCGTAGGCGAGACAACACATGAGCCTGCCGCAGATGCCGGATATCTTGGAGGGGTTGAGCGCCAGGCCCTGCTCCTTCACCATCTTGATGGAGACGATGGAGAAATTGTTGAGGAACCGTCTGCAGCACACGGTGTTGCCGCAGTTCCCCAGGCCGCCGACTATCTTCGCCTCGTCGCGGACGCCCACCTGCCGGAGCTCTATCCGTATCTTGAACTCCTTGGCAAGCTCCTTGACCAGTTCGCGGAAATCCACCCTGTTCTCGGAGATGAAATAGAAAAGCAGTTTTGTTCCGCCGAAGAGATATTCCGTGGACAGGAGCTTCATGGGAAGGCCCATGTCTTCGATCTTTCTCTTGCAGAAGTCAAAGGCGTACTTCTCTTTTTCCTTCAGCTGGAAGTGATCTCTCACCTCCTGCTCCGTGGCCTTCCTGCCGATCTTCGGAAGGTCTTCCCTCACGGTGTCCACGGGCTCGGACACGACGGTACCGAGACAGGTGCCCTTGTCGAGTTCGCTTATGACGAAATCACCGATCTTTATATCCTCGACGGCTTGAAGTTCAAGGACGCCTGTCAGCCTGTCGATATTTACATAACAACTCTTCATTGCCTATTCCCTCGCGACGTGAATAAGAAGGTTTTCGAATACCAGCCATCGGTTAACATTATACCTCATCACGCGCACAGTTTCCTGTATTCTTTTCAGCGAGTTTTCTATCCAGGGGAGATCGCCGCTGGTTCCCTCGAGGATGTCCTCGAGGTCGGTGTTCGTGATGAACGACGTCCCGCCGGTGATCTTTCTCACGAAGAGGTCACGGAAGAAGGAAAGGAGGAACGTCAGGTACATGGAAGCGCTCCTGTCCGTCATGGACGCCTTCTCTGCCAGGGATGACGCAAGGACGAAACCGTTCGCTCTTCCCGACAGCGCCTCTGCCATCCTGACCCTCAGTGAGAAGTTGTCCTCATCGAGCCAGAAGAGCCCGCTGCCGATGCTGCCAAAGGAGATGGAGGCCAGAAGTCCCGCCCGGTCGGGGTCGATGCCGGCCCTGTCCCTGAAGTAGAGTTCCAGCTGTTCCCTGGAAAGGGGCGAGAACGCGACGCGGGTGCACCGGGAGCGGATGGTGAGCGGTATCTCTCGCTCGGAGGAGGTGATGACGAAGAAGTGGTTGTAGGGCGGGGGCTCCTCCAGGGTTTTAAGGAGGGCGTTCGCGGCCTCGTTCGTCATTGTTTCCGCGTTGTCGATGATAATGACCCGTTTGTCCTGTTCGAAGGGGTGTTCCGAAACCTCCTTCGCGATCATCCGGGAGTCGTCTATGCCTATGGACCCTTCGTTCCGTATGACAACGAGGTCGGGGTGGCTTCCCCGGTCGAGCTTCACGCAGGGGCGGCATACCCCGCAACCCGTCCCTGCCTGACAGAAGAGGCGCCTCGTGAACTCCATGGCGATCTGTTTTTTGCCGATGCCTTCCTGCCCGCAGAAGAGAAATGCGTGAGGGATGTTGCCCCGCTCCATGAGAAAGCTCAGGAAGCGTTTTTGCCTCTCGTGGCCTATGATGCCGTCAAACGCCATAGCTCTTGAGGACGTTTCCCACCTTTTCCCTTACGACCTGATGGATCGCCTCGACCTTCAGAGAGCCGTCGACGACGAAGAAACGCTTGGGGTCTTCCTTTGCCAGCTTTTCGTAGGCCTTTTTCACTCTCTGGTGAAAGGAGATGTCCTCTTCCTCTATCCTGTCCATGGCGGATGCCGCCGCCTTGCGTTTCAGACCCCTCTCGGCGGTCACGTTCATGAGTATCGTGAGATTGGGCCGTATGCCTTTGGTCACCAGTCTGTTCAGGGTTTCTATCACCCCGAGGTCGATCTTCCTGCCGTATCCCTGATAGGCGTAGGTTGCGTCGACAAACCTGTCGCACAACACCACTTTGCCGTCCTGGAGCGCCGGAAGGATGACCTCTTCCACGTGTTGCGCCCTCATGGCCATGAACACGAGGAGCTCCGACAGGGAGTCGACATCCATGCCAGGTCTCAGGAGCACCTCGCGCAAGGCTTCGCCGAAGCGCGTGCCCCCTGGCTCACGCGTCTTGACCACCCCGTAGCCTTTGCCGGCCAGATAATCGCTCAGGAGTTCTATCTGTGTTGTTTTGCCGCTCCCCTCGATGCCTTCAAAGGTGATTAACATGGGTCTCCTATTTCTGCACGCGCTCGATGTACTGGCCTGTCCGGGTGTCGACCCTGACCACGTCCCCTTCTTCGACAAAGAGAGGGACCTGCACGGTGTATCCTGTCTCCAGGACCGCGGGCTTCGTGGCGTTTTGCGCCGTGTCACCCTTGATCCCCGGTTCAGTCTGGGTGATGGTGAGATTTACGAAGTTCTGGATATCGACGCCTATCGTTCTGCCCTTGTAGAAGAGAACGGTTATGACCATGCTTTCTTTAAGGTAGTTCTTCGTGTCCCCGAGATTGGCCTCCTCGATGAAGATCTGGTCGTAGGTGGCCTCGTCCATGAAATGGTAGTTGGTGTCTTCCTTGTAGAGGAACTGCATCTGTTTCTCCTCCACCTCGGGGACCTCCACCTTGTCACCGGATCTGAAGGTCTTGTCGAGGACGTTGCCCGTGACGAGGCTCTTCATTCGGGTCCTGACGAAGGCTCCGCCCTTGCCCGGCTTGACGTGCTGAAACTCGACAATGGTGAAGGGCTCGCCATCCTGGAGAATCCTGAGACCCTTCCTGAAGTCTGTTGTGTCGACGATCATCTGTTTCCTCCTGAGATCATAAAACCTCCCGCTTATGCGTATCTACATCTTTATGATGTCTTTTCTTATGTGAGTCAGGACCCGCGGGCTATCTTCCGTAATTAGTACCATATCTTCAAGCCTGACGCCACCGATATTCGGCAGGTAGATACCGGGTTCGACGGTGATGACCATGTTTTCCTCCAGTATCCCGTTGGCCACGCTGTTGATGCCGGGTGCCTCGTGGACGGCGATTCCCACGCCGTGGCCCACACCGTGACGGAAGAAGTCGCCGTAGCCGCGTTCCTCTATGTAACCCCTCACGATGGCGTCGAGCCGGGCTATGGCCATGCCCGCCCGGGCCTTTTCGATCCCCAGCTTGCGGGCATCGTTGACGATGGCGTATATCTCGGAGAGCTTGTCGGGTATCTCCCCGAGGCACACCGTGACCGTCTCGTCGCTGCAGTATCCGGCCACGGCGGCACCGTAGTCGATGATGACCGTTTCGCCTTCCTTGAGCTTCCTGTCGCCTGGCTCGGCATGGGGCAGGGCGCCCCGCGGACCCGAGGCGACGATGGTATCGAAGGACGGTCCCTGTGCCCCGCGTTTGCGCATCGCGTGGTCAAGCTCGTCGGCAATCTCTTTTTCCGTGCTGCCCGGCTTCACCAGGCCGAGGACGTCGGTGAACGCCTTCGTCGCGGCCTCGATGGCCGCCATGATGGCGGTGATCTCCTCCGGTTCCTTGGTCTTTCTGATCTCCTCTATGGCATTGTTCATGGGAACGAGACTGATGCCGACGAGGTTCTCGGCCCAGGACTTGAAAACGTTATAGTGGACATGGGCCCCGTCAAAGCCGAGCTTGGAGATCCTGTATTTGGTGCAGAGATCGTTGATGACGTCGCGCTTGGGCCTCATCTCCTCGATGCGGATGTCACGGGTCACCTCTCTGGCGTGCGTCACATAACGAAAATCAACGACGAGGACGACGTCTCCCCGGGTGATGAAGAGGCTCCCCTCGGACCCCCTGAACCCCGTCAGATAGAAGATGTTGTCCATGCCCTTGAGAACGCAACCGTCGAGCCCTGTCTCTTCGAGGAGGCTCTGTACCCGTTCTATCCGTGCCCGGCGTATCATCACCATAGTTTCTTCCCGAGGGCCTTTCGCAGTGTTCCCGGTTTCTTCTGCCCGGTCTTCCATTCCTTCTTCAGCCCGGCGAGGCGCTTCTTGTAGGCCTCGTTGAAGGGTTCTCTTTTCACCAGTTCCGCGTAGACCTCTATGGACCTTTCGACATGCCCCTGCTCCAAGTATATCTCCGCCAGCGTGACGGACGCGATAACCGGTTTGTCCATAAGGCATAAATATATGAATATATTGGGTAAAAAGCAAGGAAAATCAGGCTGGTCCAGGCAAAAGACAGTTGCGGGTTCCGGGTTGCGTGTTTCGAGTCAAAGACCAAAGTGGGACAGTTCTCCTGTATTTCATCCTGAAATGTGGAACTGTTCCCCCTGTCTTCTTCCTGAGACCCGGGGACTATCGTATCCTGTAGTAGATCCCGTATTCTGGCGCGGTGATCACGCCCTGTTCTATACCCGTGCGGTCCAGTATCTTTTGCATGAGCACGGCGGCGAGATGGCGGGGGCGGGACGTGTCGTACTTGTTGAGGACTATGGTGCGCATGAAGCCGGCCGTGGATTTGAGGAGGGCGTCGTCCTGGAAGAAGCGGATGAAGATGTCGGGGTAGACGAGGCGCGGAGGTTCGGTCCCTGTCTCGCGGCTGAAGAGGTCATGGCGGAAGACAGCGCTGCCGAATGGCTTGAAGAGGGCGTCGAGGCCGGCCACTATGAAGACCCTGTCCGAGAAGGAGGGGATGACGGGTTCGTATGACGCCGGGTATTTGAGGGGGTGGCCTTTCGCACCGTCGGCCTCGATGAGGACGACATCGAAATCGTGGCCCAGGACCTCCACTTCCTGAGACGATAGTGCCGTCAGCTTGGGTCCCTCGATCGTTTTTCCGATGTGCATGAAAGGGGCGCCACGGGGCGTTTTCATCCAGTCGTCGAAAAGCGCGAAGGGCTCGGCGATGAATATCTTCGTTGTCGTGGCGATGGCCACGGACTTGCCTCGTTCGAGGCAGGACCGGGCGAGATGCTCGATCAGGGTCGTCTTGCCGCCTCCCCCGATGAAGGAAGCAAACCTGACGCCCTCTATGAGGTCTGATGGGTCAATCGTCCTCTGAATATGCCACATAGGGAAGGTTTCTGATCCGTTTGACAATGGCAAGGGCACGGTCTCTGTCGCCTTCTTCCACGTAGAGCGAGGCGAAACCTTTCTGGAGGATGAAAAGGCCGTCGTAGGCGGTGTCCCTGTGTTCCTTGATGGTGTAGGGAATGTCCTCTTTATCGAGAGCGTCCTTGATCATATCCATCTCAAAGATGCTCTCGATGGTGTGGACGTTTACCTGCTTACTTCGGTCCATTTGGGGGGGCGGATTTCGGGAACGATCCCTTGTCGGCCGGACCGACCCAGATCTCGAGCTCAGTTTGAAATGCCCCGCGGGATATCTTGATATTGCACGTCTTGTCTTCCTTGGCGTAGTTCATCACAATGTCTTTGTAGCGAAAGCTGTTGATGTATTTCCAGCCGTTCTTGGCCATGTTGAGCTTGTAGTAGCTCTCAACAGAGGCGGGATCGACGTTGCCGCTGAAGACGATGACTCCTGCCTTAAAAGTGGGCGTTTCGTAGACGAAACTGCGGTCGTTGACGATATCCAGCTCCTTCGGGACAGGTACGTCGGGAAAGCCGTAGAAGGCCTGGTTAAATCCCTGGGTCTTGGAGGCCGGTGCGGGTTCGGACCCCTGTTTCTGGAAAGCGGCGCACCCGGCACACACCAGGGACAGAGCAAAACACAGGATCATGATCTTTTTCATACATTCCCTCCCTCGTTGTTTCTTTCGAGATACGCGTACGCGCTGTGGTTGTGTATGCTTTCGAAGTTCTCCGCCTCGATGGCAAACCAGCGAATGTTCGTATCCCGTGATAATCTCTCGGATATGTCCCTCACCACATCCTCGACGAATTTTGGGTTGTCAAAGGCGTGCTCGGTGATGAACTTCTCGTCTTCTCTCTTTAGGATAGAGTATATATCACTGCTCGCACTTTTTTCTACAATATCGATGAGGTCCTCGATCCAAAAGAACCGTTTCGTGTACACATCCACCTTTGTGATCCCTCTCTGGTTGTGGGCCCCCTGTTCACTTATCTCCTTGGAGCAGGGGCAGAGCGTGTTTATGGGGACAGAGACGGAAACGATGAATTCCGTCATGGTGTTGTCCGCTCCCATGGAACCTTTGAATCCGCACTGGTATTCCATGTAGCTCGGCGTCTTCGACACGGGGGCCTCTTTCTTGATGAAATAAGGGAAG
>DBQU01000041.1 GCA_002305765.1 Deltaproteobacteria bacterium UBA1386
AAAAAATAATTGCGACACAGTCTCCTGATCCGGGATCCAGAGGTTTTTCCAACCCACGGTTTTCCCGGGATATCCCTTACTATAGTGAAAACACGGGCCTAAAGCCAGAATGACGCAAGAACATAAAAGCGGGTTCAGAAACAACTTTATCAACAGCCTGTTAAGGGTTAAAAAATGACCCCTGATGCCCGGGAGGGCTGTCAGGGGTTTGGACTTTCAAGCGACTCAAGCTATTCAAGCGACTCAAGCCATTATTTTGTCTTTTCCGTGCATGTACGGCCTTAAGGCCTCGGGGATGGTTATCGTGCCGTCGGCGTTCTGGTAGTTTTCCATGACGGCCATGACCGTCCTGCCTATGGCGAGGCCGGAGCCGTTCAGGGTGTGGACGAGTTCTGTCTTTCCTCCCTGCCTGCGGAAGCGGATCTTCGCCCTGCGTGCCTGGAAGTCGGTGAAGCAGCTGCATGACGATATCTCGCGATAGATGTTCTGCCCGGGGAGCCAGACCTCTATGTCGTAGGTCTTGGCGGAGGAGAACCCGAGGTCTCCCGTGCAGAGGGCGCTGACGCGGTAATGGATGTTGAGTTTCTTGAGGACGTCCTCAGCGTCGAGCAGGAGGCCTTCCAACTCGTCGAAGGAGTTGTCGGGATGGGCGAACTTGACGAGCTCCACCTTGTTGAACTGGTGCAGGCGGGTGAGCCCCCGGGTATCCTTCCCGTGTGCTCCGGCTTCCTTGCGGAAGCAGGGGGTGTATGAGACATACTTGATCGGGAGTTCCTCTTCCTTGAGGATCTCATCGGCATGGATGTTCGTCACGGGCACCTCGGCAGTGGGTATGAGGAAATAGTCCACCCCCTCCAGGTGAAAGAGCTCTTCCTCGAATTTCGGCAGCTGGCCCGTGCCCGTCATGGAGGTGCGGTTGACCATGAAGGGCGGCAGCACTTCGGTGTACCCGTGCTCCCCGACGTGGAGGTCGAGCATGAAATTGATGAGCGCCCTCTCGATGAGCGCCCCTGACGCTTTGTAGAGGACGAAGCGCGATCCGGTGATCTTCGCGGCGCGTTTGAAGTCGAGGATGTCGAGACCCTCTCCGAGGTCCCAGTGGGCCTTTGGTTCGAAGTCGAAGGAAGGTTTCTCGCCCCAGGTCTTGACGACCTTGTTGTCATCGTCGCATGATCCCACGGGCACTGACGGGTCCGGCATGTTGGGGATGACGAGGAGGAGTTGTTCCCATTCCTCTTCAACCGCCTTGAGGCTCTGTCCCGTTTCTTCGATCCTCTTGCCCAGCGAGCGCTGGTACTCTATCTTGTCCGTGGCGTCGGCGCCTGACTTCCTCAGCTTCGCTATCTCGTTGGAGAGGGTGTTCTTTTCGTTCTTCAGCTTCTCCGTCTCCTGGATAAGCCTGCGACGCTCCCCGTCCAGTTCGACGAGCCTGCCGGCATCGAAGGAAGCCTGTCGGTTCGCCAGGGCGGCATTCACGGCTTCGATGTTCTCGCGGATCATTCTTGGGTCGATCATTTAATCCTCCAGCATCTGAGAGTTGAACTCCATCGGTTTGTAGGTGTAGACGGTCCCGCCAATGGTGAAGATGGCCTGGCCCGCGGCTAGAAGCTGAACGTTCTTCGCCTTCGTGAAGTTCGCAAGAAAGGAATTGACGATGGCATAGACCGTCTGGATCTCCGTCAGGGGTTCGAGTTTCAGAAGGGCCAGATCGGATGTGAAATTGAGTATCAGCGTTCCCTCCATGTCGGCTGCGAAATCGGTGAGGACAAGGGTATCGGGAAGGACTTTGCCGGTCTTGAGGGCCGATATGATGGCATCGGCCTTTTCGCGGTCCGTGAGCATGGTCTTGACGGGAGTGCTCTTCAGGCTCAGTTTTGCCGGCCGGGAAGGGTAATAGACCTTGAGATCGCTCACCTCTTCGACGACTACCGTCTTCAGGGGCCTGGCCAGTCTGGCGTAGCGGTAGGCGAAGAAGCCCGCCGCCGCGACGGCTATCACGATCAGCACTATGATATAGGGGGTACGGATGAGCTTGCTGTGAGCGGGAGGCTTCCCTCCGATGTATATGTCCTTCTTTCCTCTCATTGCACTTCTCTTTCGAACTCCTCGATGAGGTCGCTCGACCTCATGACACGGAAAATGGGATACAGAACGTTCTTGCGGTAGGCGTCGAGGAAATTCTCATGGATCTCTCTCTTGTAAGCGGCGCTCATGTCCTCGAGGATGATGGTCGCGAAGTCGTTGCATATGGCATCGAGGGCGGTGGCGAGCACACAGAAATGGGTGTTGATCCCTCCCACCGCCACGGTGTCGACGCCAAGGGTCCGGAGCGTCTGGTCGAGGTCTGTCTTAAAGAAGGCGCTGAATCGCCGTTTGTCGAGGACGATGTCCGACGGCTGGGGTTCCAGCTCGGAAAGCGGTTTCGTCCCTTCCGTTCCCCGGATAGCGTGGGGTTTCATGCGGCCTTCGAAGATGAAATCATTTTCCAGGAAGCTGTCGCAGGCAAAGATGACGGGGATATCGAGGCCCCGGACGATCTTGAGGAAGTCCCGGACGACGGGGACGATCTTCTCTTCTTCCTTGATGCCCGTGATGGGTTTGGTGTAGTTGCCTTCCAGCATGTCAACGATGATTATGGCGGGTTTCATGATCTGTCCTTTCGTGGATCCGTGAGAAAGAGTCTGACGAAATTATCTCGCAGGAGTGGCGCCAGTTCACCGGTCTTAACGCCGCGCTCCTTCGCCATGGCCTCGATGGTTATCTTTACATGGGAGGGGATGTTCCGTTTTCCCCGGTGCGGTACGGGTGACAGGAAAGGTGCGTCGGTCTCGGCAAGGAGCCGGTCGACGGGAACGAAACGCACGACGTCCCTCAAGCTTCCGGCGGTCTTGTACGTGACCGTTCCGGGGATGGAGATGTGGAACCCCATGTCCAGAAACTGACGGGCAGCCGCCACGTCGTAGGAATAGCAGTGGATAACCCCGTATCCCGAAGGATACTCCTTTTTGAGGATGTCGAGGGTCCGCTCCTTCGACTCGCGCGAGTGGACGATGATGGGCAGTCCGAGTTCCTGTGCCAGACCGAGCTGCCTGACGAAGATCTTCTCCTGGACCTCGCGGGGCGAGTGGTTCTTGAAGAAATCGAGGCCGACCTCCCCGTAACCCACTATCCTGGGATGCCTCGCCGCCTCGCGGATGACGTCCTCGGTCCTTTCGCTGAAGTCCTTCGCGTTATGAGGGTGGATGCCGATGGCCCCGTATATGAAAGGATACCTCTCGATGAGTCCTCGCACCTTTCCGAAATAAGATTCCTCCGTCCCGACGGTGAGGACATATTCAAGTCCCTCGTCGACACAGTTCCTGACGACAACATCCAGGTCCCTGTCAAAATCCTCCATCTCAAGATGGCAGTGGGAATCAACGAACATGGATTTCTTATAACATAATTGGACGCGGGGCTTCAATCAAAGAGGGGTATCGGGACGAACAGCGGACCCGGCTTACCCGTACTGGTTCACAGGCTGAACCAATCTCTACCTGGTCGGCCGGTACGTATCGCTTGCTCCCCCCGCACCCTCACCAACGATATGAATCCGGATCTCCTGTCCGTAGCCGGGCCGCAACATGACAACATGGCAAGGTAACGTCAAGTATTTTGTGTCAGCACCCAAAGACATGGTGTACCCCATAGCGTATGTTCTCGTAGAGGAAGACTGCATACAGGATCCGCTCCATGCTGGTCCTGTTCTCGAAGACCCCCATGGGCCGTGTCCTCCTGCGCACCTCCCGGAAGACCCTCTCTATGGCGTTCGTGGTCCGTATCTTCCTCCTGAACAGCTTGTCCTCAAAACCAAAACAGGTGAGCAGATCGTCGAGGTCATCCCGTAAGCACTTCACCGCCGCGGGATATCTCTCTTCCCAGGCAGTGCTCCACCGTTTCGCAGCGGAGCGCGCCTCTTTCAGGTTCTTCGCCCCGTAGACC
>DBQU01000031.1 GCA_002305765.1 Deltaproteobacteria bacterium UBA1386
GAGTTTATCAACAGGCTGTCAAGCCATTCAAGCCATTCAAGCCGCCTCTTAAGCCGCCTTTGTGTTTGACCTTTGGCGCCTCAAGGTGCAGAATATTGAAAAATCCATGTTGGATCGGAGGTTGTGGTGGCGCTTATTGATGATATAAGGAAGAGGACCGAGGAGGGGTTGAAGACGCTGAAGGAGACGGCGCAGGATATCGCGTTCAGCGTGGAGAAGCAGGCGATGATCGGGAAGCGGAAGTACCTCGACGTCGCGAAGCTGCAGCGTTCCATTCAGAAGGTGAACGCTGAGATAGGCGAGTACGTCTACGACCAGTTTACCTGCAACAAGAGCGTTTCCTCCGATGACCCCTTCATCCGCGACCGCATCGGCTCCATCACGCGGATGCGGCTCACCATACGCGACATCGAGGAAGAGATAGCCGAACTGGAGACCACAAAACCACCCAAGAGATAAAGACAGTCCCAGGTTCCAGGTCTCAGGTTTCAGGTAAAAGACAGTTGCGGGTTCCGGGTTGCGTGTTTCGAGTCAAAACCCCGGGAGGGATGGCACTCTTCTACTCCAAGGGTTTTTCATCTGAGACCTGAGGCTTGGAACCTGGGACCTTTTTTTGCAGCAGTTCCAGGAGTTCCCTCATTTCTTCCCTGTCATAGAAGGCGTTTTCAGGGAGCCAGATGTTCGTGCCGTCGAGGAAGCTCAGGCGGATCCCCTTCTTTGTCTTCTTGTACTCGGCGAATTCTGTCCATTCCCTCGTTGTTTCGTTGTGGGGCGAGCGCATGACGACCCTGCCGGTGTTGACGACCAGGGTCACCTCGGGGTCCTTCTTCGTATCCGGGGCGGTCCCGGCTTTTTTCTTGTCCATCTCCGGCTTTGCCAGAAAGACCCAGATGATCGCCCCGCCGAGGACGATCCAGAGGAAGCTGAAGATGTTGGGGTTCTGGCCGAAGAGGCCCGTTAGGCCGATCATGAGGCAGAAGATCCCTATCGTGCTTATGATGAACCTCTTGGCGGGAGCCAAGGCGGCAGGCCTCCGCGGACCTGTCTCCAGTGTCTGGCCAAGCTCCTTGGCCTTTTCCGGTTCGTTGAACTTGTATATCTCGGATAGAGGGACCTGGAATGTCAGTTCCCGCCCGGATCCGTCCGCTGCAAAGATATCTGGCATGGAGATATTCTAGGTGTTTGTGGCTTCAAATGCAAAGAGAAAAATGAGAGAGACAGGTGGTGGGCCATAGGTGGGAAGAGCCGAAAGGCTATTTCCCATGCATGACGACCA
Source organism: Deltaproteobacteria bacterium UBA1386 (assembly GCA_002305765.1). Lineage (GTDB taxonomy): Bacteria > Desulfobacterota > Syntrophorhabdia > Syntrophorhabdales > Syntrophorhabdaceae > Delta-02. The sequence goes on from DBQU01000031.1 coordinate 1,277, forward strand.
TCATCGAATCCGGAAAGGTCTCGGTGCCGGCATGAGTAATACAAAAACAGGGTTGTCGATGCTATAATTGCGAAATGGGGGGCTGTGAGGGTTAGGAAGGAGCGGATGTTTGGTTTTCTTAGGGACCTGAAGCTCAACATCAAGATATCCATCCTGGGAGGAGGAAGCGTCCTCATCACGGCGGCTGCCCTTGTGGCGCTCGCCGTCTGGCAGAGCGGTCAATACAACGAGCTCGCGCAGAGAGAGGTGGACCGGCTGCTGGATGCAGACCTGGACCACATCGCCCAGGGTGCCTACAACCTGGTCCGGACGGAGGATGAGGCCGTCAAGGAGCAGCTGTCAAGAAACCTCAATGTCATGCGCCACATACTGACCGCCAGGGGCGGCGCGGACCTTTCCCGTCAGACCGTGGAGTGGACGGCGGTGAACCAGTTCACCGGACAGTCCGTGAAGACGAGGTTGCCGCGGATGCTCGTTGGTGGGAAATGGATCGGGAAGAATTCGCAGCCGGCCGTCGGGACCCCGGTCGTCGACGAGGTCGAGAGGCTTGTCGGCGGGACGGCCACCATCTTTCAGCGCATTAACGAGCGGGGAGACATGCTCCGCGTGGCGACGAACGTCAGGGACTCAGAGGGGAGACGTGCCATAGGAACGTACATACCCGCTGTCGATGACGATGGCAGCCCGAACCCTGTCATCGCGGCGGTGTTGCAGGGAAAGACCTATCACGGCCGTGCCTTTGTGGTGAACGCCTGGTACCTGACGGCGTACGAACCGCTCAACGACGGGGCGGGCAACCTGGTGGGGATGATATATGTCGGTATCAAACAGAAGAGCGTCGAAATGCGGATACGCCATGCGATCCAGCAGATCAAGGTCGGAAAGACGGGATATGTCTACGTTCTGGGAGGCAAGGGAGAGGACCGGGGCCGCTACATCATATCCTGGAAGGGGGAGAGGGACGACGAAAACGTCTGGGAGAGCACGGACAGTGACGGCCGCTACGTTATCCAGGAGATCATAAAGAAGGCAACGGTTCTGAAACCAGGGGAAATGGCCACGGAACGTTACCGCTGGCAGAACCCGGGGGAGACGGAGCCGAGGTGGAAGGTGGCCCGCCTCGCCTATTACGCTCCCTGGGACTGGGTGATAGGGGTAGGTGTTCACGACGATGAGTTGCACTCGTATCGTGCAATCCTGAGCGGCGGAAGGAACCGGATGGTGCGCATCATGGGTGTGGCCGGGATCACGATCACACTGTTCATAGGACTCCTGGGCATCTTCATCGCCTGGACCATCACTCGCCACATCCGTCAGATGACGAAGGCGGCTGAGGTCATTATTGCCGGCGATCTCAACCAGACAGTGGATGCCGCCTCCCGCGACGAGGTCGGCACCCTGGCGCGGACATTCAACTTGATGACGGAAAGGCTCAGGGAAACAGTGGCGGGACTGCGCCGGAGCGAGGAGAAATACCGGAGCATCTTCGAGAACTCCGTGGAGGGGATATTCCGGTCGACACCTCAGGGGCGGTTCCTGAGCATCAATCCGGCGGGTGTGCGGATGTTCGGGTACGGATCGCAGCAGGAGATGATAGATTCCGTCGTTGACATAGCTCAGGAGCTGTATGTCGATCCCGGGGACCGGGAAAGAAGAAAAGAGCTGCTTGGGTCGCGGGGTATCGTGGAAGGTTTCGAGGTGGAAATGCGCCGCAAGGACGGCACCGGGATCTGGGTGAGCATAAATTCCAGAGTGGTCCGTGATGCCGCGGGGCAGGTGCTCTACTACGATAATACCGCCGAGGACATAACCGAGCGCAGGCGTCTCGAGGCCCAGGTCCGGCAGTCGCAGAAGATGGAGGCGATCGGCACCCTCGCGGGCGGTATCGCCCATGATTTCAACAACATTCTTTCGGTCCTGATGGGGTACGCCTCGCTGCTGCAGATCGAGCTCAACGAGGATGACCCCCTTCAGGAATACGTTGAGCACATCATGGCGTCTTCACAGAAGGCCGTGAACCTGACATCGAGTCTGCTTACCTTCAGCAGGCTCCAGCCGGTGCACCTCTGTCCTGTCGACCTGAACGAGGCGATAAGGGGGACCCAGAAATTGCTGGAAAGGCTCATTACCGACGATATCGAGCTCAAGGCATCTCTCAGCACGGAAGACCTGGTCGTCATGGCGGACACGACCCAGATCGATCAGATACTCTTCAACCTTGCGAGCAACGCCAGGGACGCCATGCCGAAAGGCGGGACGCTGACGATCGAGACGGAACTCGTGGAACTGGACAGTGATCTTGCTCACGCTCACGGACTGGGTGAACCGGGAAAATACGCCCTCCTGTCCGTCTCCGACAACGGATCGGGCATGGACGAACACGTGAAAGAGCACATTTTCGATCCCTTCTTCTCTACCAAGGAGACAGGCAAAGGAACCGGTCTGGGACTCTCGACGGTCTACGGGATCGTAAAGCGGCATGGAGGTCATATCAATGTGTACAGCGAGAAGGGCATGGGCACGACCTTCCGCATATACCTTCCCGCGATCTCCGGGATCGCGGAACAGGAGATCGTGTCCGGGCAGCAGGTGAGAGGGGGAACCGAAACCGTTCTCGTCGCCGACGACGATGCCGACGTGCGGCGTCTGATACGGGACGTGTTGACGAAGTACGGGTATACGGTCCTCGAAGCCGTCGACGGTGAAGACGCGGTGGAAAAGTTCAGGCAACCCGGGAAGGTGGACCTTCTGGTCATCGACTCGGTGATGCCCGGAAAGAACGGGAGGGAAGCCTACGAGGCGATAAGCAGGATCACTCCCGGTATGAAGGTCATCTTCATAAGCGGGTACACCCAGGATGT
>DBQU01000001.1 GCA_002305765.1 Deltaproteobacteria bacterium UBA1386
ACACAAAGAATGATACATTACCGAGATGAACATGTCTCTTTGAATTGGTATGTGTTTTCTGCTACAATGATGGGGCTTTGAAAGGCAGCAGTGCTGCAGGCGAAAATGGACAGTATATTCGTAAAAGGTGCGAGAGAGCATAACCTCAAGGGCATCGACGTAACCATTCCCCGTAACAAGATGGTCATTGTCACAGGACCGAGCGGCTCCGGCAAGTCGACCCTTGCCTTCGACACGATCTATGCCGAAGGCCAGCGCAGGTACGTGGAATCCCTTTCCTCTTATGCCCGGCAGTTCCTTGAATTGATGGAAAAGCCCGATGTGGATTATATCGAGGGATTGTCGCCGGCGATCAGCATCGAGCAGAAGAGCATCAGCAAGAACCCGCGAAGCACGGTGGGCACCGTCACCGAGATATACGACTATCTCCGGCTCCTCTTCGCCCGTGTCGGCCATGTCTTCTGTTACGGGTGCGGCAAGGAGATCAAGAGTCAGCACGCCCCCCAGATCGTCGACGCCATTCTCGGTCTCGGCAAAGGAGAGAACCTCACCATCCTTGCCCCCATCGTCCGGGGCCGAAAAGGGGAATACCGCAAGGAGATCGACGAGCTCAGGCAGCACGGTTTCACCAAGGTCAGGATCGACGGCGCCGTCATGGACCTTGCCGACGATATCGAGCTCGACAAGAACAAAAAGCATGAGATCGAGGTGGTCGTCGACCGCATCACCATCCGGGAGGGCGTGGAACGGCGGCTTTTTGAGGCCGTGGAGCTGGCCCTTTCCCGGGCAGGTGGCCTCGTGAAGGTCGAGACCGGCAGTCAGGCGCGCGTTTTCAGCGAGAAGTTTGCCTGTCCCGACTGCGGCATCAGCTACCCGGAGATAGCCCCGCGGATGTTTTCTTTCAACAATCCCTACGGGGCGTGCCCGGCGTGCACGGGGCTGGGCGTCAAGGAGTACTTCGACCCCGCCCTGATCGTTCCTAACCAGGACCTTTCGCTCCGTGACGGCGCGGTCGTGCCCTGGGCCGAAAAGAACCCCGTCCACTTCCTCCCCTTTCTCGAGGCCCTCGTCAAGCATTACAGGATCGATATCAGGAAACCCTTCAGGAGCCTCCCGAAGGACGTGCGGGAGGCCATCCTGTACGGCTCGAAAGGCGAGGAGATAGAGTTCTTCCACGACCACGGCGGGCGCAGGAGCTTCAGCCGGAGGCCCTTCGAGGGGGTCATCGGGGAGCTTACCCGGGATTATGAGGACGCCGACTTCTACGAACGGGAGAAGCTGGAGCGGTTCATCAACCTCATCCCCTGTCCGGAGTGTAACGGTGCCCGGCTCAGGAAGGAGATGCTCTGGGTCAGGGTGGGCGGCCTCAATATCTTCGAGGTATCCCGGATGACGATCGAGGAATGCGCCGCCTTTTTCGACGCGATCGAGCTTCCCGAGAAGGAGCAGGAGATCGCCCGGACGATACTCAAGGAGGTCACATCACGGCTCAAGTTCCTTCTCGACGTCGGTCTGGACTATATCAGTCTCAGCCGCAACTCCGCGACCCTCTCGTCCGGTGAATCGCAGAGGATCCGCCTTGCCACGCAGATAGGCTCGGGCCTGACGGGGGTGCTCTACGTTCTCGATGAACCCAGCATCGGGCTCCACCAGAGGGACAACGACAGGCTTCTGCAAACGCTGCGTCGGCTTCGCGATCTCGACAATACCGTTATTGTCGTCGAGCACGACTACGACGCGATCGTCTCTTCCGATTACGTTGTCGACCTCGGCCCCGGGGCCGGTGAGAAGGGCGGTCACCTCGTGTTCCAGGGAACGCCCGCGGAACTGAAGATGCATCCTGAATCGGTGACGGGCCTGTACGTGTCGGGACGTCGCTCTATCGAAAGGCCGGCCGGCAGGAGGCAGCCACGGGGATCTCTGACGGTCAAGGGGGCGCGGGCGAACAACCTGAAGAACATCGACGTCGCCATACCCCTCGGTGTCTTCACCGCCGTCACCGGCGTATCGGGGTCAGGCAAGAGCACCCTCGTCGTCGATACACTCTATCCCGCATTGAAACAGAAACTGTACAGATCAAAGGAGCGCGTTGGCGAATCCGACGGTATACTCGGGTTCGAAGCCGTTGACCGCGTCATCGATATCGACCAGTCGCCCATCGGGCGGACCCCGAGGTCCAACCCCGCCACCTACACCGGCGTTTTCACCCATATCCGGGAGCTCTTCACGCGCCTTCCGGAGTCGCGGATGAGGGGATACAAGGAGGGAAGGTTCAGCTTCAACGTGAAGGGGGGCAGGTGCGAGACCTGCGCCGGAGAGGGTTTCGTGAAGATAGAGATGCAGTTTCTCCCGGATGTTTACATAGTCTGCGAGGCGTGCAAAGGGAAGCGTTACAACCGCGACACGCTGGAGATCCTCTACCGCGGCAAGAGTATCGCCGATGTCCTGGAAATGACGGTCACGCAGGCAATGGAGTTCTTCGACGCCCATCCCCACATCAAGAGCAAGCTCAAGGTCCTCTACGAGGTTGGTCTGGGGTATATCCGCCTGGGTCAGGCGGCGACTACCCTATCCGGCGGAGAGGCACAGAGGATCAAACTCTCCCGTGAACTCTCCAAACGGGACACGGGTAAGACCTTCTATATTCTCGACGAACCGACGACAGGCCTCCATTTCGTCGACATCGAGAAGCTCCTTCACGTGCTCAACGAACTCGTCGAGAGGGGCAACACCGTCGTCGTCATCGAGCACAATCTCGACGTTGTCAAGAGTGCCGATTATGTGATCGACCTCGGTCCCGAGGGGGGCGGCCGGGGAGGAACGATCATCGCCCGTGGCACCCCGGAAGACGTCATGTCCGCAGAGAATAGTTACACCGGGCTGTTTCTGAAGCGGTACCTCGAGGCCGACCGGGGACCGGCGGCCGGGGAGAGGGTGGGGGCGAAAAGCGCTTCAGGATCTCGGAGTTCCAGGGTTCCAGGGTAAGTACACCCGACGAAAGAGCACGAACCGCCCCGGGAAGTCATTTTGTCAACAGTCTGTTTAGGCTCCACGGCAAAGGTGCGATAAACGAGATATGGCCGATCGACTGCGAACACTGCGGCGGCTTGTCCCCGTCGCGCTCTGCCTTTTGTCGGTGCTGCTGTTGTCTTCATGCGGAGATCTGCAGGCGAAGGGGATATGGTCGGCCATTGCCGGGACCAGGCAGGATGATGTCTGGTATATCGATCAGACCCTCGCATACTCGACACATGACAAAGTGACCACTTCGAGGGCCGTGCTGAAATTCGTCCCCGGTCAGGGAAGCGTCCTCAATGAGGAGATCAGGGAATGCCTTGACCTCAACGGGATCGTCCCGAAGGACCTTTCCTATTTCATAGCGTTTGTTTCCGTCGACTGCCGGAGGGAACTGCTCCATTTTTCAGATATGACCTTCTTCGATTCCGAGGACAATGTGATCTGGCGGCAGCAGTACGAAGAGACGTATCGTATCGTGCCCACGGCGGATACGTCCGCCGGCGTCATCTCCGGCTATCTCTGCCTAAACCGACCAGGTTTTCTTGACACCCTCAAGAAAAAGAAGCCTTTTCTTTATCTTTTCCCCTAGACCGAATCCCCCCAGGGACCCGTCGTGGCGGATGACCCTGTGGCAGGGGACGATGATGGGGATAGGGTTCCTCTTCACCGCCTGACCGACGGCCCGTCCCCCCAAGGGGCGTCCGGCGCGTCTCGCGATATCGAGATAGCTTCTCGTTTCGCCGTAAGGGATCTTTCGCAGCTCTTCCAGGACCGTCCGCGTGAACTCCGGCAGGTCCGATATATCGATCTCCACATCACGGAAATCCACCGGCTGTCCTTTCAGGTACCGGTGGAGAAGGGTGCGCACTGTCTTGAAGGACTGCTCCGACTCGACAGCATCGGGAAAACGTTTCAGTACGGCCCGGTGCTCCTGGTACATGTCGTTCTCCGAAAGATCGAGACGAACGATCCGGCCCTCTCTCCTTACAACGGAGATGGTTCCGAACCAGGAGTCGAATATGGCAAATTCAATGAACCCCAAAGACTTCCTCGCGGTGTGCACGCGGCGCTCTCAGGAGAGATGTATCCCCTCGTGCTGTCACCCGCCGGATGTCTGCGGGAAAGCGGCGTTCGCGTAATAATACTCCATTTTCTCCTTGTGCTTCAATTCTTCCCCGGCCATTTGCAGGAGCATGTCCTTCGTTGGCCCCGCAGGGTGAATGGAGGCAAGTCCCAGGTAGAACTCGTGGGCGCCCTTTTCCCGATGGGCCGCTATAAGGAAGACATCCTTGCTTTCCATACCGGCCCTGGGCTCGGGGGCCTCAAGGTGTTCGGCTATCTTGTAATCGACGACGGTTGTCATTTTGAGGCCCGAGTCCCCGTAGCCCTTGTCGCGGTAATTCACGAGGAACTCCTTGTGTTTCTTTTCCTCGCCGGCGACGATCTGCAGGGCGTCTCTGGCGGCCCTGTCGTCGACCATGCTCAGAAGTTCCATGTAGAAATCGTAGGCTTCCTGCTCTTTTGATATCGCCAGCTCGATGATGGCCGAGAGATCTTTTGTTCCCATAAACCCTCCTTTTCGCTTGCACTTATATAGTGGCACAATCCGCCCGGGCGCGCAAGGTCCTGAGGAACGAAGCCCGCCATCGAACACGAAAGAAGGAAGCCCCCGAGGGTGGATTTCGGGGGCTGTGAGAGTTTTCATTGCTGTCGGGGCATATACTATGCCGTTGCCGTATCCTGTATCTTCTCCACCGTCACGGCGCAGGCCTTGTATTCCGCGGTGAGGGTTGCCGGGTCGTACACCGCGTTGGTGAGCCAGTTCGCTGATCCTTCCCGGAAATGGAAGGACATCCAGACCATGCCGGCAGGCACCTCTGCGGTGACCCTGGCCCGGACCTCCACTTCTCCGCGCCGCGAACGGACCTTTACGAGTTCGTCCGATTTGATGCCGAGGTTCTCCGCATCGACAACGGATATGTCAGCCGTTTCCTCGGGCATGAGAAAATTGAGGCCCGAGCGGCCCGTCTGGGTCCTGGTGTGGTACTGGTACAGCCTGCGGCCCGTGCTGAGGACGAAGGGGTACTCCTTGTCGGCGACCTCCGCCGGCGCTTTCCAGTCAACGGGATTGAATATCCCCTTGCCATGGGTGAACACACCGTCGCGATGGAGGAAGGCCGTTCCGGGGTGGTCCGTATTGGGACAGGGCCACTGCAGCCCGTCGTTCTCGATGCGGTCGTACTTTATCCCTCCGAGCGCCGGGGCCAGGGCAGATACCTCATTGTCCCATATCTCGGGCCCACTGTTCGATGTCCAGTCCTGCCCCATTCTCCTGGCAATTTCCTTGAATATCCACCAGTTAGGTTTCGCGTTACCAGGCGGGTTCTTGACCTTGCGGACGCGGTTGACCCTTCTTTCGCTGTTCGTGAAGGTCCCATCGTCCTCGCACCACGATGCGGCGGGCAGGATGACATGGGCGAAGCGTGTCGTCTCCGTGGGAAAGATGTCCTGACAGATCAGGAATTCGGCGGAGGACAGCTCGTGCTCGACCTTGCGGATATCGGGCTCGGTACTCGCGAGATTCTCGCCGAAGACATAGAAAGCCCGGATCTTCTTATCTGCAAGCGATTCCATCATCTGGGGCATCATCATGCCATTGTTTTCGGGCAGCTTCCGGACGTTCCAGGCCTTCTCGAACTTCTCTCGCGCCGCGGGGTCGATGACCTTCTGGTAGCCGGGGAAGACGTTGGGCAGGGCCCCCATGTCGCAGGCCCCCTGGACGTTGTTCTGGCCGCGCAGCGGGTTCACGCCCGCGGAGGGTTTTCCCATATTCCCGAGGAGAAGCTGGAGATTGGCGGTGCTCATCACGTTGTCCTTGCCCGTGGTGTGCTCAGTGATGCCGAGCGTGTAGCAGAGCATGGCGGGTTTTATCGTGGCGAGCATGTGCGCGACCTTCCGGATCGTTTCCACATCCACGCCGGATATCTCAGCGGCCCGTTCGGGTGGGTACTCCATTATCTTTGCCTTGAAGGCCTCGAAGTTATCGCACCTGTTCTCGACGAAATCCTTGTCATACAGGCCTTCGTTGATGATGATGTTCATGAGGCCGTTGAGGAAAGCGATATCGCTGCCGACCTTGATCTGGCAGTAGATGTCGGCCAGTTTCGCGAGAGGCTGCTTGCGGGGGTCGACGACGATAAGCTTTGCTCCCTTGCGCAGGGCGTTCTTCAGGAACGTGGCAGCCACCGGATGTGCCTCGGTCATGTTCGTGCCGATGCAGAGGAACATCTTCGCGTCTGCGAATTCACCAAAAGAATTTGTCATTGCTCCGGAACCGAATGATTGCGCCAGACCGGCGACGGTTGGCGCGTGTCAGGTTCGGGCGCAGTGATCGATGTTGTTGGTGCCGATCACCGCGCGAAAGAGTTTTTGCATCTGGTAGGAGTCTTCATTTATGCTACGGGCGCAGCTGACGCCGGCTATGGCATCGGGGCCGCTCTCCGATATTATCTGCTTGAACTTGTCGGCCACGAGGTCGAGAGCCTCATCCCAGGATGCCTCGCGAAAGGACCCGTTCTCCCGTATCAAGGGCGTTGTCAGCCGGTCTTCCGAATAGATGAAATCGTAGCCGAACCGCCCCTTCACGCAGAGCCTTCCCTTGTTGGGTGCTCCGTCTTCCACCGCGGTCACCTTGACTATCTGCTCCCCCTTGAGGTGGAGTTCCAGCTGGCAGCCGACTCCGCAGTAAGGACATGTGGTGCGTACCTTCCTCATTTCCCAGGCACGCCCGAGGCCTTTGGCCTTTCTCTCCGTCAGGGCTCCCACCGGGCAGGCCTGCACGCACTGTCCGCAAAAGACACAGTTGCTTTCCTGAAGCGGAGTGTCATAGGCGGTTGCGACCTTTGTGTCGAAGCCGCGCTGTATGGTCTTTATCGCCTCTATACCCTGGATCTCATTGCAGACCCGGACACACTTGAGGCACAGGATGCACTTGTTGTAGTCCCTTACGATAAAAGGGTTGGAGTAGTCGACGGGATAGTCATATTTCTCCCCCACCATCGCGGAACCCGTCACCCCCAGTTCGTAGGCCAGGTTCTGAAGCGTACAGTCCCCCGTCTTCTCGCATGTCATGCAGTCCAGGGGATGGCACGATACCAGGAGCTCGACAATAAAACGCCGGGCAGCCAGAACCCGCTCGGTATCCGTCCTGACGACCATGCCTTCCGTGGCCGGGGCCGAACAGGACGCCACAAGGTTCCGCATACCCTCGACCTCCACTACGCAGATACGGCACGCCCCGGTGGGGGTCAGGCCTGACAGATAGCACAGCGTGGGGATGTAAAACCCGTTGGCCCTTGCCACTTCAAGGACTGTTTGTCCCTCCGTGGCCTCACAAACCTTTCCATTGATTGTGATTTTCATCAAAACCCCTCCTTCATAAACCCGCTATTAGTGCTATTGGAGCACGTAGGGATAAAAAAACCATTCTTTTGTCTTTGATGATATTATTAGAGCACAGGCAAAGCCTATAAGGCCAGTATAATCCACAAGAAATACTGAAAAAAATTGAATATCACACAATGATGCGGCCCGGGGATCACCGGGGGACGAATTGACAAGCCTCCAGGCCTTCTCTAGAATAAGGGTGGCAGGGATCGAAGTTGAACCGAAACGATGACCCACCCGGTTGATCGGCAGGAAAGGCAGGGACCAATGGAAGGATTCATAAAGTTCTTCGGCACCGGCGGCGCGCGGTTCGTGGCGCTCAAACAGCTTCGGGCCACGGGCGGCCTGTGGCTCAATTACCGGAAGACAAACCTCTACATCGACCCCGGTCCGGGTGCCATTGTCCGCATCCGGGCGGCGAAGGAGGATTACGACCCCTCCCGCCTCGATGGGATCGTCATCACACACAGGCACATGGACCACGCCAACGACGTCAACATCCTTATTGAAGCCATGGCCGACGGCGGCTTCAGGAAGAGGGGGACCCTTTTTTGCCCCGCCGACGCCCTGTCTGGCGATTCCGTAGTCTTCGATTTTGCCGGCAAGTATCTCGAGAACATAATCCTGCTTCGGGAAGGCGGGGAGTACGCCCTGGGCGACATGACTTTTCGAACACCAGTCAGGCACAGGCATCCCGTTGAGACCTACGGTCTCTTCTTCCATCTCAACACGACCATCGGGCTCATTTCCGACACGAGGTACTTTCCGGAACTGGCGGACCATTACCGGGCCGATCATCTTATCATCAATGTCCTGCGCCAGAAGCCCATCGAGAACCACGAGATCGTCGAGCACCTGGCCCTGAACGACGCACGGGCCATCATCGACAAGGTGCGTCCCGAAACTGCAATCCTCACCCATTTCGGTATGCACATCATCAACCAGGGCCCATCGCGCCTCGCGAGAACAATGGCGAAGGAAACGGGAGTGAACGTCATGGCTGGCCGGGACGGGATGAAGTGGGAATTCTAAAACCGGCTTGAACCGCTCGAACGTAAAGGATCAAATCTTCCAGGGAAAGGTTCAGGAGTTTGCGCTCAAGCGGTTCAAGCTGTTCAAGCGGTTCTTGAGAGGGGTATGAGGAGGCGGAAGGTGCTGCCTTCTCCGGGGTGTGTTTCCACGTCGATGGAGCCGCCGTTGGCCTCGAGGAGTCTCTTGCTCAGCGAAAGCCCGAGTCCCGTGCCTTCTCCTTTGGGTTTCGTCGTGAAGAAGGGTTCGAATATCTTTTGCAGCAGGTCTTTGCCGATGCCCTCACCCTCATCTGCGACGGTTATGAAGCCCAGGCCCTTGTCGGTTCCCGATGAGATCCTGATCACGCCACCTTTCGGCATGGCCTGCGCGGCATTGTTGATGAGATTGACGAGTGCCTGCTGAATGTGGATCCTGTCGACGCGGACGATGGCGGGGGAGGCGCCTCGCCGGACGTCCACGGTCACGTTCTTGAAGCGCGTGAGGTGGTGTTCCATGAAAAGGACGGTGTCGTCGACGATGTCGTGGAGATCGCATTCCTCTCTTCTCGGCTCGTCCATCCGGGAGAAATCGAGGAGTTTCACCAGCACGTTCGCCATCCGCCCGGCTTCCTGGTCTATCAGCCCGGCATAACGCCTGATCCTGGCGATATCCCCCGTCTTCGCAATCCTCCTGGCAAAACCCTGGACGGAAATGAGGGGATTCTTGATCTCGTGGGCGATGGAGCCGGCGAGTTCACCCAGAGAAGAAAGTTTGTTCGCCCTGACGAGCTCCCCCTCGAAACGCTTTATCCGCTCTTCGCGGACACGAAGGGCCTTGAGTTTTTCATTGAGGACGGCATAGACGTCGTTGAGCTCCTTGATATTCGTTTCAAGGAGAGTGCTGCGCGCCCTGGAAAGGCTCCTTTCTTCCTCCAGAGCGATCTCGAGGTCTTTCGTCGGGTCCGCGGCAGCGTTGCGCGCCTTTTTCCTCTGCCGCGTCATCAGTAAAGGAAAACCTCGAACTCACAATAATTGAAACCTGCCGACCAGCTCTTGGTCTGTGTCGACTTCGCCTTCTTTCCGTGAACGTTCTCGAGGAGTCCCGCGATGATCCCGCTCTCCATGTCGCAGAACATCTCACCCGTGTATGTGAAACCGGCGCAGGTTATGCATTCGAAAAGCTTCACAGTCATGTGGTCTTCGTCATCGATCACCACTTCGGGGATCCCGATCTTCAGTTGCCGTATCGTCGCGGAGAATTCCTCCATGGTCCGCGCCGGAAGCATGTTCCCGACCTTCTTTCCCATCATGTACAGGGTGGCTCCCGATGTTTCACCGAGGATGCTTCGCATGCCTATGATCCGCAGGATGCGGAACAGGACGAGCGGCACTTCCTCCCCCAGCTGCGGGCGCACTATGTTCTTAACATCGTCGACAAGATAATCTTTCATGTGGTGTCCTCCGCCGGTCCTGCGCCCCCCCGGGGGGGTTCGGGTCTTGCTGCGCCGTTACGGAATCCTTTGGCTCCGTCCGGAAGGCCCCTTCCCGATGACGCCTGTCATGGCCTCCTGGATGAGACCGTTTGAAGCGATGACCCCGCCCCCGTAAACGCTGAATGTCCCGCCCGAAATGCTCGACAGAGAGCCCCCGGCCTCCTCGACGATAAGGGCTCCTGCGGCGAGGTCCCATGGGTTGAGGTGTATCTCCCAGAAGCCGTCGAAACGCCCGCATGCCACGTAAGCAAGGTTCAGGGCCGCCGAGCCGTCTCTTCGCACGGCCTGCGCCTCGTACAGGAAGTCTATGAAATGATTTATGTTATTATCGGGGTTGGTGGTTATGTCGTAGGGGAACCCGGTGCTGAGCAGCGATGCCTTGAGACGCTGAACGGACGAGACCCGTATCCTGTTGCCGTTGAGATAGGCCCCCGCCCCCCGGACCGCGACGAAAAGCTCGTCCATGATGGGGCTGTAGACGACGCCGATGACCATGACGCCGTTCACCTCATACGCGATGGAAGTGCAGAAGAACGGATACCCGTGGGCGTAATTGGTCGTGCCGTCGATGGGATCCACTATCCACCGGTTCCTGTCCCCTTCGAAGAGGTTTGCCTTTTCCTCGGCGATGATATCGTCTTCGGGAAAACGCTCCTTTATCACCGATATGATCATTTCCTGGCAGGCTATGTCGACATCGGTGAGGAGGTCTATCTCGCCCTTATGATGGATCGCGAAGTTTTCCTTGAGGGAATCCTTCTGTATCCTTCCCGATGCGAGCGCCATCTCGACAGCCGTCTGCAGAGGGTCTTTCATACTAGGTAATTCTAATCGATAATTTCTTTCATTTGCAAGGAAACAGTAAATTGACAATGCTCCGGTTGTAGTCTATTATTTCCCAAATGGCGGAACTCAGGCGAGACCCTCTAACGGGAGACTGGGTCGTCGTGGGATATGGCGGCTCGAAATCAAGCGGAACGGGTGTTTGTCCTTTCTGCCCGGGTCACGAGTCAATGACCCCGCCGACCATTCGTGAGTACATCGATGACCGCGGCGATTGGCTGGTCAGGTGCTTTGCCGCCTCCAATCCGATCTTCGTGATAGAGGTTGAGGAGGACAGGCGCGGTGAAGGTCTCTACGACAAGATGGGCAACGTCGGTGCCCACGAGATAATCGTGGAGAACAGGTCCCATTCGCGGACGATGTCCATGTACGGTAAGCGGGAGCTGCAACTGGTCCTCAACATGTACCGGGACCGTATACTCGATCTCAAGGGAGACACCAGGTTCAAGCATGTGCAGGTGTTCAAGAACCATGGGGAGCTGGCGGGGTCTTATCTCCTCCATCCCCACTCCCATGTGCTCGCCACGCCGATCCTTCCGGCCCGCGCTTCCCATGAGATCGTCACGACACGCAACCATTTCATGCAGAAGGAGAGGTGCCTTCTCTGCGATATCATCAGCCAGGAGATACGGCAGGGCAAGAGGCTTGTGAGCATGAACGGGAGTTTTGTTGCCATCTGTCCCTTTGCATCCAGGTTCCCTTACGAAACGTGGATCGTGCCGAGATTTCATGAGGCCAATTATGAAAATCTTGTCGATCAGGCAATGAAGGACGACCTGACGGAGATGCTGCTCGACGTAATGAAGCGTGTCGAGCAGTTCGCCAATGCCTACACCATGGAGATACACACGTCGCCGAACACCACATTCGCCGAACCTCACGGAGACGACCTTCCCCTGAGGGAATACCACCACTGGCACATCGAGATCCTGCCGAGGGATTTCCGGTCGTCGAAGTACAAGAGGGATGATGAGTTCTCCGTGTTGTCCATAACTCCTGAAGAAGCGGCCGAGTCGATGAAGGCCCAGCGAACATAGGGTGGATGCCTGTCATCGGAGAACCTGAAGGCCCCCTATTGGGATATGCATATCCTGTGCCTCGTCTGCAACGGTTGGAATATTCAGGGAAAAGATTGAGAAAATTCTTGAAGAAATACTTCTATGTATAAAATTTTCAAAAAATATTGGCGAGTGGCCGCGCTCAAAAAAATCAAAAAAATCTCTTGACAACGTGAGGGCCGGTCAGGTAAAAAGTACTACATGTAGTGTGGATATCTAGTGGACATACTATATGTAGTGTTTCGGAGGGGGATTGCACTACGATTGACTTTCGGGAAGCATAGCCTGTCTTAACAAGACGAATCATACAAGTAAACAATTCTGATAGGGGGATGCATGGAAACAACGGATCTGAATCTATTTGTCAGAACCTCGGAGGAAAGCATTGCCGGTTGGGACCGGTCGAAGATCGTTGACGCTCTCATCAGAGAGACGCTGATCGACCGCGACACGGCCGGCGAGATCAGCAAGGAAGTGGAACAGATGATCAGGCGGTCCGGCATCGAGGTCATCACCGCACCCCTCATCCGGGAACTTGTCAATGCGAGACTGATCGAGAAGGGGCTTGAAAGCTCCCGGAAGATGCACACGAGGCTTGGTATGCCCCTGTATGATGTTGACAGCCTCATCCTTCACCCCAACAAGGAGAACGCAAACGTGCCTCATGGCCCGGAGGCCACGAACCTGACCCTGGCGGAGGGCATCAAGAAGGAATACGCGCTCCTGTCCGTCTTCTCCCAGGAGGTGGCCGATGCCCACATGAACGGGGACATACACCTCCACGACCTCGGTTTTGTCGACAGGCCATACTGCAGCGGCCAGTCCCTCGAATATATCAAAAAGTTCGGGCTCGATCTGCCGCACTCCCTGTCCATGGCCAGGCCGGCTAAGCATGCGGAAGTGCTCCTTGCCCATCTCGTCAAGTTTGCGGCGGCCCTCCAGAGTCATTTCGCGGGCGCCATAGGCTGGGACGCCATAAACATCTTCTTCGCGCCCTATATCGAGGGGATGAGCGACAACGACGTGAAGCAGCTCGCGCAGATGCTTATCTTCGAATTCTCCCAGCAGGCCGTGGCTAGGGGCGGCCAGGCGATCTTCACCGACATAAACATCTACTGGGAGATACCGAAGCACTTTGTCAACGTGCCGGCCATCGGCCCCAACGGCAAGTTTACGGGCAAGACCTACGGTGAATATGAGAAGGAAGCCCAGCGCTTTGCCTGGAAGCTCTTCGAGGTCTACAAGGAAGGCGACGGGGCGGGGCGGCCCTTCTTTTTCCCGAAACCCATCGTCCATATCACGGAGAAGTTCTTCCATACCGACGGCCACATGGATTTCCTGAACCTCATATGCGACGTCGCATCCGACAAGGGCAACACCTACTATGTCTTCGACAGGGGAGAGACGGCCAAGATATCCGAATGCTGCCGCCTGAGCTTCAAGCTCGAGGAAAGTGACCTTCTTGACGCGAAGGAGCCGTGGAGGATGCGGTACTGCGCCCTCCAGAACGTGTCCCTCAACCTGCCGAGGCTTGCCTACATGGCGAAGAACGACGACACGAAGCTTTTCAACCTCATCACGGAGAGGTTCATCCTTGCCGTCAAGGCCCACAAGGAGAAACGGGCGTTCATGGAGAAACTTCTTTCCCTGGGGGAGAACGGACCGCTCGCGCTCCTCACGATGAACCGGGACGGGATGCCCTATCTCAGGTTCAATCTCGCATCGCACCTCATAGGCATGGTCGGTCTCAACGAGATGGTGCAGATACATACCGGCGAGGAGATGCACGAATCAAGACGGGCGTTGAAGTTCGGCATCAAGGCCATTGCCCACATGAACCTTCTCACGGAGAAGATGCGGCGACAGGAGAACATGAAGATCGTCCTGGAGCAGACCCCGGCGGAAAGCACGAGTTACCGGTTCGCGCGCCTGGACCTCCGGTATTTCTCTCCCCACGCCGGCAGGATCATGAAAGGCGACATCGCATCCGGTGAGGTCTATTACACGAATTCGACGCATCTGAACGTCAAGCACGCCATGAATCCCATCGAAAGGGTAACCACGGAGGGGCTGTTCCATCCCCTTATCGAGGCAGGCTCCATATCGCACGTCTGGCTTGGAGAAGCGCAGCCCTCGAAGGAGGCCATCGCCGACTTCGTCATCAAGACCTTCAAGCACACGACCAATGACCAGATAGCTTTCTCCCCGGAATTCACCACATGTAACAAGTGCCACAGGACGGGGCGGGGTCTTGCCGATACCTGTTCGTACTGCGGTTCCACCGATGTGGATGGTATTACGAGGATAACCGGATACTTCACCAAGGTATCAAGCTGGAACAAAGGTAAGCTGGGAGAGCTAAAGGACCGTTATCGCAATTCGGAGTTCTTCTCCGAAAGGCGCAAGGCGGCTGCCAACGACTAGAACACTGACGGATCCTACAAAATTCAAGGAGGGAGTATGGGGATAGTGAAGATCTTCTACAAGGATGATTGCCCGATGTGTCCAATGGCGAAACAGCTGAAGGACCATCTCCGGGAAAAGAACGTTGCCGTTGACGACTACAACGTCGGAACGACTGAAGGCCTTGCCGAGGCGACATTCTATCGCGTCATGGCATTGCCCACCATCCTCGTTGAAGATGAGTCGGAGAACTCCCTGGGCGAGTGGAGAGGCAACGTGCCTCATATCGACGAGGTACTCAGTGCAGTTCAAGGAGCCTGATTGCCCGGCTGTAAAGGGTTTCATTGAGACCAGTTTTGTGGACTGGAAGGGGTGTCTCGCATCCGTTCTCTTCCTTGGCGGCTGCAACTTCCGGTGTCCCTTCTGTCACAACCGCGACCTCGTTCTCAACCCGGGGGGGCTGGAGGACGTCCCGATCGAGTATATTGTCGCAACCATAAGGAAATACAGGGCTCAGTGGGTCGACAGGATCGTGGTGACCGGGGGTGAGCCGACAATACACAAGAACCTGTACCGGCTTATGGGTCTCTTGAAAAGCGAAGGGATGAAGATCAAGCTCGATACGAACGGGTCAAGCCCCTCTGCCGTGAAGGGCCTTGTCAATGACGGCCTCGTGGACGCGATCGCCATGGATGTCAAAGGTCCCCTGGACCGGTATTCCCGGTGGTGCGGTATCAATGTCGATGACCGCAAAGTGCAGGAAAGTATTGAGTTTATCATGGGTTCCGGGATCGATCATTACTTCCGCATGACAGTTGTGCCTTTTCTCCACAGGGAGGAGGATGTCTACATGGTTGCTGCCCATCTTCAGGGGGCGAAAGACTTCGTGGTCCAGACTTTCAGGCCCGATATCACTCTGAATACCGCCTTTTCGCGGATAAGGCCTTTCAGCCCTGACAGGATGAACCAGATCAAGGCGAACGTCTCGGACATTATGGCCGGGGAGAGTGTCCGGGGAAAGGAAGTGAGGCCGCATCTCAGCATTGCCGGCAAGACGGACCAGGACAACCTGTATAGTTGAAAGCAGAGAACCGGGGGATCGATGCCCGGCATGTCCGTGGATGACAGAAAGAGTAAATGAAAAGGCAAAAGATTCGATCTTTTGCCTTTATTTTCTATCCGGCCTAATTATTTCCAGGTCTCTTCCTTGGATCCTGCTCTCTGTTCCCCACCTTTTCTATTCCAGGAAACTTTCCAGTCTCTTCCGCCGTGAGGGGTGTTTCAGCTTGCGCAGGGCCTTTGCCTCTATCTGGCGGATACGCTCGCGGGTCAGCCCGAAGACCTCTCCGACCTCTTCGAGCGTGTAGTCCGTCTTCTCGCCGATGCCGAGCCTCATCCGGATGACCTTCTCCTCCCGAGGGGTCAGCGTGGACAGGACCTTGTCGATCTCCTCCTTGAGAGAGATGCTGACAAGCTCGTTGAAGGGCGACGGTGACTTTGGATCCGCAATGAAATCGCCAAGCTTTGATTCGTCATCGCCAATGGGGGTTTCTATGGAGATCGGCTCGTTCGAGACCTTCATGATCTTCCGCACCTTTTCCAGGGGAAGCCCCGCCTTCAGCGAGATCTCGTCGAGATTGGGCTCCCGGCCGAGTTCCTGGAAGAGGGAGATGGTAACCTTCGTTATCTTGTTCATGGTCTCGAGGACATGAACGGGAACCCTGATGGTGCGCGCGTAGTCGGCGATGGCACGGGTGATGGCCTGCCGGATCCACCAGGTCGAGTAGGTGGAGAACTTGTATCCCTTCTGGTAATCGTACTTTTCGGCTGCCTTCATGAGACCCATGTTCCCTTCCTGAATGAGATCAAGGAACGAAAGGCCCCTGTTAAGATATTTCTTGGCTATATTGATGACAAGCCTCAGGTTTGCCTGTATCAGGCGGTTCTTGACCGTTTTGAGGCCGTTCTCGATCTCACCGATCTCGAGCAGTCTCTTCTTGACCTTCCGCGCTTCCTTGTCGTCCATGAACTTGAGCTGTCTCTGGACCTTGCGGATGATCTCTTCAAGGACCTTCTTGTTGAGATTGAGGTTGATGAGGTTTTCCTCGACCTTCTTTTCCAGGGCCTTGAGCTTCTTTTCGTTGAGCTTTTTCGTTGCCTCGTTGACCTTGACGGAATTCCTTCTGATCTCCTCTTTCTTCTCGTGCTGGTTCTTGATGCTGTTGATAAGGGAGACCGTCTTCTTCCTGTACTTGTCCTCATCCTTCTTGGAATAGTTCAACTCGTCGATATTCTTGACCACATCGACTATGTTGATGGCCTCTTTCTTGAGAAGGGAGGCTATTTCCATGAGTTCCTGGATGGCGTGGGGCAGGTCGAAGAGGAGGTTTCGTATCATGCGCTCGCCGTCTTCGATCCTCTTCGCGATCATGTACTCTTCTTCCGAATTGAGGAGGGAGACCCTGCCGATATCCTTGAGGTAGGCCCAGATGATGTTGTCGGTCCTCTCCGAGGGAAACCGTTCCATCTCACCCCATTCCTGGGATTCCTCTTCCGGGGCGGCTTCGATCTTTTCCTTGATCGTATCGACTATATCGATGTTGGATTCGGTGAGAAAATCAAAGATATCTTCAATGTCCTCAGGCGAGAAGATGTTCTGCGGAAGATAATCATTGATCTCGTCGGGGGTCAGGTACCCTTTTTCCGTTCCGATGTCTACGAGATGTTGGATTTCGCTATGATTTTTGATGGTCATCTATTCTCCGGGCAGTAAAAAATGCCCTAACTCGTTGGTTCTAGGGCATTTTCTGTGTTCGTCCACGTATCTACATAGTAAATATACCAATTGGGTGTTATTTTTGTCAAGGTCGATTTCTCCAGTTTGTGAATTTGCCCACGAAGAGAATTATCGGAGAGATTTGCATTGACTAAAGGGAGAATGGGTTATATAAGTGACTAATATGCCGGAAAGGGGGTTTCGATGTTCAAAAAGATACTTTGTCCCGTGGATTTTTCCGAATTTACGAAGGATGTGATCGCCTATGCCGCGGACATATCGAAACAATATGGCGCTGAACTCCATGTGCTCCACGTCATACCCAACCTGACCTACTTCACCCCTTATGAATCTTTCCTCACGCCCGAGAACCTTGTGGCCATAGAGAAGAACATCCAGGACGAGGTGGACAGGGATTTCGGGAAAATCCTGAAAAATGTCGACATCGATGTGAAGAAGGCCGTAAGGACCGGCGTGGCCTTCGTCGAGATCATCGACTACGCGAAGGCCGAGGGTATAGACCTCATCGTCATGGGCACGCACGGGCGCAGCGGTATAGAGCATATCCTCATAGGGAACGTGGCGGAGAAGGTGGTACGGAAGTCCCCCTGTCCCGTGATGACCATCAGGCCGAAGGGGAAAGGGTTCAAAATGCCGTAAAATACGGCTTGAACCGCTTGAACCGCTTGAATATTTAGAAGAAACCAGTTTGTTCGTGGTCCCGTGATGGCCATCCGGCTGTAAGACTCGAAGAACTCTCTTGATGGGTTCTAGAGGTCTTATACGTCCTATCTTCTCCTATAGGTCCTATTCCCCTGCCTTCTTCCGTATCTTCTGAGATAAGTCCTTTAGATTTCCGATACTTACTATCTCTATTCCGTCGGAGCGGGCGCCGTCGGCGGGGCAGAAGACCCTTTTTATGCCGATGCGCTGGCATTCCTTGATCCTGAGGTCCATGTTCACCGTTTTCCTGATCTCGCCGGTGAGCCCGACCTCGCCGAAAAAGGCTGTCTCCCGGCCGAGAGCGGCATCCTTGTAGCTTGAGAGTATCGACGCGGCCACGGGCAGGTCAATGGCAGGCTCGTTTACCTTCATGCCTCCCGTTACGTTGACGTAGATGTCCCTGTCGAAGAAAGGCTTCCCCACGGTCTTCTCGATGACGGAGATGAGGATGAAAAGGCGGTTCACGTCGTAGCCGAGGGAAAGCCTTCTCGGCATGGAGAAGTTGGTCTTCTGGGTTATGGCCTGTACCTCGAGGACGATGGGCCGCGATCCCGTGATACAGGGGAAAAGACTGCTCCCCTCGCCGATATCGCCCCGCTGGGACATGAAGAACTGGGAAGGGTTCTCCACGCTGATAAGGCCATCCCCGGTCATCTGGAATATACCCACCTCTTCGACGGCGCCGTACCTGTTCTTGATGGTCCTGAGCATGCGGTAGGGGAGCATCTTGTCGCCCTCGAAGTACAGGACCGTATCGACCATATGTTCCAGCACCTTGGGGCCTGCTATGACACCTTCCTTCGTGACGTGACCTATGAAAATAAGGCTCGTATCGAGGGCCTTCATTTCCATCGTCAGCCGCGTGGATACATCCTTGACCTGGCCCATGCTTCCCGGTAGCATGGGCAGCTTGGGGTTGTAGACCGCCTGGACGGAATCCACGATGACAAGGGCGTAACGTTCCTCGTTGATCGCCGTCAGGATGTCGTCCAGGTGATTGGTGGTGAGAAAGGCAAATCCCGCCTTGAGCCCCAGCCTCTTCTTGCGGGATGCGAGCTGTTTCAGGGATTCCTCCCCGGAGACATAGAGGACCTTGAGCCCCAGTTCCGTAAGCTTCGCGGCAACCTCGAAACAGAGTGTCGTCTTGCCTATTCCGGGATCGCCGCCGAGGAGGATGGCAGACCCTATCGTCATACCCCCGCCGAGGACGCGGTCCATCTCTCCTATGCCCGTCGCGATCCTCTCTTCATCGGCGAGTTCTTCATCTGTGAGGATGACGGGCCGGCGCGGTTCCCTGCCGTCCGTCTTTGGTGCGGGCGCAAATTCCTTGAACGTGTCCCATCCCTGACACATGGGGCATTTCCCCAGCCATTTCAACGTTTCATGTCCGCAGGAAGAGCAGACGAAGACGGTCCTTTTTGCCATATCACACCACCGAAGCCCCTGTATGCAGCTTGATCAAGCGAAGCTGATACTCCATGAGCCTGACGAGCCACTCCCTGGATCTGGGAAGCTCCCGGGGGGACACCTCGAACGTTATTGTCCCGTCATAGCCAAGCCTTCGGACCGTGTTCAGGAATCTGGCAATGGGGAGGTCCCCCCTTCCCAGGAAGAGATGGCTTTCGTGGTTGCCGGAGTCGCTGAGGTGAATGTTTCGCAGCCTGCCCGTCCTGAAGACCATTATGAAAGGGGCGATGATATCCACGCCAAAACTGGCGAGATGGGTCGTATCAAAGGTGAAATAGAGGTTATGCTCCTGGCCGAAGGCGACGAGGTCATTGATATCGTTGAGGATGTACGACGTCAGCATCAGGTGCTTGCCTGCCCGTGGCATGTTCTCGATGGTAAGGGCGATATCGGCGCAGTCGAGCTCCTTCTGGAAGTCGTGAATGCTTCTCAGCCACCGGGCGAAGCCGATCTCCATCGTCAGCCACGCGGGGGGATGGAAATTGACAACGCCCGCTCCGAGGACGCGGGCTATATCGATGGTCCTCTTCAGTTCGTCCACCTTTGTGCCCCATTTGTTCATTTTGAGAAAGGGGGCATGGATGGTGAAAACGGGAAGGATGTCTAGGCACGCCTGAACCCTGTCCAGATAGCCGTCGCTCATAAAGCGCTGGTCTATGACGAGTTCACAGCCGTCGAACCCGCCTTCGCGCGCGAGGACGAAGATCTCTTCAATGGGGAGGTGGTACAGGCATCCTGTGGAAAAAAGGTATTTCATGCGATAATGATGCTGTCATCAGTATCGGTTATTATCCGGCACTTTCCGTTCGTGTAGTGTATGGTGTTCTCATATCCGCAGCAACCTTTCTTCGGGAAGACCATTTTCGGCTCGATGGCGAAGACGGCCCCGTCCTCTATGGGATAGGTATGGGTGGCGGCTATGTAAGGAAGCTCCGCCAGTTCGATGCCGATCCCATGACCCAGGAACCGCACCTTGTGCGGCTTGTACCCGAGATAGTAGTCACCGTATCCCAGCTTGTCCCCCAGTTCTTTGGAGTACTCGAAAAGCTCCTTGCTCGTGTATCCTTCGACGACCTTGTCGAGCACGCGGTCATGGATCTCCCTGCAGGCATCGTAGCCCCTGACGAACATGTCCGGCATCGAACCGACGGCATACATTCTGGTCTGGTCTACCTGGTAGCCGTGATAGCAGATCCCGAAATCAACGAGGATGGGCTCGTTCCTCCTTATCCTTTTGAAACTGGCGCCGACGGGAAATGCCGGGGACAGGCCGAGGCCGCCCATGGGTGAATCGGACTGGCTCACTATGGTGCCCGTGCGTCCGCTCAGGATGTGCCAGGTGTAGGCCTCGTAGTTAAGGGACCGGACCCTCAGGAGCCCTTCGTGGCCCAGCGACTTCGCGTAGGCCTCCATCTGGCCGCCCACCTCGATCTCCGTTGCCCCCTCCCGAAGGAACTCCGGCACCTTCGCATATACCTTCCTGCCTATCTCTGCGGCCTTCTCCATGAGGCCTATCTCAAAAGGAGATTTCTGCTTTCTCAGTTCCTTTGTGAGCGGCGAGCAGTCGACGAATTCCACGTCGCTGAAGAGGTCCTTGAACCTGATCGCGTCGTTGTAAGGTATGACGTCAAGCTGCATGCCCAGTCGCCTCATGGGCTTGAGGTGTTGCGGGATGTCCTTGATGGACCGATAGGACATAATGTTCCGGAGGGGAGACTCCCTACGCGCTCTCGATATCTCGCGCTTGACGAAGAGCACCGGGTCGGAGTCGAGGGGGACGAAGAGCAGGGAGTCCTGCATCGTGCCCGAGAGGTAGTAATAGTCAATTTTGTAATGAAAAAAGGCCCCATCCAGAGAGGCCTTTTCCATTAACGTTTTCAGCTTTGTGATCCGTGCTTCTATTTCTTCTTTCGGCGCGTATTTCATCTGGCCCGGTTACTCGTCCTTCCACACCGGTTTTCTCTTGTCCATGAAGGCGCTTATCCCTTCGACGGCATCCTTCGTCTTCATGCAGCCGTCGAGGTAGCATATCTCGGACGCCCTCAGGGCCTCGAGGAAATTGACGTTGAGACCCGCCTTGATGGCGCGCTTCGTCCACATGGCCACCGGCCTCGACTGCTTGAGGAAATCGGCCATGAACTTATCCGCTTCCGCCTTGAAGTTCTCCACGGGAAGGACAGCGTTGACGAGACCCATTGCCTGCGCCTCTTTCGCGCCGATGATCTTGCCTGTCAGGAGAAGCTCATAGGTGTTCTTGAGGCCGATGATCTTCGGGAACCATGCCGCCGCGATCGGAGGGAACACGCCCACCGCGATCTCGGGCTGGCCGATCTTCGCTTTCTCTGAAGCGATGACGATGTCACAGAAGGCCATGAGCTCGCATCCGCCGCCGAGCGATCTGCCGTTCACCAGCGCCACCGTCGTGCAGTCCAACTCTTCCATGAGCCGGAACATCCGGTGGAAGACCTCGATCATGTCGAGGACCTTGTCCGGGGTGTGGTCGGCCACGTCGACGCCGTCGCAGAACGCCTTTTCTCCGGCGTGATCGAAGACGAGAAGCTGGATCGTCGGGTCTTTCTTGACGTCCATGATCGCCTCGACGATCTCCCGCATCATGAGGATGGTCAGCCAGTTCGAGGGGGGCTCGTTGAGGGTTATCGTTGCGACCTTGTTCTTCTTTTGAAATGTTATGTGCGTGAAAGCCATGATGGTTCTCCTTCTTTCAAAAAAAATAGGGGGGATGTGCTCCCCCCTAGAGTTTGCCTCGTAATTACTTCTGAGGTTTGCCGAGAACTTCCGCCATGAAGGTATCGTCCATGAGAACGCCGTCCGCGACGCCCTTGCGGTACTTGATGAAATCGATGGTGTCCATTCCGGTGATCTTCTTGGTGTTGAACGCGCCGAACCCGAGGAAGGCCTCGATGCCCATGTTGGCGGCGAGCCAGTGCCGATGCTCGTTCTTCATGGTATCCCAGAAGAATTTCTTTTTCTGGCGGATGCCGTCGATGGATTTCATGAGGCAGCCCGGGAAGAGGTTCGCGTAGGTCCACATGATCCTGTCGATCTCCGCATCCATGAGGGAGAAGTCGACGTCGCCGGCTTTCTGTTTTTCGCCGACCCACGCCCGCGCATCCTTGAACTCCTGACCGGCTTTGTTCTCGCCGTAGACGATCTCGCCGTTCTCGATGAACTTGTCGGTGATGACCTGCGGGTTCCGTACCCAGTTGCCCTTGTCGTCTTTCAGGACGGGGAATGCCTTGGTGAGAAGGCCCTTCCACCACATCTTGTAGGAGGACCACATCTCGCAGCTGATGCAGCTCCACATCGCATCTTCGATGCTCATGTAGGAGGGGAGGAAGTCGGAGGCGCCGCCGACGGGGGCGGAACCGTGCCTGGGACCTGCCTGACCGAAAATGGCGAGGTCAGAGGTAAGGGTGATGTCGCAGGCGGTGCCGATCTCCTGGCCGCCGGCAACCCTCATGCCGTTCACGCGGGAGATGACCGGCTTCTTGCACATGAGGATGGAGTCGACCATGTTGTTGAAGAGTTCCATGTACGCGCCGTATTCTTCCGGCCGTCTGCTGTAGTACTCTGAGTACTCTTTCGTGTTGCCGCCGGTGCAGAATGCGAAGGGGCCCGTGCCGGTGAAGACAACGCCGACGACCTCGCGGTCAACGGATGAGTTCTCGAAACCGGCGATGACGCCCTTGACCATCTCGGTCGTGTAGGAGTTGAACTGTGAGGGGTTGTTGAGCCTGATCCATGCTACGTACAGGCCGGGGACGACGTTGCCCTTGTTGTCCTTCAAGGGTTTTCTTTCGTACACTACGCAGGGGGCTTCCGTTCCCCAGTGCTGATCGGTGAACCTGAAATGGTCTTTCTTCTCATGTTCTCTTGGCATCCATTCTAATCCCATACTTTCCTCCTAAAAGTTTTTGTTTGAAACCTTAAAAATCAGGTGTCAGGACAACGCGTTTCGCAGGTGAACCTGCCTTGTGGATCTCCTCGAAGGTCGCCGCGATGGTGCTCATCGGCCGCACTTCGACGAAGGGGTCGATCTGTATCTTCTTGCTGAGGACCATGTCGAGGACGATCGGGTAGTACTCGGGCAGACAGCCCCAGGTGCCGATAACTTCGGCGTCGAAGGCCATGAGCTTGGAGAACATGTACTCGCTCTTCGCCATGCCGAAGCCGACGAGGATGAGTTTGCCCACGAAGGAGAGAAGATCGAGGGCGAGATCCTGGCCGGCCTTGGAGCCGGTGACCTCAAAGATCTTCCAGCCTGTGTTGGCGAGGCCGTTGGCTTTGCAGATGTTCCTCCACTCGCCGACGACATCCTTGTTCGTCTTGTCGAGGGTGCTGATAACGTAGTCGCAGCCGTAGCCCAGGGCCCTCTGGAGTTTCTCCTGGTTCCTGGCGATGCCGATGACGGTCTTGGCCCCGAGCGCCTTCGCGGTCTGGGCCATGTACACGCCCACGCCGCCCGTCGCGCCGATGATGATGACATTGTCACCGGGCTGAAGGTCGGCCCTCTTGCACGCCTGGTACGGGGTGGTCACTGCGTCCGCCACAACGGCGAGCTGTTCCAGTTTATAACCTTTCTTGTCCTGGACAAGGCACAGGTCGATCGTGGGAACGACGATGTGGCTCGCGAAGCCGCCGTACACGCCTATCGAGTTGCCGGGCATCTTCTGGGCCAGGCACCTGTTGCCCCTGCCGGTCTTGCAGAGTATGCACTGCCTGCAGGGCATAACTGCGGGAATGATGACCTCTTTGCCGATCCATGCGGGATCACCGGCGATAACGGTGCCGGCTATCTCGTGACCCAGCGCCAGAGGCGGTTTGCTCACGGTGGGAACACCGTCAAAGAAGTATCCGAGGTCCGTGTGGCATACGCCGCAGCCGGCGATCTCGACCAGCACCTCGCCTGTCTTCAGTTCGGGAACCGGGATCTCTGCCTTTTCGAGCTTGCCGGGGGTCGTCTCTTTCGTCTCTCTGTTGAAGACGGTGGGCTGCACCATCTGCCACTGCTTTATTGTTTTTGGTACATCAGCCATTACAACACCTCCTTATATATTTGAGTGAACGTAGATCACCTCCCTCAGTTCTTACGTCATTCCGTAACCGCCGTCTACGCACAGCAGTTGACCCGTAATATAGCGGGCGTCATCGGAAGCAAAAAATACGAAGGCCGGTGCGACATCTTCCGGGTCCGCGTATCGTCCGAGGAGGATGCGTTTCGTGTAGATTTCTTTGAGCTTCTCGTCCGTCGATATGGTATGGGTCATCTCGGTGGTGACTATGCCCAGTGATATGACGTTGGCTGTGACATTAAATTTCGCGAGCTCCCGCGCCATCGATTTGGTCATGGAGATCACCCCGCCCTTGGCGGCGCTGTAATTGATCTGACCGATGGTGCCGACCACGCCGGCAACGGATGTCACGTTGACGATCCTGCCGTAGTTCTGCTGCATGAAATACTTCGACGCGGCCTTCGCCATGAGCCAGGGACCCCTCATCTGGACGTTCACGACCTCGTCCCAGGTCTCCACGCTCATCTTGTGCATCATCGAAGGTTTGGAGATACCCGCGTTATTGATGATGATGTGGACGGATCCGAAAGCCTCGCCGCAGGTCTCCACGATCTTCTGGGCATCCGCCTCCTGACCGACGTCACCCTTCACGGCAACTGCCTTCCTGCCCATCCCCTTGATCAACTCGACAACCTCGTCGGCTGCCTTCTGGTTTCCGGCATAGTTGATGACCACATTCGCGCCTTCCTGAGCAAAGGCCAGACTGATGGCTCTTCCCACGCCTCTGCCGCCACCCGTTACAATTGCGTTCTTACCCTCTAACTTCATAACGGCCCTCTCCTTTTCGTCGTTTTCTAACTTCTGTTTTCCAACTTCTAAAGGTGCTGCAGCTTGATTTGTGAAAATTTTTATAAACTTAATATTATCTTCCAGAAGGGAGCTATGTCAAGATAAAAAGTCTTGATATTAAGGGTGTTCCGGCTTTTCACAAAGCCCTGTCAACGGGAATTCGGAAATGGTGTTTTGTTGGCCCCGGAAGGGGTGACGGTGGGCCTTTTTCGCTTGAAAAAAGCCGGGATATGGTTAATCATTGAAAAGACAGAGAAAACCCCCGATTTCTTTGAAAGGTTGTTTGCCATGGAAAAACAAAGGCGCCTTCGTTTCACCGTTCTTTGCGAGAATGTGGTTGCCAATCTCCGCGGCATCGGTGAGCACGGTTTTGCCGTTTTTGTGGAAACGGAGACCGGGACGTATCTTTTCGACACCGGTGTCGGTATTGGCATCCTCAGAAACTCCCTCACCTTTTCGAGGGACCTGCGGTCGGTTCAAAAGATCCTGTTAAGCCACGGCCACTACGATCATACCGGGGGGCTGAAGGATGTTCTCAGCGTGACGGGACCAATAGAGGTCCACGGCCACCCCGCCATATTCGATGAGAAATATGCCCTGGAGCACGCGGGAGAGGACATGACGGTCCGTTTCATCGGCATGCCCGAGAGGAGAGAGTCGCTGGAGGCGAGCGGCGCGGATTTCCACCTGGGCTCCGGTTTCCGCGACATCGCGAAGGGGGTGTACCTCACCGGCGAGATACCGCGGCTTTCGTCCTTCGAAAGGGGCGACAAGCGCCTCGCGGTAAAAAGGGGAGAGGTCTACGATGTCGATACCGTGCCTGACGACGGAGCCCTGGTCATATCCACGGAAATGGGACTGGTCGTCCTTCTGGGATGCGCCCACGCGGGGATGGTGAACACCCTCGAACATGTCCGCAGGAATCTTCCCGGTGCGCCTCTCCACGCCGTCATCGGCGGTACCCACTGGGGCATACTCCCCGAGGATGCCGTGGAACTCTCGATAAAGGCCATCGCGGATATGGAGGTCGGCACGGTCGGTGTTTGTCACTGCACCGGCATAGCGTACGCGGCAAAATTGATACGGGCAGTGGGCGAACGGGGTTTCTATGCCTCGGTGGGGACCGTCTTCGAGGTGTGACCGTCGGCATCGGGAACGGATCTTTCGCCTCATCATTTTTGCCCTTTTACGGATAACGGTGAATTGAGCGTTATCGATGCGGGTTAGACACACAATCAAGGAGGAATGTATGTCGGTTGTTTTGGAGTCACTGAAGAACGATGTGTTCACTATCACGTTGAACAGGCCGGACAAGAAGAACGCCATGGATTACGACCTTCTCAAGGGGCTTTACGAGGCGATGAAGAACGCCGCGCGGGAAAAAGCCCCTTTTGTCGTCATCCGGGGTTCGTCAGGGGCATTCTGCTCCGGTGGGGATATAATAGCCTTCAGGGAGTCCGAGGACGCCGAGGCGCTCATCGACGCCGAGGCGGGTGTCCTCAACGAGAGCATAAAAATGATCCGGAACATACCTGCCATCGTCATAGCCGTCATCGAGGGTGTGGCCGTCGGTGCCGGTGTGGGACTGGCCCTTGCCTGTGACCTCTCGATCGCCACGAAGAAGACCATCATGAACATGGGGTATCGCAGGATAGGTCTCACCCCTGACGGGGGAGGCAGCATCTTTCTGCCTCGTATCATAGGGGCGAAGCTTTTCAATGAGCTCTACCTCCTGTCCCGGAATGTGACCATGGATGAGGCGAAGGAACTGGGGCTTGTCAATATACTGTGTGAAGACGCGGAAGTGGACGAGAAGCTCGACGAGCTCATCCGAAACCTGAAGGCGCTCCCCATGGAGACTATGGGCAAGTTCAAGGACCTCGTGAACCGCTGTCTCTTCTTCGGCCTGGAGACACACCTCGACATGGAAAGGCGCTATGTGGCGGATCTTGCCGGTGACCCGCTCTTCAAACAGAGGCTCGATGAGTTCTTCAGGAGAAAATAGAGCGTGAAGGGCCTCTACCTTTTCGCGATAGCGGCCTACATCTGTGTTCTCTGGCTTACCGGGGCCTTCGTTACACGGAAGTCCCGGTCGGCCGACGCTTACCTTGTCGCCTCGCGGGGGCTGTCGGTGCCCTTCGTAGCCGTCCTCATCGCCGGTACATGGATAGGGGGCGTCTCCATCGTGGGCATGGCCCAGGGTTCCTTCATCCACGGCCTGTCCGCCCTGTGGTTCCAGGCAGGTATATGGATAGCCATGTTCGTCACCGCCATGATCCTCCCCAGGGTCCTTTCAGGCAGGAAGACCTATTCCATTCTTGACGTCGTGGGAGGTCTCTATGACAGGAGGACGACGCGGCTCGCCGGTTTGCTCCAGCTTGCCTTCTCCATCTGGATCGTGACGATGCAGATCGTGGGCGGTGGCGCCATACTGTCCGTCCTCACGAAGGGGACCATTTCCTTCAACGGGGGCATGGTCCTCACCGCCGTCGTTTTCACCTTCTACAACGTCATGGGAGGTTTCGTAGCCACCGCGTATACGAACCTCATCCACATCTGCGCCATCGTGTTCGGCATCTTTCTCGGCGGTCTCTACGTGATCTTCTCGACTGGCGGTTTGCAGGCCATGGCCGGCGAGGGAGGCCACTATTACACCCTTTTCGGGGACCTCGGCGTTTTCCAGGCGCTCAGCTGGGCCTTCATCAATTTTACCCTGGGCGTCCTCGCGCAGCCCGTCATCAACACCGCGTCTTCGGCGAGAACCTTCGCCGAGGGGAAAAAGGGGATAGTCATCGGGAACCTGATCGCCATCCCCGTCGTCATCATGGCGGCCCTTTGCGGGATAATCGCGAAATACCGTTTTCCGGAGATAAACTCCCTTGCCGCTCTCCCGGCGCTCATTGCCGTCGTGCCTCCCTGGGTAGCCGTTTTCTTCCTCATCAGCATGTGGGCTCCGCTCATGAGCTCCGGCTCTCCCTTCCTGATGGGGGCCACGACCCTTGCCGTGAAGGGTTACGTGGCGCCCCTTTTCGGCATGGAGAGCGACAGGAAGATACTTCTCGCGTCGCGCGTGACGACACTTGTCATCGGGGGATTGTCCCTTGCCATGGGGTTTTTCGTGAGGGAGATACTGCGTGAGGTGACCTGGCTCGCGGTCTTTCTGAGCGCCATCGTCTACATTGTTTTTGCCGGATGGTTCGCGCGGGGCATGAAGAGCTCCTTCGCCTTTGCGGCGCTCCTCGGCACCGTCATCATCATGGTCCTTTCCTTCATCACGGGGTTGCAGAGGACGATCCACCCCCTGTGGCCCGTTACGGTCTACGTTGCCATCGTGATGGGGATCGGTCTTCTGGGCCGCGAAAAAGACGCCGGTGGAGCCTAAATGCCTGTACACTTTTTCGACTGTGTGGTAATAATGACAGCACGCAGGCACATTCAGAGAAGCAAAGACTTGCACGATGAGGAGGATCTATGAATCTTGTTGAACGGGCGAAAAACATTATGCTCAAACCCGCGGCCACGTGGGAGACGGTCAAGGCCGAAGAGACGACCATCAAAGAACTCTTCACCTCATACGCAATGATCCTGGCCATTATCCCCGCCGCTGCCGGGTTCATAGGGATGTCACTCATAGGCACGTCCATGCTCGGGATCCACTTCCGCATCCCCTTCATATCGGGCCTCTTCCACGCCATCATCTCCTATGTCCTGACGCTTGTCGGGGTCTATGTCGTCGCGTTCATCATCGATGCCCTCGCGCCTTCCTTCAATTCACGCAAGGACATCCTCTCGGCGACGAAGCTGGCTGTATTTTCCTTCACTCCCGCCTGGGTGGGCGGTATCTTCATGATTATACCGGCGCTCGGCATGATCACACTGCTTGCCTCTCTCTACGGGCTCTATCTTCTCTACACGGGTCTGCCCGTGCTGATGGAGACACCGAAGGAGAAGACGCTGGGATATTTCGTTGTCGTTATCATCGTCAGCATCGTGGTCTCCCTGCTGATCAACGTCCTGGCCCGCCTTGTGCTTCCCTCGGGCCCGATGATGATGCCCTGATGAGGGTCGGGGGTTACCACCTGCGGCGGTTTCTTACTTTATTATAATATCGCTGCTCACTGAATTGAGCAGTCACAGTGATGTGAAAATAACAATGGCGTTCTGAGAGAGTTCAGGGCGCCATTTCCATTCTTGTGGTTGTCAGACGAAGGCGTCGTGGACCCATAGAGGGTTCGTGGCGCCTTCTTTATTTTACGGAGGAGGCGTAGATATGAAAAGGTTCCTTGCACTACTTGTACTCTTCACCCTGTTCGTGATGCCTGCCGGATTGGCCTACGCAGGGGTCGAGACCGGACAGGGGGCGGCCGAAGTCCCTGCACAGGCTGGACCCGCGGCGGCAAAGGCCGATACCGGGGATACTGCCTGGCTCATCGTGGCCACGGCCCTCGTCATGCTCATGACCCCGGGACTTGCCTTCTTCTACGGAGGAATGGTGGGCAAGAAGAACGTCCTTGGCATCCTGATGCAATGCTTCACCGTCCTTTGCGTGATAAGCGTTCAATGGGTGCTGTACGGATACAGCCTTTCCTTCGGTCCCGGAAAGGGTTTCTGGGGAGGTTTCGAGTGGGTGGGTCTCAAGGGAGTGGGACTTGCGCCCTACACGGATTACGCCGCGACCATACCCCACCAGCTCTTCATGATCTTCCAGATGATGTTCGCGGTGATCACCCCCGCCCTTATCATCGGGGCCTTTGCCGAGCGCATGAAATTCGCCGCGTTCGTCATCTTCACGATACTGTGGGCGACCTTTGTCTATGACCCCGTGTGCCACTGGGTCTGGGGTATAGGGGGGTGGCTCAGGGAGATGGGTGCCCTCGATTTCGCCGGAGGAACGGTTGTGCATATCAACGCCGGCATAGCCGCCTTCATGACGGCGATCTTCATCGGCAAGCGCAAAGGGTCGAACGGCCACGCGATCCTTCCCCACAACCTGCCCTTCACCATCCTCGGGACGGCCCTTCTGTGGTTCGGATGGTTCGGTTTCAACGCCGGCAGTTCCCTCGGTGCGAACGACATCGCCGTGAACGCTTTCGTGGTCACGAACACGGCCGCCGCCGCCGCGGGAATGACCTGGGCGCTCATCGACTGGATATTCAACAAAAAGCCGACCATGCTCGGCATGGCGACGGGGGCCGTGGGCGGCCTGGTGGCGATCACCCCGGCGGCGGGTTTCGTCAGCGCCCTGTCGGCCATCCTCATCGGCGTCTTCGTCAGCATCTTCTGCTATTTCGCCGTCGCTTACATCAAGCCGAAATTCGGGTATGACGACGCCCTCGACGTTTTCGGCGTCCACTGCGTCGGCGGCATCTGGGGGGCGCTGGCCACGGGGCTTTTCGCGTCGAAGGCGGTGAACCCCGCCGGGGCCGACGGCCTTTTCTTCGGCAACCCGAAACAGTTCCTCATTCAGGTGATCGCCACCGCCGTGACCGTCGCCTACAGCTTCGTCGCCAGCTTCATCATCTACAAGGTCATCGACCTTGTCATGAAAGTGCGGGTGCCGGAAAAGGACGAGATCGTGGGTCTCGACCTGACGCAGCACCACGAGAAAGCATACACGATCCTGGAGTAAGGAGGGAGGACAATGAAACTCATAATAGCGATCATACAACCGGACAGGCTCGAATCCGTAAAACAGGAGCTCTACAAGGAGGATGTCAACCTCATCACCGTGAGCGAGGTGCTCGGCCACGGGAGACAGATGGGCGTTACCGAGGTATATCGAGGAGTTAAGGAAATGGGCAACCTTCTTAGGAAGATCCGCGTCGAGATAGCCGTCAACGAGGATTTCGCGGAAAGAACGGTAAAGGCCATCGTCAAGGGTGCCCAAACCGGGGAGACGGGCGACGGCAAGATCTTCGTCCTCGACCTCGTGGAATGCATTCGCATCAGGACGGAAGAGAGAGGAGGAGAGGCGATAGGGTAAGAAGATGGGTGCTGGGTTATGGGTAATAGGAAACGGCAGAGTTTTTCCCCATGACCCATAACCCAGCACCCATGACCCGTATCTGTCTGTTAACCTCGAATATTTTGTTGTAAATTGGCCGGTGTTGCATTATACTGTAGGCGTACATTGACGTACAGATCCCTCAACGACCTACGAGGGGTTTTTCAAGGAAACGAACAAAGCCGTTCAAAAAAAGTCATCGTCTTGGACTAACTAGCCCTAAAAGGCCTTATGCGAGGTGTATTGTGGCGCGTTCAGATAGTTTAAGACATTTCCCCATCGTCAAGGTCGTTCCGGTGAGCGTCCTCGACGGTGAAAGGTCACGTGTGGCCGGTACGGCCCTTGGCGGGATAGTCTCGAGCGCGATCGAATCGCTTGAGGATGCATGGTCCCTGTGGGAGGCCGATCACAGCGACGATACCCTGAAAGAGAGTTTTCAGAAGCTTCACTATCAGCTTGAATACCTCAGGAGATACCTTAGCGGTGACTGAGGCTTCAGATCGAATTCGCAAGCGCTCCCGCCGTGAGGCGCGGGGAAGGTGAGGCAGGATGACATGGAAAAGAAGCTCCTTATAATAAAACAGGTCGAACAGGAAGGTCCGGGATGCATAGCGGACCTCTTTTCCGAGGACGGGTGGACCGTGGAGACCCTCGAGATGTCCGGCGCGGGTACACCGCTTCCCCATGACCTTGACGATATCGGCGGGATAGTCATCCTGGGCGGGCCCATGAACGTTTACCAGGAGGACGCCTATCCCTTCCTCAAGGACGAAGAGTCCCTTATCAGGCGTGCCCTGATCGATGAAGTGCCGCTTCTCGGTATATGCCTCGGCGCGCAGCTTATCGCGAAGACCTGCGGCGCCGCCGTAATGAGATCGCCGAAGAGGGAGATCGGGTGGTTCGCCGTCACGAAGACGTCCGAGGGCTTGAAGGACAGCCTCTTCAGAGGCAATCCCCAGCATATGACCGTTTTCCAGTGGCACGAGGACACCTTCGACCTTCCCGGCGACGGTGTCCTTCTCGCGAAGGGCCGGGTCTGTGCCAATCAGGCCTTCAGGGTAGGGCACAGTGCCTACGGCCTCCAGTTCCATATTGAAGCGACGCAGGAGATGGTGGAGTCATGGATGAGGGATGAAAAGGAGATCGATGTGAAGAGGGTCCTCCGCGACGGCAGAAGGATCATGGAGACCTTTGTCGATCAGGGGAGAAGGGTCGTCACCAACTTCCGGAGGATCGTCGAGTCTTCCCTGCGATACCGCAGGATCATAGCGCGGTTCGTCGACGAGAGAAGGTGGCTGGACCAAAGACAGATCAACTGGTGGGAGGCGGTCTGACACGTGACCGCGAAACAGATCGCCATGAGTTGTCATCTGGCAGGTGAGGGTGTGAACATTGAATAAGCGGATTCCCAGGATATATGTCTTCCACTGTGCGACGGGCTATGACCAGAAGGAATTGATGCGCGGTCATTCCCGGCAGGAAGACGAGATCAGGATGGTCTCGCTGCCCTGTTCGGGAAAGCTGGATATCCTGTACCTGACCAAGGCGTTCGACACCGGCGCCGACGGCGCCGCCGTCATGATATGCAAGGAAGGCGCGTGCCGGTACATGGAAGGCAACATGCGGGCCAGGAAACGGGTAGAGGCCGTCGAGGAGTTGCTCGAGGAGGCAGGGCTCGGAAAGGGCCGGACCACGGTGATCGAACTGGATGATGAGGGCATAGCGGGCGCTATCCATAAGCTAGAAGATTTCCGACTTCAGATAAGGACGATGGTTGAGAACGCCGCGGCCGGGGGAGTCGACAGTTCTTCGTCACGTGACGGCAAGGAGTGCAGGGTATGAGACCTGATAGCAAGTTGGCAGCCAGGATAAGCGGCAAGGAGTTCATTTTTACCGCCGAGTATTTGCCGGTGGCCGGTACCGGTCTGACGGTGGGCGCCGGGACGTTCGGCGGCGGCATCACGGCGGTGAACGCGGCCGACAACCACTACGGCGTGTCCATGTCGAGCCTGGCCGCGTCTGTGGCCCTCATCAAGGCGGGCGTCGAACCGGTGCTGCAGATGATAACGAGGGACCGCAACCGCATCGCCCTTCAATCCGACCTCCTGGGGGCGGCGCATCTCGGCATCAGGAACGTGCTGTGTCTCTCCGGTTTTCACCAGACCACCATGGGCTGCGGCGAGGCGGCCAACGTCTTCGATATCGATTCCATTCAACTCGTAGATATCGTCAGGAGGATGAACGGCGGCGAGTTGCTCGACGGCACGAAGATCGAGGGAGATTTCGCCATGCTCATCGGTGCCGTGGCAAACCCGGACCTAAAGCCGCTGGAGCTCAACATTCTCAGGCTGGGCAAGAAGATAGCCGCAGGCGCCGATTTTATAGAGACGCAGGCTGTGTTCGATGTCGATGGATTCAAGGTCTGGCTGGAGGCCGTCCGCGGCGCGTCGCTCGCCGACAGGGCCGCGATCCTCGCCGGCGTCCTGCCTTTGAGGAGCGCAGCTCAGGCCGCGGAATTGACCTCCGCCCACACGGACTTCATCATACCCGAGGCCGTCGTCAACCGGCTTAAGGCTGCGGGCGATGCCGCGGCCCAGGGAAAAGAAGGCATCAGGATCGCCGCGGAGACCATCAACAAGCTCAAGGGCCTTCCGGGACTCAAGGGTGTCCACATCCTCTCCGGCGGCAACGAGTCATGCCTCCAGGAGCTGCTGGCGGCCGTATCGCAATGACAGAGGCGGAATGATATGCCGAAGAAATATCACATAGACACCAAAAGGATCCCTCCCAGGCTGCCGAAGACGGGCAAGTTTGGGATCGTGGACTGGCGCGAGGACTGTGCCCGGTGCCACAACTGCGTGAAGAAGGCCTGCGTCTTCGACCGCTATCGGCAGGAGATGCAGTTCATCAGGGACCTCGATGAGTTCAGCTCCATGTTCTTTGAATGCATGGGCTGCTTCTCCTGCGTGCAGAAGTGCACGAAGGGGCTGCTGGCCCTGACGGTGAACCCCGAATACGAGCGCATGGGCAACGGGTACTACACGCCGGACATCATCCTGACGACATGGAACCAGGCGGAGACCGCGGGAATTCCCGTTTCCGGCGCCGGCTACCGGGGGAAGTTCACGGGTTCCGGTTTCGATTCCATGTGGACCGACATGTCGGAGATCGTCCGTCCCACCCGTGACGGGATCCATGGACGGGAGTACATCAGCACCGCCGTCGATATCGGGAGGAAGCCGAAGGTGCTCTCCTTTGAGAATGGAGAGCTTGCCACCGTGCTGCCGCCGCTCGTGGACGTACCGGTCCCGATACTCATCGATATGTTCCCGGCCGAGTACCGGTTCCCGAACCTCGTGCCCATGCTGCTCACCGTTGCCCACAGGACGGGCACGATGATGGTCATCGACTGGGAAGATCACGAACTTCTGGGAGAGTACAGGACGAAGTACCTGTCGAACATAATCTTCTACGTCGGTAAGGATGCGTTGCTGCCGCCCGCGGAGATCCTCGCGAAGTCGCGTCTTATAGAGATAGCCGACAGCGAGGACGTCGAAGGATGGATCGGGCAGTTGAAGGCGGTGAACCCGGACCTCGTCGTCGCCGTGCGGGTGGAGCTTGATTCCCGGGGCGAACAGAGGTCCATGGAACTCGCGCTGAGTCCCGTCGTCGAGGTGATCCATATCGTGGCCGACATCAACGGGAACCAGGTCGGCGTGGAACGGCCCAGGTTCATAAAAGACATGACGCGGCACATCCATACGTCTCTCGTGAAGGAGGGTGTGCGGGACGAGATAACCATTATCGCCGGCGGCGGCATCGCCCTGGCGGAGCATATGGCGAAAGAGATCATATGCGGCGCCGACGCGGTGACCATCAACATGCCCCTTCTCATCGGCCTGGAGTGCCGCTTCTGCACGAGTTGCCGTGACGGTTTCGACTGTCCGGTGAAGATCGAGAGCATCACCGACGAGTACGGGGTCGGACGTATGACGAACCTTATAGCAGTCTGGCATGACCAGCTCATCGAGGTCATGGGAGCAATGGGAATGCGGGAGGCCCGCCGCCTGCGCGGTGAGACCGGTCGCGCATTGTTCTTCGAAGACATTGAGGAGGAGACCTTTGGAAGGCTCTTTGGCAAAAGAATCAGCGCGTAAGGACATTCTGCCCGGGAACACCACGAAGACGCTGGTGCCGCAGGTCGAGGTCGCCCGCGTGGTGAAGCCCGCGCCCCCGCGCTATCGCAACGAGATCGCAAAGTACATCATCCGCCGGAGCAGCGACTGCACGCTCTGCGGCAAGTGTGCCGAGATATGTCCTCATGGCGTGCATGTGTTGAAACCGGGATACAAGCTGTTCTCGGCTCCCCATCTGAACGTGTGCGTCGGCCCTTCGTGCGCTCAGACAGACCATTACTGCATCGACCTGTGCCCCAACAAGGCGCTCCAGATGGTAGAGAACCCGATGCTCAAGGCTATGGGCGACTACCGCTGGACCCCGGACATGCTGATGGCCACGTGGAGAATGGCGGAGACCGGGGAGCCGCCGTCGCCCGAATACGGATACGACTACCAGACCGGAGCATCCGGCGGAGGTCTCGACCGCCTGAGGTTCAAATTCCCTGAGAAGCCGCCCGTGGAACTCAGTGATGACGAGATAGATACGAGCATCGTGCTCAACAGGCGGGACGACGGCCGGCCGCAGGTGAAGATCGATGTCCCCTGGTATGGCGGGGGCATGTCCTTCGGGTCCGTCAGCAACGTCATCCAGCTCTCCAAGGCCCGGGCCGCCGCGGCCTTCAACACATTCACCTGCACGGGCGAGGGCGGCTACATGGAGCGGATGAAGCCCTACGACGACCACGTCATCACCCAGATAGCGACGGGCCTTTTCGGTGTGCGCGAGGAGACGATCCAGCGCGTCCGCATCGTGGAGTTCAAATACGCCCAGGGGGCCAAACCGGGCCTCGGCGGTCACCTTCTTGCCGACAAGGTCACCCCGGCGGTGGCGAAGATGCGGGAGACGGTCCTCGGCATCTCGCTCTTTTCACCCTTTCCGTTCCACAGCGTGTACTCCATCGAGGACCATCAGAAGCACATCGACTGGATCAAGCACATAAACCGGCGGACCCTGATCTCCACCAAGGTGTCCACGCCCAACGACGTCGACATGGTCGCCGTGGGCAGCTATTCCGCCGGCACGCACATAGTTCACCTCGACGGCGGGTACGGCGGCACGGGGGCGGCGCCCGACATAGCGAAGAAGAACATCGCCATGCCCATCGAGTACGGCATCGTAAAGGTCCACCGTTTCCTCACCGACGAAGGCATCCGTGACAAGGTCACGCTCATCGCCAGCGGCGGGCTGCGGACAGCCCACGACATCGCGAAGGCCATCGCGCTGGGCGCCGATGGCGTTGTCGTCGGCACCTCGGAGCTGGTGGCCCTCGGCTGTATACGGTGCTCGCGCTGCGAGAGCGGCCGCGGCTGTCCCCGGGGCATCGCCACCACTGATGCGGAGCTCGCGCGGGATGTGGACGTTGAATGGGGCACGCAGCGGATCATCAACCTTTACAGCGCCTGGCGAAAGGAACTGGTCGGCATACTGAAACGGTTCGGGATGCGAAGCATAAGCGAGCTGCGCGGCCGCGCCGACCTCCTGATGCACCTTGATTATACGAACGACGTGGAGACGAGATAGATGGACATCGGGATCATTGAAAGATTATTGCGCTCCCGGCAGCGGCTGACCGAAGACCTGGGTATATCGTACCCCGCCTCGTATAAAGGCGAGGAAGAAGGCGGCTGCGGCGTCGTCGGTTTCTGTGCGACGGAGCCCGTCGCGGCCCGGCACATCCACGAGCCGTCGCGGCAGATGCACAACCGCGGCAACGGCAAGGGCGGCGGCATCGCCGCGGTGGGCTTCATACCGGAAGAGCTCGGGGTGACCCGCGAGGTCCTCGACACCTTCTCCATGGTGCATGTCGCGTTCCTCAACAACGGTGTCAGAAAGGAACTGGAAGAGAAATACATCACCCCCTGTTTTGACGTGGAGGCGTCCTCGCAGCTCGACACCGTCGATGACTGGACGGATATCCCTTCACTGGAGGCGAAACCCCCCGATGTCATGCGCTACTTCGTCCGCGTGAAACCGCACGTCCTCGATTCCTTCATCGCGAAGAACGGGTTCGGACAGCTTTCGCGCGAGGACGCGGAGGGCGAGTTCCTTAGCCAGCAGAGCGTCAGGCTGAACCAGGAGTACTACGCGTCGCTGGGCGACAAGAAGGCCTTTGTCATGTCCTACGGCAGGAACATCATGATCCTCAAGGTGGTAGGGTACGCCGAGGCGATCACGGATTACTACAAGATCGACGACCTGAAGGCCCATGTCTGGATCGCCCACCAGCGGTTCCCCACCAAGGGACGGGTCTGGCATCCCGGCGGGGCCCATCCCTTCGGGGCGATCGACACGGCCCTCGTCCACAACGGCGACTTCGCGAACTACAGCTCCGTCTGCGAGTACCTGGCCCAGCGTCACATCTATCCCCAGTTCCTGACGGACACCGAGGTGTCGATCCAGATCTTCGACCTTCTCAGCAGGACGTACAAGTATCCCCTGGAATACATCATCGAAGCCCTTGCGCCCACCACGGAACTCGACTTCGACAGGCTGCCGAAGGAGAAGCAGGCCGTCTACCGCGCCATCCAGGCAACGCACATCCACGCCTCACCCGACGGCCCCTGGTTCTTCATCATCGCCCGTACCCTCGAGGCCTCCGACAGGTTCCAGCTCATGGGGATCACCGATACCTCCATGCTCCGGCCGCAGGTCTTCGCCTTCGCCGACGGCGAGGTGCAGGTGGGCCTCATCTGCTCCGAGAAACAGGCGATCGACGCCGCGCTGCACTCCATGTCGAAGGACGACAGCCGTATCTGCCCCATAGCCGACAGGTACTGGAATGCCCGGGGCGGCAGTTCGACGGACGGCGGGTCCTTCATCTTCACCCTCGAGAAGGGTGAGGGCGGGCGTTACCGGATGAGCTGCACCGACAAGTTCGGATCTCCCGTCAAGCTGCCCTCGGGGACGGAGGTCGCCGATCTCAACGGTACCATAACACTATCCGGAGGCAACGGCGACGGCATCGCGAGCGGTGTCCGGGAGCACTTCGATTCCGGCGTCGCGGCGGTCTTCCATTTTTTCACGGAGAACATGCCCCGGTGGTCTCTCGCGGATGTCAGCCGGGCCTGCGAGGGGCTCATCGCCGTGGCCGAAGATTCGAGGCAATTCGCCGGGGCCATCGAGGTGCTGACCCTTCTCAACGACCGGCGGTACGACGGAGGCACGAAGAAGCGCAAACACATCCTCCACATCGTCCGCACCGCCCTCCGCGAGCTTTTCTCCCGGCTTCCCTCGATCGCGGAGGACATACCGGCAAGCGAGTTCCGGCTCGTCAATTATGGTTCCAGGAATCTGTTGCGGGAGCCCCACGCGGGGGAGACGACTCTCGTGATCGACACCCTGGGCTTCCCGCCGGAAGGAATGGACTGCAACTCCGCGCTCCTCGTTGACGCCTATGTCAAGGGCTGGAGGAAATTCATCGTCTACAACTGCGCCGGCCAGCGTTTTACGGGCTGCGGGCTGGGGCCGCAAACCTGGGATGTCGCCATAGACGTGTACGACAGCGACGGCGACTACCTCGGCTCCGGGATAGACGGCCTGACGATCACGGTCCACGGCAATGCCCAGGACCAACTCGGCCAGATCATCAAGGACGGCAAGCTCGTCATCCACGGCGACACGGGACAGACCTTCCTGTATGGTGCCAAGGGCGGCTCCATCTTCGTCCTCGGCAACGCGGCCGGCCGTCCGCTCATCAACTCCGTCGGCAGGCCGCGGGTGGTGATCAACGGCACCTGCCTCGATTTCCTCGCCGAGTCCTTCATGGCGGGCGATCCCTTCGCGGGCGGCGGTTTTGTCATCCTCAACGGGGTCACCTTCGATGACAGGGGTAACGTGGTCGATCTCAAGGAGCCCTATCCCGGCGGCAACCTCTTTTCCCTCGCCTCCGGCGGCGCCATCTACGTGCGCGACCCCCACAGGTATCTTGTCCGGCAGCAGTTGAACGGCGGTGATTTCTTCAGGATGACCGATAAGGACTGGGAGACCATCCTGCCTTATCTTCAGGAGAACGAGCGTTTGTTCGGGATCAAGGTGGATGACCTGCTGACCGTCGACGGCAAGCAGCGCCGGCCCCGCGAGGTCTACCGGAAGGTCGCGCCGGCCAAGCTGTCGGCCACCGCCGAGATCGAATCCGACGAATGGTAATTCACATGAGAGAGTATCGAAAATGACGATAAGAATTACAAAACAGGGAACCACCGGCGGCCTCATAAAGGCGGTGGAGAGAAGAGCTGACGTCAACCTGAGCGTCTGCTACCAGTGCAGGAAATGTTCCATCGGCTGTCCCGTGGCCGGCGAGACAGAATCGCCCCCGTCGGAGATCATCCGGAGGCTGCAGCTCGGCGCCGGTGATGAACTGCTGCAGACAGACCTCATCTGGACATGCCTCGCCTGCGAGACGTGTTACGCCAGGTGTCCCAACCAGATAAACTTCGCCGCCGTCATCGACGCCCTTAAGTCCATAGCCGTGGAGAAAGGGGTGGCCAAACCGAAGGGCGACGCGCCGCTTTTCAACCGTTCGTTCCTGAACTCGGTGAAGTCTTACGGCCGCGCGTACGACTTGAAGGCGATCGCGGCGTACAAACTGGGGACCGGCAGCCTGGGACAGGACATGGACAAGTTCCCCGCCATGCTGAAGAAAGGCAAGATGGCCATACTGCCGCCATCGGGTGCCGATAAGGGAACGGTGAGTCGGATCTTCGACAAAGCCTCAAAGAACAGGGGGACGG
Organism: Deltaproteobacteria bacterium UBA1386; assembly: GCA_002305765.1. Lineage (GTDB taxonomy): Bacteria > Desulfobacterota > Syntrophorhabdia > Syntrophorhabdales > Syntrophorhabdaceae > Delta-02. Next base: position 40,033 of record DBQU01000001.1, read on the forward strand.
GACGATGAAATACGCCCATTATCCCGGATGCTCTGCTCACTCCACCGCCCGCGACATGCATGAATCGTGTCTTGCGGTATCGAAGGCGCTTGGTATCGAGCTCAATGAGATCAAGGGGTGGACCTGTTGCGGTGCCAGCTCCGCCCACCAGACCGACCGGGAACTGGCCGCGTCGCTCGCGTCGGCCAACCTCGTCAAGGCCGGACGGATGGGAATGGACATGGTGGTGAACTGTGCCGCCTGCTACAACCGCTCGAAGGTGGCCAACTACGAGATGGTCCATTCCGAGGACATGAGGCGGGCCGTGGCCGAGAGCCTGGGAGAACCTTATGACGGGTCCGTGCCCGTGAGGCACTTCGTGGAGATACTCCTCAAGGACGTTGGAGTGGCGGCCCTTCGCAAGAAGATCACGAGTCCCCTGACGGGCCTCAAGGCTGCCGCTTACTACGGCTGTTACCTGGTCCGTCCGCCGGAGGCCACCAATTTCGACGACCCCGAGAACCCCACCATCCTGGAGCGTCTCATAGAGGTGACGGGTGCCGAGAACGTGGAGTGGTCGGGGAAGGTGGATTGCTGCGGCGGCATGCAGAACCTGACGCGCACGGAGATCACCGTCCGCCGGTCGGCTGCCGTCATCGACATGGCCCGGGCCGCCGGCGCGGAGTGCATCGTCGTTGCCTGTCCCATGTGTCAGATCAGCCTCGATGTGAGGCAGGCAGACATGGAGAAGCTCCTGGGCAGGAAATACGATATGCCCGTCATCTACCTCACACAGCTTCTCGGTCTCGCGCTCGGCATGTCACCCCGGGAACTCGGGTTCGACAGGCTCATGGTGGATCCGGCAGCCGTGCTGAAGGCACGAAAGGAAGCGGTCCCGTCACGACGTTGAGGGACAACTGGAGACTAATCGGGGTTAGGATATGGAAAAAGGTCAGAAGAAACTAACAGGCGCGGTGCTCGTCCAGGGCGGAGGTATCGCCGGCATTCAGGCAGCCCTCGACCTTGCCGATTCGGGATTCAAGGTCTATCTCGTGGAGCGCGACGCGGCCATCGGCGGCATGATGGCCCATCTCGACAAGACGTTCCCCACCGGCGATTGCGCGACCTGTATCGTATCGCCCAAGCTGGTCGAGTGCGCCCGGAACATAAATATCGAGATCCTCACCCTTTCCGAGCTCGTCGGCCTCGAGGGGGAGCCCGGTAATTTCAAGGCGAAGGTGAAGATATCCCCCCGGTACGTGGATGAAGACAAGTGCACCGCCTGCAGTCAGTGCACGGACGTGTGCCCCGTGGACGTGCCCAATGAGTTCGACCGCGGCATGGGCACGCGCAAGGCGATCGCCAAGCTCTACGCCCAGGCGACACCCAACAAGTTCGGGATCCTCAAGATGGGCCACGCGCCCTGCAAGGTGGCGTGCCCGGCGAACATCAACGTCCAGGGCTACATTCAGCTGATCAAGAAGAAGGAGTACCTCAAGGCCGTCAACCTCATCCGGGAACGCAACCCGCTGTCCGCCATATGCGGCCGGGTCTGCACGCATCCCTGCGAGGCCGAGTGCACACGTAGCGACATCGACGCGGCGGTCTCCATCAGACTGCTCAAGCGTTTTGCCTCCGACCAGGAAATGAAGATGGTCAGGTCCGGCGAATTGTCCCTCCCCGACGAGGTCAGTCCAGCAGAGAGTGCCAGAAGGATTGCCGTCGTCGGCGCCGGACCTGCCGGTCTTACCGCCGCCGCGGACCTCGCGGACAGGGGTTACGCGGTGACCGTTTACGAAGCGTCGCCCCAGGCGGGCGGCATGCTGCGCTGGGGCATCCCGGCCTACCGTCTGCCGAAGGACATCCTTGACTACGAAGTGGAGCTCATCCGCCGCAAGGGGATCACATTCGTCTACAACACCCGTGTCGGCAAGGATATCTCCATGGACGACCTGCAGCGGGAGAACGAGGCCGTCTTTCTCTCCGTCGGTACCCAGAGCAGCCGGTCACTGGGCGTCGCGGGCGAGGACCTGCCCGGTATCGGCTACGGTCTCGATTTCCTGCGCAAGGCGTCAGACAAGGCGGACCCCCCGAAGGTGAGCGGCAAGGTGGTGGTCATCGGCGGCGGCAACGTCGCCGTCGACGTGGCCCGTAGCGCGATGCGCCTCGGCGCCGAAGCGGTGGAGATGGTAAGTCTCGAGGCATATCACGAGATGCCTGCTCTGCCCGAGGAGATAGCCGCCGCAGAGGAAGAGGGCGTGAAGATCCTGAACGGCTGGGGCCCGAAGCGCATTCTCGGCAACGGCAGGGTCGACGCGATCGAATTCAAGCGGTGCACCAGGGTGTTCGACGAGAACGGGAGATTCAGCCCCGTTTACAGCGACAACGAGACAACGACGGTGAAGGCCGGGGCGGTCATCATAGCCATCGGTCAGGCAGTGGATAAGGACTCCCTTGGAAACGCGGGGGCAGAAACGCAGGGCAGCTGGTACAAGGTCGACAACATTACGCTGGAAACGTCCGTGAAGGGCGTGTTCGCCGGGGGCGACGACATTCCCGGCAGCGCCACCGTCATCGGCGCCGTGAGTGCGGGCAAGCGCGCGGCGGAGTCCATCGACCGTTATCTCAAGGGCGAGGACATGCTTTCGGAGCGTTTCGAGTCGACCGTGAGGCCCATCGCTCCCGAACTGCTTCCGGCGACTAGGGGCAGGGAAAAGATGCCCCGCGCCGAGCAGGCCATTCTTCCCGTTTCCCGGCGCGTCGGCAACTTCGACGAGGTCGAAGAGGGCCTTACCGAGGAAGCGGCGCTGGCCGAGGCCGAGCGCTGCCTCAACTGTGCCATGTGTTCCGAGTGCCGGCTGTGCGTCGCGGCCTGTGAGCAGCACGCCGTCGAGCATGGGATGACGGAGAGGGTGATCGAACTCGATGTCGGCTCCGTTATCCTGACGCCCGGTTTCGAAGAGTTCGATGCGGCAAAGAAGGGCGAGTACGGCTATGGCCGGTACCCCAACGTTATCACCAGCGTGCAGTTCGAGCGGATGCTCTCGGCCTCCGGGCCTTTCGACGGGCACGTCGTCAGGCGGTGCGACGGCAATCCCGCCACACGCGTGGCCTGGATACAATGTGTCGGCTCGCGGGATACCCGCTGCGGGAACGAGTACTGTTCCTCTGTCTGCTGCATGGTCTCGACGAAACAATCGATGATCGCCGCCGAGCACCTGCCGGGGCTTGACGCGACCATCTTCTACATGGATATCCGGGCCCACGGCAAGGACTTCGACCAGTACTACGAGCGGGCAAAACAGCAGGGCGTTGATTACATCAAGGGGATACCGTCCCGCATCATTCAGATGCCCGATACGAAGGACCTGAGGGCGACGTTCTACAACGAGGCGGGCCAGTTGCAGGAGCGGGACTTCGACCTCGTCATCCTCTCCGTGGGCATGGAGCCGGGCCTCTCCGCTGTCGATGCGGCAAGGCGTCTTAACCTTGAGCTCAACGAATACGGTTTCTGCGCCACCGACAGGCTCGCACCGCTCAACACGTCGCGGCCGGGTGTCTTCGTCGGCGGTGCCTTCCAGGAGCCGAAGGACATACCGGAAACGGTGACGCAGGCAAGCGCCGCCGCTTCGATGGCCATGGAACTGCTTGCCCCGGCCCGCAACACGCTGACCGTGAAAGCCGTTTACCCCGACGAGCACGATGTCACCGACGAGGAGCCCCGGATCGGTGTCTTCATCTGTCACTGCGGCCGCAACATCGCCTCCGTGGTGGACGTGGAGAAAGTGGTCGAGGCCGCCGCGAAAGAACCGAACGTCATCCTCGCGACCCATACCCTCTTCACCTGCTCCGATACGAGCCTCGATAACATCCGCGAGACCATCCGCGAGAACCGGCTCAACCGCGTTGTCGTGGCCTCCTGCACGCCGCGCACACACGAGCCCATCTTCCGGGACACCCTGCGCGAGGCGGGCCTCAACCCCTACCTGTTTGAGATGGCGAATATCCGCGACCAATGTTCCTGGGTGCACTCGACGGTACCGGAAAAGGCGACACAGAAGTCCATCGACCTCGTCAGGATGTCCATCGCCCGGGCAAGCCGGCTCCTCCCGCTCGCGGGTTCCTTCTCCGACGTCGTCCAGAAGGGGCTCGTCATCGGCGGGGGCGTAAGCGGCATGACGGCGGCCCTGGCCCTTGCCGAACAAGGGTTCGAGACACACCTCGTCGAAAGGTCGGACAAGCTGGGCGGCAATTTCCTCGGTCTCCATTACACACTGGAACATGAGGACGTGAGCGGGTTCCTCGCCGGTCTCGTGGACCGCGTCCGGAGCAGCGACAACATCGTGCTCCACATGAACGCCGAGGTGAAGAACGTTGCCGGTTTCGTCGGCAGTTTTGAGGTGACCCTCAGCGAAAAGGGCGGGGAGAAGGCCGTGCCCTGTGGCGCGATCGTTGTTGCCACAGGAGGTGTCCCGGCGTCCACGGAGGATTTCCACTACGGGCAGTCAGCCGGCGTCATCACTCAATCAGAGTTGGAGACGGCGCTCCACGCTGGCACCTTTTCTTGCGCCAACCGCAACATCGTCATGATACAGTGCGCCGGGTCACGCAACGACGAGAGGTCCTACTGCAGCCGCATCTGCTGCTCCATGGCGGTCAAGAACGCCCTGAAGGTGAAAGAGCTCAATCCCGACGTGAACGTCATCGTCCTGTACCGCGATATCCGTACCTACGGGTTCAGGGAAAAATACTACAAACAGGCCCGCGAGGCTGGCGTCATCTTCATGCGGTACGAACATGAAGAGCCGCCCGTCATTTCCGACAGCCACGACCTGGTGACACTGAGGAGCCCCGACTTCCCGGAGACGGTGGAGATCGAGGCCGATGTCATTGTTCTCTCCACGGGTGTCGACGCCCCGAGGGACAACCGCAAGCTGGCGGACATGCTCAAGGTGCCGCTCAACGCCGACGGGTTCTATGTGGAGGCCCACCTGAAACTGAGGCCCGTCGAGTTCGCCACGGAGGGCATATTCCTGTGCGGCCTCGCCCATTCGCCCAAGATGTCAGACGAGAACATCTCCCAGGCACGGGCGGTCGCCTCCCGGGCCGCCACCATCCTGTCCAAGGTCAGGCTGGAGGTGGGCGGCCAGATCTCCAGCGTGGACCAGGAGAAGTGCATCTCCTGCATGACCTGCGTGAGGGCCTGCCCCTACCACGCCCCCTATGTGAACGTGAACGGCAAGGCCGAGATCGCCGCCGCGGCCTGCATGGGCTGCGGCATATGCGCCTCGGAATGTCCGGCCGAGGCCATACAGCTCAGAAATTTCGAGTCCGCCCAGTTTGAGAGCATGCTGGAGGCACTTCTGGCGGCAGGATAGTGTGAGGACAGGAGCACTGCCGAAGAGGCAGCGAGAGAGGGAAAATGGTTATGAACGCAAATAATTCCGAACCCGTGATCGTGGCCTTTTGCTGCCACTATTGCGCCTACGCAGCGGCAGACCTTGCCGGTTCCGGGCGCCTGCAGTATCCGCCCAATATCCGCATAGTCCGCTCGCCGTGCACGGGCAGGCTGGAGGTCAATTTTTTCCTCAGGGCCTTGGAGGCCGGTGCCGACGGCGTGCTCGTCGCCGGATGTGAGGAAGGGAGCTGTCACTTCAAGGAAGGCAATTACCTGGCGAAGGGCCGGGTGAATACCGCGAGGCAACTGCTCAAAGAGGCTGGCCTCGAGCCCGACCGCCTGCGCATGGTCAATGTGAGCGCGGCGAGTTCCCAGAAGTTCGCCGAATGTGTCCGCGAGATGGTGGAAACCGTCAAAAAGCTTGGTCCTTCCCCTGTGAAGAGGACGATTAGAAGAAATACAAACCAGGAACAGACAGGAGCAATACAATGATAGTCGCCGAAAGAAAGACCATCACTGAACTCGTCGAGATCTTAAGGCCCCACAGGAACATACTGGTGCTTGGCTGCGGTACCTGCGTTACCGTGTGCCTCTCCGGCGGTGAACGCGAGGTCAGCATCATATCGTCGGCGCTGCGTATTGCCTCCCGTGCCCAGGACCTCGACTTCACCATCAGCGAACTCACCATCGAGCGGCAGTGCGACAACATCTTCATCGAGCAGGCCGCGGAGGCCATCGAGAAGGCCGATGCCGTGCTCTCGACGGCGTGCGGCGCCGGGGTGCAGGCCATCGCCGAACGTTTCCCGACAAAGCCCGTGTATGCCGGACTGAACACGACCTTCCTCGGCATCCTGGAAGAACGCGGGGTGTGGACGGAGAAATGCGCCGCCTGCGGTTCCTGCGTCCTGCACAAGTACGGCGGCATATGCCCCGTCACCCGCTGCGCGAAACGTGTGCTCAACGGGCCCTGCGGAGGCTCCCGGGAGGACAGGTGCGAGGTGCGTCCCGACAGGCCCTGCGCGTGGCAGCTCATCTACCGCAGGCTCAAGGACATAGGCCAGCTCGAAAGGCTCGCGGAGATGGAACCGCCCAAGAACTGGAATTCCAGCCTCTCCGGTGGCCCGAGAGTCCTGATACGGGAAGACCACAGGGTATAGAGCCGTGCCTGTTCAAATCAGATTCGCGGCCACGGCCACGCTGACGCTCCAGAGCACCCGTTGGGAGAGGATAATGACCAATGACCAGATTCCAATAACCAGATAAACAGACAATGATCAATAAACCAAAATGATACGGGCGGTCCGTTCCGCCCTTTTCTTTGTTCAATTGGTTATTGCCTTTTTCATTGGTCATTGGAATTTGATCATTGGTCATTATTCGTTTCATGGGCCTTCCCCGGCGCGTAAGCCGTTGACGTATCCTCCCCTTCAGCGATACAATTATCCCCGATGCTCAAGCGTTTTGAGTGTATAGGATCGCGTGTTGAGTTTCTCTCCGCGGGACATGTCCCGGTACTAAACCCACCGCCTGAGGTAGATCCTGGGAAGACGCTTTGAGAGAATACCGGAAAGGAGGCTGTCATGTGTCGCCTGGCTGCGATCACATCGAATGAATACTTAAACCCCATGGAATGCATCGGAGCCCTGGAGACGATGCATGAGGGCCACGACGGCTCGGGGATGGGGCTTATCCTCAAGAACCTGGGTGGAGAGCTTGCAGAGTTCTTCGACTACCCGGTGCTTTCGGGGATCTGCTCCAAAGACGGGCTCTACACCCTCGAGGAGTATCTCTTCCATGCCGGGTTCCGGCTGAAACACCAGTGGCGGCCCGCGCTGAAGCCGGTAAAGGGCATAAAGCGCAGGGACCACTACTTCGCCAAGGTCTACGACTACCCCGAGGAGTACGAGGACCGGAGCCAGGAGGAGAAGGAGGAGCTTCTTCTCCAGACGCGGCTTACCCTTCGCAGGATGGGGGAGGAGAACGGTTCCATAACGGTCTTTTCTTTCTACCCGGACATCGTCACCATCAAGGAAGTGGGAGATCCCCTGCAGCTGGGGGAATTCTTCGGCCTCACCGATTCCCGTCTGAAGGCGAAGATCATCTTTGCCCAGGGACGGCAGAACACGAATTACGACATTAATCTCTATGCCTGCCACCCCTTCTTCGTTCAGGGTTTCGGTTCCATGACGAACGGCGAGAACACGGCCTTCGTGCCCATCAGGGAGTTTCTCGCCAGCAGGGGGTTCGCGGGGTATTCGGGATACGACAGCGACAGCGAGGTCTTCACGCACATCCTCCACTACGCGGTGAAGAAGCTCGGCTATCCCCTGCACTATTACAAGGACGTTATCACTCCCCTCGGCGAGGACGACCTCGCAAGGCGTGAGGACAGCGAGGTGCTCTCGCTCATGCGGGTGGCCCTTCGGCCCCTGTGCATCGACGGGCCCAACGTCATCATCGGGTTCACTCCCGACGGCTCCTGTTTCATGGTCCACGACGCGAAGAAGCTCCGCCCCGGGGTTGTGGGCGGCGTTAGGGGCAGGGTAGGACTAGTGTCGGAGGAGTGCGGGCTCGAAAGCATGGTTCCCGAAAGAGAGAGTGCCAAAGGTATCTTCCCCATGAAATATGACATGGTCATCGTTTCACCGGGAGCGCAGGAGGTGCGGGTATGGAATCAGCTGTACGGCTGGACCACAATCATGAACTGACAGTGAAGGACCTTCCCTATATCGTCACGTGGCGCGAGGACAGGTGCAAGAGATGCGGCCGGTGCACCGCCGTCTGTCCCATGCACGCCATCGAGCCCTCGGTGATGGTGAGGCGCGAGATAAGCTCCGAAGACGCATCTCCTTCTCCGAAGGTCACGCGGAAAACGGTTGTGGTGGTCAGGCAGACCACGGACATAGAGCGCTACTGCACGGGTTGCGGCAGCTGCACCCTCGTGTGCCCCAACGATGCCATAGAACCCGTTTTCAACCCCCAGCACAAGTTCCTCTTCCACAAGAACCCGGGAGGACACCCGTACCGCAGGGGCGGCAGGCGGAACGACCCCCGGGAATCGACGCTGGACCACCTGAAGTTCACCCGTATATCGATGCTCACGGACCCGGCGCTCGATGCCGGCCGCCACGAGTTCAGGATACGCACCTATCTCGGGCGCATTCTGCCTCCCGAAGAGATGCCCTTCAGGGTAAAGGAAGGAAAGCTGGAGCTTATGAGCGGGAATTCCCGGTTCGTCCCGCCCGTGCGCGAGATTTACCCCGTCATGATCGGCAGCATGTCCGTCGGCGCCCTGTCGCCAACTATGTGGGAAGGGCTGGCGATGGGGGTCGCGTACCTTAACGAGGTCGACCGCATGCCCGTCGTCATGGCGTCCGGTGAGGGCGGCATCCCGCCGAGGCTCCTCAAGTCGAGATTCATCAAGTACTTCATCCTCCAGATAGCCTCGGGCTACTTCGGATGGGACGAGATCATCCGGGCCATCCCGGACATGGCCGACGATCCCTGCGCGATAGAGATCAAGTACGGCCAGGGGGCGAAGCCCGGTGACGGCGGGCTCCTCATGGCGGAGAAGGTGACGAAGCTCATATCGGAGATACGGGGTGTGCCGCAGGGCGTGGACCTGCCATCCCCCCCGACGCACCAGACGAAGTATTCCATCGAGGAGTCCGTGGCGAAGATGATCCAGGCGATGTCCATGGCCTTCGGGTTCAGGGTGCCCGTGTTCCCCAAGATATCGGGGACGAGGACCGCCCGGGCGGTGCTCAACAACCTGCTGCGCAACCCTTACGCCGGCGGGCTCTCCATAGACGGCGAGGAAGGGGGTACCGGTGCCGCGTACAACGTTTCACTCGACAAAATGGGGCACCCCATCGCGTCGAACATCCGTGATTGTTATCTCGACCTTGCCCGGCAGGGAAGACAGAACGAGCTGCCGCTTATCGCCGCCGGCGGTGTGGGCAAGAAGGGCGGTCTTGCTGCCAACGCGGCGGCGCTCATCATGCTCGGGGCGTCGGCCGTGTCCGTGGGAAAATACATGATGCAGGCCGCCGCCGGGTGCTTCGGAGACGAGATGAACAGGTGCAATGTCTGCAACATTGGTAAATGCCCGCGGGGCATCACCACCCAGGACCCGAGGCTGTACCGCAGGCTGGACCCGGAGAAGGTGGCGGAAAGGGTCGTTGAGGTCTTCAGGGCCCTCGACGTGGAATTGAAAAAGATCTTCGCCCCGCTGGGCAGGAGCACGGAACTGCCCATCGGCATGTCCGACGCCCTGTGCGCGGACGACGCCGATATAGCGCAGCGTCTGCAGATAGGCTATGTCTGCTGACACCGGGAGCAGGACGAGAGAACGAGGATAGGGCCATGGCAAAGGTTATCGAAGGCAACAGGAACGAGCAGCGCACGAATTCGAGAGTGCTCGATGAGGAGATCCGCGAGGCCATCCGAGAGGGTTCGACGGAGATACACGTCGTGGCCAATGGGCAGCACGGTATCGGCGGCCGCCTGTGGGGGTTCCCCGAACCGGTGACGATCACCGTCGAAGGGCCCGTGGGCCAGCGGCTCGGCGGGATGGGGATATCCGGAACGACGATCGTCGTCAGGGGCAGCGTATCGGATGACGTGGGATGGCTCAACTGCGGCGCCGAGATCACGGTCCTCGGGGATGCGGGCAACGGCGCGCACAACGCCGCCGCGCAGGGCAAGCTCTATGTGCAGGGCTCCGGCGGGGCCCGCTGCGACACGATGACGAAGCACAACCCCAAGCACGACCCGCCCCAGTCCTGGTACTTTCGCGATGTGGGCGACACCTTCGCGGAGTTCAAGGCCGGCGGCATCGCCGTCATCTGCGGCGTCGAACCCCGCAGCAGGAACAATATCATCGGCTATCGCCCCTGCGTGGGAATGGTCGGCGGGGTCGTCTATTTCCGCGGGCCCATCGAGGGCTACAGCGAGTCCGATGTGAGGCTCCTCGAGCTTACGCCCCAGGACTGGCAGTGGCTCAAGACGAACATGAGACCCTTCCTGAGGGCGATAGAACGCGAGGAACATTACAGGGAGCTGACGAAGGACGCCGGCGCCTGGAGAAAGCTCATTCCCTTCACGGCGAGGGAAAGGGAAAAGACGAGGCCCTTCACCATGTCCCCCGGCGAGTTCCGCAAGGCGGTGTGGGAGGCGGGAGTTGGCGCGGGAGGAATATTCGCCGAGTATATAGACCATCCGCGTACGGTCCTTCCGTACATAACAACGGGGCAGGACAGGCGCTTCCGTCCGTCATGGAACAACGGAAAGTACGCTCCGCCCTGTGAATACACCTGCCCCAGCGGGATCCCGACGTGGCAGCGCACGCGCCTCATCCGCGAAGGAAAGCTGAGCGAGGCCCTGGAGCTGGTCCTCAGGTACAGCCCCCTGCCGGCCAGCGTCTGCGGAGAGGTTTGCGCCCACCTGTGCATGCAGGGGTGCACGCGTGCCCTCGTTGATCGGCCTCTCGACACGGAGGAGTTCGGCAAGGCAAGCCTCGAGCTGCCCCTGCCGCAGCGAGACAAGCCGACGGGCAGAAAGGTCGCCGTCATCGGTGCCGGCGCGGGCGGGTTGTCGGCGGCATGGCAACTCTCTCTTCGAGGGCACAGCGTCGACCTCTACGAGGCCGAGGACAGGATCGGAGGCAAACTGGAGTACTTCATTCCGAAGCAGAGGTTGCCCCGCCGCGTCCTGACCACGGAACTCGGCCGCTTCAAAAAGATGGGGATCAAGGTCCATACCGGTGTCAGGGTGGACAGGGGGAGATTTGATGAGATATATGCCGGCCACGACGCCGTCGTCGTCGCCTGCGGCGCCCACAAGCCCCGCGTGCCGGACATGAAGGGCGTGTCGGACATGGTGCCCGCCTACGATTTCCTCCGCCGGGCGAACACGGAGGAAGCGCCTGACCTCGCAGGCAAGAAGGTCGTCGTCATCGGCGCGGGGAACGTGGGCATGGACGTTGCAGCCGAGGCGTTCCGTCTCGGCGCCGCCGCGGTCACCGCCGTCGATATCCAGAGACCGGCCGCCTTCGGAAAGGAGCGGGAGATAGCCGAATCGTTGGGGACGAAGGTCCTCTGGCCCCGGTTCGTTTCGTCCTGGTCGGTGAAGAAAGGCAAGGTCACCTTCACGGACAGGACATCCATCGAGGCCGATCAGGTTGTCGTTTCCATCGGGGACACGCCATTGACGGATTTTCTCCCCGAGGGTGTCCACGTGAAGAAGGACGGCTGGATAGAGGCCGACGAGGCGGGCCACACGACGGACCCGAAGATCTTCGCCATCGGTGACGCCGTGAGCCCTGGACTCGTGACTCACGCCATCGGCCACGGAAGACGGGCGTCTTTTGCCGTCGACGCCCTGCTCACCGGGAGGCCTTTCTACAGGACCGAACCGAGGCCGGTCATCCCCTTCGAGCGGATAAAGACCGCCTACTATGAGGCATGCAAGGCCAGTCCCGTCGAACTTGGCGCCGAGGCGAACCGCTGCCTGTCGTGCGCCGTATGCCGCGACTGTCACATGTGTGAGATTGCGTGCCATTACGGTGCCATATCACGCGTGGAACGTAAGGACGGCAGCTACGAGTACGTCGTCGACGACAGCCTCTGCATAGGCTGCGGTATCTGCGCCGGCGTCTGTCCCTGCGGCATATGGGAGATGGAAGAAAACCCGTAGAAACCGCTTGAACCGCTTGAGCGCGAAAGGGAGGAAGAATCCTTTTGCCGTTTCTGCGGCGGTCTCGGGCGGTTCGAACAGTCTGCGGTCTCAGATGTCTTCCGTTCGAGCGTTCAAGCTGTTCAAGCTGTTGCAACCATCCCTTCTGTTGGGTTAATATAGAGCGCTTTGCGGGCGCTGCCATGCTTATCGTCAATAACCTTTCCAAGGCCTACGGGACCCAGACACTCTTCGACGGGGCGAGCTTTACCGTCGGGCCGGGGGAGCGCCTCGGGCTCGTGGGGCGGAACGGGACGGGGAAGACGACGCTCTTCAGGATGATACTCGGGGAAGAGACGCCCGATTCGGGGGAGATCCATATCCCCCGGGGCTACACCATCCGCCATCTCTCCCAGCACATCTCTTTCAGCGAAAGGTCCGTCCTCGCCGAGGCGTGCCTCAACCTTCCCGTGAGCGACGACGGCCGCGACGAGACGTACAAGGCGAAGACGGTGCTCGCCGGGCTCGGCTTCACCGAGGACGAGTTCTCTTCGGACCCGGAGAAACTGAGCGGCGGTTTCCAGGTGCGCCTCAACCTGGCGAAGATCCTCATCGCCCGGCCGATGATGCTCCTTCTCGACGAACCGACGAACTATCTCGATATCGTCTCGATACGCTGGCTCACGCAGTTCCTGAAAGGGTGGAAGGGCGAGATGGTCCTCATCACCCACGACAGGGATTTCATGGACTCCGTGACGACCCACACCATGGCCATCCACCGTATGAGGATGCGCAAGATCGCGGGGACGACCCACAAGCTATACGAGCAGATCATCGAGGAAGAGGAGGTCTACGAGCAGACCCGCGTCAACGAAGAGAAGAAGCGGAAAGAGATAGAACTTTTCATCAACCGCTTCCGCGCCCAGGCCACGCGGGCGAGGTCCGTGCAGTCCAGGGTCCGCCAGCTCCAGAAGAAGGAGAGGATGGAGAAGCTTGCCACCCTCGAGAACCTCGAGTTCTCCTTCAATGCCGCCCCGTTCCCCGGCAGATGGCTCCTCGAGGCGGACAATGTGGGTTTTTCCTACGACCCGTCGGGGCCGGAGCTCATCAGTGACCTCACCATAGCCGTCAGAAAACGCGATCGCATCGGGATCATCGGGAAGAACGGGAAGGGCAAGACGACGCTTCTTAACATCCTTGCCGGGGAGTTCACGCCCCGCTCGGGTACGATCACATACAGTCAGAACCTGAAGATCGGCTATTTCGGGCAGATGAACATCGACCGCCTCGACCCGGAGGTGACCATCGAGGACGAGATATGGAGCGTGGAACCCGGCCGGGGCAAGACGGCCGTCAGGGGTATCTGCGGCGCCATGCTCTTTGATGGGGACAAGGCCCTCAAGAAGATAGGTGTGCTCTCCGGGGGCGAGAGGAGCAGGGTGCTCCTGGGCAAGCTCCTCGCCGCCCCGGCGAACCTCCTGCTTCTTGACGAGCCCACAAACCATCTCGACATGGAGTCCATCGACTCCCTCATCGAGGCCATCAACGAATTCGACGGCGCGGTGATGATCGTGACCCACAGCGAGATGATCCTCGACGCCGTCGCGGAGCGGCTCATCGTCTTCGACGGGAACAGGGTCGGCATCTTCGACGGCAGCTACGAGGACTTCCTCTCCCGCGTCGGCTGGGAGGACGAGGCCGAGGGCAGGGCAGGGGAGAGCGAGGGCGTCGCGGCCCCGGCGAAGAGCGCCATCAGAAGAGAATCGAAAAGGCTCAAGGCCGACATCGTCAACGAGCGTTCCCGCGCCATGACGCCCGTGAAGACGCGCATCAACGACATCGAGTCCGCCATCACCGAAACAGAGAGGCAGCTCGCCCGCGATAACGAGGCCCTCATCGCGGCCTCACAGAAGGGCGACGGCAAGGCCATCATATCCCTCTCGATGTCCATCCACGAAGCCAGACAGCGGATAGACGGCCTCTTCGACGAACTCGAGGTCCTCACCCTGGAACACGACGCCCTGGCACGGGAGTTCGAACAGCGGCTGAACGAACTGTAGAGATGAAGAAGGTTCAAGGGTTCAAGAGTAAAAGACAAACAGGACACCGGTGCCTTCGGCCGGTGTGCGAATTGTGTTGACAGCCGACCTCCCTTCGCGGTCTTACCCTTGAACCCTTGAACCGTCCTTTAGAAGATCATTCTCGACAGTGTGTTCTTCTGTATGTTGCTCGTCCCTTCGTAGATCGATGTTATCCGTATGTCCCTCAGGGCGCCCTCGAGGCCCTGGTCGCGCATGTAGCCGTAGCCTCCCAGGATGTCGATGGTCCTGTTGAGGACCTTTATGGCGCATTCCGGTATCGCCAGCTTCACGAGGGAGGAGTACTTCTTCGATTCCGGGTCCTTGTTGTCGTAGAGCCAGGCGGCCTTGTACAGGAGGTTGCGGCACTTTTCGATCTCCACGTACATGTCCACGAGGTCGTGCTCGACGGACTGAAAACGGATTATGGACTGGCCGAACTGCTTGCGTTTCTTCGCGTAGCCGACGGTCTTCTCGTAGCCGTAGAGCATGGCCCCGAAGGCCTGGGCGGCTATAACTATCCTGCCCAGTTCGAACCCGTCGAGGACCATCCTCAAGCCCTTGCCGCGCTGGCCGAGGACGTTGTTTTTCGGGATCTCGAAATCGTTGAAGACGAGTTCTCCCGACGTGGTGGTGTTGATGCCCATCTTCCTGCCGAGGTCGTTGATCTCGAACCGGCCGGGACCGTTCTTCTCGATAAGTTCCCTGTCGATGATCATTATGCTCTGACGGTCCTCGTCCTTCGCGAGGAGGGCGTAGAAGTCGGCGTACCCCGCGTTCGTCGTGAAGACCTTCGAGCCGTTCACCACATAGCGGTCTCCCCTGTCCTCCATCCGTGTCTTGAGGCTCATGAGGTCGCTTCCGCTGTCGGGCTCTGTGACGCTTATGGCGGAGACGTACCTCCCCTCTATCATGGGCCGCACGTACTTTTCCCGCTGCTCGTCGCTGCCGTAAATATCGACGACGAACCCGGGGATGTATCCGAGGCTCAGGGCCATCCCCATGCCTGGCAGGCACCGGCACAACTCCTTCACGGCCATGACGTGGCCGAGCGCCCCGTATCCCGAACCGCCGATGTCCTCGGCGAAACCGACTCCTATGAACCCCAGGTTCCCGATCTTCTCGTAGAGTTCCCTGGGGTACCTGTGCTCATCCTCGAGTTTGTGGAGGTGGTCCTGATCGAGTTCCTTCGCACAGAATTCGCTCACCGCGCTCTCGACGTCCTTGAGGTCGTTATTGATATAAGGGTCCATCATCCTTCACCACCTGTCCTCGTGATCGATGTTTTTGACTGCCTTAATTCTCCTGCGGATGACCATGTTTTGCAAGGGGAAAAGGAATGTTCAAGAGTTCAAGTGTTCAAAGGTTCAAGGGGAACGACCAAAAGAGAGCATCTCAATGCAATTACTGACAAGAGCAACTGACCAGGCGTTATATGATATACTGGATTGAACTCTTGAACCATCTTTGCCCGGAGGTCCTATGCCCCTTGCCTTTCATTCCTTGAGCCATGGGGAGGTAGCGTTTGGTTTTTTCAATATCGATACGGACATGCTGCTCCTCGATGTCCACTTCTTCTTCGCCGATGACTTCTCGGCGGCCGTTTCCGGACTGGCGTCGTTCGAGGCGGATGGCCCGGCGAGGGTCAACCTCGATGCCTACACCCTTGACCGGGGCCGCGTCGGGAACCTGATGGGAGCGATTCACGGCATCGAGTTTACGGGGTTCATCGGGGATGTTTACAAGCGGTTTCCCTTCCCGGCCGAAGAGGAGAAGTTCAGGCAGCAGCCTGAGGGTTTTAAGACCCGCCGCGTCATCGAAGAGATGGTAAAGCCCTATGCAGGGAAGCGCACCATTCCCATCGTCAGCGACGACCGCCGTCTCACAGTGAACATCGGCGGCTACCTCTTTGACGGAGCCGGTTTTCAGGACCTTATCCTCTATGTCTGGCGCGGAGGGTATCCGCGCTGGCGCGACGGCCTGCGCCCCGCCTACGTGATGGAGATGATGCAGACCGCGGAACATTCCCGCAACCCCCTCTTCCAGGGCCTGAAACGTCCATAACAACACGGTATCGGAGATCTGTCTTTACAACCCGCAACCAGCAACACATTCTCCTTTACTCCTCGCCCCTTATCACTTACACTATGAGCCTATGGAAGAAAAGAAAAGCAAAGAAGAGCGTTACAACGAAGCCCGCATTCTTCACAAGTCACTCGACGAAAAGCTTCAGACACTTCAGGCGAAGCCCTACCTGACCGAGGATGAGGAACTTGAGGTAAAGCTGCTCAAGAAGAAGAAGCTCTACTTCAAGGACATGATGGAGCGCATCAGCAGCGAGGAGTGATCCGTCCCGTGACGAGGACCTTGAGCCTTGCCGGCCAGAGGGAAGGGCTGGCGAGCCTTCTCCGGCTTGTCTTGAGGAGGGCCATCTCGGGGCCGGTGATGGTCGTCTGCCCGTAGATCTCCCTGTTGAAGGCCTCCGTGATACATCCTATCTCGTTTTTGACGGAAGGGAAGATCCCCGAGAGCCGTGATGAGAATTCCCATGCCGTTTCGCTTTCCCCTCGCCGTATGCCGCTTCTGATCGACCATCCCGCGAACGCCCTGTAGACGTCTGCCGCCGTCCTGTGTCCCCGGAACACCCTGCGGACCCATCCCGCTAGAAGGGTGAATATATTCCGAAGCCGAAGGACCATATGGAAGAAGGAGGCGTGTCTGCCGGCCCCGGTCCTTTTTCCCGTCCGGGAAAGAAGCCACCTGACCACGTAGAACACGGCCGCCGCGGTTGCGACAAGCATGAAGATGCCGAGAACGGTCCCGAAGAGCCAGGCGAGTATCCTGCCCACCATCTCCATCCACGGTGCACCGTCGGAGACAAAGAAGTGATGGGCGGTGCTCGGCCCGGAACCTCCCGGGGTCTCACGGAGCTTTCCCTGCCGCGGCATGTACAGGAGCCTGATGAACCACAGGAAGATGTCGCCCACCGTTGCCGTGCCGTCCTTCAGGAGCCCGTAACCGGTCCCGGCGGCCCGGGCAAGGGGTTGCTGGAAAAAGACCACGAGCCCCATCGCGGAGAGAAAGACAGTGCAGATAAATCCCAGGATAACTCCGAATGTGCGCCGGCCCCGAACGAGGCCCGGCGCTCCCCTGCCGCCTGTCCTCGTCATCCCTATGGCCACGAGGCCGAAGAAGAAGAAGACGAAGGCCAGCGGGCCCGTCATCGTATCCCCGGTGAAGGCGTTGCCTTTGGCTGCGAGGGCCAGTTTGATGAGGACGAGGACGAAGAAGGCCGCGAGGCCAAGGTCGAAACGGGAGCAGATCTTCTCATGGGTCCGGGGTCTCACGGCGAAGAAGGCGCCGCCGAGCCACAGGGCCGTGCTGAAGAAGAGAGCGATGCCCAGCCCCAGCCACTCCATAGCGCTGCGCGGTGCCCCGAAGAATCCCGTGATCCACCGGATGTCGAAAAGAGGGGTCATCGCATCGCTCATGGTGCGGACGGTCCACAGGGCAGCGAGGACGATCCCTGCGCCCTGAAGAAGCCCGACGGTGAGGATCCTCAATCCTCTTCCCGCACAGAGGAGGCTGAGCATGGCGGCGGCGGTGAAGATGGCCGCGGTGTCAGAGGGCGCAGCGGGGGCAGTTCCCACCGACACCATGGAGAACGCGGCCCACGCATACAGCCATGTGAAGTCGAGGATTGCGCCGCACAGGGCGAGAAGCGCTTTTTCGGTTCTTTTCATTGCTCGCCTTTCCCTTTGTGCGCGAAGAGGTCCCGGGTGGAGCGGACGGAGCCGCGCTCTGACGGGCGAATGCCCCTGTCTGCCACGGAAGGCGGGACCCAGGTGTAGTGGATGACGGGTACCCGGCGTCTTCTGAGGTATTCCTCCACCGCGCGGGTTGAATCATCCATCCGGTGGGAGAAACACAGGCAGGTGACACCGAAGGGAAGGGCGCTCATCGCCCGCAGCCCCTCCGCAAGGCCGCGTCCTTTCTCCATGCGGACGCGCGCCAGGATCTCGAGAAGCGATCCAAGATGGCCGGCGTCCCGGCGGACGGACCTGAAAGAGGTGTGCTTTCCCTCGACCGCCGAGTCCGTCACGAGCCCTGTCGCCACACCTTGCCTGTCGAAGAGCGCCGCCATGGAGGCCACCGCCTCGAGGCTTCTCTCGAAGGCATCGGCAGCGCCGGAGAGCGCGAAATCCTCCACCGCCACGACAAAAAGGACCTTTTCCTGCTCCGTGGGCTCAAAGACCTTTTCCTGCAGGACGTGCCTGCGCGCGCTCGCCTTCCAGTGTATGAACCTCGCCGGCCGCCCGTGCTGGTAGTCATGGGTGCCGAGTATGTAGACGGGATCGCGCACGGGGCTCATATCCCCGGGGATGCCGAAAAAATCCCTGCGGATGATAGAAAAGGCCTTGAGGGGAACGAGCCGCGGGTAGACTATGATCTCCAGGGGGTCATCCACCTCGCTTTCCTTCGGGAAGAACCCGAAGAGGTCGCCGCAGGTGAGACCGACGGGTCCCGGACGGAAGAGCCCGCGGCGCGGGGCAGACACATCCCAGCGGAAGCGCCCGGTGTCGCGCCACAGTCCGGACTCGCCCGTCAGACGTGTTTCGCTATTCCTGGAGGTGAGACAAAGGCCGTTAAGGGGGATGTCGGCTCGGACCCAGAGGGGAAGGAATGTGGTGCTCGTGAGCGTGAGCGTGAGTTCGATCGGGTTTCCCGGAAAGACCCTCTTGGTGTCCGCATCGGTCGCGCATTGTGTGCCGCGGCGCCCGAAGGCCGTCCACAGTTTCGCGCCTGTCGCGGCGCAAAGCAGAAGAAGTGTTAATATCGAAAGGTCCCTTTGCTTGTAGACAAGCGCTGTGATGAGAAGCACCATTCCCAGTGCGAGCGCGGGAAGGGTTATGAAGAGGCTTGAGGGACGTCGACTGATCGCTTCCATCAATCCGTTTCAGTGGGGACGTGCACGGTCTCGAGTATTTCGCCGACGACCTGTTCCTGTGACCTTCCCTGGAGCCGGACCTCCTCGTGGAGTATAAGGCGATGGGCGAGGACGGGGAGGGCCAGTTCCTTGATATCGTCGGGAAGGACGTATTCCCGCTGCCTCAGTATGGCCATCGCCTGCCCCGCGCGCATGAGGCCGAGCGATCCCCGGGGGCTGGCTCCCAGGTGACACGCGGGGTTGTCGCGCGTGGCGCGGACCACATCGGTTATGTACTTCCTGACCGGTTCCGAAACGCGAATGCCTTTTCGGACCTCCTGCAGCCGGGAGACCTCCCGGGGCGTGGCAACCGCGTCGAGCACCCGCAGGGGGTCGTTCTCCTGGAAGCGCTTCAGGATGGCAACCTCTTCGTCCTGTCCCGGATAGCCGAGACGGACTCGAAGGAGAAAACGGTCGAGCTGGGCCTCCGGCAGCGGGAATGTCCCTTCGAGGTCGATGGGGTTCTGTGTGGCCATGACAAAGAAGGGGTGGGGGAGGGGGTACGTTTTCCCGTCGACGGTCACCTGCCTCTCTTCCATGCTCTCGAGAAGACTCGACTGTGTCCGGGGGATGGTGCGGTTTATCTCGTCCGCCAGGAGCACATGGGTCATGACCGGCCCGAACTGGAAGATGAACTCACCCTTCTGCTGGTCGTAGACATTGAAGCCGGTGATGTCCGACGGCAGGAGGTCCGGGGTGAACTGGACCCTTTTAAAGGTCGCCCCTATACTTTTCGCCAGGGATTTCGCGATGAGCGTCTTGCCGACGCCGGGGATGTCCTCCAGAAGCACATGACCGTCGGCCAGAAGCGCCACCATGAGCAGTTCGATGGACCTTTCCTTGCCGACGATGACGCGGGACATGTTGTCGATGATGGTTCTGCACAGATCATAAGGCATAACAGGGTTCTCCGGGGTAGGGGTTGTAATATCGAATACCTCAAAACCGTCAAGAGTATAACACAGGGGGGGACCATTGTCGAAGGATTGCCCCTTCAGAATCCTGCGGAAGATCTTTTGCCTTGCCTGTGACGCTGCCCTCTCCGGTCACCGGGACGGGCAGCCGGGATCCGTTGGCATACGGCACAGATGGTAGTGGGGGCTTCCAAGGGACGGGTCCATGCTTGAAGATCCTGGCACGAATATTGCTCCTGTAGAATCGGGGAGCGTGGATATGCTGGACAGGATACTCGTCAGGGAGATCATAAGTGTTTTGATGGGAAGCACCTTCTATCTCGGTCTTACAGTGCCGGAGAGGCTTGACATGGTGAAACATCTCCTTGACCTCATGTCTCCGAAAGGTGGTTCCAGGTTCCAGGTTCCAGGTTCCAGGTTCCAGGTTCCAGGCAACGGGTCCCGAACCCCGGGTAAGCGTTAAATCCCTTTTTCAAAGTCCCATTTTTTTGTACAGGTGTTCCACTTTGTAAGACGGCACAATAAAAAAGTTCAAAAGTTCAAGAGTTCAAGGGAAGGATACTGAAAGGCGGTCCACCGTCAACGCAATTCGCAAAGATTGTCGAACGGGGTATCAGAGGAGTTCTGTTTTTCTACTCTTGAACCTTCTTTATCCCTGAACCTTACTCCCGCGAGTTCACGAATCTGTCGATGGCCGCGTTCACCTCGGCCGGTTTCTCGATCATGACCATGTGGCCTGCGTCGGCGATGAGTTCAAGACTTGCTCCTGCTATGGTCCCGGCGAGATAACGCGAGTATTTGGGGGGCGTGAAGCGGTCGGCCATGCCGCAAATGACAAGGGTCGGGACCGTGATCGCGTCGAGTCTGCCCATGAGGTCGAATGCGTTGCAGGCGGTGAAATCGTTGAAGATGGTGAGGGCGTCGTTCTTCATGTATTCCGCGAACACTTTGTCCTTGAGTGATGTTGGCACAGAGTCGGAAAAGGCCGTATCCAGGATCGTCCGGGCCGTTGCCGCCTTGTCCCTGAGGATGCCCTCCAGTATTTCGGGATAGACCTTGAGCTTCGCCCCGGTGCCGATGAGGACGAGCCCCTTCACAAGGGATGGCCGGGACATGGAGAGACGCATCGCGACAGCGCCGCCCATGGAATGACCGGCGATATGGGCCGGGCCGCAGGCGATGGCCTCAAGGGCGTCCCCCACAGCCTGCGCGTACTCGTCTATGGAATCCGATGAGGGACCGTCCGATCTACCGTGGCCCGGAAGGTCGACGAGGATTACGCGGTTCGACCTCTGGAGATATGTTTTCTGTGCAAGCCAGGACAACGCCGAACCACCCGCGCCATGGATGAAGACAACAGGGGTGCCGCTGCCATATGTTTCTGTGTTCATGATCGCCTCCCGTGACTAGCATTATAGTTGATTTGCCAATGGAATTCCAGAGATGGACGTTTGAACTCTTGCGCAGACAGAGAAACGGGGGTATAGTTGAGGTAAACACAAATGGAGTGAATTTCGGTGAGGTCTCAAACTCGTTGAAGGAGTGTTCCATGCAAAAGAACGATCCGGGGCCGAAACCAGCGGCCGGACGAGGACGGAAGGCTAAGACACCGGGCACAGGGAGAACGGGTCAGGAAGCCCGCGAGCAAAGACCATCGGTCTTAGCGACCCCCGGTGAGACGGGAACGCCGGACGTGTACGACTTCCATGATCTTTTCCGGGCCTTTATGGACAACGGCCCGGCCATAGCCTGGCTCAAGGATGAGGAAGGGCGTCATGTCTATCTCAACCGTGCCCTGCAACACAGGTTCTATGATGGTTCGAGGGATTGGTACGGGAAGACCGACTTCGAACTCTGGCCTCCCGAGATGGCCGGAAGGTTCCGGGACAGGGATCTTGCCGTTCTCGGCGCGGAGGGAACCATCGACGTCGTCGAAGAGGCGGCCAATCCTGACGGGAGCCGGTCCTGGTGGTGGAACTTTCGCTTTCCATTCGAGGATTCCTCGGGCAAACGATACGTGGGCGGTATGGGGATAGAGATATCGGAGCGCAAGCGACTGGAAGCGGAACTCAGCAAGCTCGCCGCGGTTGTGCGCCACTCCAGTGAGTTTGTAAGCCTTGCCACGCTTGACCGGCAGATCATTTACGTCAATGAGACAGGCGCCAAAATGGTTGGATCGTCCCCGGAAAAGATGATCGGCATGAGTGCCCTCGAGGTCGTGCATCGGCCTTTCAGGGGCAAGGTCCTCAGTGAGGTGGTCCCGGCCCTTACGGAGAAAGGGTCCTGGGAGGGAGAGCTGGAATACCGCAATCTCACCACCGGTGAGGTCATACACACCTATGCCATGATCTTTGTCATCCACGACTCCGAGACCGGCGCGCCCCTTTACTTCGCAAATACTTCGCGGGATATCACCGACCGCAAGCGCGCCGAGGAGGCGTTGCTCAGGGCCCGCGACGAACTCGAAGAGCGCGTTCTCGCGCGGACGGCGGAACTGGAGAAGGCCTACATGTCCCTCAAATGCGAGACGGAAGAACGCCGGTCCCTTGAAGAGCGCCTCAGACAATCCCAGAAGATGGAGGCCATCGGCACTCTGGCGGGAGGGATCGCCCACGATTTCAACAATATCCTTGCCGGGATCATCGGGTTCACGGAAATGGTGGAGGAGGACCTCCCCGAGGACAGCCATCTGCGGGAATACGTCGGAAGGATCCTCAAGGCATCCCTCAGGGGGCGGGACCTCGTGAAACAGATCCTCACCTTCTCTCGCAAGACCGAACATGTGAGAGTGCCCGTCTCTTTGTCTCCCATCATCAACGAGACCTGCAACCTCCTCAGGGCATCTCTCCCGGCCGCCATAGAGATCGTTCTCGATGTGAAGTCAGCCGCGGATCAGGTCAAGGCGTCCGCCGTCGAACTCCAGCAGATCCTCATGAACCTTGCCACCAATGCCGCGCATGCGATGATGAAGAGGGGAGGGACCCTCCGTATCTCCCTGGACGAGGTCGATCTCGCGCCGCCCCTCCCGTCCGGGGATTCCGAGATCAAACCGGGCAGATATCTGGAACTCGTGGTGACCGACACGGGAGACGGCATGACCCCCGCCGTGATGAAGCGGATCTTTGAACCCTTCTTTACAACCCGCAGGCCCGGTGAAGGAACGGGCATGGGCCTTGCCGTCGTCTACGGGATCGTCAAGAGCCTTGGCGGCACCGTCAGCGTCAAGAGCGAGCCGCAGGTGGGTTCCACCTTCCGCGTCCTTTTGCCGGGGGCTGCCGGGGAGAGGGAAGCGGAAGTGCCTGCTGCTCACGGTGTTCCCGGCGGTACGGAAAGAGTGCTCTTCGTAGACGATGAGGACCTCCTTGCCGAGTTGGCCCACGATATTCTGGAGTCGCTCGGGTACCGGGTCACCGCGGTGACGGACAGTACCCAGGCGTTGAGGGTGTTCTCGTCCGATCCCGCCTCTTTCGATCTCGTTATTACCGACCAGATCATGCCGGGGTTCACCGGTCTCAATCTGGCAAAACACTTCCTGGATATACGGGAGGATATCCCCATCATCCTCTGCACGGGTCACAGCGCGACGGTATCGCCGGAGATCGCGAAAGAGGCCGGCATCAGGGCGTTCGTGATGAAGCCCCTTTCGAAGGAGGACCTGGCGGAGGTCATCCGAGCCGTGCTCGATGTTGGAACCGTGCAGTGACGCTCAGAGGGTGTGACTGCAGTTCTGTTTCGGTCCGGTAGCTTCCCGGATTGTCCTTGTAATTTCGCTTCTCCACGACTATTGTATTGGTATTCCGGGCTGCGCATCGTGGCCGGGACGGAGGTTCCTGATGAAGGTGCATTTCTGGGGGACGCGGGGGTCGCTGCCGGCGGCCGCGAGCACGCTGGACCTGAAACGGAAGGTGTTCGGGGCCATAAAGAGTCTTGCGGGGCGACATTTGGCAGGCGATGACGATGTCCGGGAGTTCCTGGAGAAAGAGCTCCCCTTTCACCTGGCGGGTCACTATGGCACGAACACGCCCTGTGTCGAGATAAGGGGTGGAACGGAGCATGTGATCTGCGACGCCGGTACGGGGATCCGGGACCTTTCGCGCACGCTTGGCGTCGCGCCGGACGGCGATCCGGGCGAAAGGGTCTTCAACATTTTCCTGTCCCACCTGCACTGGGACCATATCCAGGGATTTCCGTTCTTTATGCCTGCTTACTCGGAAGGGAGCAGGATCGTGGTCTACGGCGGCCATCCCGACATGAAGGCTGCCCTCGACTACCAGAGGGGATATTCCAATATGCCTCTTCCCGTGAAGGCGGACCTGAGCTTTCGCAGGCTTGAGCCGGGCCGGCAGTACGAGATAGCGGGTTTCCAGGTGCTGGTCGCATCTCAGAACCATCCCGGCGATTCCTACGGCTACCGTTTCGAGGTCGAGGGCGGAAGCGTCGTCTACTCCACCGACAGCGAACACCTGGAAGAGGGGTCTGCCGACGAGCGCCGGTTCATAGAATTCTTCCGGAATGCCGACCTTGTTATCATCGATGCCCAGTACCCACTACTCGATGCCTTTTCCGTGAAGGAGAACTGGGGCCATTCCAACAACATCGTCGCCGTCGAACTGGGGGCGAAGGCGGGAGTCAGGCGTCTCGTCCTCTTTCACAACGAACCCACCGTGGATGACCATGGCCTTGAAACCTTCCTCAACGACACGAGGCGTTACCTCGAGATCTACGACCCCGGAAACCCGATGCAGATCGACCTGGCCTACGACGGGATGGAGATAGAGATTTAAAGACCGTGTTAAGTTTTAAGTTATTAAGTTTTAAGTTAAAGACTTTTTTTCTTTCACCTAAAACCTGAAACTTAACACCGTTTCTTTTTTTCTTTCACCTAAAACCTAAAACCTAAAACTTAACACCGTTTCTAAAGATAATAATGTTTCGTCGGTTTCAGGTCCTGTGAGAACTCGTAGACGAGGGGTTTGCCCGTGGGTATCTCAAGGGCGGGGACGTCCTCGTCGGGGATGTTGTCGAGGTGCTTGACGAGAGAGCGCAGGCTGTTGCCGTGGGCCGATATGATGATCCTGGCGCCCCGCGCGAGAACGGGGACGATGGTCCCCTCCCAGTAGGGCATCACGCGAGCGGCAGTGTCTTTCAGGCTTTCGGAGACGGGCAGCTCTTCCGGGGCAAGGGCGTCGTACCGGGGGTCGTTGCCGCAGAAACGCTTGTCCCGTCGCTCAAGGGGGGGAGGGGGCACATCGTAACTGCGCCGCCACAGGCGGACCTGTTCTTCTCCGTACTCGACCGCCGTCTCCGCCTTGTTGAGGCCCTGCAGGGCCCCGTAATGGCGTTCGTTCAGTCTCCAGGATTTGCGCTGTGGTATCCACATGCGGTCGAGCTCTTCGAGGACGATCCAGAGGGTCCGTATGGCCCTCTTCAGCACCGATGTGAAGGCCACGTCGAAGATGAAACCGGCCTCTCTCAGCGCACGTCCGGCCTGCCGGGCCTCTTCAACTCCCCTCTCGGAGAGGTCGATATCCGTCCAGCCCGTGAACCTGTTCTCCAGGTTCCACTGGCTTTCCCCATGCCGCAGCAAAACGATCCGTGTCATGTATGACGCTCCTTCATTATTATAATTGTTCCACCGTGAACCCCTCTTTTCTCAGAAGCTCCACTATCCCTTTGTCGCCCACGAGGTGTGCCGCTCCCACGACCACGAACACGCATCCCGAGGATCCAAGGTGCAGGGCGATCTTCTTCGCCATGTTCCTGTTGCGTTCCGTCAGGATCTTCCGGTGGATCACCTTCAGGCTCTCGTCTTCACCTACCGACTTCTCGAGGAGCTCGGCGATCAGGTCGCTGTCACCCGTTGTCCAGGCGGCCATCAGTCTGTCGACCTGCTGCACGAGGGAGCTGAGGTCTTTCAGCGCATAGAGGAGAAAAGACTCCTGCTCCTTGTCGGGGAGCCTTGCCAGAAGGTCGATCTGGTAGTCGATGGTTTCCAGCTCCACGACCTTTTTCCTGCCGGCCGCCCTTGTAAGGAAGTACTTGTCGATGCCGTAATGCGGATTGTAACCGGCCTTCATGAGCTCTATGGAGGACATCGTCATTGCGAGGAACCACGGTCTCTGCCGGTCAAGGGATGCGACAGGGAACCCGAGGCGCGCGGCCTCGGCGGTGATGTAGGTGTATGTCTCGCGCGACACGTGGTTGGCGATGGAGTCGTTTCCCGTGTAGAAACCCTCGGCGCGGAGCTTCGCCAGGGTTTCCTGTCCTATATCGTTGATGTTTGCCTCAACGGCTATGGTGTCGGACCCGGCGAAGGCCTTCTCGATCACCGGGCTCAAGGGATAGGCGTCTCTCTTCATGAAGTGGACGGAACCGAGAAGGTACACCGTGGCCGTCTGAGTCTTCGCCTGCCAGAGGAAATGCTTCTCTCCTTCCGCCCGCGCGCGGGCCGGGATGACGACGGTGAAGAGGAGAAGGATGAGGATGACGGGCAGTGACCGGCGGATCGTCTTATTCATGGTGTCCTCTCGTAAGGTCGGCATGCCCGACCATTATAGCAGAAACGGGGCGGCCTTACAAAGGATGCGCGGAGTCCGCGGCTATCTCGATCCTCCGCCCGCCGACCTTTGCAGTTCTTTCAGATGCTCGATGCGCTTCGCCGTTTCGGGATGATCGGAGAAGACGCCCAGCTTGAGCGCACCGGGCTGGCTCGCGTCGAGCTTCTCCAGCATCTTCCGGAAGGGAACGGTCCCCTTGTCCCCCGCGATGAGAAAAGAGGCGGCCGCCTGGTCGGCCTCCCTCTCGAATTCCCGCGAGTAGCCGCTTTCTATGAGCAAGGTGGGAAGGAAAGCGGCAAAGCTGGTTATCGATGTCACGTCTCCCGAAAGAAGTGTGATGAGGAAGAAGACGCCGGTGCTCTGCAGAATGCTTCGCAGGGCATGTCGGTTCTTCACGTGGGCGATCTCGTGGGCGAAAATGCCGGCCAGTTCGTCATCGCTTTCAGAGAGGGAGACGAGCTCATCCGTAACGATGATGATCCCCGAAGGGAGCGCGAAGGCGTTGGCGCCGATCGTCTTCCCGGTCCGGAATTCCAGCCTGTAGCCGGTCGCCCCGCCGGGGTCGATGTTTCGGGCGACGTCTTCGAAAAGGCCCCTGATCTCATCCTGCCGCTCTGCGGTCAATCCGCTCGGTCCCAGAAAACGCGCGTCGAAGATCTTGAGCGTGTTCGTGCTGGCCGAGGCCATGACCTCCGGGGGGATGATCCGGGCCACCCGCACCGACGCGTGCGGGATGGCGTAGTAGACGAGGGCGAAGATGGCGAGGGCGAGACATACCATGCAGACCGCCACCATCTTCCAGCGGGACTCGAGGAAGTGGACGAGACCTGAGGAGCGGTTCACGCCCAGGCTGCGCTCCATCGTGCGCACCGCGTTGTGGTCGTATGTTTGAAGCAGGGGGCCTCCGGGCAGCCGAATGGACCGCTTTGTCCGGCCGACGGCAGGGTCGATGGAACAGTCGATGATCGATGCTCTCACCGCGGTGCCGTCCATCTCGTTCCCAAAGGCAAGGGTGACTCCGTCGAAATCGACGGTCACGGGCAGGGCCCGGGATGTCCTTCCATCGAAGAAATGAGCGTCGAAGCGTATCATAGGCCTATCTCTATACCGACGAAATCCGTAGCGGCATCGCCAACGGCCGTCGTATCCGAGGCATCGCGGGAAGCGAAACCGTCGAAGCCGCGGGAGGTGACCACGGCGAGGTTGTCAAGGATGTAGCGGGTGCGGCGTATCTTTGCCCAGGGGATGAGAAGGCCCAGCGAGCAGAGGATGGCCGCCATGTTGGTTATCCTTATAAAAAGGAGTCTTCGCGCCTTGAGGGTGCTCACGAACCGGACCTCTCCGAGGCGCGTCTTCTCCCAGCAGTGGTTCATCGTCATGGAGTAGACGAGCGCCTGAAGGGTGTAGAGGATGGTCGCCCCGAGGAGGTAGGTGAAGAAGAGGGAATAGATGACCTTGAGCGGTCCCCACTCTACGGCGGAACCCGTGGTAAGGCGGTGGACGCCGACGGCGGCAAGGGAGGACAGAGCGATGAAAACGATGATCCCCAGGACCACGGCGAAGAAGTAAGCCTTGTAGAAGGGCCCTTTGCGTCCGGCGAAGGAGCTTCCCGTCGTGCCGTATGCCAGATTGCCCAGGAAGAACCTTTTTTTGTAGAACTGCCAGGCCGGGAAGAAGAGGAAGAGGGTAAAGGGGACGATGCCGGCAAAGAGAAGATACGTCTCGTAGCTTTCCCTGAGGGTGCCGCGAAAGTGAAAGCGGATGTTCCTGTAAGAGGTGTTGTGAGCGTTGAAACGCAGGGACTTGCAGACAAGGAAGGGGAAGATGAAGGTAAAGAGGATGAACAGAATGCCGGCGAAGGAGGGCTCGAACCGTTTCATCGAGACGTAGGCGATGAAGAGCGCCGCGATGATCATGTTCCCCCTCAGGATCGCCGCCGGTCTGCCGTGAAAGGTGAAGGGGTGACCTGCCAGGTTGATATTGGCCCATATGTACCGTCGGCTGCGCACCTTGGCCCAGGCGGCGTACACCCCCAGGGTGATGACGGTGAGGAAGAGGTTTACGATCCAGATCCTGAAATACTCACCCGTTATGGCGGTGAAGGCGAAGCGATACCGCACTTCTTCAGGCCTCCTCTCGGCCAGGTTGTCGTCCGTTTCCCGCGCGAAGGCGTCGTCTTTCGGACAATCCCGCCCCGGGCCCGGCGACAATGGGGCCTCGGTCAGGCGATCAGGTTCATTCGAGATGCGGCTCACCCTCGGGTACGTTCCTCCGGTATTATCGGTCCGTTTATTATAAACGTGGGTGACGGAATTAAAAAGGATTTTCTCGGTGCGCCGAAGATCGGCCCGATACCGCGTCCCGAGTGTCCCGGCATGCGCCGGAGAGTTTGACAGAAAGACCTTTCGTGGGTATCTGTTCTAGATAAGGGAGGTGGACCCATGGTATCGCGGGCCCTCTGGAAAGGACAGATCCATTTCGGCGATTTCGACGTTCCGGTAAAGCTGCACACCGCGGTCAGGGAGCAGCGGATACAATTTCATCTCCTTCACAGTCGCGATCATGTGCGGCTCAGGCAGCACATGCTGTGTGCCTATGAAAAGGTGCCCGTGCCCCGGGAGGAGCAGGTCCGTGGTTTTGAAGTGGGTGAGGGGAGGTACATCATCGTTGACGACGATGAACTGGAGCGCCTTGAGCCGGAGGGCAACAGGACGATAGAGATCCATGATTTCGTGAGGGGCGGGCAGATAGACCCGCTTTACTTCGACCGGGTCTATTATCTGGCGCCCGACGTGATGCTGCGGGGATACCGGGCCCTCGCCGAAGCACTCGGAGAAACGGGTATGGAGGGTATATGTACCTGGACCATGAGGAAACGATCCTACCTTGGATCCCTGGCGGCAAAGGGGAAAGCCATGAGGCTGATCACTCTGCGCCATGCGGATGAGGTCATAGACGCGGGATCTCTCGATCTGCCCGTGACCGGCTTGTCCGACAGGGAACTCGAGGCGGGGGTCAATCTGGTCACTGCCCTGTCAGCCCCTTTTCAGCCGGAGAAGTTCAAAAATGACCATCAGAAGAAACTCCGGGAGTTGATCGACAGAAAAGCCGCGGGAGAGAAGATATCCATCCTGCGCCCCAGACAACGCAGGGCCACCCCACCGGACAGGCTCCTGGAAACACTGGAAGCGAGCCTGAAAAAGGCGGTGTGAGAACGGGTAGAAGGGAGGCCGCATGGCACTGCAATCCATCTGGACGGGAACGATCACTTTCAGCCTCGTGGCAATACCGGTGCGGTTGGTGAAGGCCGTCCGGCCCGACCGCATCTCCTTTCGCATGCTTCACGCAAAGGACTATTCCCCTCTCATAAGGGCGTTCTACTGCCCGGACGAGGACAGGATGGTTCCTCCCGGGGAGATCGTGCGGGGATACGAGGTGGGACCGGAACAGTACATCGAGGTGACCGAAGATGAGCTCGATTCCGTTTCGCCCGAGCGCAGCCGCACCATCGAGATAATGGACTTTGTCGACGTGAGCGACGTTGATCCCCTGTATTATGACCGGCCCTACTATCTCGCTCCTGGCAGGGGAGGGGAAAAGGCGTACGGACTTCTCGTCCAGGTGATGCTCCGGACGAACAGGGGCGGCATCGCGAAGTTCGTTCTTGGCGAGAGGGAACATCTCGTCCTCCTGAGGGTTTCGGGTGCGGCCCTTTCACTCGTTACCCTTCACTACAGCGATGAGGTCGTGCCCGCGGCGGAAACGGTGCCCGAAGAAAAAGAAGAGGGCGGGGTGGAGGAAGAGAAGGACCGGATGGCCCGAACCATCCGCCGGATGGAGGCCAGATTCGATCCCGCCAGGTACCGCGACGACCGCAGGAGGAAGATCATGGCCCTTCTCGGAAGGAAGGAGGAGGTCGAGGCCCCTGTCGAGGCACCTACCTCTTTCGAGGATACGCAGGAGGGCCCCGGCGACCTGGTGGCCGTCCTTCAGGAGAGCGTGCGCAAGCTTAAAGGTGTCCGATGAAGAGGATCGCGGCCCGCATCGGCGAAAGAGTAGTGTCCCTTTCCAACCTGGATAAAGACCTCTATCCGTCGTATGGTTTCACGAAGGCCGATGTTCTCGAGTACTATCGCCGCATCTCACCATGCATCCTGCCCCACCTCAGGGACAGGGCCCTCACGCTGAAGCGCTATCCCGACGGCATCGGGGGCGATCATTTTTTTGAGAAACGCTGTCCCGCTCATCGCCCCGGGTGGGTCGAAACGGCAAACATACCTCAATCCGGCGGGGAGGAGATGACGGTGTGCCTCGTCAACGGGCTCCATACCCTCATGTGGGTGGAGAACCTTGCCTCCCTGGAACTCCACGTGCCCCTGGCAAGGGTGTCAACTCCGGGGATACCCGACTCCATGGTCTTTGACCTCGACCCGGGAGAAGGTGCGGATGTTATCGATTGCGGACACATCGCCCTGGCACTGAGGGATATCCTCGGAGACCTGGGGCTTGAATGTTTTGTGAAGACTTCCGGCAAGAAGGGCCTCCACGTTTATGTTCCCCTCAATCGGGAGGAAACGACCTTCGATGACACGAGGAGATTCTCGAAGACCCTCGCGCAGGTCCTTGAGCGTAGCTATCCCCAAAAGGTCACCTCGGTGATGGCGAAGGACGCAAGAAAGGGCAGAGTCTTCATAAACTGGTCCCAGAACGGTCCATCGAATACGACAGTCTGCGTGTATTCCCTGCGGGCCCGCGAAAGCCCCACGGTATCCCTTCCCCTTGCATGGGGGGAGATCGAAAGGCTCACGCGGCAGGCCGACCCCGGTGAGTTTCAGTTCATCCATTCAGACGCGCTTCAGAGGGCCGAAAGGGACGGCGACCTTTTCTCGGGCCTCCTTGAGTTGAGGCAAACATTGCCCGGTTTTTGATATGTCACTCGAGGACTACAAATCGAAACGCAGATTTCCGGGAACACCCGAGCCTGGGCCGGACACCCCTGCCCGGGCCGGGAGGCTTGTCTTTGTCGTCCACAAACACGCCGCCCGCAGTCTCCATTACGACCTCAGGCTGGAGATGGGGGGCGTCCTCAAGAGCTGGGCCGTGCCGAAAGGCCCGTCCCTCGATCCTTCCGTAAAAAGACTGGCCGTGATGGTCGAGGACCATCCCTTCGACTACAAGGATTTCGAAGGCATCATCCCCGAGGGCAATTACGGCGCGGGGAGCGTTATCATCTGGGACAGGGGTTACTGGCGCCACCCGGGGGACGCTTCGGGCACGGCGAGCGAGAGGGCCCTTGCGGAGGGCCTTGATAAGGGGAACCTGAAGTTCGTCCTGGAAGGGGAGAAGCTGAAAGGAGAATTTGCCCTCGTGAGGACCGGCAGGGATGGGGGAAGATCATGGCTTCTCATAAAGAAGAGGGACCTTCACGCCGTCGGCGGGGATGTTGCCGATCAGAGTCGCTCCGTCGTTTCGCACAGGAGCCTCGAGGATGTGTCGGAAGGCGAGCAAAGAAGTTCCCGGCGCCGCAGAAAGAAGGAGCAGATCCGGCTCGGAGAGGCGATGGAGGAGGAAGATCTCACCGGCACCCCCGTGGCGCCCATGCCGGGCCACGTGAGACCCATGCTCGCGGCCCTTTCGAGAGAGCCTTTCGACGATGAGGACTGGATCTTCGAGATCAAATGGGATGGGTACAGGGCGCTGGCCGAACTCAGGGACGGGAAGGTCTCCCTGTATTCGCGCAACATGCTTTCGTTGAACGAAAGGTTCGCCCCCGTGCGGGATGCCTTGATGAAGATCCCCTTCGATGCCCTTCTCGACGGAGAGATCGTGGTTGTGGATGACGAGGGACGCCCGGATTTCCAGATGCTCCAGGACTACAGGAGGTCAGGGAAGGGCCATCTTCTCTACTATGTCTTCGATCTCCTCCATTTTCAGGGGCACGACCTCACGGGTCTGCCCCTCATCAGGAGAAAGGAAATATTGAAGAAGGTTCTGCCGTCCCTTCCCGGCATCCGGTTCAATGATCACGTCGAGAGGGATGGCGTCCTCTTCTTCAAGGTCGCCCGGGAAAGAGGGCTCGAGGGGATCGTTGCAAAGAACAGGCACAGCACCTACCACGCGGGCACCAGGAGCCCCCGGTGGCTCAAGGTGAAAACTCGGATGGCGCAGGAGGCGGTGATCGCCGGATTCACAGAGCCGGCAGGCGCGAGGAAATACTTCGGGGCCCTCGTCCTCGGGGTCTATGAAGGAGACGATCTCGTTCACATAGGTCAGACGGGGGGAGGGTTCAGTGAAAGAACATTGAGGGAGATCCGCGGGAAGCTGGACCCTCTCGTCCGCCGGACCTGCCCTTTCACGGTGGAGCCGAGGACGACACGGCCGGTCACGTGGGTGGAACCCGAGCTTGTCTGCGAGGTCCTTTTTCACGGTTGGACGAGAGAGGGTCTCATGAGACAGCCGACGTTCCTCAGGATGCGCGAGGACAAGGAGCCCCGTGAGGCGGTCCGGGAGGGGACCCGGTCCGCCGGGGAGGCAAAAGAAAGAGGTGGCGGAACATGAAGATCCTTACGGGTACCAGTGGCTTCAGTTACGACGAATGGAAAGGGGAGTTCTACCCGGCGCGTATAACGGGGAAGGAGATGCTACGCTACTACTCGGCCCGTTTCAGAACCGTGGAGGTCAACAACACCTTCTACCGTATGCCGACGGAGAGGCTCCTCACATCCTGGGCGGAAGAGGTCCCCGATGGGTTTATCTTCGCCATGAAGGCGCCGCGGGTGATAACCCACGTGAAGGGGCTTAAGGATGTGGAGGAGGAGATGGACCACCTTTTCAGGATGCTCTCGGTGCTGGGCGCTCGCCTCGGCCCCGTTCTGTTCCAGTTCCCGGCGACCTTCCACGTCGATCCCGCAGTCCTCGAGGACCATGTGGACCTCATCCCTCCCGGGCTTTCCTGTGCCTTCGAGTTTCGGAGTCCGTCGGGACTTCACCCGCGGATACCGGACATCCTCGCCGGCTCCGGATGTACCCTCTGCATTTCCGATTCCGATGAGAATCCCGTGGAGATGATCCCACAGGTGCCCTGGGGATATCTGCGTCTTCGCCGCGGCGCCTACAGTGAGGCTGGGTTGTCGCGGTGGCTTGAGAAGATAGGCTCCCAGGATTGGAACAGGGCGTTTGTCTATTTCAAGCATGGCGAGGGTGCAGGGAGCCCGGGAGCGGCGATGCGGTTCGATGAACTCGTGCGCAACGACAGGCGGCCGGCAGTCGCCGGTGGCACACCGGGCGATGGGACATGAACCTGCTGTCCATCCTGGCGTTCGCGGTCTCCAGCAGTTTCGATAACGTGGGTGTGGGTGTTGCGTACGGGATGAGAGGGGTCTGCATCCCCTTCTTATCAAACCTTGTAATAGCAGCCATGAACGGATCGGGTACCCTGGTTTCCATGCTTGCGGGCACGTCGGCGACCCGGTTCCTCGAGTCCGGGGTTTCAAGCGTCCTCGGGGGATCCATAATGATATGCACGGGTCTCTGGGTATTCATCGACTGGATGCGTCATCCCCGCCGGCCGGGTTCCATCGAAGAGGACATGGTCGAGAGGTCCCGCTCCCTCGCGGGCAAGAGCTTTCCGGACATGGTGTGGGCCATCTTCAGGAATCCATTTATCACCCACCCGCAATGCAGCGGATCGATGAAGGCGGTTGAGACGCTTCTCATCGGCTCGGGTCTAACGATGACGAACCTTGTGACAGGTCTGGCCGCCGGCATGCTGGGCGTCGACGTCGCCGGCCTTACCGTCGCCTCCTTCCTCTCCAACCTCGTGGCAATGCAACTCGGGACGAGCGCGGGCGCTTCGCGCGCGTTACGCCGACTGGGACATGCGAGCGGTGCCATATCCGGTGTGCTCCTTGCCGGCATAGGGTTGGCGGAGATGGTCTTCTGAACCGAGGGCTCGTGGCTATGGAGTTCCCGGGGTCCCCGTGGCGCCTACGGCACGCAGGTACCTGTAGGTCCTTTTGCTGAGAAGGCTTGTGGTGTATTCCTCCGCCAGGATCCGTCCCGGCGGCGGTGGAACCTGTCGTTCGGGGATGAACATGACCGCCTCCTCCCCATTATCGAAACGGACCCTGAACATTGAGGTCGATGACGGTCCGCCGGCAGCCTCCTCCTTCCCGATGACGCTCGCTTCGATGGTCCTGCCCGTCGGCTTTGCCGGATCGAGGGCGACCACGTAGAAGCCGACAAGGACGATCACGATGATGGGCGCCCAGAGGAAAAGGAACCTCCTAAGCCGGGTCCTGTCACTATCGGAAGCCGCGACCCTGCTCATCCGCTTTGCCGTTTCCATACCCTTTTTCGCCATGGCTCCCAAAACTTAGCAGAAGCAGGAAGTGTTGTAAAGGCTGAAAAGACCCTGCCTCCCGCCCGCTTAGCTTGAGACCGCGGAGATCGCAGAGAAAAGATGCGGCCGGATTTCGGAGCCTTCCAAAATCCGGCCAGTTTTGCCTCCCGCTGAAGCGGGAGGCACCGCTCCCAGCCCACGATCGGGGCACCGAACAAACGAGAGCGGGGACTGTCTTTGCAGGCGGTTTTCTGGTAGAATTGGGAACTATGCGTGGCGTGTTCGATCTGAATTGCGATGTGGGGGAGTCTTTCGGAGCGTGGGTGATGGGGAACGATGCGGAGATCATACGCCATGTGACCTCCGCCAACATTGCCTGTGGTGTTCACGCGTCGGACCCGTCAGTGATGAGAAGGACTGTGGAGCTTTGCAGGCAATACGGTGTCATGGCCGGGGCACACCCCGGTTATCCCGACCTCCAGGGGTTCGGCAGGCGCCACATGGATATGCAGGGCGGCGAGGTCGCGGATTGGGTGGTCTACCAGGTCGGGGCACTCGCGGGTTTCACCTCACGGGCGGGCGTATCCCTTCAGCATGTGAAGCTTCATGGCGCCCTGTACAATCGCGTGTCAGGGGAGGAGAACGTCTTCCTGCAGATTGTTGATGCGGTGAGGAAGGCCTTCGGTGATCTCGTTTTCATTACCCTTGCCTCCCCGGCTTCGGCGGAACTGAAGGAGCGCTGCCGGTCCCTGGGTGTTCGGGTCGCCCTTGAAGCGTTTCCTGACAGGGCCTACACGGACGATGGTACGCTCATGCCGCGGGGTCGGGACGGTGCCGTCATGAGTGATGCCGAAGAGATCGCCCGCCGGGCGGTGGCAATGGTGCGGGACGGGTGTGTGGAGAGCGTTAACGGACGACGGATCGAGCTTGAGATCGATACGCTCTGCGTCCACGGTGACAACCGGGAAAGCATCGCCGCGTCTCCTTTGATCCGGGAACATGCGGCCCGGGAGGGGATGGCGGTCAAGCCCCTTTACTCTTTCGTGTGATCCATGGATATCGAGCGTTTCGGTGAACAGGGCATCAGGATCATCTTCGGGCAGGCGATCGACGACGCGACGCACGAATCGGTGCGGCGTTTCTTCCTTTACACAAGCTCGCTCCGCATCCCCGGCATCACCGAGATCATCCCCTCGTTCAGGTCCTGCCTCATCAGCTACGACAGGGAACGTGTCGGCTTCGAGGACCTGTCGGAACTGCTCGGGGAGATGGAGGATGACTGGCGAGAGATGTCTCTTCCCGATGTGCGGCGGATGGAGATACCGGTCAGGTACGGCGGCGATTACGGACCGGACATGGATTTTGTCTGCTCCTATTCGGGGCTTTCCCCCGAGGATGTCGTGGAGATCCACGCGGGGGCTACGTACCGGGTCTACGCCCTGGGGTTCATGCCCGGTTTTCCCTATCTGGGCCCGCTCGACAGAAGGATCTATGTTCCTCGGCAGGAGACCCCCGTTCTCAAGGTCCCCCAGGGTTCGGTGGGCATAGCCCAGCTTCAGACCGGGATCTATCCCTTCGAATCGCCGGCGGGCTGGCGGGTCATCGGCAGGACCATGGTAAGGCTCTTCGATCATCTGAATCCGCCTTTCAGTCTCCTCAACTTCGGTGATATAGTGAGGTTCGTACGGGCATGATAGAGGTCCTCAGTCCCGGTTTTCTATCCATCATTGTGGACCGCGGCCGACAGGGCCACGGGCACATAGGTGTCCCGTCCTCCCGGGAGCTCGATCGCCACGCCTCGGCGATTGCGCGCTATCTCGTGGACATCCCCGAGGACGCAGCCCTTCTCGAGGTCATGGGAAACGATCTCAGGTTGCGCGTTCTGCGGGACATGAGCTTTGCCGTCACGGGAGCGAAGGTGAAAGCCACCCTCGATGACGAGCCCCTGCGTCCCTGGGCCGCCGTTCGCGCGAAAGAGGGCAGCATTCTCCGCGTCGCGGAGGTCTTGGAGGGGTTGCGGTACTACATAGCGTTTTCGGGCATCATCGACGTCGAGCCCGTAATGGGCAGCTCAACGACAAACCTTGAATGCAACTTCGGCGGTTTTCACGGCAGGCCGCTTATGAAGGGAGACATGGTGGCATTGCGGGATATCCGTGAGCCCGCAGGACTGCAGACCGTTCCTGAAACGATGATACCCTCAATGCGCGAGCCCCACCTGGTCAGGGTTATTGCCGGACCTGAGGCCGACAATTTCGTCCCCAGGTCGGTCAGGTTCCTGGCGAACCGGAAGGAAACGGTCCTTTTCAACGCCACCTCACGGCTCAACCGCACGGGTATTCGCCTTGAAGGAGAGCCGCTCAGATTCCGCGACGAAGCGGAACGCAGCATCATATCCGAGGGCCTCCTGCCGGGGACCATCCAGGTCCCGCCCGACGGGTATCCCATCATCACCCTCGCCGAGAGGACCATCGGCGGCTACGCCCGACTGGCCACGGTGGCGGACGCCGACATGGACATGCTGGCCCAGATAAGACCGAGGGACAGGGTAGTCCTGAGTTCCATCGACATCAACGAGGCCGAGCGCCTCTGGAGGGCGGGAAGGGACGCGCTTTCCTTTTACTGCAAGAAACAGTGAGGCAGGGGAGGCAGAGTCTCAATGGGCAGGGGGCAGAGCGGGGTGAGGGGTGGATAGGGCCTATTCTCCTATTCGTCCTATCCTCTGCCCCCCCCTTTCCCTTTATCCTTAACCTTTTTTCACATTCTTCGATAAAGATGCAAGGGAGAATAAAAAAAGGGAGGGTCCCGTCGTGAAACAATTTTTGCGCAACATGAGCATTACTCAAAAGATGTTTGTTTCACCCGTTGTGGCGGCTGTTCTGATCGCCGCCTCCGGCATTGTCTTTCATCTCTATTTTCCCGGTTCAGTGAATCCTGTCATTTTCGCTGTTATGACCGCCGCGGTGGTGATCGTCCTGGCGTCGGCATACATCATGGCCCAACTCGTGCGTAAACCTATCGGTGAGATCTCGGAGTCTTTCGAGGGTCTCTCGAAGGGCGACCTCACAAAAAGACTTGAGGAGGCGTCGAGCGGAGAATTCGGCGTCATGGGCAGGAACTTCAACAGCTTTGTGGAGCGTTTCAGCGATGCTCTCTCCGGGGTCGCGGACAGGAGCAGCCAGATATCCTTCGCCGTCAACACCCTCGACGCGACGGCGAGCCAGATGGCACGTGGCGCCGATGTTGTCCTGACGGAGATCACCTCCGTCGCGACAGCCAGCGAGGAGATGTCGGCAACGGCGACGGAGATAACGAACAACTGCATCGCCGCGGCGAAGAGTTCCGAGATAGCGAACAATTCGGCCGTGACGGGCGAGAACATCATCCAGGAGATCATCCGGAGCATGGGCCGTATCGACGAGCGCGTCAAGGAGTCGGCCCTTATCATCCACAAACTGGGGGAGCGCTCCGACCAGATCGGCGAGATCGCCGGGATCATCAACGACATCGCGGAGCAGACGAACCTTCTCGCTCTCAATGCCGCCATCGAGGCGGCCCGGGCCGGTGAGCACGGGCGGGGGTTCGCCGTCGTCGCCGACGAGGTCCGCAAGCTGGCGGAAAGGACGACAGGCGCGACGAAGCAGATCGGGGATACGATACAGACGATGCAGAACGAGATGAAGAACGCCGTCGTTTCCATGGAAGGCGGGGTCAAAGAGGTCGAGATAGGCAACAACGAAACGGCAAAATCGGGCAGCGCCCTCAAGGAGATCCTGAACCAGATCAATACGCTGGCCTCGCAGATAAACCAGATAGCGGTGGCCTCGGAAGAGCAGAGCGCGACAACGAACGAGATCAACAACAACATCCAGAAGATATCGAAGATCATGGACGCGGCGGCGAAGAACATTGCAGAGAACGCCGACGCCTCATCGAACCTGTCCAACCTGTCGGTGGAACTGAACAAGCTTGCCAACCAGTTCAAGATGCAGAGCCGCGATCAGTCGCAGGGAAGCTCCGTCGGCAGGGAAGAGGTCGTGCTCTTTGTCGAGAAGGCGGCGGAGTATCTCAAGAGCGCCGGCGACAAGAAGAAGGTCTACAATGAGATGAGCGATCCCCATGGCAGGTTCGTCAAGGGTGACCTGTACGTGTTCGTGAACACCCTGGAGGGTGTCACCGAGGCCCACGGGCAGAACGCCAAGCTCGTCGGCAAGGAGATGCATGAATTGAAGGACGCGGACGGCAAGTTCTTCATAAAGGAGATCACCGAGGTGGCGAAGACGAAAGGCAAGGGCTGGGTGGACTACAAGTGGATAAACCCCGTGACGGGCAAGATCCTGGAAAAGACCACCTACTGCCAGCGAGTAGGCGACGTCTACATCGGGTGCGGAATCTATAAGTAAAGACGGCTTGAGTCGCTTGAATAGCGTGAGTGTTAGAAGCCTCTTTTAACGAGAGCCTTGTCTTTGGCCCTTAACAACAGGTTATCGGAGCTGAAGAGCCTCGTCCGGAAAAGCTATTGGCTTTAACTCTCAAGCTATTCAAGCCATTCAAGCCATTCAAGCCATTCAAGCCGTTTTCACTCTCCATACATCACGAACGCCGACCAGAAGAAGGGGTGGGTGAAGGCGTTCCTTTTCGTGTCCTTGAGGAGCTCGATCTTCGCGGCCCTTAGGGCTTCGACCTTTGATATGCTCTTTTTTACCAGACCGTCATAGAAGCGGATCATCAGGTCTCTCGTGCCTTCGTCGGCGACGCTCCAGAGGCTTACGACCGCCGCGGCGCTGCCGGCGTACATCACGGCTCTCGTGAGCCCCGTGACGCCCTCGGAATAGCTCAACTCGCCAAGGCCGGTCTCACAGGCCGACAGGACCACGAGACGGGCGTTGAAACGGCTGTTCATGATCTCTCCCAAAGTCAGGAACCCGTCTTCCCTGTCCCCCGGTATCTGGCTCAACGCTATGGCCTGGAACCCGGGTTCGAGGATGCCGTGGGTGGAGAAGTGAATGAAGGCATACCGGCCCATCTCGGGAGACCTGGCGTTCTCCTCCCGGGCCTCGATCCTCAGGAATGAACGGGCAGGGCCGCCCTGTTCTTCGTATATCTTCCGGATCCCTTCTATCTCCTCCCCGCTCCCCTGAAGCCGTGTCAGCGTGCCTCCGGCACGGAGATAGCTGTTCCTCGTGAATGCCGCGCCCGGGCTCACGGCGGGGGGTTCATCTCCGGCGCTGTGGCTCACGGCACCGTTCTTTTTCTCCGCTTTCTTGTCCCGCGCTTCAGGGGTCTCCGACAGGTACTCATCGTAGTCGTAAACGGGGTCTCCGAAACCGACGAAGCCGCCCGCTGATCCCTCGCGTTCGTACTGGCTGCGCAATACCGAGAGGACCGTTCCCGACTGGACATAAGTGACGGGATACTTCTCGATCATGAATACCTTCTTCCCATCTTCCTCAGTCATAAGGGCCTCAAAGGGGAGATAAGCAAGGATCCCCTGGGGCGCCACGATGAGCGTCTTGCCGTCGAGGAAGGTCTCGAGAGGTTTGACGAGGATGGCATACAGGTCCTCTGCAAGGGCATCGCGGAAACGCTCTTTCTGCTGATAACCCCTGATATTGGTGAGGAACGCCTTTACTTTGGACAGGAGGTCTTCGTGGTTCACGGAGAGCTTCACCACGTTGAAATCCTTCCTGCTCACGACAAGGCAGTAGACCCCCTTCTTCGAGAGGAAGTACTCGGCGAGGACTTCGCCTTCCTTAAGGACCTTTTCCTGGAGGAATTTTACCGCGACTGGCTCCGGGTACTGGACCGAGGCATACAGGGGGTTCTTGTACCGGATGTCCCTCTTCAGGGCATCGAGTCTTTCCTGGATGAGAGAGAACTCCCTCTTCAGTTTCTCCACGACCTCCTTGTCGGGTGCGTCCTTTCGGGATTCCTCCCCGAGTTTCCTGCCCGCGATCGTCAGTTCGTTCGTGAGGGTGCTGCGCTCCGTCTTTACGGCCGGGTCGATGCCTTTCTCGAGGTCGACTCGCGCCTCCGCGAGCTGGTCGAGGAATACGCGGGCCTTCATCGCTTCGATGGAGCGGAAGGCCTTCTCGTTCTCGTTGGCCTCAAGCATGAAGATGGCCGCGTCCTCGTAATGGCCATAGACCTTTTCCATGTAACTCTTCTTCATTTCGGGGAACATGGCCTGAGAGCGAACCTCTTCGAGCTTCCCGAGGCCGGCCTCGAAAAGGCCCGTCGCCTCCTTCACGTCCCCCTTGCGGCCTGCGAGACCGGCCTTCTTGATAAGGACAAAGGCTTCCGATTCCTTGTCCTGCATCCGGCGGTAAAGCTCAAGGGCCGTGTCATAGTTCTCGAGAGACCTCCCGAGGTCGCCCGCCGACAGAAAGACGTCGCCGATGCCTTGGTACGCGTGTCCCTGGTCCACGACGGAATGGGCGGCCGTGACGTAGTTCAGGGCCTCCCGGAACATGTCGAGAGCGCCCATCCTGTTGCCCCTCTCGAGGTAGATCTCGCCGAGGGTCTTGTATATATCGCCCTGCCCGATGGGTTCGTTGACCTTCTTGTAGAGGGCCATTGCGGACGTGAACATGGCAAGAGCGTGGTCGGCCTTGCCGACTCTCAGATAGGTCTCGCCCATGGTGCGGTAGGTGTTTGCCTGGCCCATCGGGGAATTTGCCTTCATATAGAAGGAGAGGGCCTTCTCGTAGTACTCCATGGCCTTCGTATAATCACCGGCGTAAAAGTAGACGTCTCCCGTGGCGCGATGGACATTGCCCTGCCCCAGGGGTTCGCCCGCATGGACATAGTAAGGCAGGGCCTTATCGTACATCTCGAGGGCGCTGGAGAAGTTCCTGCCGTAATAGCCTATGTCGCCGAGCCCCTTGTACACGTCTGCCTGCCCCACGGGTTCCCTGACCTTCCTGTATATGGGAAGGGCTTTTTCGTATGATGCGCGGGCCTCTGGTATGTTGCCCCTGCGCAGACCGAGCTGGCCCATCCTTCGGAGGACATCGGCCCGCCCCAAAGGGTATCCCGCTGCCGTGAAGCTCTCAAGGGCCATGTCGTAGAGTCTGCGGGCCTCTTCGTTCTTTCCGGAAAAGAAGGCGATATCGGCCAGACCCTTGCGGGCGTATCCCTGCCCGACGTGGCACCCCGTCGTATCGTAGAGGGCAAGTGCTTTGGAATACTCCTCGCCGGCCGTTTCACTGTCCCCCGTCCTGAGGGCTGTCTCGCCGAAGCCCCGGTAGATGTCGGCCTCGCCCTTCTTGTCGCCGGCGGTCGTATATCGCGCCAGGGCCAGCTCAAAAAAACCCAGGGCCGTCTTGTGGTCGCGCTGCCTCATTGCAAGGTTGCCGAGGCTGCGATACACGTTTCCCTCCTCGACAGGGTCAGCCCCCCCTTTAAGGATGCCAAGGGCCCTTTCGAGGACCCGTGCTGCCTGCCCGTTGTCTCCCGTCTGTATCAGCACATCCCCCATCTTGCGTGCGACGATGCCCTGGCCGGGCAGAGAGTTTCCTCTGGCATAGAGATCGGCAGCTCGTCTGTACATGAGAAGGGCATTGGTCGGGTTCCCGGAATAGAAAGCGATGTCGCCGTTGCCTTCATGGGCTTTTGCCATGAGGACCGGGTCTTCCAGGCTTCGCGCGAGCGGCATGGCGGAGTCGTAAAGCTTCAGGGCCTCGTCGTGCCGGCCGATGGACAGAAGGAGATCCGCCGCGGAAAGCATGAGCGAGGTGAGCATCTTCTCGTCGCCTCTTATGCGCGCGCTTTCAAGTACGAGGGCGACGAGGGTGGCATCACGCTTCGCTGCCGCATGGTCCAGCATCTTCTCCAGAACGGGCCCGTCGATCTTTTCCTTGATGTCCCCGAAAACGCTCCAGAAGCCGCTTGCTCCCGATCCGTAGCCCTTCATGAGTTCGTTGACGGTCTGTTCCTGTTCATCGCTCAGGGGTGCCGACGCGAATGCGGGCGATAGATAAAGGAAAGATAACGCGATAACAGAGAATATAACGAGAAAAATGGCAGATGAGTGCTTCGTCGGGTCGTTGGTCATTGTGTCGGTCGTATCCTCGATATGGGGTTCCCGATTCCTGTTCCGGTAGGGGTCAGGGGGCGTCCGGGGGCGGGGGCAACCTGATTTCCCTGCGTCCCGCTGATGGAAACCGTTTGTCTCAGAGATCGCCTCGATCCGATGCAGTCCCCGAGGCCGCGCCGGGGGAGTCGGTGGTCATGGCGCCGGGTGTTTTTTCGGCAGGCACCGACAGCGAACGTTCGATCGGTTCCGGGACGGGTACGACGGGCGGGTCGGGCGGATCCCGTCCCTTGTCTGCGAGGCAGATATTGACGGAAGTGACGAGAAACGTGATGGTTGCCAGGATCAGTACAAGCTTCTTCACCGGATGTGCGTGCCTCCCTGCGTCATATGAACCTGCCCTGGATCTCTTAACCCGGCAGGCAGACCGTGTAGCCCGAGGGCTGCTGGGGCGCCGGCGGGTCGGGCGGGTCGGCAAGGCATATGCTTGATGCCGACATCATGATAAGGGTGGAGATGATGATCCTTGTGATCATTTTCATTGCGCAAACCCCTTTGTCGCAACGTTCAGTGCCTTGCGGCCAGTCCTGATAGAGTTATATGCAAAAGAAGGGGAATTGTCAATAAGTACGGCCCTTTTAGTGTTGACAACCAGGTCTCGGAAGTGCAGAATCTCGAAGGGGCCTTCAAACCAACCTGTCGATACTTCACGGAAAGAGGAATGTGTCATGAAGATCTTTCACGTCGATGCCTTCACGCCCGAACCGTTCGGCGGCAATCCCGCGGGGGTCTGCATTCTCTCCCATCCCAAGGTGGATGCCTGGATGCAGCGCGTGGCCGCGGAGATGAACCTTTCGGAAACGGCTTTCCTTATCCGCGCGGCCGACGGGTACAGCCTGAGATGGTTCACCCCGATGGTAGAGGTTGACCTGTGCGGACACGGGACCCTGGCGAGCGCGCACATCCTGTGGCAGGAAGGTCTGGCAGCGAGGGATGAGAAGATCACCTTTCACACACGAAGCGGCGTGTTGACCTGCACACAGGACGGGGAATGGGTCGGCCTCGATTTTCCAGCGACCCCCGATGTTGAGGTCGCTCCCCCGGAGGGTATCGCGGAGGCGCTTGGCGCTGTCCCGTTGTACGTGGGCGTGAGCCGCTCCGATTATATTAT
Source organism: Deltaproteobacteria bacterium UBA1386 (assembly GCA_002305765.1). Taxonomy (GTDB): domain Bacteria; phylum Desulfobacterota; class Syntrophorhabdia; order Syntrophorhabdales; family Syntrophorhabdaceae; genus Delta-02. The sequence goes on from DBQU01000001.1 coordinate 84,168, forward strand.
AGAGGTGGATTCCGAAGAGACGGTGCGAGGCCTGACCCCGGACTATGACAAGATACTCGGGCTGCCCGTCCGCGGGGTGATCGTGACCAGCAGGGCGACCTCGGATGAGTTCGATTTCGTGTCACGTTTCTTCGCCCCTGCCGTTGGCGTCAATGAAGATCCCGTCACCGGTTCGGCCCATTGCTGCCTGGGGCCCTTCTGGGGCAGGCGTCTTGGCAGGGAAAGCCTCATCGCCCGGCAGGTATCACGTCGCGGAGGCGTGGTAAAGGTCCGCCTCGCCGGTGACCGTGTCCATCTCTTCGGCCAGGCGGTTACGGTGATGAAAGGGGAGATGGTGGTGTAGAGTGAGAACGGGTAATGGGCTATAGGTTATAGGTATAGGTTATAGAAAGGATGGGGCCAATTAGGGCGGACTAGGGTCTCTTAACTCTTTTGTGCGGATCGCGAAGGCGCTGTGTGGCAAAAATGCCGGGAGTCGAACCGGCAAAATTGCCGAAAAGAATCCCGGTCACGGGAAGGAGTTGTTTTTTGTTCCTGCCTATCACCCATCACCTATGACCCATCACCTGATCTTTACAGGTATTCCTTTATCCTGCTTTCCATCTCGTCGTAGCGGAAGAGCCTCGTGAAATCGATGAGCCCCGCAAGCGCGCGGGAATAGGCCCTTACGCCGGTTTCTTCGAGAATGGAGACGGGGTTCAGGCCGCCTATCACGATGGCCCCGACCCTGCCTTCATTCACAGGGATGTCGAGGAGTGGCTGCCCGGGCAGGCCGATGCGGACAAGGCCCCCGAGGCCTATCCTCTTGAGTTTTCCCGCAAGCTGTTCGACGAGGTCCCTGCTCTCGGCGGGGAACTCGCGGAAACTGGCGCCGATCCTGCCGCTTCCCGTGTCGACCGCTCCCATGTAGTTTGTCATCCCGCTGCGGATAAACACCTCCAGGGGATCGATGCTCGTTCCGTCATACATGATGATCTCCACGAAACGGACCGGCTTCTTGTCCTCGATCTCGAGAAGCCCTCCGAAGCGCGAGACGGTGGGGATCCCGTGCTTGAGGAGAACGCCGTTGAGGGTTATGGAGCATACCGTTCCGACACCGATCATTCCTTCGGGTATGCTGATATGTCCCAGGGTCTCCCCCGGGCTCAGGAAGGCCATGAGGTGGCCCATCGCATAGCCGTCGGCATACACTCGTGTTATGTAGTCCACATTCTTCGCCAGCTGACGAGGGTCCACGATGGTCACGTTGATGACAACGCTGCCCGATGTCGTATTGAGGTCGAAGGACATCTGGTAGGTCATGCGGTCAATCTTTGCCGAGAGGAATCCCACGCGGTCGATTATACGGGAGGAGTCGAGCTCGCTCTCTCCCCGGGCTGTTATCTCGTGGCCCTTCTTGCGTGCCTGGCGGGCCAGGCCCTCCGTATCCATCCTCTGCAGGTAGAGCCTGACGGTCCTTTCGCTGATATCGTGCCCGAGAGACTGAAGTTCCTGGGCTATCTTCGTACTTGTGAGGGGTGTGGAGGAATTCCTGAGGATGCCCAGGATCAGGAGGTCCTTCTTTCTCTTTCTGTCCATGTCACGCTGCTCCTTTGCGGCAAAACCAAATCTATTAGCGGCAAATTTGCCGGTGTTGTTATGATATCCGATGAAAGACCCCTTTGCAAGAACAATCGCAACGAACCCCTTAATTATTATAAAAATCTAGTTGACAAGGAAACCGGGTGTTGATATTCTTTGCCGAAGTTAAGCGGCAATGGCTTGCCGGTAAAGTGGCAGGAAGTTACCGTAGAGAATACATTAGGGAGGTTGACATGATAGAGTGGTCCAAGACGAATGACGCAATTGGAACCGTGAACCGTGGTAACCCGGCGGAATCGGGGCTGTGCACGCTGTGCCGGGCGGACTGCAAAGGGAGATGCGAAACGTTCCTGTCGAGCCTGAAGGGCAGGAAGATCCTCTACCCGAGAGATTTCGGTATCGTTACGGCGGGCAGCGCGAACACGACCCATGTCGGCGTGAACTACAACGCGCTGAGGATCCAGGGTTATCTCTACGGTGTTCGAGGCCTGCCGAAGGGACTCAAGAACACGGCGGACGATTGCATCTTCCCGAACGTCAGCATCGAATCCGAATTCGGGTCGAAGGTGATCACAAAGACGAAAATGCCTATCATGACAGGCGCCCTCGGTTCCACCTTCATCGCTGCAAAATACTGGGATTCCTTCGCCACCGGCGCCGCCCTCGTCGGCATTCCGATCGTTGTCGGAGAGAACGTTGTCGGTATCGACAAAGAGGCGGTCATCAACAACGGCAAGATCGAAAAGGCGCCGGAGCTCGACAGGCGCATCGACACATTCCTGAAATACTATGACGGCTACGGAGCGATCATCGTCCAGATGAACGTCGAGGACACGCGCAACGGCGTGGCCGAATACGTCATCGACAAGTACGGCGACAAGGTCATCATCGAACTGAAATGGGGCCAGGGCGCGAAGGACATCGGCGGTGAGATCCAGGTGGACAGCCTCGACTACGCCCTGTTCCTCAAGAACAGGGGTTATATCGTCGACCCCGATCCGACCATTCCCGAGGTCCAGGAGGCCTTCAAGCACGGTGCCATCAAATCCTTTGCCCGCCACAGCAGACTTGGTTACACGGACCTCTCCACGCCCGAAAAGGTGCGGGAGAACTTCATGAGGTCCGTCAACTATCTTCGCAAGCTCGGATACAGGAGGATCTCACTCAAGACCGGTTCCTACGGCATGGAGGCCCTTGCGATGTCTCTCAAGTTCGCAACGGATGCGAAGCTCGACCTGCTCACCATCGACGGTTCCGGCGGAGGGACAGGCATGAGCCCGTGGAACATGATGGAATCCTGGGGTGTGCCCTCGCTTCTGCTACACAGCAAGGCGTATGAGTATGCCACGATCATAGCGGCACAGGGGCAGAAGGTCGTGGACCTCGCCTTCGCCGGAGGCCTGGCGCGTGAGGACCACATATTCAAGGCGCTCGCGCTCGGCGCCCCATACACGAAGATGATCTGCATGGGCAGGGCCGCCATGATACCCGGTTTCGTGGGTTCCAACATCGAAGGCGTTCTGAAGCCGCAGAACAGGGCAAAGGTCAACGGGAACTGGGACGAACTCGCCCCCGCGGTGAAGGAACTCGGTTCCTCGGTGGAGGAGATCTTTGCGGGTTACTACGATGTCCAGAAGAGGGTGGGCGCATCGGAGATGAAGAACATTCCATTCGGTGCCATTGCCATGCGGACCCTGGCGGACAAGCTTGCGGCCGGCCTCCAGCAGCTCATGGCGGGCGCGCGGAAGTTCAACCTGAAAGACATTAGCAGGCAGGATGTGTTCTCTGCCAACAGGGACGTCGAGAGGGAGACGGGAATCCCCTTTATCACGGACGTCCTCGACGAAAGGGCGAAGAAGATCCTCAATTCATAACCCCGCAACAGGGAAGGCGTCACGAAGAGGGTGGGCGAAGCGGTCCACCCTCTCTTTTTTTGCCGACTGTGACCTTAATCATTTCCCGGGCCTCTCATCTCGTATATATAGATAGGAACATAAGGAAAGAGGGGCTTGATGGACGCATCCCCGGTCATCTCAAAAAGCGACCACCAGAAGACGAACGCCAGGCTCGAAAAACCTGTGCTCTTTGCCGGGGGGATACGAGGCAGGGAGCACAGGAAAAGACGTGAGGCAGCGCAAGAAAGGAGGCTGATGCAATGATACGTGAGATCAGGTTCATCGTGACCGGCGAGGTCAGGAAGCCAAAGCTGGGTGACTGGTTTCTCAACCGAAACAACTTTCCCATATGCGCCGTTCAGGACTTCAACGTGACCAAATTTCCCATACTGAAGATGGAGGTCTTCGACGACCAGGGGAAAGCCGTCGAGACCCGCTGCGCAGGCATGTAGCGGAAGGGGCAATGCAGCGACGCCCGGGGAATCCCCCGGGCGTCTCCATCCCTGCCTTCCATCAAATTTTGCAGTCCACTCCAACCCGTTGACCTGTCACTGCCCCCTCCGTTCAAACGATTCAAACGGCTCAAGTGATTCAAGCAGTTCAAGCCGTTTTTAGGGTGGCAATCCCCGCCTTTGTCGGTTAATATATCCGCGGAGGTTGGCCGCGGTGAAGCTCGATCACATCGGTTTTGTTGTGGAAAGGATCGACGAGTTCGTCGAAACCCTGAGGAGCATAGGTTTTCCCGCAGCCACGAGACCCGTTCCCGACCATGACAAGAATGTCAACGCGTCATTTGTACCGGTGGGGGAAAAGGATGAGGTCTACCTCGAGGTGCTCGAGCCGCTGGATGAGAGATCGGCGGTCCACAATTTTCTCAAAAGGACCGGCGGCGGGTTGCACCATTTGTGTTTCGAGGTGGACGATATAGCGAAGGCCTCGAAGGAGTTGGAGGAGAAGGGGTTCAAAATGGTCTCGCCGCCGACCGATTGTGGTGCTTACGACGAGAACCTCGATCGTTCCTGCACGGGAGTGACGAGGATATCATTTTTCCTTCTTCCCAACCGGCTTCTTGTGGAACTCGTCGAGAAGGGGCGCTGAAAAGGGGGAACTGTCACGGTGACGAGACACGATGCGGAACAGTTGCTGAAGAAGCATGTGAAGAACGAGCGGATGCTCAACCACTGCTATGCGGCGGAGGCGGTGATGAGGTCGCTGGCCGGGCGCTTCGGTGAAGACGTCGAGAAATGGGGCCTTGCAGGTCTTCTGCACGATATCGACATCGAGATCACCGACGCCGATCTCTCCCGGCACTGCCTCGAGGCGCAAAAGATACTGACCGCCGAAGGCATCGATCCTGAAACGGTTGAAGCCGTTGTGATGCACAACGAGGCGGTAACGGGGGGCAGGAAGCGCGAGACCCGCTTTCAGCACGCCCTTGCCGCGGCCGAGACGATTACGGGTCTCATCGTTGCCACGACCCTCGTGTATCCCGACAAGAAGCTTGCCAGCGTGAAGGCAAAGTCCGTGGTCAAGCGCATGAAGGAAAAGGCCTTCGCGGCTTCCGTGAACCGCGATATCATCCTGGAATGCGAGGTCATCGGCATTCCCCTTAACGAGTTCGCCGAACTGTCCATCGCCGCGATGCTCGGGATCAGCGGCCGGCTGGGATTGTGAGAGCGCGGTGAGCCATGGCGGCGTAAAAACGGGTGTGCTGGAGAAGATCAGGAATTCTGCCTACCTGCAGGCGTTCACGAACCGCCGCATGGCGGTGATGATCCTTCTCGGATTCGGTTCGGGCCTGCCCTTGCCCCTCACGGCGGGAACTCTCCAGGCATGGCTGACCGTGGCGGGCATCGACATCAAGACCATAGGCATCTTCTCGCTCGTGGGGGTTCCGTACACGCTCAAGTTCCTCTGGTCACCCTTCATGGACAGGTTCGTTCCGCCGTGGCTGGGCAGGCGGCGTGGGTGGATAGTCTCCATGCAGTTCCTTCTGCTCCTCGGCATCGCCGCGATGCCCCTGACCTCTCCGGGCAGCATGCCCCTTGTCCTCGCCTTCATCGCGCTGGGGGTTGCTTTCTTCTCGGCCTCCCAGGACATAGTCATAGACGCCTATCGCACGGACGTCCTGCCCGAGAGTGAGCGGGGCATCGGTGTTGCCGTCTTCATTTTCGGATACAGGATAGCCATGCTTGTCGGAGGGGCGCTGGCCCTCATCATGTCGGACCATATCGGTTGGCAGAAGACGTATCTCTTCATGGCCCTTTTCATGATCTTCGGGATGCTGGGAGCCTTCGTCGGACGCGAGCCCGACCACCACATCGTACCGCCGCGGACGATGCAGGAAGCCGTCTGGGGACCCCTCAAGGATTTCTTCTCGCGCAAGGCGGCCGTCGTGATCATCCTTTTCATTATTCTGTACAAACTCGGCGATGCTTACGCGGGCGCGCTTTCAACGGCCTTCCTCATACGGGGCGTGAACTTCACTCCCACCGACGTGGGGACGATAAACAAGGGGATGGGTCTTGTGGCCACCATCGTGGGGGCCCTCTTCGGAGGGACCCTCATGGTGAAGATGGGGCTTTTCAGATCGTTGTGGTACTTCGGGATCCTCCAGATGGTGTCGAACCTATCCTTCATGGTTCTCGCCATCGTCGGAAAGAGCTATCCCGCGATAATCGTTGCCGTCGCCTTTGAGAACCTTTCCGGGGGCATGGGATCGACGGCCTTCGTCGCCTTCGTCATGGCCCTGTGCAACAAGCGTTTCAGCGCCACCCAGTTTGCCCTGCTGTCGTCTCTCGCGGTGCTGGGACGCGTTGTCATATCTCCGACGTCGGGATACATAGTGACCTATATAGGGTGGGCAAACTTCTTTCTTTTTACTACTCTGGCAGCCTTGCCGGGCCTTTTCCTCGTCCTGCATCTGAAAGGAGAGATCACGGCCCTCGATTCGCGAAAGACCACCTGATCGGAAGACCCCCGGTAGGCGCGGTTCCTCGGGGATCCTTTCCATTAAAATTTGTTCATAAATTTCATTGACAGCTTTTTGATACTGTGGGATACTGACAACGAAGTTTCGGAAGTGGCTGTCAATAGTGATGAAACGCGTTTTTTGCCTGACCATCCCCGTGACACAGCTCCGTAATCTTCAAAAAAACACATAGGAGGGCTTTAGTAAGATGGCAAAAGGAACTGTGAAGTGGTTCAATGAGTCCAAAGGTTTTGGTTTCATTACGCAGGATGACGGTGTGGATGTTTTTGTCCACTACTCGGCAATCCAGGACTCCGGTTTCAAGACCCTTGCGGAAGGCCAGGAAGTCAACTTCGACGTTGTGAAAGGTCCGAAAGGACTGCAGGCGGCCAACGTCACCAAACTATAAAAGACAAAAAAAGGGGGTCCGATCGTATCCAGGCCGGGCCCTTTATAATATCTTCAAGGCAGCATTTTCCTGCGGTAAGCTCTTAAGGGGGGTTTATTCCGGGAGGGGTCTTAATACAACAACGCCCGGTTTTTCTCTGATGTAGTCCCCGAACAATTGATCGACCACCCTGCGGGAGGCCGTCGCCGACGAGGCGTGACGCAGGTATACCCATCTTTTTTCTTTAATGATTATACCCACATGAGATACGTCGAGCCCATCGATATCCGTATAGATGCCGGCATAGTCGCCAGTGTGCAATTCGCCCAGCATATCCCCGTCGATCATGGGGGAGGGGATGTACTCCACGGACCTTACCCGGGCCGGGATCCCTTCCAGGAATGGACTTCCGTCGGACCTCACGTTGAGGGTCTTCAGGGTTTTACGCGCCCGGCTCCTGCCTATGAGGCCCGTGACATCGCGGACGAAGAGCCCGTTGTGTTCCTTCCAGTCAGTGAGGAAATGGTTGCGCCCGGCATAGGAGACAACCCCGTCCCTGTACCGGATCCTTGTCAGGACCTCAAGGAATTCCTCAAAGGAAGATGTCATGCGCATCGCCTCGACGTAGTCTATGAACGTGAAACAATCAAGGGCGGCGAGGTTGACGACAAGCTCTTCCGGTGTCCCGGGACCTCCCGCCAGGGTGGATTCTCCGTAGGGTGTGTCGAGGAAGTGTCGTGAGAGAAAAGCTATCCGCTCGCCCACGTCGTCGACCTTCGAGGCCTCGGCCAGCATTTCGTCAATGCGTTTCCGTGACCATTTTCCCAGCACTATCTTTGTTCTCATGCCTGTAAACTCACCATGTCTTCCCTTGAACACCTGAAGGCCGGACGTCTTTGGCCCCTACCAGTCGACGAGCATGAAACCTATGCTGAAACGGTTGACGCTCTTGTCGTAATCGATGAGGCTCTCCCCGTAGCCGTTGAAATACTGCAGATAGCCGTTGACACGCTCGATGAGGGGAATGCTCCACTCCAGTTGCAACGCGCCCCTGTTATCGGAAGGCCTCAGGTTGTTGCGCACCATCATGGCGAACCTGTGTTTCTTCCAGTAATAGAAACCCCACAGTTCCCCATACCCCATGAACTTGTCGATGTCGGGGTTGTCGTCGTCCTTTTCATTCTCGGGGATCCTGTACCATGTCCTGGCGAGAAGGTTGAACCTGTCCCGCTCGAAACCGAAAGTCGCTACCACCCGGTTCCAACTGCGCGACAATGGTTGGGATCTGCCGTTCGACTGGTGGTTGAGCCCAACGTTGATCATCCTTCCTTTCAGACCCAGAAGGTCGTAATCGGTGCGGAAGTTGAGAAGCAGTTCGGGTTCGTAATTCGTTTCGCGAAAAGGGGATGAGAACTGCTTGTTGTAAATCTGCCAGAATGCAAGCTGGGTGTAGGCGAACCACAGGTCCATATCATTCCCGAGAATGTCTTCCCAGAGCTTCACCTTGAAACTGATCTGGAACTTGGCCTCGGCGTTTTGCGACCTTGCCTCGGGGTCGAGATCGAGGCTTGCGTCCATGTTGGGAGAATTGTTGTACGCGAGGGGGAGGACATAGTTGGAGCGATAGGGCCTGATGACGAATCGTCTTGCCCGGCTTCGCTCATCGAGGTCCCAGTGTTTCGCCAGAACCGACTGCTCAGCCGGCGGTGATCCATCTTCGATCTTCTCCGCATTCGCAGATCCCGTCACCGGTGGGGCTTTGGCTGCAGGAGTATCGGGTGATACGGACGATTTCCCCGGTGCCCGGCCCGATAACGTGTCGTAGCACTTCAACCGGGCGCTGTCGTTCTCTATGGCGGCGCATTCGGCCATCCTGTCGGCGCCGGCGGCGAGGGCCTGGTGGAACGGGACGGTAATCAGCAGGGCGATGGACACGACCGCTATGAGCGGTGCGCTGAGCCGGCGGGAATACCCGAGTGGCGGCATCTGGTCACCTCTTGTTGAGCTATGTAGACAAACAATAATCCGCTTTGAGGAAAAAAGCAAACCAAACGGAGACGGTGCGGCGCGAAAGAGGCGTTGACATCCGAGGTCATCCCGGGTAACCTGCGTTCAGGGTGAGAGGTCGATGCTGCTCTTTATCCAGGTGGTTCACACGGCGATTGCGGCGTGGAACTATTACTGTCTGTGCTACATGATCTATTGTCACGCGACCGGCCGGAAGACGGGAATGCTTGTCGCGGCCTACGTGACGGTCGCCATCGAGGCGGCCGCCATACTTCCCTTCAAGCTCGCGTGCCCCCTTCGTCTCCTCGTTGACAGGTTGTACTCGCCTTACACGAACGATATGCTCCTGCCGCCCGCCCTCGGACGCCTTGTCATGCCGGTGGGCATCGGCCTTCTGCTTGTCGCCCTGGGGATCGAAGCGGTCCATGCCTTCCGGACGCGTTCGCGCCGGTAACGCGTGCCATCGCGGACGCCAAGGGACGCTTCATTTCTTGGGCAAGGTTTCCGGGTATCTGGTATAATCGTGCCATGCGAATGATCCCGAAAGACGCAAAGGTCGCCCGTTTCCTCGCGCGCCCCAACCGTTTTGTCCTGCGATGCGACCTTGACGGCAGGGCCATCGATGCCTACCTGCCGAACCCCGGCAGACTCTGGGAGTTGCTCCTGCCGGGCTGCGTGCTCTATCTTGCGAGGAACCGCGGCGGAGTGAAAATGCCTTACACGGTGGTGGCCATGGAGAAGGAAGGTATTCCCATCCTCCTTCACACCCATCTCGCGAATGACGCGGCGGAAACGCTCCTCAAAAGAGGTCTTGTCCCCGGACTCGAGGATGCCCGCATCCTCAGGCGGGAGGCAACGTTCGGAGACAGCAGGTTCGATTTTCTCCTTGAGAAGGATGGCCGGGAGATGGTGCTGGAGGTGAAGAACTGCACCCTTTTCGGCCGCACCCTTGCCATGTTCCCCGACGCGGTCACAGAGCGCGGAAGCCGGCACCTCGAAGGGCTCATGCGGCTTGCGTCGTCCGGCATGCCCGCGGGCGTGCTCTTTCTCGTCCAATGGCCGCACGCGCGGTACTTCATGCCCGAATACCACACGGACCTTCTCTTTTCACGGACCTTCGCGAGGTGCAGGGACCGCATCCTCGTCGAGGCCCTCGCCCTTAACTGGAGGGCCGACCTGTCCCTCGATGGCGCGGTGAGGAAGCTCACTATCCCCTGGGACACGATCGAAAGAGAGTGCCGCGACAGGGGATGCTACATACTACTACTGAAACTGGACGAGGACACCCGGTTGAGGACCGGCGGTCTGGGAGACATCCTTTACAGGAAGGGTTATTATCTCTATGCCGGTTCGGCGAAAAAAGGGCTCACAAAGAGAATGGAGCGCCACGCCAGAACACGCAAGAAACTTTTCTGGCACATCGACTACCTCCGGGAGAAGGCGTCTTTCCACAAGGTCCTGGCCATAAGGACCGACAAGGACATAGAGTGCGTTCTTGCCGCCGGACTCAGCCGTATATCCCGGTGGTCCGTTCCCGGTTTCGGGTGCTCCGACTGTTCATGCAGGAGTCATCTCTTCGGCATGGATACGGACCCCATGGATTCTCCCGATCTCATCCGTCTCGTATATGACCACCGCATGGGTTCCATCGAAAGAGAGCTTCGGAGTGGGCATGATTGACGTGCATACACACGGTCTCGGTGGATACGAAACACGCGGGGCGAGCCCCGGGGACATCCTCGCTATGGCACGGCTGCAGGGATCGGCGGGTGTGGAGGCGTTCCTGCCCACGATCTTTCCGGCGCCCATCGAGGAAATGCGCCGCGACATCTTTGCCGTCAGGGCGGCCATGCTCATGCAGCGCGAAGAGGGGGAAAGCCTTGGAGTCTCTTCGGTGGCGCGGATCACGGGTGTTCATCTCGAAGGGCCCTTTCTCAATCCGGCTGAGGCGGGCGCCCTTGACAGGGGATCCTTCCTCCCTGCGACCGCGGATACGTGGAGGAAACTCGTGGAGGGGTTCGAGGACATCGTGAGGGTCATCACCATCGCCCCCGAGCTCGACGGCGCGAGAGAACTTATCAGGGACATGGCGACAATGGGGGTCGTCGTCAGCATGGGCCATTCGGACGCTACCCGGAGTGAGGCCGAGGCGGGATTCCGGGCGGGTGCCCGGGGCGTCACCCATATCTTCAACGCCATGCGCGGCTTCCACCATCGCGAACCGGGCATAGCCGGTTTTGCTCTCATGAGCCCCGATGTCTACGTGGAGGTCATAGCCGACCCGTATCATCTGGATCTGAAGACGATCGAACTCATCTTCAGGCTGAAGGACCCCGGCCGCATCATTCTGGTTTCCGATACCGTGAAGGGATCGCCATGCTCCAACGAAGGAAGACCGGTCACGGATGACGAAGGAAAACTTCTCGGAGGTTCCATGCCCTTGCCGGCCGCGACAAGGCGCCTCATGGCCCTTGGCTTCAACCGGGATGCAGTGGAACGGGCCGCCACCGAAAACCCCGCTCGATACCTGGAGACAGATAGATGACTACAGACAGGAAGAGAAGACGGTTGCAGCCGCTTGAACCGCTTAAACCTCTTGAGCGTTCAAAGAAGAAGACCTTGACATGGATAAGGGCTTTGCCTGTTTTTTTTTGGCTGTTCCGTTCAAACGGTTCAAGCTGTTCAAGCGGTCTGTTGCCTGTAATACCTTGTAATTACCGATGGGTAACTCTTAATTAACATTGACTATCCCGGATATTTCGGCTACAATGTACCCCATATCATATGTTTGAGAAACTACAGGAAAGATTTGAATCGACCTTCAAGAAGGTTCGAGGATACGGGAAGCTTACCGAAAGCAACATAAAGGAGACCCTGCGCGAGGTGCGGGTGGCGCTCCTTGAGGCCGACGTGAACTTCAAGGTTGCCAAGGATTTCCTCGAGAGGGTCAGGGAAAAGGCCATGGGTGAGGAGGTTCTCACCAGCATCACGCCCGGCCAGCAGTTCGTCAAGATCGTCTATGACGAGCTGTGCGAAGTCCTGGGAAGCGCGAACAAGCCTCTCGACATCGCGGCGGCCCCGCCCGTTCCCGTCATGCTCATCGGCCTGCAGGGCTCGGGCAAGACGACGACGTGCGCGAAGCTCGCCATCCATATCCGTAAGATGGGACGCAAGCCCCTTCTCGTTCCTTCAGACGTTTACCGGCCGGCCGCCATCGAGCAGCTCGTCAAGCTCGGCAAGCAGATCAACGTTGAGGCCTTCACCATGGATGTTGTCAAGGACCCCGTGACGATCTGTAAAGAGGCGAAGATCTACGCCATGCGGAATGGCTACGACACGGTGATCGTCGACACCGCCGGACGACTGCATATCGACGACGCCATGGTGAACGAGCTCGTCGAACAGAAAAAAGTCTTGAACCCGAAGGAGACCCTTCTCGTCCTGGACGCCATGACCGGTCAGGACGCGGTGAGCATAGCCGGGGTCTTCAATGAGAAGCTCGGCGTGGACGGAATAATCCTCACCAAGCTCGACGGCGATACCCGTGGCGGCGCCGCCATATCCATCAAGGCGGTGACGGGCAAGCCCATCAAGTTCATCGGTGTCGGCGAGAAACTGGATGCGCTGGAACCGTTTTTCCCCGACAGACTGGCGTCGCGGATCCTCGGCATGGGGGATGTCGTTTCCCTTGTGGAGAAGGCACAGGATGTCTTCGACGAGAAAGAGGCCCGGGAGCTGGAGCGGAAGTTCCGCAAGGACGAATTCACCCTCGAGGATTTCCGTGACCAGATACGACAGATGAAGAAACTGGGTTCCCTCGAATCGATCATCGGAATGATCCCCGGCATGAACAAGTTCAAAGGGGCCATCAACTTCGCTGAGGCCGAAAAGGACATAAAGAAGACGGAAGCGATCATCAATTCCATGACCTCGAAGGAAAGGGCCCGTCCCAATATCATAGACGGCAGCCGAAGGCTGCGCATCTCGAAGGGCAGCGGGACCCAGGTTCAGGACGTGAACGATCTGTTGAGAAAATACATGGAAACGAAAAAAATGCTGAAGAAGTTCACGAAAGGAGGCGCGAAGGGCCTCCAGAGACAACTTTTCTCACGATAGGAGGTGGGATTTTGGCTGTGAAATTTAGACTGTCGAGGTTTGGAGCAAAGAAGAAACCTTTTTACCGCATTGTTGTGGCCGATGAGCGTTCCCCCAGGGACGGGAGGTTCATCGATAAGGTCGGGTTCTACGATCCACTGAAGAACCCCGCGGAGATAAGCCTCGACAAGGAAAAGATCAAAACGTGGTACGAAAAAGGTGTACGGCCGACGAGGACCGTTGAAAGTCTGTTCAAGAGAGAGGGGGTTCTGAAGGAGCTTTCATAAAACCAACGGAGGTGGATCGTGTTGAAAGAGTTGATCGAGTACATTGCGAAGGCGTTAGTTGACAATCCTGATCTGGTCAGGGTCTCCGAGATCGAAGGCGAGAAGACGTCGGTCATTGAGCTCAATGTTGCGAAGGATGACCTCGGGAAGGTCATCGGGAAACAGGGCAGAACAGCCAGGGCAATGAGGACGATCCTGAGCGCGGCTTCGACGAAGGTGAAGAAGAGAGCGGTCCTCGAGATCATCGAATAATGAAGTGGATCCCTGTCGGCCGTGTCGTGTCGACATTCGGCATACGGGGTGAGCTCAAGTTTCACTATTACAACGAGGTGAAGGAAGAATTACTCGACTACACCTCGTTGTTTGCCCTTAAAGGCAGTGAGTTCCTGGAACTTAAGCCGGAAGGGGCAAGATACAGGAAACGCTTGTTCTATGTTTCCTTCCAGGGGTTCTCAACGGTCGAAGAGGTCTCATTCCTGGTGGGGAAGGAGCTTTTTGTCCGGGAGGAAGACCTTCCGCGGTTGGAGGAAGGCGAGTATTACGAGTACCAATTGATCGGTCTTGAGGTGACGACCGTGCAGGGGTCGCGTCTTGGAAAGGTCCGGTCGCTCATGCACACGGGTGCCAGTGACATCCTTGTCGTCGAAGGAGAAAGTGAACTGATGATCCCCATGGTGGAAGGATTCATCATCGATATAGACGTGAGCGGCGGTACAGTCCGCGTGGACGTTGAAGGGCTCATCCCGTGATCTTCTCGGTCCTCACATTGTTCCCGGGCATATTCGCGTCGCCCCTCAAGGAGAGCATACTCGGCAAGGCGGCCGCCAAGGGCCTTGTCGGGTTCAATATCATCAACATACGCGATTTTGCCGATGACCCTCACCGCTCCTGCGACGACACGCCCTACGGCGGTGGGCCGGGGATGGTCATGAAGGTTGAACCCATCTTCAGGGCCATAGAGCACGTAAAGGAGGTCCACGGGAGGGCCAGGTTCGTCCTCCTTTCGCCGCAGGGCAGAAGTTTCGACCAGTTCACGGCCGAGCGCTTCGCCCGGTCGTCCCACATTTGTCTCATCTGCGGCCGATACGAGGGCGTCGACGCGCGCGTGCTCGAGTATGTCGATGAGGAGATATCGGTGGGGGACTACGTCACATCGGGCGGGGAGTTCCCGGCGCTTGTCGTGATCGATGCCGTCTGCCGTTTCATCCCCGGGGTCCTGGGAAATGATGAATCGGTATCAGCGGAGAGTTTCCGGGAGCCTCTCCTGGAGTACCCGCAGTACACGAGGCCTGAAACGTTCATGGGTTCCTCGGTGCCGCCCGTCCTCCTGTCGGGGAACCATGAGGAGATACGGAAGTGGCGTCGCAAGGAGGCGATAAAGAAAACGGTCCTGAGGCGTTCCGACCTGCTCCAGGGGTTCGAGCCTACCGAGGAGGACCGCAGGTTCATGAGAGAGATCATGGAGGAGTTCCCTGAATAACGTAAGCATCGGGGTCATTCATTATCCCGTTTACGACAAGCGGGGAGACGTTGTGGCAACGAGCCTCACGAACCTCGAGATACATGATATGGCAAGAACTTGCATGACTTTTGGTCTGGACATGTGCTATATTGTGTCACCTCTCGCCAGACAGCGGGAGATAGCGGAAAGGCTGATCCATCACTGGATACACGGATACGGGGCAACGTACAACCCCGCACGGGGAGAGGCCCTCAAGAAGGTGAGGATCAGATCGGACATCGGCGCGATGATCGGGGATTTCGGCAGCGGGCCAAGACCCCTCGTTATCGGTACATCCTCTCGCAAAAGGGAGGGTAAGACGATGTCCTCCGGCGAATTCCGCGACCTCGTCATGATGGGACGTCAGCCGGCCCTGGTGCTTTTTGGAACGGGCTGGGGCCTGACGGAGGAGGTCGTGGAGCTTTGCGACAGAATGCTTGAACCCATAAGCGGCGCGGGTGATTACAATCATCTTTCCCTTCGCGTCGCGCTGGGTATTATATTGGATAGAATTTTCAGTGAAAGAGGAGGACACCATGAATGAGATGGTCGATCTGCTTGAGAAAGAGCATATGAGACTCGACCTCCCGGAGGTCGGGATAGGCGATAACGTTAAGGTCTACACGAGGATCTTCGAGGGAGAGAAGGAAAGGATCCAGGTCTTCGAAGGCGTTGTCATCCGCAAGAGAGGCGGGAACACACGGGCGTCATTCACGGTCCGGAAAGTCTCCTATGGTGTCGGCGTCGAAAAGACGTTTCCCATGCATTCGCCCCTCATCGACAGGATCGAAAGGACCACGAGGAGCAAGATCAGGAGATCGAAACTGTACTATCTGCGCAACCTCAGGGGGAAAGCGGCGAAGCTCAAAGAGAAAAGGGATTAGCAGAAGGACGATGATCTGCCGGCTGACAGGTCTCGTGGGTGGCATCGATGAGGCCGGACGGGGCCCGCTGGCCGGCCCGGTGGTTTCAGCCTGCGTGATCTGGGAGAGAGCGCCGGAAGACAAGAACGGTGTGACCGACTCGAAGCTTTTGACACAGAAAGAGCGAGTCGGTCTTTTTTCATGGATAATGGACAACGCGCTCAGTGTCGGTATAGGCATGGCGAGCCGGGAAGAGATCGACGAGATGAATATCCTGAAGGCCAGCCTGCTTTCCATGGAGCGTGCCTTGCTGGCAACGGGGATGGAACCCGATGTGGTGCTCGTGGACGGCAACCGGGGTCTCAGGAATTACCCCAATGCCCGGCCCGTTGTGCGCGGGGACCGCAGGTGTTTCTTCATGGCTAGCGCCTCCATTGTCGCCAAGGTCATCCGTGACAGGGCCATGGACGCGTACCACCGTATCTATCCGAACTACAATTTCAAGCAGAACAAGGGCTACCCGACGCGGGAGCACAAGGCCGCGATCAGGGAATTTGGGATAACACCCATCCATCGCGTGACCTTCAAGGGGGTGAGGGAGTACTGTGCCGGATAAACTGACGACAGGGCGGGAAGGAGAGGACCGAGCGGCGGCCGTTCTGATAAGGGAGGGCTACCGCATCCTCGACACGAACTTCCGAAGCCCCTTCGGAGAGATCGACATCGTCGCCGAAGAGAGCGGCTGTCTTGTCTTTGTCGAGGTCAAAAGACGCAGGGGCCGCGGTTTCGGCACGTCTTTCGATGCCATAGACGCCCGAAAAAAAACGCACATCATACGTTCCGCCCAGGTCTATCTGAAGAAGAACCGGTGCGTCGACCGGCGTATCCGTTTCGACGTCGTCGGCATCGACGGTGACACGGTCCGCGTGATACGCCATGCTTTCGGAGAAGAGAAAGGATGATAGCAACAGAGTGGTTTCCTCCATACCTTCCTGGAAGCTCATCCGTCATCCCGGCGGAGACCTCTTCGACTTTCTTCCCGATCAATTCATCCATACTGGTTCAACAGGACTTCCTGGATTCCGGCCTTCGCCGGAATGACGGATTGGAACTGGTTGTCGGCTTTCATAAGCCTGGACCTCTGAGGTCGACATGATCGACGAGAAGGTCATGGAGCTTCTGGCGGCCGTGAGGGATGGACGGATCTCCGTCGAGGACGCATACGAGCGCTTCCGGGACGTGCCTTTCGAGGACCTGGAGCACACCAGGGTGGACCATCACCGGGTGCTCCGCAAGGGTGTTCCCGAGGTCGTCTTCGGCGAGGGGAAGACCCTTCCCCAGATCTACGACATTGTCGGCTCCTTCAGACAGAAGGACCTCGATGTCCTCGTGACGCGCATCGATGCCGCCACCGGTGAAGCCCTGACGAAGAGGTTCCCCGAAGGGACCTATTCCGGCGACGCCCGGTGTTTCTGGGTGCGCAGGGAACGCCCTGCGGAAGGCAAGGGCATGGTCCTTGTGATGTCGGCAGGAACGAGTGACGCGAAAGTGGCCGAGGAGGCCTACGTGGCGTCGACATTCTTCGGCAATGATACGGAAAAGCTTTACGATGTGGGGGTGGCGGGCATCCACCGGCTCTTCCAGAACCTGCCCACCTTAAGGCGGGCCCGGGTCATCATTGTGGCGGCGGGCATGGAAGGGGCCCTCCCGTCGATCGTTGCCGGCATCGTGGGCGTGCCCGTCATCGCCGTGCCCACGAGCGTGGGGTACGGGGCGAGCTTCTCGGGCCTCACGGCGCTTCTCGCGATGCTCAACTCCTGCTCGACCGTGGCCGTCTTCAACATAGACAACGGCTTTGGCGCGGCCTATTTCGCGACACTGGTAAACCGGTTATGAAGATACTTTACATAGATCCCGTATTCGGAATAAGCGGCGACATGATGATCGGCTCTCTCATCGATTCCGGCGTCCCCTTCGACGCCCTTGAGGCGCTCGTCAGAAAGATATCGCCTGACGCGCCCTCGATGAAGCCCGTCCGGCTCACTGAGGGCGTCATAAGCGGCATCCATCTGGAGATAGGGCAGTCGGACAGGTTCTACACGATATCCGAGATGGAACAGGTCATGGGGAGCATCGATGTCGAGAAGAAGGTGAGGGACGATGCGCTGGGCATGCTTTCTCTCATCGTGGCCGCTGAATCGAAGATACACGGCATGTCGCGCGACGAACTCCACCTCCACGAGCTTTCCCACATAGACACGGTCATAGATCTCCTGTGTGTCGCGTACGGCGTCAGGTTCCTTGGAGCTGACAGGGTGTTCTGCGGGCCGGTGCCCTGCGGCAGCGGCACCATCACCACGTCCCATGGCTCCATTCCCAACCCGCCGCCGGTGACGCTGGAGATCCTCCGGGGCCACCCGCTTGTATTTTACGGTGAGAGCCTGGAACTGACGACCCCCACGGGGGCCGCCATCGTCGCTCATTACACGGAACCCGTCGGCAGGGTGCCGGCCTTCAGGACCATCCGCGAGGGTTATGGGGTCGGGACGTACAAATCCTCGCGGCCCGATGTCCTCAGGATCTTTGTGGGAGAGGCGGACGAACCCGCCTATGACCACGAGGTCGAGGTGATCGAGGCGGATATCGACGACATGGAAATGGAATACATGGGGGCTGTGGCCGACAGACTCCGCGCCGTCGGCGCACTCGATGTACTCTTCTTCCCCGTCTCGATGAAGAAGGGAAGGATGGGTATCCGGCTCAGCGTCACCACAGACATGGGGACCTTCGAGAAGACGGTCGACACGATATTCAGGGAAACCACAACGTTCGGCATGCGTTTCCACAGGCACATGAGAAGGGTATTGAGAAGGGAGGAGAGAACCATCGAGACATCCTTCGGTCCCGTCCGCGTAAAGATTGGCTTCGACCCCTCCGGCACGCTCATCAAGACCCACATAGAATTCGACGACGTCAGGTCCATCGCCGACGTAAGGAACATCCCCTACCGCGAAGCCCTGGAACTGGTCAGAAAAGAAATAGAGACCAGGATAAAGGCGGTTCAAGAGTTCAAGAGTTCAAGAGTTCAAGGGTAAAAAAAGGCACCAAACGCCTTCAGCTAGTGTGCGCAAAAGAGGCAACGGACACCTTCGCTGGTGCGCGAGTTGTGTTGACAACCCGCATCCGTTTGCGGTCTTTCTCTCGAACTCTCGAACTCTCGAA
>DBQU01000022.1:0-15150 GCA_002305765.1 Deltaproteobacteria bacterium UBA1386
GACACAAAATACTTGACGTTACCGTTCATCTCCTTGACCACAGCCATTGCCCTGGTAGACTCCGTATCATAACCCTGCGTTCCATCTGGAGTACCTCCTTATCATAGTTCTGGACCGTGGTGGGTTTCTCGCTATGATGGTACCCCGGTTTTTGTTCCTGACACAAAGAATGATACATTATCTGCAGTCGGTACGACACCCTTTGAATTCTTGACAGACTGTTGACAAACTCCTCTTTTCGTCAATCCCCGACCTGATCCGGGGTCCAGAGATCTCTCTCACCCATCGTTTTTCCTGGATTCCGGCCTGCGCCGGAATGACGACAGAACGTGAACCCGTTTCGAAAACCCACTTAATCAACAGCCCGTTGGAGCTCGGAACCTTGAACCGTCTTCTCATCCCTCTTGCAGGAACTTTCGCACGGCCTTATAATGTACCTCATCAAGGCCATCGACGCTTTTGCGGTACGAAAACTGGGAAAGGAGGTTGCGGCTATGGACAACGATGAAAGACTCAAAGGCTGGAATCCTTATCTTGCCGGTGCGCTGACGGGGCTTCTCCTCATCCTTTCGGTCTGGGTGGCGGGCAAGTATTTCGGGGCTTCCACGACCTTTGTGAGGAGCACCGGGCTCGTCGAAAAGGTTTTCTCCCAGGAAAGGGTCGCGCAGATGGAGTACTTCATCAAGGAGCTTCCCAAGATCGACTGGCAGTGGATGTTCGTCGTCGGCATATTCTTCGGCTCCCTAATCGCCTCGACGACGTCGAAATCCTTTCGGTGGCAGGGCGTTCCCACGATGTGGGAGGCAAGGTTCGGGCCAAACAGGGCAAAGCGTGCGGTGACAGCCTTCCTGGGCGGTGCGATAGCCATGTTCGGGGCGCGCCTCGCCGACGGGTGACCGAGCGGCCATGGGCTGAGCGGTTCGCTCCAGCTGGCTGTAAGCGGTTACATCTCCCTGATCTGTTTCTTCATTGGCGGCCTCATAGTCGCCCGCATCCTTTATCAGGGAGGTGCCAAAAAATGAACGATCTCGTCTATGGCATCATAACAGGCATCATCTTCGGCTTTCTTCTTCAGAAGGCCCGGGTCATACGCTACGACAAGCAACTGGCGGCCTTACGACTCATGGACATGACCATCGTCAAGTACATGTTCACAACGGTGCTCGTAGCCATGGTGGGCGTCTATCTTCTCAAGGACCTGGGGCTCGTAAAACTCTCCATCAAGACAACGATCCTGGGGGGCAATATAATAGGCGGGCTCATCTTCGGCGCAGGCTGGGGGCTTCTGGGATACTGCCCCGGGACATCCCTCGGCGCGCTGGGCGAAGGGCGCTGGGATTCAATATGGGGGATCGTCGGCATGCTCGCGGGCGCCGCGGTCTTTGCCGAACTCTTTCCTCTCATGAAAAGAACGGTCCTGACCTGGGGAAACCTCGGTAAGATCACCATCCCGGGCATCCTGGGCATCAACCACTGGATCGTTATCGTGATCGTGGTAATACTGGCGGTCCTGATGTTCAGGTTCTTCGAAAAGAAGGGGCTGTAACAGACAGGTTATAGGTTATAGGCAATAGGTGACGGGTGATCGCTGCAAGGACCGTGGTTTTCCGGACATTCTTCCCTTCGTCATTCCGGCGAAGGCCGGAATCCAGGAAAACCTTTGTCGCAGCAGAGAGACGTATGTGCACGGCAACAACAACCACTCGGGAAGGCTCTTGCATGCTCTTTCGTCTGGATGTTCCGGCCCGTCATCTCTCCTGGATTCCGGCCTTCGCCGGAATGACGAACAAGAGGGTCGGAGGGGTGACGAAGATGGACCGGATGTACAACAATCGAATGCTCATGCAAGAATGTTCTTTTCCCATGACCCATAACCCATTACCCATAACCCGGTCTTTTAAAGGAGTCTACCATGTCGGCTGAGCGTCTTGTTGTGATCGGCGGGGTTGCCGCGGGGATGAGCGCGGCGAGCAGTTTCAAGAGACTGAAACCCGAGGCGGAGGCGATCGTCCTGCAGAACGACCATTTCATCTCCTACGGGGCCTGCAGTCTGCCTTACTACATATCCGACGATGTGAAAGATATCAACCGCCTCATCTCCCTGTCCCCGGAGGTCGCGACGAAAGAGAGGGGCATCACCGTGCTCACCCGTCACGAGGCGCGGTCCATAGACCCCGCCAGGAAAACGGTGACCGCCGTGGACCTCGACGGGAACGAGGAGAAGACCATATCCTATGACCACCTCGTCGTCGCGACAGGAGGACTGCCGGTGCGCCCTCCCTTCCCGGGAATAGACCTCGGACACATCTTCACCCTGAGGACCCTCCACGACGGTATCGAGATCAAGAGGTTCATAGACCGGTGGACAACGTTCGAACCCTGCGTCGGGCCTCAATGCGTGTACGTGAACCCTTTCGGTGCCGAGAAGAGACCCATGCGGGCCTCTATCGTCGGGGGCGGCTCCATCGGCATGGAGATGTGCGAGTCCCTGAGGAAAAGACGGGTCGAGGTGACCGTCTTCGAGAAGATGGACCGCGTCCTCGGCACCATGGACACGAGCATAACGAACATCGTCGAGGAAAGACTGGCGGCCGAAGGCGTGAACCTCATGAAAGGGGTGTCCGTCCAGAGCTTCGAAGGAGACAGTGGCTCCGTTACCCGCGTTATCACGGACAAGGGGACATTTGACACCGACATGGTCCTGCTGGTGATCGGCGCAAGGCCGAACACGAAGATCGCCGTCGATGCCGGGATCGAGCTTGGCGCGGGCGGGGCGATAAAGGTTGATGATCATCTGAGGACCAACATCCCGGACATCTATGCCGCCGGCGACTGTGCCGAGGCCACGCAGATGGTCACCGGCAAGAAAGCCTATATCCCCCTGGGCGCCACCGCCAACAAGCAGGGTCGAATAGCGGGCGAGAACGCCGCCGGCATGAACAACGCCTTTGAAGGCGTGGTGGGAACGGCCGTCACAAAGATCTTCGATCTCGAAGTGGCCCGCACGGGCCTGTCGCCCCTGGACGCGGAAAGAGAAGGCATCGACCATTTCGTGTCCACCATCAAGGGCAGGTCGAGGAGCACCGCGTACCCCGAGGGCAAGCCGATCACGGTGACCTACGTGGCCGAGAAGGCATCGGGCAGGCTTATCGGCGCCCAGATGGCAGGCAACGAGGGCGTCGCCCACAGAATAGACACGCTCGCGACGGCCCTGTACAACAGGATGACACTCGAGGACATCGCCCGGTTGGACCTCGCCTACGCGCCGCCTTTCGCCACGGTATGGGACCCGATACTCGTCGCCGCCAACGTGGCCCTGAAAAGATTGCAAAAGGAAAGGCAACTATAGTATACAGTTGATACAACCAGGTGAGAGCATAACTGTTAACAGATCCAAGAATGCTGAGGTCCAGGAGAGGCCATGCTGCACCACGCGTTGTCATCCGTTGAAGAACGTATTTCCATGATCGAGAAGTCCCAATGGGGGGAAGGATTGAGCCGTGAGGATATGGAGCGGTTCGCGCAGTACCTCTACGTCGCCAGGGCGCAGCCGAGTGAACCCATCTTCAATGAAGGGGCCATCGAACCCTACATGTGTTTCGTCGCCGACGGGCTCGTCAAGGTCACCAAGGGGGACTCCAGGAAGAACGTCAAGACCATATGCGAGATCGGCCCCGGTAGAACGGTCGGCGAAATGAGCATCATCGATGGCCTGCCCCGGTCCGCGTCAGCGGTGGCGGTGGAAGAAACGACGGTCCTCGTACTCACCAAGGAGAACTTCGAGGTCCTCCTGAACGACAACCCCAAGCTCGGAGTCGCCCTCTTCCGAAGACTCGCCCAGATGATAAGCCACAGATTGCGGGTGTCGGACTGGATGCTCGTCGAATACATATACGAATCAGAGACGCCGTCTTAAATCCTTGACAAGAGAGGGGTTCCGGAAATCCCGGTCGGCCCTGACACCTCAAGGCCCGTCGTGCCAGCTCCGGACCTGGACCCTCGCGGACCGCCACCCCGGCTTTGGGCCGGAATGGCGGAGGAGGAAGTGGGGGGGGATAACTGAGGAGTACGTTGCCGGAATGGCGGGAAACCTTCAGGTTGTCCGGCAACATCTAAATCTGTATAGGAACCCTAAAAGCGTTCCATCCGTCCCGTGCTGCAGCTCGGGCATCGTTTGTCGGTCATTTCCAGCAGGGTCCTGATGTGATCGGACTTGCAGTGGGGACAAACGAGGGCATCTTTTCTGAGGTCGAGGCCGAACTGGCCGAGACAGTCGATGCACACACAGGCGGAGAGATAACCCACGCGCTCTTCCATGAGATCGATCATCGCCTCCTGAGAGGCGGCAAGGGCCTCGCAGTCATGAAGGGATTCCTCTTCCATGCGGAGCATCTGGGCAATTATCTCGCGCTCGCCGTGGTCCTTCAGCGGTATCCTGTCGCCCCTGTCGTTCTGCAGATAGAGATACCCACCCTTCGACTCGTCGAGGATGTACCCGCAGGAATTGCAGCGGTATCCGTAGATCGTGGTCCTTTCGTAGAAATCTGCCTCAATTCTTTCCGGGTTCATGACCATCACGCTCCTTTGATATGTAGTACCATTCAAACATCCGGGCAAGCTTTCCAATCTGCTCCTCCTGGAGTATGTTGTCTATCCGTTCCCTCGCCGCGCCGATGAGCATGGCGTTGGCTTCGTCGCAATTTGCCTTCGATACGAGGATGATGGGGATGTTGATCGCGTGGGCATAACCGGCCTCGAAGGCCACCCCCGTGTCGCCGTCGTCGACGAGGGCAACAATGATGTCGCAGTCCTCCAGCATCCGAAGACAGGTCTCCTTGACGGTCCGGCTCAGCTTGAGCTTCGTTTCCCTGTTGCCCTCGATATTGGGCGTGTCGTCGAAGGGATCGACGATGCCGATCGCTTTTCCATAATCGGTCTGTCCCAGTGCGACCCTCAACCTCCCCAGGAATTCCCTCTTGAAGGTCTCCTGGGATTCGTTGAAACAGGGATGAGCGAAGTAGATATGCATGGTCACCTCATCACAACCTGAAAAAGAGTGTGAAATTTCCGTCTCTGGCGGTATCGTAGTCCGAAGCGCCCTGTATGCTTCCCGTGTTCCAGACGCCGTCATCGTAGGCCTTGTCCAGACCCCTGCACACATCGGAGGGCATGCCCTCAAATGCCAGCCAGTGACCTGCTCCCGTCGTTCCGGGAGCGTTGTACGTGAGGGCCACATTTCCGCTGAATACATGCCTGGGGTTCGTGAATCCTGTCCCGCCGAGGAGATTCGCCTGCCTCAGTTCGAACCAGAGGTCACACTGCTCCGTTCCCGTCCCCGTGCAGGAAAAATCAGGGGCCGTCACCGACGAACCAACGCCTACCCGCCCGTTCCCGTTGCCGTTCGTGGCACCGCTGTACCGGGAGGAAGCCACCGGATCATCGCCGGCAAAATATGCGAAACGGTCATAATACCGGGAGAAGGCGGCAGCGATATCCTGCTTCTGCTTGAAGATCTGCTTCATCTGGCCCTTCACGATAAGGGACTGTCCTTTTATAACGAGACCTACGATAATGCAGATGATGATCACGACAATGGTAAGTTCGATGACGGTGAGGCCGGCAGGTCTCCCTCCCATACCGGACATCCTGAAAGTTTCGTTCTTTTGGTCTCGTTTCATCATGTCTACAGTCAATATAATTGGGATCGGGAAAACCCCGCAAGATGTAGGTTTAATTTACAGATAGGGTGGTTTTACAGGTAATTTTCGTTTACGGATACGGTGATTTTACAGGTAGATCCGGTCTACGGATAGAGGATGTTTACACCGGAAATGGAACAATGAAGGATATTAAGAGGTTTGATCCGGGACAAGGACGGCGGGCCGGGCCCCCTTCATGAGAGTGACGGTGAATTCGACACCCCTGTCGGTGTTTGCCACCGTCATATTGCCCCCGAATTTTTTTACGACGTGCTTCGCCTGGAAGAGGCCGATGCCAAGCCCGGACTTCTTTGTCGTAAAGAAGGGCTCGAACATCCTGTCCATATCCTTGATGGGGCTGCCCGTATCGTAAATGACGGTTGTGACCGCCTCGCCCTCTTCCCTGACGAATGCGAAGCACTCCAGCTGGGGCTCATTTGCTGATTTTTCGTGCATGTTCTTTATTATGTTGTCGAAGACGGTCACCAGCTTGTGCTTGTTGACGAAGACGCTGCCCTCACCCGTCGCTTCGCCTTTCATGCCGTAAAGCTCGAGAAGCTCGCGTATCATGGCGAGGACATCAACCTCTTCGACCTCGCCTTCTTCAGTTTCCTTTTCCGAGCCCATCTCCAGCGTGGCAAGTATCTTGTCCGTTCTTACGGAAAGGGCAGGCGCCGATTCCCGCAGGTACTCGACGAACCTGTGCTCCCGGTCCGCCCCGCCTATCCTCGCGATATTGTAGAGAAGCCCCTTGATGAACTGGGTCACGTTCTTCACATCGTGGAGCAAGAATGTCTGGAGCCTGGAGAAGTTGTAGAGGGCGTCATTGGCAACCTTTATCTTCATGAGAAGGTCCATCTCTATGAGGAGGAAAAGGGTCTCGAAGATGATCATGTAGATGTATCGCTGGTAGCCCCGGGGGCTTACCGTCACAATGCCAAGGCCTATGGAATAATCGGGCCGCGTGACCTTCCTGGTGATCACCCTCCTGTGTCCGGGCCCCGGCTTTGAGAGGACCTTCTCCCCGTAGGTTATGTCATAGAAAACGTCGTCTATCTCGGCCTTCCTCATGACCTCCCGGGCCCTGGGCAGGAAGAGGCCGATATCGTAGTTGCATTCACTGTTGGCCTCCACCATCTTCAACTGGACCTTGAAGGCGCGGTTCGTAAGGTATCGCAGGTACAGGAGGATAACAAGGACCATCAAGCCCGACACGATGACGAGCATGTACATCGATTGGATAAGCCTAAGCGTTATCATCGATGTCCTCCCGGCGGAAGCCGAACTTCTTTATGAAGTAATAGACACTCTCCCTTTTGACGCCAAGCAGCTTGGCGGATTTGTACACGTTGAAGTTGGTATCCTTGAGCACCTTCAGGATAATGTTCTTTTCCGCCTCCTCGCGGGCGGGCTGAAGCCCTTTACCCACCTCGATGCCGAAGGTTATCTTCGCCAGGCCCTGCTCCTCCAGCTTGCGCTCCGTGTCGCGAAAGAGAATGGCGCGATCTATGGAAAAGAGGACCTGCTCGATGGAGGCGGGTTTGACCAGGTAGTCGAAGGCCCCCGACTTGATGGCCTCCAGGGCGGCGCTTTCCGTCTTCTGTCCCGTGAGGATTATGACCTTGATGCCGAAGTTCTCCAGGATGTAGTGAAGAAGCCTCAATCCCTCATCGGGCGTGTTCTCGTGTGGCGGAAGCCCCAGGTCCAGGACAGCAAGGGTGACCTCATGCTTGCCCAGAAGGTTGATGGCCTTTCGGACATCCCCGGCCTCGAGGACCTCGAAACGTTCCTCCAGGGCGAACCGCAACTGCGCCCTGAGAGCGACGTCATCCTCTGTGAGAAGAATGGTTTCCATGAATGATTATCCTGAACACCTGTATAATAGTACTATTGAGGGCGTTTTTTAAAGAGGTTTTTTTGTTTCGACGTTTCCGAAGATTCGAGATCTTCAAGCTCAAACCGGTTGTGTTCTTTTCTTGCTCTCGCCCATATGTTCATGAAACACTCGAAATATCCCGACCTTATGGCAGATCTCGAAAACCCGCCCTGTTCCAGCACCGCACGGACCTGCTTCCGTGAATAGGCGGCTTTGTGTTCGCTGATCTCAACCTGGCTGACCATGTTGATCCGGGCTAGATAATTGAGCAATCCTTTTGTCCATTTTGCCGGTGTGGTCATTATGAATACACCTCCCGGCTTGAGAACTCTTTCTATCTCCTGTATTATGCGAAGGATTCTCGCCGGCTCGATGTGCTCCAATACGGCCAGCATGGTGACTACTTCAAAAAAATCGGCGGCAAAAGGTATACGACCGGAACACTCCAGATCGACATCAACCAAGGCCAGATCGTGCCTCTTCATCAGCTCCACCCCGAGCTCTCTGTCTATACCTTTGTCTATGCCAAACTTCTCAGAAAAGTCGGTCTTCGTCAGAAAATAGGGGAAGAAGCCGCAGCCAATGTCAAGAATCCTTCCTTTTCTCAACTCCTTCGGCACAAGCGCATTCGCCCTTGACACTCGTCTTCGAGCCAGATACCCCTCAAGACGGCCCTCGCCGCGGGTCACTTTTTCTGGGTACATGTTCACCGTCCGCCACCATTCTGGTCACTGGATGTCCCGTCATCTTCAACGCCTTCGGTTTCCAGTACCACCCTCCTGTCATGTCTCCAAAGGCCGGCACACAAGACTATTCCGACTAAAGTGAGAACAAGACCGATATAGAAGGACATAGGAACGTACTTGAAGACAACAGTATGTCTGCCTTTGGGCACCTCTATTGCCCGAAAGGCCAAATTCGCCCGGTATATCTTCGTCTCCTTGCCGTCCACATATGCCCGCCACCCCGGGTAGTAGGTATCGCTGAGATAGAGAAAGGCGTGATCATTGGCAAAATACTGAAGAACAACCTTACTGGGCGTGTACGAGATGAGTTGGATATCACCTTGCGTAACGCCTAAATTTGCGGTCCTGTTTATCTTTTCCGAACAGATGATCAACGTTTTCTTGAGATCATTTTTACCATCCTTCATACATCTCGCACAATCATCTTCATTCGAAGTGAATATTGCTCTGTCATAAAGAAAGAAACGGCCTCTGTATCCCTTATATTCATTGAGATAAGCATCACGGTCAATGGTCTTTACCGTTCCAACCATCTTGAAATCATCTGACGCAAGCTCATAGGATGTCACCAGGTAACGGACTCCGGATATATCCATATAACGTTCGGCGGCGATTACGGTAGGACTGTCGTTAAGAATCTTTATGAATTGTTCATAATAAGAGAGGCGCATGATCTCGATCCCGTCTATTGAATACAATCCGTGCAGCGGGGCGTATTGGGCTGCAATTGCATTGATCTCCCGGGGGGGATAGAGGTCCGAGATCGTTTTCGATGTGAGAAAATACCTTCCCAGGTTGCCCTTTTCTTTCATTGCATTTACGAAAATGTGGTCTTTTACAAACAGTTGTTCCTTTGCCAGGGTGTTGTAATATCCATAGTTTGCCAGAAATAGGTCCATCGAAATGATTAAAACGATGGGGATAACGGCGATGACTCGCCCCTTGAGGCGAAAAAGGCCAAGCATTGCCATGGAAAACATGGAAAAGAAGAAGAGCAGGCGCTTGAAATTGTGCAAGTTAAACCATATCTCATTGAACGAATCGGGTTTGATACCACTTCTATCCAGATACGATTGCACCTGCGGGTTAAAAGCGTAGAGCAATCCCCAGGCAACAGCGCAGGCAAAACCTGCATAAAAAATAACCTTACTTATTATTTCAGCTTTGTTATCTTGCTCTCTGGCCCCTGTAATGGCACGATCCATGCCAAGGCCGGACGCTAGGGCAATACAGAAAAAAAAGAGGAATAGAAACTTCACCGGGTAACGGATGCTGTTGAATGGCGGCACATGATAGAGCAAGGAATATATAGGCGTGTATTTGCCCAGTGCGAAAAGGAGCGAAACACCCATCAGCACAAGTAAGTAGATCCGGCGCTTATCGCGGCTTATGAAGAAAAACAAGGAGATGGCGATAGTGGATAGCCCCAGGTACAATGTTTTCAGCCAGGATTGGTTCTCGAAGTACTCTCGCGGTGAATACTCCCGAAAATACCCGAAAACATCAGGAAGGAAAAACTGCAAAAGGTCTTTCCATGCGAGAGACCAAACCGTGGCCTCTGTATAGCTCAACCCGGAGCTTCTAATGCTGTTCGATTTCAATTCCAGAAAAGGTATCAACTGAACTGAAGAGAGCATGATGAAAACAAATGTCATGACAATAAAATACGAGATACGGTGGCGCAGGCCTATCCTTTGTTCCATAGACAGGACAGGACATAAGGCGGTTATCCCTAGGACCAGCAGCGTCATCAGAACTATCTCCGGAGCACCCGCGAGGAACTGAAAGACCAGGCAAATTGCCGCATAGGCTATGTACTTTTGCCTCCCGCTGTCTATGAACCTGAGATATAACAAAAGGATCAGGGGGAACCAGGGAACAGCAAAAAGATGCGTGATGAGATTGTGTACCGACAGAAGATAGCCAGACAGTAACATGACTATCCCCCCTGTCAGCGCTGAGAAGAAAGACACCCTCTGATATCTCAGGAACACATATATGGACATTCCGCAAAAAGCGAAGTGGAAAATGATCAGCCAGTTCCATACCGTGAGAAAGGGAAACAGCAGATAAAAAACATGGGGGGGATACAGAACGCCAGGCTGCAATGTCGCAAACAGAGGTATGCCGGAATACTGGTGGGGATTCCAGAATGGGAAATTCAAGTCAAGAACATTCTTCACCCATAGAAAACGTGGCGGAATAAAAAAAGGCGCTAAGTCTCGTTCTGCGAATAATAATCCGGACCCCAGAATCCGATGGAAGAAGAAACACGAGAGTGCAAGGATTACAGAAGACGCTGCGAACAGCTGAAGTTTTTTACCCGTTAATATCTCTTTGCTGTTGATAAAAAAGCCGTATCCTTTTAACTACCATTTTTCACCGGTACTGCTGCAATTGACAACACCCGCGCGCGCAGTAAGACACTCGATCACACCAGCGTTCGCGGTAGTGGGAGCCGTCACCATGCCGAACTGATAAGAACCAGCACCGGCAACCGTCATCGTAAATACGGTGCCACCAACAACATAGTCTACGCCTTGAAGGCTCGCGTTACTGACAACAGTGCTCATGTCATATACGGAACCGGTGACAAACCAGTTCTGAAGGTTTGCCTGTGCAAAGAGCACACTGTTCGCACCCCTCAATGCACCCAAAACACCTCTTGCGGAAGCATCACCTGCCTGTTCCTTGATCTCCAGGTACTTTGGCAATGCAACGGCCGCGAGAATACCTATGATGATTATGACGATGATCAATTCTATGAGGGTGAAACCTTTATTGTTCTTGAGCGTCTTCATTGCTGTCCCTCCTGGTAGTGCGTTTTGCCGCGATATGCTTAACAATGTTGCAAATCCTGTGCCGCCATCCGCTTATCCAATGCGGGCAATGTGTTGAGGTTGTTTTCTTATACCCCAGAGCATTTCAAATTGCAACAGATATAATAATATCAACGATTGACATTCGATGAAAATCATCCCCAAAAAGACTACCACCCCCGGGGTGCTATCAACCCCCGAACGGCCTGTTCTGAAAGAACAACAATTTTTGTATAGAAAGAACAACAATTTTTGTAGCTTCATCACGTCCCTATCTCGTATTTCTTGACCCGGTACCACATGCTGCGCTCCGAGATCCCGAGAAGCTTTGCCGCCTTCGCCTGTGATCCCTGGACCTTCTTGAGCGCGTCAACGATCATGTTCTTCTCCAGGATCGATATGGCGTCGTCCAGCGACTGGTCGGAATACACGGGGCTCGAGAGAGGCTGTTCCGACCGAAGATGAAGAGGCAGGTCATCGAGACCGATGATGTCGCCATCGCTCATAACGGAGGCCCTCCTTATCGTACCTATCAATTCCCTGGCATTGCCCGGCCAGGGATAGTTCATGAGAAGCCCCATGGCTTCGTCCGATATCGTGATAACGCGACCCGTTTCTCTCTCGATGCTGTGCAGGACATAGTCGACAAGAACCTCGATATCCTCACGTCTCTCCCTCAAGGGGGGTATTTCGATATGGATCTGCGAGAGCCTGAAGAAGAGGTCTTCCCGGAACTTGCCTTCCCTGATCTCGCTCTCGAGGACGCGATTGGTCGTGGAAATGACATGAATGTCCACCTTCTTAGTCTTTGTGGAGCCCAGATGCTCGATCTCCTGTTTCTCCACCACCCTCAGCAATTTTGCCTGGAGATAGGGACTCATTTCTCCGATCTCGTCGAGGACGATGGTGCCCCCGTGGGCGACCTCGAATTTCCCCGCCTTTTGCTGAACAGCCCCCGTAAACGCGCCTTTTTCATAGCCGAAAAGCTCGCTTTCCAGAAGGTTGTCCGGGATGGAGGCGCAGTTGACCACGACAAACTCCCCTTTTCGTCTTGACAGAAGATGGATGAGTTTCGCTATCTCTTCCTTGCCGACGCCCGTCTCTCCCGTTACGAGAATGCTGAGGCCCTTGCCGGCCACCTTCTCGACCTCTTTGAAGATCTCCTTCATCTGGAACGATTTGCCGACAACACCGCGAAAGACGTGGTTTTCCATCTCCTTCTCCCGCAGTTGTCCCACCTCTTTCTTCAGTTTCCTGGTACCCAGGATCCTTTTCAACATGACCTTCAGTTCATCGAGAAGGATGGGCTTCACGAAGAAGTCCGTGGCGCCCCTCTTTATCGCCTCCAGCGCGTTTTTCTTGGTCCCGTAGGCCGTTATGATCAGGATCGGCACGTCGTGTTTCTTCTTGATGTCGGTGGTGGCCGAAAGGCCATCCATGCCGGGCAGACTGATATCCATGATCACGAGGCCCGTGCCGTTGCTTATGGACTTCACGGCGTCTTCGTAGCTTTCGAAGGAACTTACCTTGTAGCCCTCACCCTTCAAGGCCTCTTCCAGGAAGAACCGTACACCCTGATCGTCCTCAATGATGATTATCCGCTCGTTCAAGCCTGTATTTCCTTTCGGCCGGCGTTGGCCCCGTTGCGCCCGATCGTCCGCTCTTTCTTCTTCACCGGCAGTTCTATGGTGAAGGTCGTGCCCTCATCTCCGCTGTCCACCTTGATGTCTCCTCCATGGAGCTTCATATTACGCATGCCGATGAAGAGCCCGAGACCCTTGCCGCCCTTCTTTCTCGTATAGAAGGGTTTGAAGATGGACTCGTATTCGCTCTCCTGTATCCTTGAACTCCCGTTGAAGATTGCTATAGAGATCTTAGTCTCGTCACCCTTCACACCGATCTTGACCGTACCGCCGCCCTTCTCGTAGCCGGCTGCGTTCTTCAGGATATTGTGCACCACCTGGTAGAGTTTTGTCCTGTCCGCAAGGCAGGTGAGATTACCCTTCCTGGGATAGTCTATCTGAACATCCCGGTAGCCTTCCTTTATTGCGTTGACAGCATCATGGACAACCTCATAGGCATTGAATCGTTCCAGGGCCAGTTCGTTGTCGGTGAAGTCAAGGAGCTCCCGGGTGAAAACGTCTATTTTCTTCGAGGCCTCCAGCATGGCAACTATATATCGCCTCTGGGACTCATCGGTCACCCGCTGCTGGAGGAGTTCGCTCATGCCCGTAATAGTATTGAGAGGATTTCTCACCTCATGGGCGACCATGAGCGACATGTAGCCCAGGGGGATTATGTAGTCCAGCTTTTCCATGCTCTCGATGAGGGTTGTGCGTTCTCCTTCGTCGGCCCGGGTCTGAATGTGGTCCATAAGACGCTCTATGAGCTTGTAGACCTCCATCATCTGCCCCCGCTCCTTCCTGAACTCCTCGAGCCTGACGAACTGCTCGGCCTTCTTGACGAGGTCGTTGATGGGCTGTGTCATGGCCCTCACCACTATCAGGCCGCACAAAGCGGAGAAGAGACAAACACCGAAGATCCAGAACCACACCACGTTGCTCCTGGCCGAAGCGATGACGTTGAGAGCTATGGCGATGGAAAAAAGGCTTGTCAAAAAGGCTACGAGAGGCACTATCGTGTTCAGGCTGTACCGCAGGTTCCCGGGATCCCTGAAAAACCCTTTCAACCGCCACCCCGCATCGCCTTCATCATATCCCACCAGGGCATGAAAATTGCCAGGGCAAGAAAAAGAACCATTCCGGCAAGACCAACCGTCAGGATTGGCTCAATGTATGCTGAAAGCCTGTTGACCGTATACGTTACTTCCCGATCGTAATGGCCGGAGATCTCCTTCAGCATTTCCTCCAGCGAACCCGTTTCCTCGCCGGTAGCTATAAGATGGATGACAAGGGGCGGAAAGATCTTCGCGTCTCTCAACGGTCTTGATATGCCTTTTCCTTTTTCAATACTGGCGGATATCTCGAGAACCTTTTTGGCGATAAACTCATTGCCCACCGTGCGCGACACAATATCAAGAGTACGTATGATAGGAATACCTGAACTGACCAGATTCTCTAGAGTGAAAGCAAATCTACTCATACAGGTTTTCAAGATTATGACGCCAATAAGCGGAATCTTGAGCTTTATAGCGTCAATGGCGTATTTCCCGGCGGGCGTTCGCTTGTAGAGGAAAAAGCCAACAATCAGGGCGGCAATCGCGAGGACGGCCAATGTTGTGTATTTCTGGAAGACATCGTTTATGACCAGCAATATCTGGGTCGGAAGGGGTAGAGCCACTTTTGAGCTTTTGAACATTGGAACAAACTTTGGAACAACAAGATTCACAAGCGTGATAAACGCTATGACCAATGTGCTGACAACAAAGAGCGGGTATCTCATGGCTGATTTGATCGTCTCTTTGGTTCGCATCTGAAACTCGAGAAGTGCCGACAACCGTTCAAGCACTTCCTCGAGATTGCCGCTTGTCTCCCCTGAGCGAACCATGCTCACATAGATCTCGGAAAAAACGCCCTTCTGTTTTCCCAGCGCGTCGGACAGGCTTGCGCCTTTATCAATTTCCTGGGCCGCGTTCTTGATCGCCTTTTGCAGCCTCTGATTCGTGGTCTGTTCTTCAAGAGCGCGAAGTCCGGCCACTATGGGTATGCCGGGGCGCACAATGGTCTGGAACTGGCGGGTGAAGAAGATAAGATCATCGTGCTTGATCCTCTGGAACCTCAGCAGAAAATCGTCTATTGAGGTCGCATTCTTCGAACCCGCTTCTTTTGCCGATACCGGGATATATCCCATGGCGTCGAGCTGGGTCATGGCGTCCCTTTGGGTTGCGGCCTCTATGTTTCCCTGGACCAGGAGGCCTCGTTCATCTCTCGCCTTGTATGCGAAAACCGGCATGGCTATGGCCTGCACCTCGCTGTGTTAACGTGGTTCTCGTCTCGCAGGGATCTCCTGGATCCCGGCCTTCGCCGGGATGACGATGGGGAAGTGGCGCG
>DBQU01000022.1:15176-17048 GCA_002305765.1 Deltaproteobacteria bacterium UBA1386
GGATGACGCGCGATGAATGGGGTGGGATAGCATCGGCATCACTCCTCCTGTACCACGTTGAGCGCCTCTTCAAGCGTTGTCGTGCCGAAGAGGACCTTCATGATGGCGTCGTCGCGCATGACCCTCATGCCCTTTTCGTGGGCCTTTCTCTTCAGTACCTCGCTGGGGGCCCTGCTGTTGATAAGCTCCCTGAGTTCATCATCCATGACGAGGACCTCGTAGATACCCGTCCTGCCGCGATATCCCTTGTACTTGCAGGCAGGACAACCCTTCCCTCTGTATAGCAGGACGTCTTCACGTATCTGAAAGGTCTTGTGCACGGATGGCGCGGGGTAATACGATTCCTTGCATTCGGGGCAGATCTTTCTCAGCAGTCTCTGGCCGATGACGCAGCTAACGGAAGACGTGACCAGGAAGGGTTCTATCCCCATTTCCACGAGCCTTGTGACAGCACTCGCGGCGTCGTTGGTATGGAGCGTCGACAGAACAAGGTGTCCGGTGAGAGCCGAGTGAACGGCGATATTGGCGGTCTCACGGTCGCGTATCTCACCCACCATGATGATGTCGGGGTCCTGCCGCAGTATGGAGCGAAGACCGCTCTCGAATGTCATCCCCGCGCGGGGATTGACTTGGGCCTGCGCGAGGCCTTCCAGGGTATACTCGACGGGATCCTCTATGGTGATGATGTTCTTCTCCGGTGAATTGATGTGGTTCAGAATGGCATAGAGCGTCGTTGACTTGCCGCTTCCCGTGGGGCCCGTGGAAAGAATGAAGCCGTAGGGCCTCTTGAGCACGCTCTTGATCTTCTCCTTGTCGTCCCTCAGGAAACCGAGGTTGTCGATGCCATAGAGGGCCGTGCTCTTATCGAGGAGACGGAGGACAACTTTTTCGCCATGAATGGTGGGGAATGTGGAAACCCTGACGCCGACCTCGCGGGACGATTCCCGGATGTTGAACCTGCCGTCCTGGGGGGTCCTGGTCTTTGCTATATCGATGCCCGCCAGGATCTTTATCCTGGACACGATGGGCAGGAACATCTTTTTGTCGGGGCTGGGAACGTCCCGCAGCCGGCCGTCCACCCGCATCCTGACCCTCATGATGTTCTTGGAAGGCTCCACGTGGATGTCGCTCGCGTTGTCGGCAAGGGCCTGGGCCAGGAGACTGTTCACGAAACGGACGACGGGCTCCTCTTCCACGAGGTCCATGGATATCCGTTCGTCCTCGTCCTCGTCCTTTTCGTCCTTTTCAAGGGTTAGCGCCTGTTCCCGTATCCTGTCGAGGGTCTCCTCGACGATCGTCTTGAGACCATAGTACTTCTCGAGCGCCTGCCTCAGCTCATCCTCCGTGACGATGAGGGGCTCTATCTCCATCTTGACCATTCTCGCCACGTTGTCCATGGCGTCTATGTCGAGAGGATCGACCATGGCCAGCTTGAGGACGTTATGCCTTCGCATGACGGGGATTACCATGGAATTCTTCGCGATATCGGTGGTGATGAGCGTGACGACGTCCTCGGGGATCTCCAGCTCCTTGAGATCGATGATGGGGATGTTGAGCTGCTTACTGACGGTATCTATGATCTCCTTCTCTGAAAGCATCCCCAGTTTGACGATGACCTTGCCGAGTTTGTCGCCGTACTTCTTCTGCTCCGTAAGGGCCCGAAGAAGGTCCTTCTCCGTCAGCTTCTTCGCGTCAAGGAGCAGTTCACCAAGTCTTTTGCGCATTCGAGCCATTCAAAAACCCCTGTAACTGATAATGATCAATAACCAAACTCCAATGACCAAGCAAACTGGCAATGATCAACAATCCAACGGGCAACAACTAAAGAACGCTATCCTGCACGACACTTCAGAACCCGTCATCCCGGCGAAG
>DBQU01000096.1 GCA_002305765.1 Deltaproteobacteria bacterium UBA1386
CTGGGGCTTTTCTTTTCCATCATTTTTCACGAGGTCTCCCATTCCCTTGTCGGCCGGAGGTACGGCATCGGCATGCGGGGGATCACCCTGTTCATGTTCGGCGGGGTGGCGGAGATGGGCGACGAACCGCCCCATCCCCGGGCCGAGTTCGTGATGGCCGTCGCGGGGCCCCTGTCGAGCGTATTCATAGGATCGATCTTTTACGGCATCTACCTGTTGTTTCTCGACGGGAGGCAGCCGGGACCGGTAGCGGGGGTCCTGATGTACCTTGCGATGATCAATGGTCTGCTGGCCGCCTTCAACCTGCTGCCGGCTTTTCCCCTGGATGGGGGTCGTATGCTGCGTTCCGCCCTGTGGGGGTGGAAAAAGGACCTCAGGTGGGCGACCCGGATCGCCTCCAGGATCGGTTCGGGTTTCGCGATCCTTCTCATCGTCATGGGGGTTTTTCAATTCTTCGGGGGAAACTTCATAGGCGGCATGTGGTGGTTCCTGATCGGTATGTTCCTGAGGGGAGCTGCCAGATCGTCCTACGAACAACTCCTTCTCCGCAGGGCCCTCGAGGGGGAACCGGTGGAGCGATTCATGAACACCGAACCTGTCGCCGTGAAGCGCTCGACCTCCGTGGAACACCTGGTGGAGGACTATGTTTACAGGTATCACTACAAGATGTTTCCCGTCGTTGAGGAAACGGGACGGCTGGTCGGTTGCGTGACGACGAAACAGGTGAAGGATGTCCCGCGTGAAGAATGGGGGAGAAAGAGGGTCGAAGAAATATCCAGCCCCTGTTCCGATGAAAACGTCATAGGCCCTCAGGCCGACGCGATGAAGGCGCTCTCCCTCATGACAAGGACCGGTGCCAGCCGCCTGCTCGTAGCCGCCGGAGACCGCCTCGTCGGGATCCTTGCCCTGAAGGACATGTTGAAGTTCCTCTCGCTCAAGGTCGAGTTGGAGGAGACGTGATGATCTCCGTTGCAGGGGTGGATTCCGGCTTTCCGGAGGAGGACAGGGGATCGCGGGACCGACATGGAGAGGAGCGGCAGAAATGAGCGAGATACGGCAGGACAAGACGACGGGACAGTGGGTCATATTCGCCACGGGCCGCGGCAAGCGTCCCGACCAGTTCGAACGTGAGCAGGAGGGGGAAAGACAGTTGCAGCAGCATGACCCGTCCTGTCCGTTCTGCGCCGGGAACGAAGGGATGCTCCCTCCGCTGGTGCTTGAGATGCCGGGAAAAGGCGGGGAGGGCTGGGCAACGAGGGTCGTGCCCAACAAGTTTCCCGCACTGACCCCGAAGGGTGACACGGTCAGGTCGTGCGACGGGATCTATGTGACAATGCCGGGACATGGCCGTCACGAGGTCATCATCGAAAGTCCCTATCATAATGAGCAAATAGGGACAATGTCCGTCGATCAGATCAGGATCGTTATAGAAACATACCATCGGCGCTTCGTCGATCTTATGAAAGAGCACGGGACCATGATGGTCCTTATCTTCCGCAATCATGGCGCGCGCGCGGGAACGTCCCTCATCCACCCCCATTCGCAGGTCGTCGTGACGGGCATGGTTCCCAATTACATCCGCTGGAGGGAAGGAGAAGGCCAGCGATATTTCGACGCCTGGGGGCGATGCGTGTACTGCGATGTCATTGCCTTTGAGAGGCGCGACCGCAGGCGGGTTCTCTTCGAGAACTCATCATTCCTTGCTGTTGTTCCCTATGCCGCCGAGGTTCCTTTTGAGGTCTGGATCCTGCCGATCGAGCATCAGGCAAGTTTTGGACAGATATCTGACCGGGCGAAGCAGGACCTTGCCGCCGCCATGGAAGACATACTCGGCAGACTCCACCGGCACTTCAGCGACCTCAACTACAATTACGTTATCGTCACTTCTCCGCAATACAGGGCGAGGGAGCCGCAAATGCACTGGTATCTGCAGATACGTCCGCGCCTTACGACCCGGGCCGGTTTCGAGATCGGCTCCGGTATCAGTATCAATCCGTCGCTCCCCGAAGAGGATGCCGAGGTCTTGAACTCCCTGATGTAGGAGACCGAGGGGAGAGACACGGATAGGAGAGAAAGGAGGAAAAAGAGATGAGAAGATTTTTGGCGTTGTTTGTTTGCATGGGTGTGATGGCCCTTGCCGGATGCGGAGGAAAGGAAGAGCCCGCCGAGACAAAGAAGCCCGTCACCATGGAAGAGGTAAAAAAAGAGGCGGGAGAGGCCGCTCAGACGGCACAGGCGTACACCCGCCAGCAGATGGACGAATACCGGCAACAGGTGCAGGCCAAACTCGAGGATTACGACAAAAAGCTCGATGAGATGCGGGCGAAAGCGGAGAAGATGAAAAAAGAGGCCAGGGCCGAAATGGAGCAACAGATAGCCGAGCTCCGCAAGAAAAGGGAGGAAGCCGCCAAGGAGCTCGATAAGATGCAGTCGGCGTCCGGCAAAGCTTGGGAAGATCTAAAGACGGGATTGGATTCCGCCCTGGAGGAGATGGACAGGGCATATCAGCAGGCGGCCTCCCGTTTCAAATGATATTGGCGCCGACCCGGCGCGACTGACACGAGGTGGCCATGTTTATCAAGCATCTCCTGATCTCCGCCCTGATATCCCTGATCTTGACGGGGATTTTTGTTCTCGTGTTCCGAAGAAGGGGTCCCTGGAACAGTTTTTTGATCTTTTTCGTGGTCGTCTTCCTTGGAGCCTGGGCCGGCGGGATATGGTATCCGGCCAGGGGACCCGCGATCGGTGGAGTCACCTGGCTTCCCTTCTTCATCGTCGGACTTGTCCTGTCCTTGCTCCTTGTCGCCGTCATACCTCCCCCGGAGGAGACCACGGTGGAGTTGCTGAAGGAGGGAGAGAAGGACACGGAGGCAAGGAAGAAGCTGGTCCTGGGGATCTACTTCTGGCTGATGGTTCTGGCTCTGGCGGTCATGATCGTTGCGCGCTACGTCTGAGGACGGGAGAAGCGAGATCCCCACAGTCTCCTCCCGGAACGGTCCGCCGCATGGAGAGGGAAGAGAAGACGGGGAAGATGAACGATGGAGATGGACGGTATGCGAGAACGCGGATCGACGGGAACGGGCATGGTCGTCTCCGTCCGCAGCAGCGTGGTGGACGTCAGATTCCCTGAACATCTTCCACCCCTTTACAACATCCTCAGGGCGGGGGACAGGGGAGCCGTCGCTATCGAGGTCGTGAACCACATCGATTCCCGAACGACGCGCGGCATTGCCCTCACGTCCACCGAAGGCCTTGCCCTGAGGTCGGAGGTCGTGGATACGGGGCACTCCCTGAGGGTGCCCGTTGGGAAAATGGTGCTGGGCAGGGTGCTCAATGTTTTCGGGGAGACCATCGACAGGGGGGAGGCCCTGCAGGACGGAGAGAAGCGGCCGATCCACAGGGAGCCCGTGTCTCTCAGGCGCCGTTCGACAGGCTCGGAGATCTTTACCACCGGTATCAAAGCCATCGATGTCCTTTCCCCTCTGGAGCGAGGGGGAAAGGCGGGTCTCTTTGGAGGCGCGGGCGTGGGGAAGACCGTGCTGATCATGGAGATGATCCATAACATGGTGGGCCAGCATGAAGGGGTTAGTCTTTTCTGCGGGATCGGAGAGCGCTGCCGGGAGGGAGAAGAGCTGTACCGGGAGATGAAAGCCGCGGGGGTGCTGGACAATACCGTCATGGTATTCGGGCAGATGAATGAGCCACCGGGGGCGAGGTTCCGCGTCGGTCATGCCGCCCTTACCATAGCCGAATTCTTCAGGGACGATATGAGACAGGATGTCCTTCTCCTCATCGATAACATATTCCGTTTCATTCAGGCGGGGCAGGAGGTTTCGGGTCTCATGGGCCGGCTCCCCTCACGCTTGGGTTATCAACCGACACTCGGAACGGAGCTTGCCGAGTTTGAGGAGCGGATCTCCAATACCACCAGCGGGGCGATCACCTCGGTCCAGGCGGTCTACGTGCCCGCCGATGATTTCACTGACCCTGCGGCAGTGCACACCTTCGGGCACCTGTCGGCCTCCATCGTTCTCTCCCGGAAAAAGGCAAGTGAAGGGCTCTATCCGGCCATCGATCCGCTGCAGTCCTCCTCCAGCATGCTCGTACCTCATCTCGTCGGCGGCAGACACTACAGCATCGCGCAGGAGATACGCAGGACGCTTGCCACCTATGAGGAGTTGAAGGATATCATTTCCATGCTGGGCATGGAGGAGCTCTCCCGGGAGGACAGACGGAGCGTGCACCGCGCGAGACGTCTTGAAAGGTTTCTGACGCAGCCTTTTTTCGTGACGGAGGCCTTCACGGGATACGACGGCAAGACCGTCGCCGTCGAAGACGCCCTTGACGGCTGCGAGAAGATACTCAACGACGAGTTTTCCGATGTGCCTGAGCGGAAGCTGTACATGCTCGGCGGGATCGGCGAGGTGAAGAAGAGATGAACCTGAGAATATTGCTACCGGACCATGTGTTCCTGGAGGAAAGGGTGAGGAAGGTGATCGCGGAGGCCCTGAACGGTCATTTCTGTCTGCTGCCCCGTCATGTCGATCTCGTCACCGCTCTTGTTCCGGGGCTCTTCTCGTACGAGTCAGAAGATGGAAGGGAACGCTTTCTGGCCGTGGGCGAAGGCGTTCTCGTGAAGTCCGGCCGTGAGGTCATTGTATCGGTCAGGAACGCTATGCGGGGGCCCGATCTGGGACAGTTGAGACGGGTCGTTGAGGAGGAGTTCAAGATCCTTGACGAACACGAAAGAGCGGCAAGATCGGCTGTGTCCAGGATAGAGGTCAATTTCATACGAAGATTTCTGGAGATCAGGGAACATGGTGACTGACCGCGCGCCGCGAGACGACGGAAAAAAGGCGGAAGACAGGATGATCGAAAACGTGGGACACAAGGCCGCCCGGAAATTGAGGGCCAGGGAGAGACAGGACAGGGGCATCTGGTTCGGTCTGGGGATGTTCGGTCTTGTCGGATGGTCCGTAGCCGTGCCGACACTGGTCGGTCTGGCCGTGGGCGTGTGGATCGATATGCGGTGGCCCGGTCGCATCTCGTGGACGCTTACGGGACTCATCGCAGGAGTGGCGCTGGGCTGTCTCAATGCCTGGTACTGGGTGAAACGCGAGAGCGGACATGACTGAGGATAAGGAGCAGATCACCATGGATATTGCCGTCTACTTAATCTGCCTGGTATCTGGAGCGGTCCTGGGATTCCTCCATTTCGGATCGCTCTGGGTCATGGTGTCCCGTCTTGGCAGGGTCAGGCGACCGGTTGTGCTGGTCTTCGGCCGTTTCCTCGTCATGATGGCGGTGACGCTGGTCGGTCTCTATCTTATCATGGGGGGTCGATGGGAAAGGCTCATTGCCGCTCTTGCCGGTTTCATGCTCGTCAAGGTTATTGTCGCCAGGCGTGTGCGGGGGGGCGCTAGGGGCACCCCGGGCAAAGTGAGGTTTCCTTGGATCCCATGAGCTTGAAAGAGATCAGCCCCGATGCCGTCATCCTCTGGAAATGGGGGTTTGTCCACGTGAACCTGACCATGGTCTTCACGTGGGCGATCATGGCATTGCTTGTGCTTGCCTGCTGGATCGTCACGCGGGATCTATCGACGGGAACGGCCGTTTCCAGGTGGCAGAATCTTCTGGAGATATTGGTGAGCGCGATGAGGGATCACATACGTGATGTCACGAGGAGCGAGCCGGGGCCCTACTTGTCCTTTATCGGGACGTTGTTCCTATTCATCGCGGTCTCCAATTTTCTTGCAGTGGTGCCGGGATATGTTCCTCCAACCGGGTCGCTTTCCACCACGGCGGCCCTCGCCATATGCGTCTTTGTTGCCGTGCCTCTGTACGGGATCATGGACCAGGGAGTGTCCGGGTATCTCAGGCACTATATCAGGCCGACGGTGTTCATGCTCCCTTTTCACGTGATCGGTGAACTGTCCAGGACGTTGGCCCTGGCTGTCAGGCTTTTCGGGAATATCATGAGCGGGACGAAGATCGTCGCCATCCTGCTGGCCGTTACACCGTTCATTTTTCCTATCGTCATCCAGGCCCTGGGTCTCCTGACAGGAATGATCCAGGCCTACATCTTTTCGATACTTGCGATGGTGTACATCGCGTCCGCGACGCGGGCCCGAGGCGATGGGGGGACAAAGAGAACGAAGGAAACGGCACGAACAGCGGAGCGCACCGGTAAAAACAACCCTCATGGCCCCTCTTCGACGGGCTCGGGACTCGCGCATCAGGGGATGGAGGGCCGCGAGGGACAAGAAAGGAGAAGATCATGGACAGCATCACTCTGATCGGTATGGCTTCAGTCATTACATCGGGGATCACGATCGCCATCGGCTCGGTGGGTCCGGCTCTCGGGGAAGGGAGGGCGATAGCCCAGGCCCTGAGCGCGATCGCCCAGCAACCGGATGAATCGGGGACGATCACGCGCACCCTTTTCGTGGGTCTTGCCATGATCGAATCGACGGCGATCTACTGTTTCGTCATCTCCATGATCCTTATCTTCGCCAATCCCTTCTGGGACCATGTGATCGCAAAGTAGGAGGGTTCCGTGCTCATCGATTGGTTCACGGTCGTTGCCCAGATCGTAAATTTCCTGGTCCTCGTGGCCTTGCTGAAATATTTCCTTTACGGCAGGGTCATAAATGCGATGGACAAACGGGAGGAAAAGATCGTCTCCCGCCTCACCGACGCAGAGGAAAAGGAAAGACGGGCGGAGGAGGAAGCCCGCTCCTATCAGGAGAAGAGCCGCGAGGTCGAGGAGAAGCGCGGGGAGCTGCTGGCCCGGGTTGAAGAAGAGGCTGACGGAAAGAGAAAAGAGCTGATCCGGAAGGCCCGCGAAGAGGTGGCCGGGCTTGAAAAGGGATGGCGCGAAGCCCTGATGCAGGAACAGGATATATTCCTCGAGGAATTGCGGCGGCATGTGGCCCGGGAGGTCTGCGTCATAGCCCGGCGGATCATGAAAGACCTCGCCAGCGCCGAGCTCGAGACCCAGGTCGTGAATACCTTTGTCATGCGCATCAGGGATCTCGATAAGGAGGAGCGGAACGCGCTTCCGTCCGGCACAGGGGAGATGAACGGTCGTCTTGCCATCGTGAGCGCCTTTGATATCGGGAAGGATGACCGGCGCAAGATCTCGGAAGCTCTGAGGAATACGCTTAAAAAGAGCGTCGATCTTGAATTCCGGACATCGTCGGATATGGTCCTCGGGATCGAATTGAGAAGCCGGGACCACAAGCTTGCCTGGACCGTCGATGATTACCTGGGCTCGCTGGAGGCCGGAATCAGGGACGTCTTCGAGGAAGAGGCGCGCGAGGGCATAAGGGATGACGAGGAGGGACCGCAAAAGACATGACCGAGAGCGTTTCACAAAAGGAAACGGTCCTGCCTGTCCTGGAAAGGACGTTTTCCGCGTTCGACCGGGCGATGGATGAATTGCGTCCTCGCTTGACGGTGGAGGAGATCGGTGTCCTTACATTTGTCTCGAAGGGGATCGCGCGCGTCAAAGGACTTCCCACGGTGAGATCGGGAGAACTCCTTCTTTTCTCCGGCAACATTCAGGGTATTGCCTTTAACACGGACCTCGAGGAGATCGGGGTCGTTCTCCTCGATCAGGGCGCAACCCTCGGTGCCGGCTCCCTCGTGCGGAGGACCGGCAGGGTGCTGGATGTTCCCGTTGGCGAGGCCCTTATCGGCAGGGTGATCGACCCGCAGGGGCGCGTCCTTGACGGTCAGGGTCCCCTTCGCTCCACGCGGCGCCGTCCCATAGAAAAGGCCGCCCCGGCCATCCTGGACAGGCTGCCCGTGACCGTTCCCCTCGAGACGGGTCTCAAGGTGATCGACGCGCTGATACCGATAGGAAGGGGGCAGCGCGAACTCATACTGGGAGATCGTCAGACGGGGAAGACGGCGATCGCGGTTGATGCCATGATCAATCAGGGGGGCAAGGGTGTGGTCTGCATCTATTGCGCCATCGGCAAGCGGGGTTCCGCCGTGGCCAAGGTTGTGGCCGATCTTAACCAGTACGGGGCCATGGGTCATTCCATCGTTGTTGTGGCCACCGAGGAGCAACCGCCCGGCCTGCAGTTCACGGCGCCCTATGCGGCGATGACGATAGCGGAGTTCCTTATGGGCAGGGGAAGGGACGTGCTGGTGGTTTTCGACGACCTCACGCGTCATGCCCGGGCTTACCGGGAGCTCTCCCTTTTGCTTCGCAGGCCTCCGGGCAGAGAAGCCTTTCCA
Source organism: Deltaproteobacteria bacterium UBA1386 (assembly GCA_002305765.1). Lineage (GTDB taxonomy): Bacteria > Desulfobacterota > Syntrophorhabdia > Syntrophorhabdales > Syntrophorhabdaceae > Delta-02. Next base: position 8,248 of record DBQU01000096.1, read on the forward strand.
GGCGACATCTTCTATGTTCACTCGCGGCTTCTTGAACGGTCCACGCATCTGAAGGAGGAGTTGAGGGGAGGTTCGATCACCGCCCTGCCCGTTGTGGAAACGGAGGCCCAGAACATCTCAGCCTACATCCCCACCAACCTGATCTCGATAACCGACGGGCAGATCTACCTCTCTCCAGATCTCTTTCAAAAGGGTGTCCTGCCGGCGGTGGACGTGGGGAGATCGGTGTCGAGGGTGGGTGGAAAAACGCAATTCCACGCGTACCGGGTTGTGGCAGGTGATCTGCGCCTTGCCTATTCGCAGTTCGTGGAACTGGAATCGTTTGCCCGGTTCGGCACGCGGCTCGATGAGGAAACAAGGAAGACCCTGGAGCGCGGTCGCCGGGTCAGGGAAGTTTTGAAACAGCCGCAGTATTCCCCAATGAAGGCCTCGGAGCACATAGCCGTCCTGCTGGCGGTGAACGAGGGCCTGCTTGACGATCTCCCCCTCGAGGAGATCGCCGATGTTGAAAAGAAGATCTGCCGGGCGGTCACGGCCCAACTGCCGGACCTGTGTGAAAAGATAGAGAGGGGAGGCAAGCTTACCCAACAGGACCAAGAGTCCATACTTGGGGCGGCTCGCGCGATACCAGGGATTCGGGAGACCAGACAGGACGGACCGGAAGGGGAGGGGGAATAAGGCATGCTTACCCTTACCGGTCTGAACAGGAGGATCCGGAGCACGGAAGACCTTCAGTCCGTGGTCAGGACCATGAAGGCGCTTGCCGCGGTCAGCATCCGGCAATACGAAAAGGCGGTGGAATCGCTCCGCGATTACAGCAGGGCTGTCGATATGGCTCTTCAGGTTATTTTGCGGAGCGTTCCAGGAACGGCCATAAGGGCCCGGAGAGTTCCGGGGAAGAAGGTCGGAGCGATCGTCTTCGGTTCCGACCATGGCATGTGCGGACCTCTCAACGAACAGGTGGTCTCGCACGCGGTAGCGTCAATGGATGATTCAGACGCCGGCGAGAAAGTCATTCTCGCGGTTGGTGTGCGTGTGAGAGACCGAATGGGGGACGCGGGATACCCCATTGAACATCACCTGCCCGTCCCGGGTTCGGTAGCGGGTATCGGACCGGGCGTGCGGGACCTGTTGCTTGAGATCGAGCGCTGGCAATCGGTAAAAGGGATAGGCAGGATCCTGTTGTTCCACAGCGTGCTTGAGGGCGGAGCCTCCTACCATCCCCGTGAGTTCCTTCTCCTGCCGGTGGATGAGGAGTGGCTGGCGGGCCTCAGGAAGAGGTCCTGGCCCACGCGGGTACTCCCGACGTTCACCGGGGACCGGGAAGCCCTCTTCTCCGCCGTTATCAGGGAGTACATGTTCATATCGCTCTTCCGGGCGTTCGCGGAGTCGCTCGCGAGCGAGAACGCCAGCCGGCTGGCGTCCATGCAGGCCGCCGAGAAGAACATCGAGGATCAGCTCTCTGAACTCAGGAGAACGTTCCATCAGATGAGGCAGATGACAATAACGGAAGAACTTCTGGATATTGTGTCCGGGTTTGAGGCCCTCACAGGGGGAAAAGGCAATGCGAAAATCAGAGAATGAAGAAAGACTCGACCACATGGAACATGTAATTACGCTGACAATGAACCCTTCCATAGATATCAGCTCGGCGGTCGGGCAGGTTGTCGCCGATCGTAAACTGCGTTGCGGACCGTCGGCGCGCGGCCCGGGAGGAGGGGGCATCAACGTGTCGCGGGCGATCGGGAAACTGGGTGGGACGTCGTCCGCGCTCTACCCGGCTGGAGGCGCATTAGGGGAGATGCTCGACGGGTTCATGGAACGGGAGGGCATAGCATACCGCTCCATCTTCACCGAAGGCTCGACGCGGGAAAACATCACCATTCTGGAGGAGTCGACGGGACGCCAGTTCCGTTTCGGCATGACGGGACCGACGCTGAAGGAGGAGGAATGGCGGCAGTGCCTCAAGGTCCTGTCCTACCTGAGTCCGAAACCGGGTTACATCGTGGCGAGCGGAAGCCTTCCTCCGGGGGTTCCCGAGGATTTCTACGCCAGGGTGGCGGATGTCGCGTCGCAGCTGGGAGCGAGGCTGATCGTCGACACGTCGGGTGAGCCCCTTCGCTTTGCCTTGCAGGCGGGCGTGTATCTGCTGAAACCGAACGTGAGGGAGATGAAGGACCTCGTCGGTCATGAGATCGGTAATGAATTCGAACTGGAAGACAGCGCCCGGGAGCTCATCGGGAAAGGCGGGACAGAAACGATTGTCGTCTCGTTGGGTGCCGAAGGCGCCCTTCTGGTGTCCGGGGACGGCTGCGAGCACGTGAGAGCGCCGTCTGTCCCGGTCAGGAGTGTCGTAGGGGCCGGAGACAGCATGGTGGCCGGCATCGTGCTCGGCCTGGCGCGGAGGAAGGAACTCGGGGAAGCGGTCTCTTTCGGCGTGGCGGCGGGTGCCGCGGCGGTCATGTCCCCGGGGACGGGGCTGTGCTGCCGGGGCGACACCGAGCGGTTGTTCCGTCAGGTAGTCATCAATGAGCATGCTTCACTGAAAGGAGAATAGACATGCCAGACCGTCACAGGATCGTTCAGATCGGGGATTACGAACAGTTCGTGGGGCCGGAAACGATCGGCCGGATCCTCGAGAAGGCCCGGAAGCTTCAGCACCTTCACGTTGCCAATGTGAATTCCACGTATTATGGCGGTGGAGTGGCGGAGCTTCTGACCTCACTTACGCTTCTCATGAACAGCGCGGGGATCAAGACAGGCTGGAGGGTCATACAGGGGGCTCCCGATTTCTTCAGCATAACCAAGAAAATGCACAACGCCCTCCAGGGCGGAGACATCAACCTCAGTGACCGCAAGATGGACATCTACGAGGAAGTGATCTACGAGAATGTCATCAGAAACCATCTTGACGACCACAACATGGTGATCATCCACGATCCCCAGCCCCTTCCCATGGTGGATGGCTACAGAAAGAACGGTCCCTGGATCTGGAGATGCCATGTTGATCTCTCCAATCCCAACAGGGAACTCTGGGACTATCTTGTTCCCTATATTGAGAAGTACGACGCGGTGATATTGAGCATCAAGGACTACAAAAAGAAGCTCAAGACGCCGCAGGTCTTCTTCATGCCTGCCATCGATCCCTTCTCCATTCTGAACCGGGACATGACCGAAGGGGAGGTCGAGGAGCGGCTTGAGCGTTACGGGATACCAACGGACCTGCCCCTGGTCGTCCAGATATCGCGGTTCGATCGCTGGAAGGACCCACAGGGTGTCATAGAGGCGTACAAAATAGCCAGAAAGGAGGTGGATTGCACCCTGGTCCTTCTGGGGAATGTGGCCACCGATGACCCGGAAGGTCCGGAGGTGTACCAGTCTCTCCTGGAGTGCAGGGAGGAGAGGATCCTCATATTGAGCCACCAGGATACAGCTCTGGTCAACGCCCTCCAGAGGAAGGCGGCCGTCGTCCTGCAGAAATCCATCCGCGAAGGGTTCGGATTGACCGTGGCGGAGGCCATGTGGAAGGGGACGCCGGTGATTGGAGGCAACGTGGGGGGCATCAAGTACCAGATCGATAACAACACCAACGGGTTTCTTGTCTCGGATATCGAAGACGCGGCAGGAAGGATCGTTCAGGTGCTCAGGGACAGGAAATTGCGGGAGCGCCTGGGAAAGGCCGCGAGGGAATCGGTTCGTAAGAAGTTTCTTCTGACCCGTTACCTCGAGCAGTACCTCGATCTGTTCCATTCCTTCGAGACGCAGTATCGCCTGGACACCCGTGCCGTGAAAAAGAAATGGCGACGGGCACGGAATTGAGGCATAGTGCTACGATTGGGGCGGCATGCCACGCACGCCTCTTCGGCGATCGCATCCTTCCACCCCTTTCGGACCGGTGAAAAGAGGATGATTATCCGCGGGTTACCTGTCCGCGCGTGCCGCCAGGGGCCTGGCATCCGTGAGCTGGGAGAATGGCACGCCTCTTGAATGACAAACAGGAATTCCACAAAGACGGGGTGTGCTTATGACCATTCTGGAGGTTTCGTTTCGGGAGATGGAAGGAGACAAGAGCGCCGAGAGAACAATAAGAGAAAAGGTAAGGAAACTTGTGGAGGCGTTTCCGCGTATCAGGATCTGCCGCATCACGCTGGAAGGGCGGCAGCGGCGTCAACGCTCCGGCAAGCGGTACCGGATCCGCATCGTCATGGCCCTGCCCGAAAGGGAATTCGTTGTGGCCGGTGAATCGAAGGGGAGTGAGGCATGTGAGCCGCTGACACGGGTCCTGGCGGATACGTTCAGCCGGGCTCGCAGAGTGCTCCGGGAGCATACAAAGCGGCTGCGGGAGGAGATCGAGATGGCATCGGACAGGCGGGCCACGCGCTGGCCGTGAAACCCTTCCGCCAGGCGGGGCACGATTTTCCGGGGGCGATGGCCGGGCGACAGGGGCCATCCCGCAGGAAGGACCGCGAAGAATCGGAAATGACAAAATTCTTGCAGACAACCTCACGTCTATGCTATAAAAATCAATCTCAGGGCCGTTAGCTCAGTCCGGTAGAGCAGTTGACTCTTAATCAATTGGTCCAAGG
>DBQU01000028.1 GCA_002305765.1 Deltaproteobacteria bacterium UBA1386
CGCTCAAGCGGTTGCAACGGTCTTATCGGTTCTGACGGGTTTGCGAAACACTGAGAGGGTAACGCCATGACACACATCATCATCCTGAGAAATGAAGAAAAAATAGTTCTTTACAAATTAGAAGTTAGTTTCTAATATGTAAGCATGATAGCAAGAGAGATTGCCGGGATAATTTCGGAGAGGCTTCGATCGTTCCCTGCCGTCGCGATACTGGGTCCCCGTCAGGCAGGCAAGACCACCCTCGCAAGGACCTTTTCGGCGGATTACTTTGATCTGGAGGTCGAGCAGGATCGTCTGAAGGTCGATCTTCAATGGTCAGACATCACCGCATCCGACAGATTGGCGGTGCTCGATGAGGCCCAGAGTTACCCCGACGTCTTTCCGAGGATCCGCAACGCCATAGACGCCAGGCGCAAAAAGAAGGGAAGATTTCTCCTTCTCGGCTCGGTGTCTCCCGGCCTCATGAAAGAGGTATCGGAGTCGCTGGCGGGACGGATCGCCCTGTGTGAGGTGGCTCCCTTTTCAATATCAGAGATCGGCAAAAGGAAAGAGGACGATCTCTGGTTGAGAGGCGGATATCCCGACGGGGGCATCCTGGATGCCAGAGGATACCCCGTCTGGCAGAACAACTACCTCGATCTTCTTTCCATGCGCGATCTACCTCTGTGGGGTCTCCCGGCGGCGCCTCCGGCCACGCGGCGCTTCTTCTCCATGCTCGCCGTCGGCCATGGCAATCCCTGGAACGCCAGTCAGATGGGGAAGAGTCTCGGCGTCTCTTACCACACCGCAACGTCTTATCTCAATTATGTCGAGCAGGCCTACCTCATACGAAGGGTCCATCCCTACCACGACAACCTGAAGAAACGGCTGACAAAGAGCCCCAAGGTCTACTGGCGGGACAGCGGCCTTCTCCACAGCCTTCTCCGCATCAACTCCTTCGACGACCTCATCTCCCATCCCCACGTCGGAGCAAGCTGGGAAGGATGGGTCATCGAGCAAATCCTGACCTTCTTGAACAACAGGGGTATTCAATACAACGGCCCCCACTATCTCAGAACGAACGACGGCTACGAGATCGACCTCATCATCGCTCTCTCCGGCACCACCTATGCCATAGAGATCAAACTCACCACTTCCCCATCCCCCGCGGACATTAAGCGCCTGACTAAAACCGCAGCCCTCATCGGCAACGTAACGGCAGTCCTCATCTCACGCTCCCCCGATCACATAGAGGGAGACAAAGTACTTTCCACGAACCTGAGGATGTTCCTGAAATATCTGGAGGCTAGCAGAAAGACGGTTGCGGGTTCCGGGTTGCGGGTTCCGGGTTAAAGACAAGAGTTGTACGCAATGGCACGAACGTGAAAATGCGCAGAGCCTTTCGCAGGTTGCTCCATCATACCCTAGGGTGAGGGACCGAATGCTAGATAGATGTCTTCCTCTTCTTGGTCTGTCACGTCGTTCAACTGGTCCTGTTGGAGGTGTTCGGATGGATTGGCGTCCTTGCCGTGCTCCACAGTCTTTCCGGGACGCGCTCCTTCTCGCTGTCCGATAGCGTCAAAAACGGCTTCCAACTGGGCTGGGGAAAGGTCTTCGATCTTTGTTTCCGTCGAAACACCAGCCCTGGATGCCAGGAACCGGGCGTAGTCTTCCGGGTTGTCTTTCTTGTCCGACGCCCACCGCTTCATCGCCTCCGACAGAGACAAAGACCTGTAGTTCTCGGTAAGAAGCAGCTCCTTTTTTGCCCGTAAACCCGTTTCCCAATCGGGGAAGATGGCAAAATCATCTCCGTCGATCCCCACGGCCCCATGCCGCTCAGCGTAGTTCCAGGGATACTTCGCTCCGTCTTTCCACCTGATATTGCCCGGGTTGTTGTTTCGCCATGCTCGATCGCCGCCGATGCGCTGTTCGACGGTACCATCCTCCCTGTGATAGTAAATGGATCTGTCATCTCTGTTCGAGCCTTTGAAGTCGTATTCCGTACGCAACACCTTTCTGCCACCCATGGCTCCCCCTCCTAATCAGCGCGGGTTGAAATGAACGCCTTTATCTTGTCTGTTTCGGGTCCTATGACGCTGATGATGCTCGTATCCTCGAGGCTGGGGTATTTCTTCTCCGTCATATACCGGCCAACGAGTTGGAATCCGCCAGTTGGAGAGTAAGCGTATATTGATATCCTGTAGAAATGGGGATCGAAGTGGATCTCATCTCTGCCCCACCTGTAATGTGCTGTTACAAGGACACTCTCGATCTCTCCGATACCGACAGGGACTATCGCGTATTCATCCTGGCTGGTAACCGATACCTCGTCGGGCACGATATTCACAAACCGGTCATTCTTCTCGTCATAAGTCCAAATGGTGATCTTGTCCCGCCAGTCGCTTCCACCGCCGAAATACCGTGCCGTGAATAACAGCCCCTTGCGAGGAAGGTTCTTTCTGACAAGATCAATAACTCGCAGTTCCTGAAAGATCGGGTATTCCCAGACGAAGTCATCGTCATCCCATTCCTGGGTTGCATAGCAATACCGCTCCGATGCATCTTCACCCCGGCCCTTGCGAAAACAGAGCTTCACAGGATATTCCGTCGTTTCCGTGCTATTACCCTCAAACACTACCGCACGCCAATCCCTCTCTGCGCCAGACAACTCCTTCAGGGAAATCTCCTCAAGTTGATCGTACAAAGACTCCGCCCGGGCCACAGCGCACGGCAAAACCGTGATGACCCCCACAACGGCGGCGCAGAGCAAGACAAATCCTTTCTGTCGCATGATTCCTCCTTGAACTTCTTCTGATATTACTTTTCAGACCAAGAATTCGACCCAACCGCGCATCAAGAATTGCGTCGCCCTGTCCGCCTCAACTGTTTCGCACCGAAAAGCAAGGGGTTTGCGAAACACCTTTAACATATTGATATTACAACTGACACATGGTATACGGTTCATTATGCGAAACACTCCCATGGCACACATCATCATCCTGAGAAACGGCGAAACACTCACCGGGCAGGTCACCACAAGGGAATTCTCCATCAAGACAAGCTACGCGGAACTCACGTTCAAGAAAAGCGAGATCGTCCACATCCATTTCGAAAACCCACCCCAATTCACCCAGGACGAAATGCTGCTTCTGGCATCTGATGTTCTGAAGGGCGTTGTGTCTCCGGCCACGGTCACGATCAAGCTCGGGAGTTCCGGACAGACGGTGAAGCTGAGCAAGGATAAGATACATACGGTGATGTTTTTGGATAGTGTCTAACAGAAAGATCGTTGCGGGTTGCGGGTTGCGGGTTAAAAACAAGACAAGTCAAACGGCGTTGACAAAGGGACAGGCTGTCGGTGCGAAGGAGGAGTGCGGGGTCCCTCTGCCGTGCGGCCACGCTCCGGATCACACCCGTTAAGCATTTTCGACTCGCTCGGTGAGATTCCGGATATGTTCCTTCCTTGTGGCCGCCGGATTCTCTTTCAGCCTTCTGATCTTCTCTTCCAGCGCCCTCAATTGCTGCCCCACGAAGACGACATCCGTGAATGATCTTATGTAACTCGACAGACCTCTATCCATCACGTTCGCCGGCATCTTCGTCTTGAACTGGGATTCCCCGATAAAGAAGACAATAGAGTGAACCCTGTCATGCGGAACCCCGAGCGCCCGTGCCAGTTCCATTGTATGCCTGTAGTTCTGATCCAGTGGATTCTGAAATGTATGCTTGCTGCCAAACAAGACCTGCGTCCACTTCGCCTGTCTCTCCCCTCCGTAGATCCATCCCGCATAGTTCTTCGTTTCGATTACGAAAACGCCATACATCGACAGTACTACGTGATCGATCTGCGTGCTGCCATCTTCCGTCCTCAGAACAATATCGTGGAACTTCCTGTAAACATCATCATCCAGCTTAAGCCACATCCCAAGCTGAGTAGACTTCTCACCAACCCATCCCTTCAGGAAGCTCATTTCTCTCCAGTTCAATGCTTAGATATTTGATTGTATTAACCCACCGACTTCCTGTCAACAACTCACCTCAAGATAGATCGGTCTTCCCCATACCCCATCACCCGGAACCAATCACCTGTCTTCGCAAAAATGGGTTGAATGTTCCGCTGATTTGAAGGAGAATAATGGCAGCAACGGGGTCGACAGGGACACCCTTTCGACTTTCACATTCTCGGCCAGCAGTGGTGTGGCTCCTTGCTCTTTCCCGCTCAAGCGGTTCAAGCCCTTTTCTCTCAGGCCGTCTTCCCCGCTGCCCCCGCATGGAATGTCATCATGGAAAGGGCGGTCGATCCTTCATGGTCTTCCCGGGTCAAAGGTTGGCAAGAAGACCATGAAGAAGGACGATGTGTATCAGCGCGGTGTTCGTGGTTCACTCATTTGTTGGTATATCGTCCTTAAGAACGATTGTCCGGCTATTTACACGAAGACCACCGCCGGAAACCTGGTTGAGAAACTAACTTCAGAGATGGTACAATAAGGATATTGCAGGCCGCGCGCTTACCGTGCTTCGACCCCTGCAGAGAAAGAGAGTCTGCGGAACCACCGTTTCCGGGATTGATACCCATCAAGGGTTTGTCTGGCACCGCCAGAACCGAAGGGAGTCTACATGACCATCATGGGGTCTATCGCAACCATCTCACCACGCGATTTCGACGCTGTTCTGTTCGATCTGGATGGCGTGTTGACCCAGACAGAAAGCGTCCATGCCTCAGCCTGGAAGCGGCTGTTCGACGCCTTTCTGCAAGAACGCGCTGACAGGACAGGGGAGCCCTTTACACCCTTTGATATCGAAGCGGATTATCGACGGTATGTCGACGGCAAGCCGCGATATGACGGCGTCGAATCCTTTCTTGAATCCCGTGGGATCAAGCTGCCCGTTGGTGACCCCGGGGAAAAGGCAGGCACGCAGAGCGTACGGGCACTGGGCAAGCTCAAAGACCGGTATTTCATGGAACACTTGAACAAACGGGGCGTCGCGATCTATGATCCGGCCATAGCACTGGTGAGGACCTTGCGCGACCAGGAGATCAAGACGGCCGTCGTCTCATCCAGCAACAATTGTGCTGCAGTACTCGAGACCGCCGGTATTTCGCATCTCTTTGATGCGCGCGTGGACGGACGCGAGATCGAGCGTATGGGTCTCAAAGGCAAGCCAGCGCCCGATGCGTTTCTGGAGGCGGCACAACGCTTGAGGGTCGAGCCATCGCGGGCGGTTGTCGTCGAGGACGCAATAGCGGGGGTTGCCGCGGGCCGGGCGGGCGGATTCTATCTTGTTATAGGCATCGACCGGGTCGGACAGTCGCAAGCTCTGCGCGAGGCAGGCGCCGACATTGTCGTGACCGATCTCTCGAACATACAGGTTGCCATCGAGCCGCCTTCGGCCTGGTCCCTCATTTATAACGATTTCGATCCACAGCAGGAGGGTATACGCGAAGCCCTGTGTACTCTGGGCAACGGCTACTTTGCCACGCGCGGGTCCTCTCCATGGGCGAAGGCGGACGACGTGCACTATCCCGGGTCCTATCTGGCCGGAGGCTATAATCGGCTACGTACCGATGTGGAAGGCCGATGTGTTGAAAACGAGGATCTCGTCAATTTCCCGAACTGGCTGACCATCGGGTTGCGGTTAGCTGAAGACGGCTGGTTTGACGAAAGAGCGGTAACCATTCTCTCGTACCGGCAGGAACTCGACCTCAGGCGCGGAATGCTGCACAGGACCATCAGCTTCGAACAGGGGCAGGGACAGCGCACCACGTTGACGGAACGGCGCCTGGTCTCGATGGCCGATATGCACCTGGGCGCGATCGAACTGACGCTCAAGGCCGAAAACTGGTCCGGGCCCGTGACCATCCGCTCGGGGATCGATGGCCGGGTCGTCAACACGGGCGCTAAACTCTACGAAAGGTTCAACAACCAGCATTTGGAACCGTTGTCGGGAGAGGTCATCGGCGACGACGGCGTTCATCTGCTTGTGCGCACGCTTCAGTCGAACATTCACCTGGCTCAAGCGGCGCGAACGCGTGCATTTGTGCAGGGCGAGTTGCAGTCTGTTCCGCGAAGGGTGATCAATGAGCCTGGTTTCATCGGGCAGGAGTTCACCGTCCAGGTGATGCAGGGCGAGACTCTCTCCCTGGAGAAGATGGCGGTTCAGCATACCTCGCGCGACTTCGCCATTTCAGAGTGCAGTCTGGCGGCTCGCAGGGCCATCGATGGCGCGGAACGTTTCGCAACGCTCATGGATTCCCACGTCCTCGCATGGAAACACCTGTGGGACCGATTCGACGTGCATTTGCTGCCGGGGACGACCCCGATCAAACTCAATGCTCCCATGTTGCTGCGTCTGAACATGTTTCACCTGCTGCAAGCCGCCTCGCTCAATTCGATCGGTCTCGACATCGGCGTACCGGCGCGTGGCTGGACCGGTGAAGCCTACCAGGGACATATCTTCTGGGATGAGTTGTTCATTTTCCCTACGCTCAATTATCGTACGCCCGAGATCACGCGCTCTTTGCTCATGTACCGGTACCGCCGTCTCGGTCAGGCCCGCGCAGCGGCCAGGGATGCCGGCTTTGCCGGCGCCATGTTTCCGTGGCAAAGTGCCAGCGACGGACGGGAGGAAACCCAGGAAGTCAATCTAAACCCCCATTCGAAGCGTTGGAAGCCGGATAGCTCGTATCTGCAGCGCCATGTGGGAAGCGCTATCGCGTGGAACGTGTGGCAATACTTCCAGGTCACGCACGATCACGAGTTCCTGCAGTTCTATGGGGCGGAACTCATCATAGAGATCGCGCGCTTTTGGACCAGCATGGCAACGTTCAATGAACAAAAGGCACGTTACGAGCTTCGGGGGGTCGTCGGGCCCGATGAGTTTCACGAGCAATATCCGGACTCATCCCTTCCCGGTCTCGATAATAACGCCTACACGAATATTATGGCTGTTTGGGTGTTGCGCAGGGCGCTCGACGTACTCGACCTTATCCCCGACATCCGGCGCGCTGAACTCATTGCGAGGCTCGGGGTGACTCCGCAGGATACCGCCCTTTGGGACGACGTCAGCCGCCGCATGTTCGTGCCCTTTCACGACAACGGTATCATCAGCCAATTCGAGGGCTATGAGTCACTGGCCGAGCTCGACTGGGACGACTATCGCAAGCGGTACGGCAACATACAGCGCCTCGACCTGATCCTTGAAGCTGAGGGTGACACTCCAAACCGGTACAAGGTCTCGAAGCAGGCGGACGTGCTCATGCTGTTTTATCTGTTCTCTGCCGAGGAACTGCGTGAACTGTTCGCTCATCTCGGTTATCCCTTCGAGTACGAAACGATACCGCGCAACGTCGACTACTACGATTCGCGCTCATCTCATGGATCGACGCTATCCCGGGTTGTGCACGCGTGGGTCCTGGCCCGGTCTGATCGTGCCCGCGCAATGATTTACTTCGCGGAGGCACTGCAAAGCGACGTCAGCGACATCCAGCAAGGCACAACCAGGGAGGGCGTGCACCTCGGCGCCATGGCGGGTACCGTCGACCTTATCCAGCGCGTGCTGACAGGCGCGCAGATCACGGGTGACGTGCTTCGGTTCAACCCGCAGCTTCCCGAAAGACTTGAACGCCTTGATCTCAGCATGCGGTACCGGGGACATTCACTGGATCTCAGACTCACTCGCGAAACCTTCACAGTACGGGGACACAAGGCCGCGGGTGTCCAGCCGGTCTCGCTGGCTGTGAACGACGTTCAGGTCGAGTTCGCTGTCGGCAGCACGCATGTCTTCCGTCTTGATGAAACGAAATCTCCTTCTCACAAAACGGCTGTCGACTGAGCTTTCCACAGAAGCCTCCTTGTTCAGTAGCTGATTTCTTGACCCCTGTAGTAGCCCCCGGTGATAGTTCCTCATTATCTGTTGCACTCCGTGCCCTGCGACTTTATAATTACACAAAGACAATTCACAGGAGGGTCCAATAGAAAACAACAAAAGGACTGCGGCCAAGGCACCGATGCTGTTGACCCTTGCAAGCTTCGTGATAGTGGTGGCAGGCATGAAAGCGGCCAGTTCAGTTCTGGTCCCGTTTTTTGTGGCCGTTTTCGTTGCCCTGATCTGTGCCCCCCCGTTTTTCTGGCTGCAGCGAAAGGGCGTGCCCAGGATACTGGCGCTCCTGTTGATCCTGATCGCCATTCTGATCACAGGGTTTCTCCTCGGAGCGCTGATGGGCCCTTCGCTCAATGATTTCCTGCGTTCCCTTCCCGCCTATCAAAATCGTTTGTCGATGCACATCGCTACGCTTGAATCCTGGCTGGGTGCGAAAGGCGTAGTCATTCCGGTGGAAGAAATGTCCGGCACATTCGATCCGGGATGGTTTATGAGGCTGGCGGGCGATATACTGTCAACTTTGAGCGGCATTCTCACCAATACCTTTCTGATCCTGCTCACCGTGATGTTTATCCTCCTGGAGGCGGCGGATCTCCCAGGCAAACTGAGATTGATCTTAAAGAACCCGGAGAGATCGCTGTCTACCATGGAAAAGTTCAGCCTTACGGCCAAACATTATCTGATCATCAAAACCCTGGTGAGCGCCGCTACCGGTTTCGCTGTGTGGCTCTGGCTCGTTATCATCGGCGTTGATTATCCGGTACTCTGGGGAATGCTTGCCTTTTTGCTCAACTACATCCCCAATATCGGCTCGATCATTGCCGCTCTCCCCGCCGTTCTCCTGGCCCTTGTTCAATCCGGTATAGGATTGGCCCTGCTGACTGTCCTTGGCTTTCTGGGCATCAATGTGGTGATCGGCAATATTGTGGAACCGAAGGTGATGGGTAATCGCCTGAGCCTGTCGACCCTGGTTGTCTTTGTTTCGCTGGTTTTCTGGGGCTGGGTATTGGGGCCAATCGGCGTAATACTCTCCGTGCCCATTACCAGCTTCGTCAAGATCGCTCTGGAAAGCAATGACAACACGCGCGGGCTGGCTATCCTGCTCGGGTCTGGAAGCGAGATCCGGAAACCCAGGGAACCGGAGCGGAAAAAGAAGTGGAACAAAGACTCATAACAGTTGGTTAAGGTGATAGGGTTCTACGTCAGGAGGGGCGGGTGAAGTTCTATTCTTCCATATTGACTTCCATGTCAGCGGGCAGGAGCACCCGGCAGAATGTCCGGATGCTCCTTCGCTTCATGCTGGTCCTTACGGCCATGGTCGTCGCGTACAGCGCTATCTTCCATTTTCTCATGGCCTGGGAGGGGAGAGAGTACTCATGGGTAACGGGTGTGTACTGGACCCTCACCGTCATGTCGACCCTCGGATTCGGCGACATCACGTTCACCCATGATATCGGCCGTGTCTTCTCGATCGTGGTGCTTCTCTCGGGTGTGGTCTTCATGCTCGTGCTTCTCCCCTTTGCCTTCATCAAGTTTCTTTTTGCGCCGTGGATGGAGGCGGAGGCAAGAAGGCGCACACCGAGGGAATTGCCCGCGAATACGCGTGACCATGTCATCATGACCGCCTATGACGATGTGACGGCCGCCTTGATCGAGCGATTGATAACCTACGAACGCGATTACGTGGTGATCCTGGAAAACCCCGAGCAGGCCGGACTCCTGTCCGATCTCGGCATACGTGCCGCGGTGGGGAACATAGACGATCCCCAGACATTCAGAAACATGCGCGTCAACAACGCCGTCCTGATCGTGGCCACGAACAGCGATGAGATGAACACGAACATCGCCTTTACCGTGCGGGAACTGAATGAGACCGTTTCCATCGTCACGACCGCCGATTCGGCTAATTCCGTCGACATACTGACCATGGCCGGAAGCACGAAGGTTGTCGAGGTTGCCGACCTGCTCGGTCGTTCCTTCGCTAACTGGACAATGTGCGGCTATTTCCAGGCGAATATCATCGGTCGCTTCGGCGAACTGGTGATAGCGGAGACCCCCGTCATCAACACCCCTCTCGTCGGACAAACGGTTGCCGAAAGCAACCTGCGTCAACGGACGGGGGTCACGATAGTGGGCATGTGGGAACGAGGCAGGGCCGTCGTTCCCACGCCCGACACGGAGATCACGAAGAACACCGTGATCCTTATTGCCGGAACCGAGGGCCAGATAGAGACATACGATGAGGTCTTTTCCCTGTACCAGATGTTCCGCTATGCCGACGACCCGGTCATAGTCATCGGAGGAGGACGGGTGGGCACGGCTATCGCAAAAAGACTCCAGGAAAGGTCCGTGCCATACCTGATCGTCGAGAAAGCCCAGAGAAAGGGCGCCGATCCCAACACCGTGCTGGGGGATGCCGCCGACCTCGACACACTCAAGAAGGCATGGATCGAAAAGGCGCCGGCGGTTCTCATCACAACGCACAATGACGCGACCAACATCTATCTTACCAAGTATTGCAGGAGCCTCAGGCCCGACCTTCAGATCATCAGCAGGGCCAACCAGGACCGAAATGTATCGACACTCCACCGGGCCGGGGCGGATTTCGTGATGTCCTATCCGCTGTTGGGGGTGGACGCCATTTTCAGTTTCTTCATGCATCAGGACGCAATAATGCTCGTCGAGGGCATCACACTGTTTCGCGTCACGGCGCCCCGGTCTCTTGCCGGGCTCACCCTTGCCCGATCCGGTATCCGGCAGAACACAGGTTGCAGTGTCGTTGCAATCCGCTCCGAAGGCAAGCTTATCATCAATCCCGACCCCTTGGAGATCATCAGGGAAGGGTCCGAAATGATCGTCATCGGCACCTTCGAGAACGAACGCAAGTTCCTCAGGACCTTTCCGAAGAAATGATCCGTCAAAAAGGTTGGGTCGTCCTGTGATCGGCTGTTTTTCTGTTATGTAGTTCAGGTTACAGAAAGAAAGCTCCTCTGCTGATGGCATCATGGGGCCCACAAGGTCATGGGATCACTCATTCCGGCCCGTTGTCATATCCGGTATTCCCGGTGACGACGCCGGACCTTATCCGCGGGCGCAGCGTGCGAGAGATAGGTCTTCCGCATCTAAACAACCCAGACGGCACAGTTTCGGGACTCGGTGGAGACTCGCGACGCCACAGATCCCAGCCGGAACTCTCTTGCGGCGGTGGCCCCTTTTCGTCCTATTGCCAGGGTTCCATATTGTCCTTCCTGCACCTTCTCAAGAATCCTTTGAGAAACTTTTCTGGTGGAAGCAGATTTACCAAGCTCGAACTCATATTCCACCGCTCTTTTATCGAACCCTAGATCGTCAAGGACTTTCTGAGCTTCTTCGAAAAAGTGGTCCATTTGGCCCTTCTCTTTGTCCGCTATCCGCTTCTCGATTTCCTCCAGTTCTCTCCTTTCGAGCGGCAGGTCTATTACAGAAGGTTTACAATAGTGATAAAAGCTGATCTTAACGCCTTCTAACCCTCGAAGCATTTCTCCGACATACCGGGAAAGCTGAACTGCTTTCGGGGTATGATCTATAGCAACGAGAACATTCCGGCTTTTCCATTCGCTGCCGCTCACCAGCCAGACAGGGCGATCTTCAGAGATTTCCAGAAGCTTGCTGGTAATACTGCCCAGGAAAGTATCATCGAACCATCCCATTCCTTTCTTCCCCATCGTGCAGGCATCAAAATGTCCTGCATCAGCCTCGCGCACAATATCACGGGCGACCCCCACAACCTGCGGTGCATGCTTCGCGTGGATGTGGTTTTTTTTGAAACCCCCTCCCTGAAGAACGTCGATGGCCTCCTTTGTGCACTTTCTGGCTTTTTCCAACGATTCCTCTTTCCAGACTGCGTGATGTTTCCGGATCAGAGGATCCTGATGCTCCTCCAGGTAAAGGGGCGGTACTGGAGGAAGGATGTTAAGAACGGTAATCTCCAGGTCCGACGCCCCTGCATAAAGATTGGCAATATAAGCAGCCGAACCCAGTGCGGACTTCGATCCATCCGTAGCGAGTAGTATTCGTTTCATGTTCTCCTCCCTTTTAGAATTTTCACTTTGTTCCTGCGACAACGACCCCTTTCGTAGCTTCGAGGGTGTTCCGTTCTCTTCGGCAGAGCCGTGACCATCATAGGTGAGAGGTGGCGTTTCGCCTTTCTGTAGACCATGCGGGTTCCTCCCTCTTCCGCCGATTCATGACCACCGGTACTAACTAAGTATAGTCTGTATCCATTTCGTCCGCACACCAATGTCGCCGCAAACGCCCGAGGACAAACCTTTGAGAGTGGGTGGCCTTCCCGGGTCAGAGATTAGCAGGAAGGCCATGAAGAAGGGCGATGTGTATCAGCGCGATGTCTCTTGAAATGTAATCCGGACTACAGAAGAAACACTTTTCGGCTGATAAGATTACCGGGCGATGGTATCCGATGGAGAGTATCGATGCCTAACGCGCAATCTCAATAACCACAGGGGAGGTATCGTAAAATGAAAAACAAGCTTTGTCTTCTTTGCCTGGGGGCCATTCTTCTCGTTGGTCTTCTTTCCACGGCCGCCTATGCCGGGCCCTGCCGCGGCAACGGCTGGCAGCCCACTTTCGTTCACGACCTGATCACGCCTGACGGCCCGTACTATGTGATGCCCAATGGCTCTTTCGTGAAACTCCAGGGGAACTGGACCAATCATGCCTGCAACCTGATCAGGTCGAACGGCGTTCGCAACAGCAGGGGATTCACGACCTGCAATGAATACACGCGGATACAGTGCGGGTGCGATCCGGCCAGCCGGTCAAATGCCACATGCAACAACTTCCTCAGGTTCAAAGGCCACAGATAATGGCAGAAAAGAGATCTCTTTCCTGATCTCGCCGAAAATGATGCAAACAGCGGCCTCGTCCCGGAAAACGCCGCGATCAGGCCGCCATTTTTTTCTTCCGGCAGTATGGCACCAACCTGCGGAAACGCGAATTCCTCTCGCCGGCAGCCAGTTTTGCCTTTAACCTTGTATGTTACTCCCC
>DBQU01000033.1 GCA_002305765.1 Deltaproteobacteria bacterium UBA1386
GTATGTCCATGCCCAACTACTGGCTCGGCCTCGATTCACTTGAAAAATCGGGGCATTTACACCATAATAGAAGTATGGACGAAAGACACTGGTATGTTGTGAACACCAAGGCGAGGAACGAGGAGCGCGCCGCGGTGAACCTTGCGCAGGGAGGGATCGACGTCCTCGCCCCGAAGCTCAGGTTCAAGCGCTGGCGCGAGGGGAAGTTCACGGACATCATAGAACCCATGTTCCCCGGGTACATCTTCGTCAGGTTCCACCCCGTTGACGAGTTTCGTCTTGTCAAGTACACCCGGGGCATAAAGACGATCGTCAACTTCAACGGCAGGATAATCCCCCTCCAGGAAGGGCTCATCGATTTCATCAGGGAGCGCCTCACCGACGGCGTGGCCACGGTGGAGAAGCCGACCTTTCAGAAAGGGGAGAAGCTCATCATCCAGGAAGGCCCTTTCAAGGGTTTCGGCGGCATCTTCGAACAGGAGCTCGACGGCAGGGAACGGATCGCCATCCTCCTGGAAGGCGTCGATTACTGCGCGCGCATGGAGATCGACCGGGAACTCGTGGCGAAGGCGTGACAGACAGAGGTATGCCATAGAGCTTTACGGAAACACCCAGGGTCTCAACCACCTCATAAAAAGACGTCTCACCAGCCTCTACAAGAAACGCATCGAGCCTTCCGCCGTCATCACGGCTGACCTGGCGCGGCAACTCATGGACATTTCGAAGGAGACGTCGCGCCAGATAGGGCTTATCGTCAACCGCCGCGGGCTCGTAGAGTACGTCATCGTCGGAGACAACCGCCGCATCGAGATCCCTCCCCTTTCGACGGAGCGGACGGGCCGGGCGCGCTTTCGCGGTGTGAGGTTCATCCACACCCACTTAAGGGGTGAGCTCCTCTCCCGCGAGGACCTGACTGACCTCGCCCTCCTGCAGCTCGATCTCGTGGCCTGCATCACCGAGATGCGGGGGGAAAAGGGCGAGGCGGTCCATGTGGGGTACCTCATACCGGAGAACAGGGAGGGCAGGACCTGGGACTTCATGGAGCCGGGCCCGGTGTCGGAGTTGGACCTCGACTTCACCGAATTCATCACCGAACTGGAGAACGAGTTTGTCAGGGAGCGGGGCAGGTTCTACGTGACGAAGGACAAGCACGACCGCTGTGTCATCGTTAGCGTCGTCATCCCCGGAAGAGAGAAGAACGTCGACGACTATACCGCGGAGATGAAGGACCTCTGCTATTCGGCGGGGATCACCGCCCTCGACACCGTGGTGCAGAGACCCAAGGAACTCCACCCCCGGTACCTCATCGGAAGGGGAAAGGTCGAGGAGATCGTCATGAAATGCCAGCAGCTCGGCGCGGACCTTCTCGTCTTCGACGAAGAACTGACGCCGGGCCAGATAAAGAACATATCGGAGATAACGGAACTGAAGGTCATCGACCGCAACCAACTCATCCTGGACATATTTGCCGGCCGGGCCAACACCACGGAGTCGAAGATACAGGTGGAGCTCGCCCAGCTGCGCTACATACTCCCCCGGCTTACCGAGAAGAGCACGGCATTCTCGCGCCTCATGGGAGGCATCGGAGGCCGCGGCCCCGGCGAACAGAAGCTGGAAGTGGACCGGCGGAGGATCCGGGACCGGATAGCGTTCCTCGAGCGCAGGCTCACGGAGATACGCAAGGTGCGCGAGAAGAAAAGGGAGCGCAGGCGGGCCTCCTCCATCCCCATAGTCTCCATCGTGGGATACACCAATTCCGGCAAGTCGACGCTCCTCAACCTCCTCACGAAGAGCCGGGTGGAGGTCGAGGACAAACCCTTCTCCACGCTCAATCCCACAACGCGGATGATAAAGTACCCCGAGCGCAAGAGAATAATCCTCACGGATACCGTCGGCTTCATAACGCGGCTGCCCGAGGTGCTCCTGCGTGCCTTCATGGCAACGCTGGAGGAGCTGGAAGACGCCCACCTCCTCCTCCACCTCGTCGATATAAGCGCCCCCGACCTGGAAGACCGCATCGCTTCCGTGGAGAGCGTCATCGACGGCCTCGGCCTTACAGACAAGAAGCGGATTATCGTCTTCAATAAGACGGACAGGGTTGACCCCGCCGTTGTCGCCAACGTGGAGAGGCGCTACGATGCCGTCTCCATATCATCCCTCAAGAAGCATGGCATCGACCGTCTCATAACCGCCATCGAAACGGCGCTGGGCACGGAAGACCTCGCCGCGAATTGATTTTTTCCCCGATCTGGAATAGATTAGAAACGGTCGCAGATCTCAGGCTTCGGGTTTCAGGTCAAGAAGAAAGGGCCTTATCTATCGCTTTTCAGGCTTCACGTCTGAATGACATGACACAAAGCATTTTGGAGGCACATATGGAAGGACACAACGGGTTCGGTAATGATGAGGCCCAGGGACTCCCAAGGTTCGTGGGCGAATATGCAGCGGAGGCATCGATGGGTTCCCTGGAGGGCTTCATCGAATTCGCCTGCAGTCATGCCGCGGAGCAAGGCTTCACCGACGACCGGGTCCACGAGGTGCGCCGTGTCCTCACCGAGGCCTTGACGAACATCGTCAGTTTCACCTTCGACAACCTGCCGGGAGAGATAAAACTCTCCTGCAAGATCGATAAGTTCGGGAAATATGTTGTCGCCCTCGTCGATTCCGGCAAGCCCTATAACGTGCTCCTCGAGGACGACCCCTTCATCGGCTCCCTCGGCCCCACCCCCGACGGCCCACGCCCCACGACGAAGATGATGAAACGCTTCTCGAGCAACATAGAATACAAACGCTTCGAAAACCGCAACCACCTCATCATCACCCTCGCGAGGGACATGAAGAAGGGGAAGGAGTAAGGGCGGGCGAGAGATCATGAAAAATCCCGTTCCTCGCCGGCCTTTTCGATGCAGCCGGTCATCCCCTTCATGTAGAGCCTGCCGACGGTCTCGAAGAGGATGTATTTCGTCGTCAGGAGCGGGATGCGCAACTCTTCCGCCAGTTTGACCGTCTCCGGCCGGGGACGCTTGCCGCGGACCATGACGACGGCGGCCGCATCGAGGACCTCCGCCGTACGGATGACCTGATGGTTGGCGAGGCCGGTCAGCAGGAGGCTTCCCGTCTTGCAGTACACGAGAAGGTCGCTCATCAGATCGGCGCAGGCACCTCTTTCCACTTCCATATCGAGCTGGTCGTGACCGACGACAACCTCCGCGTCCAGCACCTCTTTGACCTCTCGCAGCGTCATATCGTCCAGACTCCATGAAAATGTCATGCACTACACAGAAATATCATATGTTAAGACCGACAGCGCTTCAACTTTTCTCTTCGACGTAAAGACAGTTCAAGGGTTCAAGGGTAAAAGAAGCATGAAAGGCAGGCGACGAACACCTTCGACCGGTGTACGAATTGTGTTGGCAAGCGGTCTTCTTTCGCGGTCTTTCCCTTGAACCCCCTTGAACCCTTGAACCTTCTTCTCCCCATGGATAAACCCGCCCGCTCGTGGTATATTGGTTTCTTATGGCTGCGGAATCGTTCTACAAAAGTCAGGGAAAGGGTCTTTTGATCGGGTTGGCGGGGGGAGCCTTCGGCGGGCTTATCGGGCTTGGCGGCGGCATCATCATGATCCCGCTCATGGCGATACTCGCCGGGCTCACCCAGCACCAGGCCCATGGCACGAGCCTCCTCGCGATCGTCTTCACCGCACTCATCGGCGCCGTCACGTACAGCCTGCACGGATTCGCCGATTGGCGGGCGGCGCTCGTCCTTGCCATCTGCGCAATGGTCACCGCCCGCTTCGGTGCCCTCTATGCCCACTCCCTCCCGGAGAAGCAGCTCAAGCGCGCCTTCGGCTGGTTCCTTGTCGTCGTGTCCCTTCTTCTCGTCTTCAAAGGAGTCATCCTCAGGTCTTCCTATACTCTCGGTCCCTTTCTGCACTATGCCACCCTGATCGGAACCGGTGCCTTCACCGGGTTCCTCTCGGGGATGATGGGCGTCGGAGGAGGCGGCATCATGGTGCCCTTTCTCGTCATCTTCATCGGCATGCCCCAGCACCTCGCCCAGGGCACGTCGCTCCTCGCGATGGTACCGGGAAGCGCAATTGGAGCCTTCACACACCACAGGCTCGGCAACGTCGCGAAGCATATCGCCCTCGGACTTACCCTCGGTGCCGCCATCGGCGGCTACATCGGCGCGAGCTTCGCCCACCTCGTACCCGAGTTCTACCTCAAGGTCATCTTCGCCCTCGTCGGCCTCTGGATGGGGATCAGGTACATAAAGACGGTTTAAACCGCTTGAGCCGCTTGAACGTGAAAAGACAATAAAGAATATTCCTTGCATTCAAACCGCCACAAAGGCCCCTTCAGCGTGCCGGCGCAACAAGGAAAAAGCCTTTAACGTTCGAGCGGCTCAAGCGGTTGCAACGGTCTTTGCGGTTCAAGCGGCTGCAACGGTCTTTTCAGTCGTTCAGTTTGTTTTCCAGGATCTGGTCGGTGGTGAAATTTTCGAGGCCCATGTAGTAGGCGGCGCTCTCGATCATGGCGTCGGAGGGGACGAGGCCCACTATCTCGCTGCCGATGACGTTCACGCCGTACCGCTTTGCTTCCATCCTCACCATCTCGAGCGCACGGTACAGGGGGGTGCGGGTGTAATCCGTCATGTTCATGGATACCTGGACTATGCCCCGTTCCTTGAGGTTGATGGCAATGGCACGGCAGTAACGCAGGCCCCCACCCTGGAAGCGCACCGCGCGCGCTATGGCCGTGGCCACGGCCATGCTGTCCGTGTCGAGGTTGACGTTGAAGGCCACGAGCGGTCTTCTCGCTCCCACGGCAACCACGCCCGCCGTGGGGTGTACTGCCGCGTCGCCGAAATCGGGTTTCCATCGAGGGTCTTTGATCTTCTCCTTCATCCCCTCGAACTCTCCCCTGCGGATGTCGGGGAGCGCCCTCCTGTCGGGGTGGGAGGCCGATTCCTCGTAGAGGAACACGGGCACCCGGAAACTCCGCCAGATCTCCTTCGCGACATCGATGGAGAGCGCGACGGCCTCGTCCATGGAGGTCTCGCCGATGGGGATGAAGGGTATCACATCGACCGCCCCCATCCGGGGATGCTCTCCCCTGTGCCTGCGAAGGTCGATTGTCTCCACGGCAACGCCCACGGCGTCGAGCACGGCCTTCCTCACACGCGCCGGCTCACCCGCGGCCGTCACCACCAGTCGGTTGTGGTCCTTGTCCTTGTGATGGTCGAGAAGCTTCACCCCTTTGACACCGGTGAAACAGTCGAGGATCTTCCTGATCTTTGCCGGATTGCGCCCCTCGCTGAAGTTGGGAACCGTCTCGATGATCTTCTTCATTGTGTGCGATCATTGTAACTCCTTGAAGGGCTGGAGTAAAGAACTAGAATCGGGTAGCTGCCCGGCCGCATTCCCTTTTTCCCTTTCCACGCTTGTGAAGGCACCAGGAACTGCCGCCAGGCAATGGTCCGCGGGCTGTTCATGTTGACTTCCGAGTGGGAGGGCTTAGCTTTCCATGAGAAGCCCTCCCTGCCATGCCAGGCCGGCGAGGCAAAACAAACTGTAAGAGGGGAACATTATGAGAAGATCCATTCTTGTATCGACGGTCATGCTTTTTGCGGTTATTGCCCTGGCCGCGTGTCAGACACCTGCCGGAAGATCGGCCGGAGACGTAGTCGATGATGCCTCCATAACAACGCAGGTCAAAGCAAAGCTTCTGGAAGACGACGTTACGAGGGGCTTCGCGGTCTCCGTCCAAACCTTTGAGGGAACGGTAACGCTTATCGGGGCCGTGGATACCAGGGCACAGATAGACCGTGCGGGCTCGATAGCCGCCAGCGTCAAAGGAGTAAAAGCGGTGGATAACCGGCTTAAACTGAAGACCAGGTGAGCGTCAGGACATCCTTTCAAGGTTCCCGTCGCGCTATTTCAGGGAGTGCAACAGTCTTTCAAGCAGGTCCGTCTTGCTCATGCCTTCCGGCGAACCTGCAACGGGGGCATCATCCGTCGTGAGAGCCCGCGGGCTGCCACCTTCATCGAGGCACGCCCTGACGTTTTGCGCCTCGATGAAACGGGAGAGCCTGTTGAAGGTGTGGATACCGTTGTTGCGGCCTTCGTGGTGGGCAAGGATGTAAAGCCGCTCCCTGGCGCGCGTCACCGCGACGTAGAGAAGCCTGCGCTCCTCTTCGAGGCCTTCGTCGTCGCGGGTCGTGTAGCTTGAGGGGAGGACGCCGTCCACGGCGCCGATGAGGAAGACGTTGCGCCACTCCAGCCCCTTCGCGGAATGGATCGTCGACAGGATGAGCGGCCTTTCCCATATGGTGTCGTGGAAGTCCCTGACCCCCCGCTCGGGCGGCTCGATGGCAAGATCGACGAGGAAGTCGCGGACGGAGCCGTAGCGGCCCGATATCTGCGCCAGGGCGTCGAGGTCGTTCTTCCTCAGATTCCAGTCGAGGTCGAATTTTTCTCTCAGGATGGGATCGTAGTAGTCGATCACTCTTCGCACCACGGCCTCGGGCTCTGTCTCGGCGGCTTCAAGGAGACGTGCGAGCCGGGTAAGCCCTGCGGAAGATCTCCCCCTGGCCGCGCCCACCGGCATGATGACGTTTTCCACGATGGAGCTCAGGGTCTCCGGGGCAGCCATCTCCCCAAGCATTCTTTCGGCGGTCTTCGGGCCTATCCCCGGCACGAGCAGGAGGACGCGGCTCCATGCCAGCTCGTCCTTCGGATTGACGAAGAGCTTGAGATGGGCTATGAGGTCCTTAACGTGTGCCGTCTCGTAGAACTTCAGGCCTCCATAGACGGCAAAGGGGATGTTGCGCCTGCCGAGCTCCGCCTGCAGCGGTATCGTTATGTAGGAGGACCGGAAAAGGACGCACTGATGGGACAGCTCCATCCCCTGGTCGTAGAACTCCTTTATCCTCTCCACCACCCAGGCGGCCTCCTCGTGGGCGTCCCGGGAATAGATGAGACGGGGCCTCTCTCCGTAGTCTTTTGCCACGGCCTTGAGGCATTTCTGGTACTTGTTCGCCATGTTGTCGAGAACGGCATTGCCCACATCCAGGATCGCCTGGGTGCTCCGGTAGTTGTCCTCCAGCTTGATGACCCTGCATCCGTCAAAGCGCTCCGGAAAGCGCATGATGTTCTCGTGGGAGCTTCCCCGGAAGGAATAGATGGACTGGGCGTCGTCGCCGACCACCAGGATATTGCGGTGAGCGGCCGCCAGGTGGTATGCGATGTCCCCCTGCATGGCGTTCGTGTCCTGGAACTCGTCGATCATGACGTAACGATAGCGGGCGGCGATGCGGGAACGCGCGTCCTCGTTCTCGAGGAGGAGCTTGAAGTAGAGCAGGAGGTCATCGTAGTCGAGGCATTGCGAAGCAACCTTGTACCCGGTGTACGCGCGGCGCAGTTCGCCCATCTCATCGGCGAACTGCAGGAACTCCGGGTAGTGCCTCTCCAGAACCCCCTCGAGAGTCATCTCCTTGTTGACCGCCATGCTGAGGATCTTCCTGAGCATGTCCTTCCGGGGACGTCTTTTCTGCCTCTCGTAGAAGCCAAGGTTCGTCGCGCACCGGTGGATCGCCTCTTCGGCATCGGACTCATCATAGATGGTGAACGTGTCGGGAAGCCCGAAGAACGTGCTCATCCTGCGCAGCATCTTGTTGGCGAAGGAATGGAAGGTGCCCCCTTCGACGCCCTCGCACCGGGGGTCGTGGCGCGCGGCGCGGGATATCATCTCCTTCGCGCTTCGCCTCGTGAACGTGAGAAGCAGGATCGAGGCAGGGTCGATGCCTGTCTCGACGAGATACCTCACCCTGTATTCGATGACCCGCGTCTTGCCGCTGCCCGCCCCCGCGATGACGAGCACCGGCCCGTCGACGGCGGTGACCGCCTCGTACTGCCTTTCGTTGAGCTCTTCCCTGAGATTGCCGTCCGCCATGCGCATCGAATATTATACATGATTTCGCCCGTGGCGTCACGGCGCGGACCTTCTTCACTTACCGGGTCCGCAGGGCCTCGAGAACCTCTCGCATGTGGTCGGCGTGGAACTGGAGATGGTAGTCCAGCAGGCCGCCGATCATTGATTCCAGTGTGGGATATTCTCCCAGGTCCGTCTCCTTGAGGGCGGGGACATGCGCCTTCCTGTCGAGTTGCTCCGGCGACAGCCCTGCCGCGAGGTCCGCCACATCCCGGTATAACTTTTCGACATCCGAGCGCAGTTGATCAAAGGTCATGCGGGCACGCTCCTCTGAAAAATAGGGATTCTCGGCCTCGAGGTCGATGGTCGGGACATCCTGATCGAGAAAGGACCTGAGGTCCGACATGAGGCCGGGCCTTTCGGGACCGATAATGTGGGAAAGGATCTCCGCGGGGGACCACCTCCCCTCGGGCGCACGCGAAGCGGTGCTTTGGTCCACCCCTTCGCACGCCTTCAGCAGGTCCTCTATTCTCCTGCGAATGGTTTCAGCCAGTTGCTCACCTGTTGTCGTTGCCATCTTTCTCCTCCCTGGTTGGTGTCCCACGCGACCTCACATCGCGCCCGGGGGCCTTCCGTTCGTGCTACCCCAGTTGACGCTCACGGCATAGCGCATGCACCGTTCGAAGACGGCGTAGGTCATCTCCGGGGTGGAGAGACCCGCCGTCAGCTTCGCCGTGTTCCTCCTGTCGAACCTGCGGGTGTCCGCCAGGTACGGAAGGTAGGGCTTGACAAGCTTGTTGAACACCTCTTCCGCCGGATTCTGAACGGTCCTGTCCATTTCCTCCCCGCAAACCAGTTCGATCCCCCTGATCCGCAGGAACCTCTCGCAGTACCCGGCCAGTTCCTCCGTCGTCCTGGGAGCATCGCTCGTGACGTGGTAGATCGTGCCCGTCCGCGGATCGCCAAGGATCTCCGCCATGACGGCAACGAAGTGGTCCACCGGAATGAGGTTCACCTGTCCCCTGCGGGGGATGAAGATGCGCAGGGGCAGATGCAGCGTCCCCTCATCATCGAGATGAATCCCTGCCCCCCGGGACCTGAGACCGCCGTGATGCTCGATATCGTTAAGATATATGTCCCTGATGAGCTGCAGGGCCCGCACATGATAGTAGAGGGCATTGAACCGGTTCGACCGGCCGGTGGCGGAATCTCCATAAACGATGGAGGGGCGCACGATCGTGTAGGGAACGGCGTGCCGCGAGCACAGCGCGGCCACCTCCGCTTCGGCGAGGGTCTTCATCTCCTCGTACACGTTCGCGAATGCCCGCGGGCCCGCCGGCACCTCCGCGCAGAGCGAAGGTGACGTCGGGCACACGTAGGCGGTACTGACATAGTGAAAACAACCGGCACCTGCGTCCCTTGCCAGCGTGACGATGCCGTGAAGGGCCGCCACATTGATGTCCATCGATTCCCTGCGGCAGCGTTCGGAGAAGCGCGTGTCCGAGGCGCAGTGGATGATCCCGGCCGTCAGGGGGCACAGGGTATCATAGCGGCGGCGGCTGAGACCGAGACGGGGCTCGAGAAGGTCCACCTCGACGGCATCGATACGCTCCCGGCAGCTTTCAAGACCGAACCAGTCGAGCAATGCGTCTACCCTGTCGGCAAGACCTGTCCCGTTCCGGGAACGCCCGAGGACCACAACACGGTGACCCGCCCTGATGAGGCCGGCCATGAGGTGGCTCCCCAGAAACCCTGTCGCTCCCGTGAGTGCGAACAGGCGGCCCCCATCCGTCTCATTCAATGTCCCGGCTCCCCGGTCAGAGGCTTCACGCATAGAGCAGGTTCTCCTTTCTGCAGTAGCCCTGCTGAAAGATATACCGCATCCAGCGTATCGTGCCCGTGCGGTCCGAAAGGTCGTCTATCAACGCGCCGGCCTCGGCCGCAGCCTGCCGCATCCGTTCTATTTCGCCCTCGTCGTTCTGGTCGAGAAAATAGTCGTACTCGAGAATGCAGCGCTTTCCACTGTCCACGGGTGTGATGAAGCCGAGGGCGTTCTTCAGGCCCTTGGCACCGGCTATGGCCTGAAGGCCGCCCGATACCTCCGACACCAGACCATGGTCGAGGGGAAGATACATGAGAAAGGGGAGGAAATGCTTCTCCCGCCCCACCCTCGAGCTCGTGATACGGAACATATTGAGCCACACGAGGTCCGTGAGGTCCGGGCGTGAGTAGGCTTCCTCATAGACCTGCCTCAGGTCGGGATCGAAATCCTGTACCAGCCGCGACGGGGACGGACAGAGCGCCGTCTCCGCGAGGTCGGCAAAACCGCCGATCTTGAGATACGAAAAGGGTTCATCTTCCCCGAGGGCGGCGACAAGGTCCAGCCACTGCGCCCCGGCAAGCGAGGGAAGGCCGAGGCTGAGGGTGGTGAAAAGCCGCTGGTCGATGAGCGGGTGACCCATGGCCCGGATGCTCCCAAGCGCGTAGGCATCGCCAAGCACGAGAACGGCGCAGGCCATTCCCAGCTTCCCCGTCAGAACATCCCTGATCTCAAGGGCGAGCCGGACCGAGGGCGACATGAAAGAGGAAAGATACTCTGTTCCAAGCACCCCTATGGCTATACCGATCCTCCGGACCGCGCACTCCCTCGAAAAGTCTATGGCTTTCTCAAGAGAATCGAAAGGGACAAGGACTCCGCCCTCATCGGTTGTCACGGGATGGAGCTTCACCTTCAGGGAACAGCATATTCCCGGACTTTCCGCGCCAGCCCGGTCAAAAGCATAGAGGTTCGGCGCGTTCTTCTCGTTGAGAGAGAAAAAGGAGCCGTCCGTGGCCACGAACTCGGCATCTACGTGGCTGTCGGCAGAGGCGCCATAGGCCGTGGAGAACAGCGACACTATGCCGGCGCACATCATGCTCGCGCATACCAGGGCCGCGGGCTCCGCGACATTCACGCGATACCCCCGGCCCGCTGCCTCCCTCTGGAGGTCGAAGGCAGTTACCCCCGGGCCTATCTTCACACACCAGTTCTTCTCATCGAACTCCATCTCTTTCATCCGGTTGAGATCCAGCACCGCCCCTTCACTGAACCCGAACCCCATGAGATTGGTCGCGTTGCCGCGCGCCGCCCAGGGAACCCCGGCGTCACGAAGCAGCCTCACCACCGACGACACTTCTTCTCTCGTGCCCGGTAGGATAACGTATCGCGGCATCCTGAAGAGGGCCAGCGGTGACGGGTCATGGGCATAGGTGGCCCTGATCGCTGGATCGTTCGTCGCCCACCGCTCTCCCACGATGTCTCGTATGCGTGCCAGCAGGAGATCCCCGGCAGGTCTTTCAACTGGCCTGCCTGCCGCGAGATGGGCCGCCACAAGCGATCTCAGCGCTTCCATAACCCTGGTAGGGCGCAGGCCTGTGATGAAACAGCATTGCTTATCGCACCTGCCGCAGAGATCACAGCTCTCGACGATACGCACGCACTCTTCGGTGACGGGAACACGGTGCTTCGCCAGCGCCGCGTAGAGGTCCATCCTTCCCTCGGGATAGAAGCTCACGTAGTGGTGGGCAAGCCCCGACGGACACACTCCGGTGCCAAGGAAATCGATCTTGCACATGGCATAATGCCTGCAGTTGACGGCGATGCGAAGCGCTTCGTCCATGATGCCCTCCACTCCGTAAGGACGGTCGTGCCCGGCAGCCGCGTCATCAGGCTGATGCCGGCTCCGGAGAACCGTTGGTACGTCCGGCCTGAGCAGGACCCTCAATAATGCCTTGGTTAGGATTTATAGCCGATACCGCGGCGAGTCAAGTGCGCCCCTTCATCGGGCGGCACCGGTTAACGTTTGGCGAGGGAGAAGCGGTCTTCCGCCAGGAGCTCCTTTTTGAGGAAGCTGCCTCTTCAGTTGTCCTCGAACACCGCGAGGCCCGTCTGGCGTTCCCGCTCGGACACGTATTCCGTTATGAGCCTTAAGGCATCGTCGGGCAGGGAGGAGAACTCGACCCCGATCCTGGTCAGGTCCATGAGATGGACGACGCTCCTCACCGTGGCCCCTGCGCGCACCTCTCCGAACGCGGGAACCGTGATGACAAGCTCGACGGCGTCGCCCGACTTGAAACGGCTCATCTCTTCCGTCATCATGAAGGATATGCCACCGGTACTTATGTCTACCGGTTCCACCTGGACGACCTCATCGTTGTCGATGACGATCCGTGCAGACACCGGGCGGTTTGCCGACGGACGGACCCTCACGTGCCTGCGTCTTTCCCGCTTTGTGATCCTGTCAGGGTACTGAATGGTCAGGTGCATGCGGCGATGTTCGGCAAGCTCTATGGAAAGGACCTTCGTCCCGAAGGTATAAAGGGAGCTGTCGCCCGCGCAGGTAATGGTGGCCCGTCCCGCCTCCGGGTATTCCCCTGGCGCCAGCGATGCCTCGACAAAGAGATCTCTCCTCTTCCCTTCCCGCATCACAAGCCGGCAATCATCAAGGACGATGGTGTCATCGATGACGACCCTGACAGGCATGCTCTGCCCGGTTATCTCCCGGATGTACTGGTCTACCTGATGTTTCTCGCGAAGAACGATGAGACTCTTTTTGTCGTCAGCTGCCATGATATCACACGGTCTCGATCTTTATCCTGTTAATTCTCTTTCAATTGCTCCCCGTTTACAAGAGAAAAGTGCGATTGACTTTTCCCGTGCCTTCATCTACGCTATGTGCGAAACCAGCGCTCATGATGAACAGGGCCCTCATTCTCTTCCTTCTCCTCGCCGCCATTTTGTTTCCGCCCCCAGGCGCCGGGTGCGCGGAGTACGGCAAGGACGTCACCGTCAGTCTCTGCTTCACCCCCGGCGGTTCCTGCACGGACAGGATCATACGGGAGATCTCCTCTGCGCGCTCAGAGATCCTCATCCAGGCGTACTCCTTCACCTCCGCCCCCATCGCGAAGGCCCTCATCGAGGCGCACAAGCGCGGCGTCAAGGTCATCGCGATCCTCGACAAGAGCCAGCGCACGGCAAAATACACCTCCGCCACATTCCTGGCGAACATGAGGATACCCACATACATCGACTCCCGGCACGCCATCGCCCACAACAAGGTCATCATCATAGACGGCGCGGTAACGATAACGGGCTCCTTCAATTTCACGAAGGCCGCCCAGGAAAAGAACGCCGAAAACCTCCTCATCATCCGTTCCCGGGAGATCGCCAGGGCCTACCGCGAAAACTGGCAACACCACCTCAGCCACTCCGAGCGCTACGAACCCAAATACTAACCCCCCTATCCGTCCTATTTTCCTTTTTCCCCCACTTACTGTATAATGTTGAGCTTTTGCACACTTACCGCAACGGAGGACGCAGTGATAACGGTATTCATAGATGACAAGGAGTGTTCCGCGAGGGAGGGCAGCACCATCATCGACGCGGCCCGGGAGAACGGAATAGACATACCCAGCCTCGGGTACGATCCCCGCGTAAGCCCACCGACCAACATTGAGATATCCATGGTGGAGGTGGTGGAGAACGGAAGGCCCCGCACCGTCTCGGCGACATCCACCGTCATGGAGGACGGGATGGTCATCACCACCCGCTCGCCCGCCCTCGAAAGCTTCAGGAAGATATACCTTCAGGCCCTCCTGAGGAACCACTACGGGGACTGCGTCGCTCCCTGCGTCGCACGATGCCCCGCGAGCATCGATATCCAGAAATATCTTTACCATGTGGCCAACGGAAATTTTGTGGAAGCCCTCGCCGTCATCAGGGAGGTTAACCCCTTCCCCTCGGTGTGCGGCAGGGTCTGTCCGCACCCCTGCGAAGCCCAGTGTCGCAGGAACGCCGTGGATTCACCCGTCAACATCAACGCGGTAAAGCGCTTCGTCGGCGATTTCGACAGCTACCAGACCGTGGAGTTCACGCCCTTCGTGGCCCCGGACACGGGGCGCCGCGTCGCTGTCATCGGCGCCGGCCCGGCCGGGCTCACCTGTGCCTACTATCTGCGCTGCCTCGGACACAGGGTCACAATCTTCGAGAAACAGGAGGCCGCCGGCGGTATGCTCCGTTGGGGCATCCCCTACTACCGTCTTCCGGAGAACATCCTCGACAGGGAGATCAGGACCATCCTCAACCTTGGCATCGATATACGGTACAACAAGGAACTGGGAAAGGACTTCACCCTCTTGTCCCTGAAACGGGACGGGTACGAGGCGATATTCCTCGGGATCGGCGCGCAAAAGACCTCCCGCATGGCGATCCCCGGGGAGGACCTTCCCGGTGTCATGACGGGCCTCGACCTCCTTGCCCGCCTGGCGAGGTACGAGACGCCCGACCTCGGCGACACCGTCATCGTCTTCGGAGGGGGGAACACGGCCATGGACGCCGCCCGCAGTGCCATTCGCCTGGGATCGAAGAGGGTGATCGTCGCCTATCGGAGGACAAGGGCCGAGATGCCCGCCGAAGAGGCGGAAATAGAGGAGGCCCTCGAAGAAGGTGTGGAAATGATGTTCCTCACCGCCCCCCTGTCCATCAACGGCGAGAACGGCTCTCTGTCCTTACGATGCATGAAGATGGAACTCGGCGAGCCCGACGGGAGCGGCAGGCGGCGGCCTGTGCCCGTGGAAGGCTCGGAGTTCGACCTTGCCTGCTCCACCGTCGTCAGCGCCATCGGGCAGATCGTCGACAACGAATGTATCGCCCGTGACGATCTCACGACGAAACACGGCACCGTCCTTACGAACCCCGGCACAACGGAGACCTCCATTCCCGCTGTCTTCTCCGGGGGAGACTGCGTGAGCGGTCCCGATATCGCCATAGGTGCCATCGGAGCGGGCAAGCGGGCGGCCCTGCAGATAGACGAATACCTCCGCACCGGGATATGCACCCCTGTCCCGGAACCCTACAACTGCTCGAAAGGAAACTGGCGGACGATACCCCGGGATGAATACAAATGGGTAACCCCGTCGGAAAGACTCGACGCACCCACCCTCGCACCCGAGATCAGGAAGACGGGCTTTCAGGAGTCGACGCGCACCTGGGACAGCGAGAGCGCAATGCAGGAAGCCGCGCGATGCCTCGCCTGCGGATGCACGGAGCGCTACACATGTGTCCTCAGAAGCCACGCCAGCGAATACGGCGTCGAGTTCGATCAGCCGACGCCGGCACGGCCGCTTCCCATCGACGAGAACCACCCCTTTATTGTCCGCGACCCGGGGAAGTGCATCCTCTGCGGTCTGTGTCTCAAGATATGCCGCGAAATGGAGGGCTCGTCGGCCCTGTCATTCTACGAGACGGACAACGTCCTGACGATAGGGCCCAACGACCACCGGCCGCTTGATATGACCGTCTGCGTGGCCTGCGGCCACTGCGCCACGGCATGCCCCACAGGCGCCCTGTCCTTCAAGCCTGTCATCCCCCGGATCTACCGCGCCCTTCACAACCCGAACCTCACCGTCGTGGCGCAGATAGCGCCGGCGGTGCGGGCCGCTTTCGGCCAGCATTACGGTATAGACCCGACCTCGGCCATGTCCGTCCTTTCGGCAGGGCTCAAAGAGGTTGGATTCGATTTTGTTTTCGATACGTGCTGGGCCGCGGACCTCACCATCATGGAAGAGGGCACGGAGTTTCTGACCCGGGTGGCCGAGGGCGGAGTCCTTCCCCAGATAACCTCCTGCTGCCCCGCCTGGGTGAACTATTGTGAGAAGATGGCCCCCGACATCCTTCCCCATCTTTCATCCTGCCGGTCTCCCCAGCAGATGTTCGGTTCCGTCATGAAGCACTACTTCGCGCGGGAGCTCAAGGTCGAACCCGGACGCCTTTTCTTCGTTTCCATAATGCCCTGCAACGCGAAGAAATACGAGGCGCGGCGGCCGGAATTCAACCGGGAAGGCCTGGCTGACGTCGACGCGGTACTCACCACGACGGAGGTCATCAGGCTCTTCGAGGAGCGGGGAATGGATCCGAAGACCTTCAAGCCCGTCCCCGTAGACGCCTTCTTCGGCAAGGCAAGCGGAGCGGGCATCATCTTCGGCGCTTCCGGCGGTGTCGCCGAGGCGGCCCTGCGTCTCGCAGCTGAACGGGTGATCGGAAAGCGCATGGAAAGCTTCACCTACGAGGAGGTGAGGGGCCTGAAAGGCGTCAAGGAGACCACCGTCGGCCTCGGGGAAACAAAGGTGCGCCTCGCCGTTGTGAGCGGGCTCACGAACGCGCAGGACCTCATCGACCGTATACGTTCCGGGGACGCCCCCTACGACCTCATCGAGGTCATGGCCTGTCCGGGCGGCTGCATCAACGGCTCGGGAAACCCGGCTCCAAAACTCACGAGCGACCCCGGGGACAGGCTCGAGGTCCTCTATCGCCTCGATGAGGCGGCATCCATAAAGAAGAGCCAGGACAACCCAACGATCCAGGCCATCTACACGAACTGGCTCGGCGAGCCCGACGGGACCCTGTCCCATCACAACCTCCACACCACCTACCGCCGGCGTTCCATGCGCGTTCAGGAATCCGTCGAGGAACTCCTTCGGGACAATGTTCCCATCGACGTGGGCGTCTGTCTCGGCACGAGTTGCTACCTCAAGGGTTCCTTCCACCTCCTCGAAGGGCTCTCGGCGGAACTGCGCAAGCGGGGCCTCCTGGATCGATTCAGGATAAAGGCGCGCTTCTGCACCGACCAGTGTTCCGGCGGCCCCAACGTCGTCGTGGGGGCGAACGTGATAAATCGCGTAGACCCCAATGACCCGGTGGCCTTCATCGACGCCCACCTCATTCCCGCCCTCGACGCGGGGGGCGGCAAAGGCACGGCGTCTTAAAGCCACGCCCCGGGGCTCTGCCGGGGCCATGCGGACCGGGGTATTAACGTAACCGTCAAATGGTCCGACAATGTTAAGAAGGGTACCCCCGATGCGGAAACCCCCGGGTAAACCGAACGACGCGGTGCAGACCTCCCGTCCCGCCGCAGAAGGATATCACTTCCTGCATTCCGGGCACCACCGGGAGCGCTTCCTGCGGATCTGTCTTGTACATATTTCGGTATTGCGTGTACCATAGTGTTGGGCAGCATGAAGAACGTTGTCGGATGTGGTGAAGGATGCTGAAGGACGTGGCCCTGAAACACAGGATGATACTTGGGGGCGTAGCCGCCGTCCTCGTTCCTTTCCTGCTGGCAGGAACGATCGTGTACGTCCTTCTCTCCGGCTCCCTCATGGAGATGACACGGGAGAGATCGGTCCGCATGGCAATGGATATGGCCGCCCTGATCGATGCGAACCTGATGCAGGAGATAAAGCTGGCCTCATCCATTGCCGCGGACCCGACGGTGGTCAGGGCCTCCCGAAGCGGAGACTACCGTCACGTCCAGGCGAAACTGGAGGCCCTTTACAAGCGCATAGGAAGGCCTTTCTTCACGCTCTTCGTCCTCGACAGAAAAGGTATCGTCAGGGTTGACGCGCAATTTCCCAGGCAGATGGGCGTTAACCTCTCGGACCGCGACTATTTCCTGCGCGCGAGGGAGGGCAAAACGAGCGTTACCGGTCCTGTGCCCGCCAGGGGCCCTTCAACGCCGGGAGACCCCATCGTTATCGTATCCGCCCCGATCCGGGAGGACAACGAGTTCCACGGGGTCGTCTGCATACCTTTCGATCCGAACTTCCTCGGGGCCATAGTATCGCAGGTCAGGACCGGCAAGACGGGGTACGCCTACCTGGTGAACTCCGAAGGGCTCGTGCTGGCCCACCCGAAGAAGGAGTACGTCCTCCGGGTACGTCTTCAGGACCATCCCGGCACGGAAGAGATCTACAAGCTCGTGCAGGCCGGAAGAACGGGGACGGCGTCCTATTATTCCGGTGGCGCGCGGAAGGTGGTCGGATTGACGACCATGCAGCTCACGGGCTGGACGGTCGCCTTCGCCCAGAACAGGGACGAGGTGATGGCCCCCGTCAACAGGATCCTGTGGATCATGCTTGTCAGCGGAATACTCTTCCTTATCATGACGATCACGACGATAGTCATCGTTTCGAGCAGGCTCAGTTCTCCCGTGCAGAGGCTTCTCGAAAGGATGAAGAAGATGACGGAACACTCCACGGAGATCATCCTCCAGATAGGGACCGACAGGAAGATCGCCTTTGCGAACCCGGCCTTCGAAAGGATAACGGGGACAAGGCCGGAGGAGGTGATCGGCACCGAACCGGACTTCGCCAATCCCCACAATATCCCGCCGGACGTTATCTGGGACTCCCTCAATTCAGGAACTCCCTGGTCGGGAAGGGTGTCCCTCCGGGCAATTGACGGGAGCCCGGTCACTCTCGACGTGATGGTCATGCCCCTTAGAAACTCAAACGGCACAGTGGAGGGCTACCTGGAAATAGGCCGGGACGTGACAAAGGAGCTCATGTTCGAGAACAAGATGCAGCAATCGCAAAAGCTTGAGGCCATCGGCACTCTGGCCGGTGGAATAGCCCACGACTTCAACAACATCCTGAGTGGCATCCTCGGTTACGCGGAACTTGCCCTGATCACGGGAAAAAATGATGGGGAGACAGAAAAGTTCCTGAAGGAGATTATAAAAGCCGCTCAGAGGGCGGGCGAGTTGGTAGGACAGATACTGACCTTCAGCAGGCAGACGGAGGTCGAGCTGAGACCGATCCTGCCCGGACCCATCCTTGAGGAGGCCTCGAAGCTCCTGCGCGCGTCCGCACCGGCCTCCATCGACATCCGGTTGCGGATCGACAGCCGATCTGCCATCCTGGCGGAACCGACCCAGATCCACCAGATCGTGATGAACCTTTTTACGAACGCCGTGCACGCCATTGAACCGGAACACGGAACCATCACCATTGAACTCGAAGATCTCGTGGTCGATGACGACCTCGCGAAGGCCCATCCCGACATGCGACCGGGAAGACACATCGCGCTATCCGTCTCCGACACGGGAAGCGGCATGGAACAGGAGATCGTGGATCGTATATTCGAGCCCTTCTTCACCACGAGATCCCAGGGGAAAGGCACCGGCCTCGGGCTCTCTGTCGTGCACGGCATCGTGAAGGAACTGGGCGGGATGATCGAGCTCAAAAGCCAGGCCGGCAAGGGCACGACCTTCAGCATCTACATCCCCTGTACGGACATGGACGCTGCCGGCCCACCCCGGGAAGCCCCCCCGACCGAGAAGGGGAGATACCGGATCGTCCTCATAGACGACGAGGAGGCAATTCTTACGACCACGGGCGCCATCCTGACGCAGCTCGGCCACAAGGTCACCACCTTTGCCAACGGCCTCGATGCCCTGGAAGCAGTAAAAGAGGACCCCCACGACTTCGACCTCGTGATCACAGACCATTCAATGCCAAAGATCACGGGTCTCGAAATAGCACGGAGTCTTAGAGAGAATGGCATCGACATCCCCGTCATACTCACCTCGGGCTACCTCGCCCACACCATGGGCGACGAGATTCGCGACGTTGGCGTATCGGAAGTGCTGACAAAACCGATAACAACGCAACAGCTTACCGAGACGATAGGCAGGGTGCTTGGCGACCCCCGGCCCATCGACCCAAGCTAGGGCCCCCTCCCCCATTTTTTCGATCCTTCCATGATGGAAAACATTTCTGTTGACACGAGGTGCAGTGGATGCTACCTTTTTTTCATTAGTAGCACGCTAGCTGCTTTCAGGCCCTCCCGACCGACGGATCGTGCCGGGGGGGCGGAAGGGCGCCTTTCGACACAGGGCATGAAAGAATATGATCGCTTCCACCGCCGAGACCCGCCATTCCACGCGGAAGACAGGGTGATGCGATGGACCCGGAGACCATGCGATGAGGAGAATCGGAACACTTGCCTTTGGTATCTTCCTGCTCATTTTCCTTGCAGTCGTGTCGGCGTGGGCCGAAGACCAGAAAGGGGAGCGCGGGGCGGACCGGAAGGACGGCAAGAAGCTTGTCCTCGACAAGATCACCGTAACGGAGACGCGCTATGACAACCCCGTGACGCCCATCGATACCCGCTACGGCACGCAATACAACGTGGTGACCGAGGGGCAGATCGAGGAGCAGAACTCCTACGACCTTCAGTCGACGCTGCGCGACGTGCCGGGCGTGATGTACCAGAGCAAGAACCTCGTAGGGAGCCAGACGAGCCACAGCCTCTACATACGCGGCCGCGGGTCGAGCCACCCCAGTTCCGACATCGTCGTTCAGTTTGACGGTGCTCCCCGCTATGGTGGGCTCTTCGGACAGGTCCTGGGCGACGGCATCGCCGTTCCCACGATCGGAAGCATAGAGATATACAAGAGCCCCCAGCCCTCCCGGTTCGGCAGCGGCTACGCGGCCGTCAACATCCTGCCGAAATACATGAAGAAAGAGGGACAGGAGGGAATCCTCGGTTTCAGCGGGGGCAGCTATGGCACCCTGGACGAAAATGTCTCGGCGGGTCTGAAGAAAGGACCCTTCGACGTCTACGCGTCCCAAAGTTACGTAACCACCGACGGGGACCGTGCCAATTCCGCCGCCCGTCAGCAGAGCCTCTATGCCAATACCGGTTACCAGGTCAGTAAAGAATGGAATATCAGGTTCCTCATCAACCAGGTGAACGCCTCGACAGAGGCCCCCATGCCGGATATGATACCGAACACGGTGAACGGGGTCAGCTGGCCCGGAGCGGAACGCTACAAGACGGACACCCTTTTCGCCACGCTGACTGTGAGCCACGAGTACGAGCGCGCGAGTGGCTATCTCAAGGGCTACTGGAACGACACCACCTTCGACCTGCTTCAGGAGCTGACGAACGGCAACCAGTACGCCAATGGTACCGGCGGCCTCTGGTCCCGGCAGAAGGTCATCCTCTATGGCGCCCGGGCCAGAGAAGCACTGCATCTGTGGCCGGGCGGCGAGATCCTTGTCGGTGCCGACCTCGACTGGACGAACCTCAAGAACACACAGCGGACATACAGCGGACTGCCCCCTACCGGCGCGGGCGCGGCCGGCGTCAACGGCGGCAAGGCGAGACGGGTCTGGGATTTTCCCGACACCCGGCTCCTGTCACCCTACATCGCCGCAAGCCACACGTTCGGCCGGCCGGAAGCCTTTCACGTCACGCCGTCGGCGGGGCTCAGATATTTCAACCACGACGAGTTCGAGAACAAGACCGCTTCCCAGGCAGGTCTGGTGGTTGGATACGCCACCACCGACCTGAAGATCGGTTATTCCCGGGGCATCAACTATCCTTCCCCCGTCGTTCTCATGAACTTCGTCCGCACCGATACACCCGTTGCCAATGCCGGGCAGTACTGGAGGAAGATCAAGCCCGAGGTGGTCGACCACTACGAAGCGGGCCTCAGCCATTCCTGGCCGAGGATGGCCACGGTGGGCGCGACGGTCTTTCGCGACAAGGGAAGCGACCGCTTCCTGGCGTACATGGGCGGGACCATCCCGACCCAGTTCAACGATCACATCGGGCACTACGAGATCGAAGGACTGGAGCTGACCGGCGCGGTGACCCCCGTAAAGGACCTCGAGATCTTCTCTGCCGCCACCTGGCTCACAACAGACGCCACGGGGGCCAACGGCATTGAAAGCAACCACATTCCTTACACACCGGGCTTCCAATTCCAGGCCGGCGCAAAGTGGAGATTTCTCGACAACTTTCAGATATTCGCCGACATACAGCACCTCCGGAACCTTTACCAGGGAACGTTCTCCCGGGGCGGCACGTTCAATACCCCGCAGCTTACGGCAAAGGACAAGCTGAACGACATTACACTCGTCAACACCCGGATAAGCTATCGTTTCGACCATGCGCCTCTCAGGCTCAGGGATTCGGACATCTTCTTCGCCGTCAACAATATCTTCAACAGCGATTATGAATACGCAAAGGGCTACCCCATGCCGGGGACGACCTTCTTCGGCGGGTTTACACTGAAGTTCAACTAGGCCCGCCTGCCGCGAGGGGCACGAGGAACACGTGAAAGACGTTCCACTGGATCGACAACCGGTTCTCAAGAAACGCTGCATGGCGGCAGGGGCCGTCCTGCTCCTTTCGATCGCGGTGATGGCCCTCGCCTGCCTTCTCCCTGCGTGCTCCGGCAAACCCGGTGATGCCGGGCAGCCAGAGATGCGCACCATCGTAGCATCGGACACTATCCTCTCGGAGATCATCACATCGCTCCTCCCGCCGGACCGCTATCGCGTTGAAGCCATACTTCCCCCGGGGCAGTGTCCCGGCCACTATGACGTGAAACCGACGGACATCGAGAAAATGAAGAAGGCGGTCGTCATTGTTTCCTTCCGGGGCATGCCCTTCATGGGCAAAGCCGGGTCGGATGACGAACGTCAGCTCGTCATCGATCCGGAAGACCGCAACTGGATGGCTCCCGGCTCCTACGTGCAGGGCCTCGAGCTCCTTGCCGCGAGGCTTTCGGAGCGTTTTCCCGGGGACAGGGCCGAGATAGCCCGCCGGAAAGAACACGCCATCCGTCTGGCAACACAAGGAGCGGACAGGCTCCTTCAGAAGATCGCCGGCGCCGGGCTCTCCGGCAGACCCGTCATCGCCTCTTCGATGCAGAAGGAACCCCTGGAATGGATGGGCTTCCAGGTCGTCGCGGAATACGGCAGGCAGGAAGCGATGTCCGCGCGGGACGTCGTGCGGCTCACTGAGGCCGGAAAACACCGTGGGGCGGTCATGGTCGTCGACAACCTCCAATCCGGGCCGGATGCCGGCAAAGGGATCTCCGAGACCCTCAAGGTGCCCCACGTTGTCCTGACGAACTTCCCCTCGGAGAGAGGATATCTCGCCACGCTCGGAGAGAACGTCGACGCCCTCCTTGGGGCGCTGGAAAGACCAGACGGAATGGCCCGGAAGTGAGCGCGCCATGAGCGAACACGCCATAAACCTCGACAGCGTAACAGTCCGCAAGACGAGAACGGTGCTCCTTGAGAGCGCCAGTCTCCACGTGACTCGGGGAGAGCTCGTCGGTGTCATCGGCCCCAACGGTGCCGGAAAGACCACGCTCCTCAACGTCATCGCGGGGTTCGAGAAGTTCGAAGGGGTCTTAAGCATTTTCGGACGTCCTGAAACCCACAGGCGCTCACGCGAAAGCCGCCTTCGCGTCGGATACGTCCCGCAGTCGTTCCCCGTCGACCCCACCTTCCCGATACTCGCGGTTGAGGCCGTCATGACGGGGGCGATCGGGCGGACGGGACTCTTTCGCTCCCCTGGAAGGCGGCAGAGAGAAGAAGCGATGGCGCTCATGGAGACGATGCGCCTTGCCCATCTCGCCGCACGACCCCTCGGTCAGCTCTCCGGCGGCGAGAGGCAGAAGGTGTCCCTTGCCCGCGCGATCATCCAGCGCCCGGACATCCTCCTCATGGACGAACCGACGGCGAATCTCGACATCGCCGTGCAGAAGGAGGTCCTCGACCTCATCGATGAGATCCACCGGAAGGATGGCCTGACGGCCCTCTTCGTCACCCACGATTTCA
This sequence comes from Deltaproteobacteria bacterium UBA1386, assembly GCA_002305765.1. Classification (GTDB taxonomy): domain Bacteria; phylum Desulfobacterota; class Syntrophorhabdia; order Syntrophorhabdales; family Syntrophorhabdaceae; genus Delta-02. The sequence continues at coordinate 23,391 of DBQU01000033.1, forward strand.
CCATGCTTCCCACCGCGATGAGGCGGGCCGTGCTGCTTGACAGGGGCAGTGTGCTCTTTGACGGAGATATCGAAACCGCCCTTTCGGGCGAGACCCTCACGAGGCTCTTCCGGTATCCCCTCGAAACGTTCCGGCGGAACGGCAGGAGGTTCATCTCCTATGATTGACCCCCTCGTCGACGTTCTCACATATCCGCCAATCCAGCGCGCCGCCCTCGCCTGCGTGCTCTGCGGGGCGAGTTGCTCCCTCCTGTCCGTCTTCGTGGTGCTCATGAAGATGCCCCTCATCGGCGTCTCCATGTCGCACGCCGCCTTCGCCGGCGCGGTGCTGGGCATGCTTCTCGACATCAACCCCTTCCTCAGCGGCTTTGTCATGTGCCTCGTCGCCGCGGGAGCGCTCGGCCCCCTTTCGGACCGGACCGACCTCGCCCCCGAGAACATGCTGGGCATCCTCTTTTCCTTTCTCATGGGGATCGCCTTCCTCGGAATGGGTATCCTGACACGAACAAAGGCGGGGGTCCTCAACCTGATGTGGGGAAGTCTTCTGACGCTTTCCGGCTTCGACGTCACGATACTGGCCGTGGTCACAGGCGTCCTCGTCCTCTTCGTTGCCGTCTTCTTCAAGGAGATTCGCGCGGTCCTCTTCAACCGGCGGCTCGCCAGGGCGAGCGGGGTGCCGGAAAGGATGATCTACTACGCGCTCCTTTTCCTCACGGGCGCCGTCGTATCCTCCAACCTCGCAACCGTCGGGGGCCTTCTCATCTTCGCCCTCCTGGTGCAGCCCGGGGCGACGGCACTCCAGCTCACGTACAACATGAAGCACTTCTTCCTCATCTCGGCGGCCTCCGGGATCGGCGCCTGTGCCTCAGGCCTCGTCATATCCTACATCTTCGACCTGCCATCCGGAGCCTCGGTGGTCCTCATGGCCACGGTCATCTTCGCCGCCGCGTACCTCTTTTCACCAAAACGCCGCAGGGCCAGACTCACGGAAAGGAACCGCATAATATGAAAATGACAGACGACGAACGATATGCCAGGCGCAGGGAATTCTTCAACGAGCACGCGGAGAAGTGGCTCGACATGTGGTATAAGGACCGCGTCACGGGGATCTATGACAAACACGCCAAAGACTTCGAACGCCTCTTCTCGCTCATGCCGCTAAGACCGGGAGACCACGTGCTGGACGTGGGGTGCGGAAGCGGCATTCTCGTTCCCTTCATCCTCGAACGCATCACGTCGACGGGACTTCTCTACGAACTCGATTTCGCGGAAAAGATGCTGGAGGTCAACCGCGGCCTCCACGAGGAGGGAAACATCAGGTTCATCCTGGCGGACGCAGAGAACGCGCCGCTCGCCGACAACTCCTGCGACGTCGTCGTCTGCTTCTCCTGCTTCCCCCATTTCCACGATAAGGAAAAGGCCCTGGCGACGCTCTGCCGTATCTTGAAGCCTGGCGGTCACCTCATCGTATCCCATTTCAGCTCTGCAGAGGGGATCAACAAACACCACCAATCCTGTCACGCCGTGATGCACGACCATCTCCCCGACGAAGGGTCGATGCGCGGCCTGCTCACCAACGCGGGCCTCACCATCACAGACTTCATGGACGAAAAAAGCTTCTACTATATCTCTTCCACCTTATCCGGCCCCGCGTTCTGACATATGTCATCGGCAACGGGCGGACGGGACGGAGTGTCTGCATCATTTTGGTCATTGGTCATTGTCTGTTTATCTGGTCATTGGAATTTGGTCAATTGGTCATTATCCTCGACAGCCGTGATCCATCACACCTCTTCTGTCGCATGAGCGAAGAGGATCGCCACGGAATAAGATTGCAGCTGGTATTCGTCTCCCGCTATCCGAGGGGCCAGGTTCCAGGCGCAGAAGTCGTCGGGGGACTCGAGGGACGTGTCGATCAGTCGGCGCCAGGATCCCCGGGCTGACCCGGTCGGCGGCAGCTCGAACTCGAGAGGCCCCCAGTAGCTGCTGAGCATTATGTGGAACAGGAGGCCTTTCTCGACCTCGAGGGTCACCGCGAGGCTGTGCGAGTGGTCGGCCCAGTCGGGCTCGCCGAGCTTCACCCCGTGCCACGACATGCGGGCCTTGCGAAGGAGTTCGTTGAGGGTCATCGACCGCTCGGCCTTTGCGTACCGCCGGGAAAGCCGAAGCGCGATGAGGCTCTTGGTGAAGCGGAGCATGTCCGCGTGGCGGGTGAGAAGAGACCAGTCGAACCAGCTCGTCTCGTTGTCCTGACAGTAGCTGTTGTTGTTCCCGTACCGGGTGAGCCGCACCTCGTCGCCCATGGAGAGCATCGGCGTGCCCACGGAGATAAGGGTGATGGTGATGAAGTTCTTGATCTGGCGGTTCCGGAGCCCATCGATGGCAGGGTCGTCAGTGGGACCCTCGAAACCACAGTTCCAGCTCAGGTTGTAGTCCGTGCCGTCCCTGTTTTCTTCTCCGTTCGTTTCGTTGTGCTTGTGGTTATAGGAGACGAGGTCGTTGAGGGAAAACCCGTCATGGCAGGTCACGAAGTTCACGCTCTGTTCGGGCTCGCGCTCCCGCCCGCCGTAGATATCGGGGCTTCCCATCAGGCGCTGGGCAAGCCGTGTCACGGTCCCCTCTTCGCCCCTGAGAAAGGCCCGCACGTCATCCCGGAACTTGCCGTTCCATTCCTTCCAATTGTCGCCGATAAAGCGGCCGACCTGGTACAGCCCCGCCGCGTCCCACGCCTCGGCGATGAGCTTGACCCCGGCGAGGATGGGATCGGACTCGATATCCCACAGCACGGGCGGGTTCTCCATGGGCCGGCCGAACTCGTCGCGGGAGAGGATGGAGGCCAGGTCGAAACGGAAACCGTCCACGTGCATTTTGTCGACCCAGAAATGGAGGCTGTCGATGATCATCCTGCGGACGATGGGCTGGTTGGCGTTCAGGGTGTTGCCCGTCCCTGTGTAGTTCGCGAATCGCGCCCTGTCGTTGTCGAGGACGTAGTAGATGTCGTTCCCAAAGCCCCGGAAGGAGATGGTCGGGCCCCTGTGGTCTCCCTCGGCCGTGTGATTGTAGACAACATCGAGGATGACCTCGATGCCGGCCTTGTGGAGGGCCTTTACCATGTCGCGGAACTCGTCGAGGGGACCGAGGTTGTCTTTCCGGGAACTGTACCCGCTGTGGGGAGCGAAGAAAGACACGGGGGCATACCCCCAGTAGTTCGTCTTGCCCGGGGGAGCATCCTGGTCGTCAAACTGGAATACGGGCATGAGTTCGATGGCCGTGATGCCGAGGTCCTTCAGATAGGGTATCTTCTCTATCAGCCCCGCGTAGGTGCCTCTCTTCTCCGGAGCAACACCGGAATTGGGATTCTTCGTCAGTCCCGCCACGTGCGCCTCGTAGATCACCGTTCTGGCGAAGGGGCGCATGAGGAGCCCGTCCCCCTCCCAGTCGTAGTCATCGAGATCGGCCACAACGCTTTTCATCGCAACCGCCGTATTGTCGCCCGGCTGGGAGGCGGCCATGCGGCTGTATCCGTGAGGGACGGCCACAGCCTTCCCGTAGGGGTCGAGAAGGACCTTGCCGGCATCGAACCTATGGCCCCTTTCCGGCGCGGAGGGGCCGCGGACGCGCCAGCCGTAGACCTGCCCCGGCACGAGACCGGGAACGAAGACGTGCCAGTAGTGGTAGGTACGGTCCTCTTCGGGGTCGAGCCTGATCACGCGCGCCGGGGTTCCGTCGTCGACGTGATCGAAGAGAAGCAACTCCACCGCGTCGGCATTCTTTGAAAAGACGCTGAAGTTCACCCCGTTACCGTACACGGTGGGGCCAAGAGGAAAACAGGTGCTGTCGGAGCGGTCGATCATTTCACCAGGACAGTCTCTATGCTAGCACCTATTCAGACCGTCGTCAAAGGAAAGCGAGCGCCCCGCCCTTGACATTGCCTTTCCCGGCGGGTATCCTGTTTTAAGCCAGCCTACCCGGAGTCGTCCACAACGAGGAACGCTACAGAAACTGATGATGCAGGTATGCCGTACCTGGTTTCCATGAAATGATGGTGGAAGGCTCCCATATTTCGATCATTCTGGAGGAGGGCAAATGAAGAAAAGCTATACCATACTCATCGCAACCATACTTGCCGTCACTGTTCTTTGCGTCGCTCTCGATGCCGAAGCGGTCCCGAACCCAAGAGCCATACAGTGGAGGGCATCCCCGCGCGCCTTTGTGACATCCCTCTATGTCGGGGTCCTTGGCAGGCAGCCCGAAAGCCAGGCTGTGGTGAACGGGTGGGCCACGCAGGTGAACACCACCCCCCACTCCCGCTACCAGGTATTCTGGAGGTTCGTCAATTCGCCCGAATACCAGGGAAGCCGGTGGGCGCGGCAGAAAAGGGAATACAACATTTACCGCAAGTACTACATGAAGAGCGATTCCTGGGAATACAGTGTGAGCAAAGGCCCGTTGGGGGCGGACTATTATCCGCACGCCGGGCCGTACACCTTCGGGGTAGCCATGGCGCTCAGAGATTACTTCGAAACATTCTACACCCGCAGGTAACCGGGTCTTCCCGCCCGGCGACCCGCCTCGAAGCGAGTCTCGTGCGGACACATGCGGCCCCGCGCCCCGGAATCGTCTCCGGGACCGGGCCGCATGTCGGTGCAGCAGGAGGGTTGGGGGCCTGCAGCCGCCCGATCGAAGGTTATAGCCGCTGCCGGTTGTTCACTGCCAGGATCATGAGCGGGATCCCCATCACGCCGATTCCGAGGACAATGGAGATAACGTCGAAATAATGCATATGCCTCACCTCCTTTGTTCTCCATGATCATAGACGGAGGACCCGGACCCTTTCCACTAACCCGTTTATACAGTAAGCCCGCCGACTGTGTTAAGCTGTTAACATTACCGGGCCCCGACAGGGGATAGACTTGGAAGAAGAGGGGCCGAAAACAAGGGGGGGCACATGGAGGGGAGAGAAGTAGCTCCGGATTCACCTTACCTGACCGACAACCTGAAGGACTATCCGGTCGAGCTGAACCTGCTTTACGAGAATTCGACGAAACGGTCTTGCGCCGCGGGGGAGATGATCTACATACAGAGTGAGACGAGCCGGCCCGAATTCTATCTCATCGAAAAAGGCAGGGTCAAGATAGCGCTCCTCAGCAAGGACGGCTCGGAAAGGACCGTCATCATCCAGGAGCGTAACACGCTTTTCGGCTATGCCGCCGCCTTCGACGGCCATCCCCATTTCCAGACGGCCACCGCCCTGGAGCCGACGGAGCTGCGCGTGATCCCCGTTTCCACCTTCCTTGCCCTCAACGAAAAGCATCCGCGGCTGTCCGCCGTCATCATCTCCGCCTTCGCCAGGGTGACGAGGATGCTGATACTCCAGATAGAGAGCGACTCCTTCATGGACGCCCATCGGCGGGTCGCTCACATGCTCTGCAAGCTCGCCTCCGAGGTTGGTCAGAGAACAGCGAAGGGCATCCTCATCGCGAAGAAGGTGACCCAGGAGGACCTCGGCAATCTGACGGGGCTCTCCCGGGTTTCGGTCTCCCTCGCCCTCAACCACTTCAAAGAGAAGGACCTCCTCAGAAAAAAGAGGAACATGATCGAGATCTTCAACCTGGAAGAGTTGCAGATCCTCGCCGGCCTGTCATAAAGACATTTCGGGAGGCCTCGGGATCCGCCGCGGCAAAGGCGTTATGCCGATCTCCCCGTTGCCGGCAAAACCCACCGTGATTAGAGTCTCTGAAAAGGCACCAGCAAACGAAAACGCGAGGAGGGAGAAGATATGCAGGTCAAGATGTTCTATACCGCAGCAGATGTAAGTGCTCTCGAAAAAGAACTCAACACGTGGCTGTCAACGCGGAAGATCTCAGTGAACACGATAAAGCAGAGCTACTCATGTGACAACGGGACATGTTACACGCTGATCTCCGTATGGTTCGAAAGCCAGGAAAGCGTAGCCGGGATCTAGAGCAGGCGGGCGGCATGCCTCACAAAGGCCCTGACAAACCCGCGATCGTTCATGACCACGCTCCTTTCAGCACCGCCCGATCTCCCCTGAGGTCATCGCCGACCCTTAGCCGTCCTCACAGGTGTCGCAGATGTTCCTGCACCCCGTAAAAAGACCTTCTTTCCCCTTCAGGAGCTGGGATTCAAAAACGTAACCCTCGCCCAGGGTCGAGTGGGTGTAGTCGATCCGTATGGGCTTCGCCCTCTCGAAAAGTTTCTTGTCAACGACAAACGTCACACCCCTGTCCGTCAGGACCTCATCGGTCTCCTTCTGGTCGTCCATGGCCATGACGAGATACAACCCCCTCCATCCCCCTTCAGTCGTCAGTATCCTGATCGGCTTCGGATTCTCCTGTTCCTGCAGGAACTTCTTCATTCTGTCAGATGCCTCCTGGCTCACTTCAAACATGGGGACCTCCTCATTCATTTGCTTTCTCACTTTCCGTTCCGGGCCCGGTGGGAACCGGACGATACCAGCATCTCTCTCCTGTTCATATTGTCCGGCAATCAAGGGGCCATTTCAAGACAAAAGAGGATGGCGGAATGAAAGTGGAGCCGGCGATCCCCACGCCGCAGGTGCCCCATGAGACCCTAACACTGTACTTCGTAAACCCGATCGTGGACAAAAGGATCGCGGCCAAGCGCGTCACCTCTTCCCGCTCTTGCCGTGATGGAACATCCCGAAATAGGCGGTCACGATCTCGCGGCAGTTGGCCGCGCAATCGACGCCTTCCAGTTCTGTGAGCGAGAAGAACCTGCCCCCCTGCCCTTCCCTCACCGTCAGGTCGTCAAGGGTGAGGCCCCTGTCGACCGTCCTGTACATGTAGATATCGTATCCGTCGAAGGGAAAGTTCCCGAAGTACTCCGGGTCGGACAGCTCGTATTCGAGCTCCTCCCATATCTCCCTCCGGATCCCCTCATCGGGGGTCTCATCGCCTTCTATCTGCCCGCCGAATGTCCCCCAGCACCCGGGATAGGGTATGTCAGGATTATCGTCCCTGAGCTGTAACAGGACCTTGCCTTCCCCGTTCTCGATGAGCAGGCCGCACTGGCTTCGGTCCTTTCCCGTAAGAGATCCCACAGCCCCCATGGTAACACCTATCACGACACCGCGTCAAAACAAAGCGGAGAGACGGCATGTTGTCTTGACAGATGCCGGCCCACCCTACTATAGTGTGGTAGCTTATGCTCATAACGCACTCTTCCGACAATTCCCACAGGGTCGGTCCCTTATGGCCTCGATGAAGAGCGATACTGCCAGATATCACTACATAGACAACCTGCGGACCATGGTCATCATGCTGGTTATCCTGCTGCACCTCGCCGTGACCTACAGCGGCCTCGGCAGGTGGTATTACAACGAGGACCACGCGCCGGAACTCTTCGGTCTCGTCTTCTTCAGTCTCTTCCAGACATTCGTGCAGGGTTTCTCCATGGGCATGCTGTTCCTGGTGGCCGGCTATTTCACGCCGGGCGCCCTAGAGCGCAAGGGTCTCGGCCGTTTCGTAAAGGACCGCTGGAGGCGGCTGGGTCTGCCCTCGCTTTTCTATCTGCTCGTCGTGACCCCTTTCATATGCTGGACGGAACTGCCGTCGTCGCAATGGAGAAGCAGCGCGTCGAACTTTCCAGACTTCTACAGCGGATATCTAATGTCCGGCGGAATGAAGCTCCTCGGCGTCGGGCCCATGTGGTTCGCGGTGGCGCTGCTGATCTTTTCGATCATGTACGCCCTCTTGCGGGCGGTCCGGCCGCCGGCCGCAGACACCGGGCACGGGCAGGGCACGGGGAGCTTCGGCGTACTGGCCGCGCTCATCCTGATCGTCACCCTCGGAGCATTCCTGCTGAGGCTCGCCTTCCCTCTGGGCACCATCTTCTGGGGGATGCAGCTCTGCTACTTCTCGCAGTACGTTATCCTCTTCATCGCCGGGATACTCGCCTATCGTACAAGGTTCCAGGAACGGATAACACCGGCCGTCGGCAGGAGGTGGCTGATCGCCGGCATCGTCCTCGGTCTTCCACTCCTCTTCGCGATCAAATGGATGGCCGGGGTCTATCATTTCCCGGTACATCCCGCCCATGTGAGGAGCGCCTACGCGAACGTCGCGGGGGGATTCTCCTGGTTCAGTTTTTCCTTTGCCCTGTGGGAATCCTTCGTCGCCGTTTCCATGACGGTGGGCCTCATGGCCCTCTTCCGCGACAAGCTGGGCAACGGCGGCAGCCTCGCCCGGAGACTGTCCGACAGCTCCTTCGCGGTCTACATGTTCCACCCGCCTGTGATCATCGCCGTATCACTGGCGATGCAGATGCTCGTCACGGCACCCGTGGTGAAGTGGGCCATCGCGAGCCTGATCTGCGTCCCCCTCTGCTTCCTGCTGGCATACTACATTCTGCTCCGGGTTCCCGTCTTGAACAGGATCCTTTAGCCATTTCCCTTCTCCCACCCCGGGAGGCGTGTACTGCCCTGAGTTTCCGGCCTCTCCCGGTCTGCCATCCTTGACAACAAAAAGTGCGGGGCAGATATTGCTCTTACGATCCTGAAAAAAAAGGAGGCAATCGAAATGGCGGACAATAAAATAACGAACGGTATCGATGTAACCCGATTATTCGAGACGATCGAAGCCATCAAGGCCAACCCCTCCATTGCGCAATTCAAGTTTCGCGCGACCAACACATGGATCAACGGAACCCATTGCCGGGCAACGATCAGGGACTTCTACGGGGCCCTGAAGGAGGACGACTCCCGGCCCGCTGTGGATTACGACATGGATGAGCCCCCGATCCTCCTGGGAAACAACGAGGGGAGAAACCCCGTCGAATATCTCCTCGTCGCCCTCTCCGGTTGTCTCACCACAAGCCTGATCGCCCACGCCTCTGCCAGAGGGATCGCAATACGAGGGGTGCGGTCCAGATATGAAGGCGACATAGACCTCCGCGGTTTTCTGGGGGTATCGGAAGACGTGCCGGTCGGGTATCAAAGCATCCGGGTCTATTTTGAGATCGACGCGGACGCTTCCAGGGAACAGAAGGAGGAGATGGTCCGCAACGCCCGGAAGTATTCACCGGTGTTCAATACGCTCACGAGGTCCGTTCCCGTTTCCGTGCAACTCGATAAAGAGAGTCTTTGATCAGGAGAGATTCATGACAGGATCATCAGCCCCTCGCGGTTTTCGGGACATGCTGTCTTTTCCCCTCGTGGAAGCCATTTTGGGCCGCCGGTCCCGGAGGTTCTTCATGGGAGCGGACATCCCGGACGGAGTATTCGCGTACAGGTCGGAGCGGAAGGCGCTGCCGTTGACCGATATGGAGAAAATGCTGGTGGTATCCGCCTGCGGCGGAAACACATCCTGGCATCATATGATCTACCGGGCGGCCCGATATGCCCCGCACCTTTCCAATTACGCCGGGTCTGCCGGCGGGCGGGTGTTTCCTTCAGCGGCCGGCTTTCACACGAGCGAGATTTTCTTCACCGATGACGACGGCGTGTATGTGCTTCAGATGCGCGACGCGCCGGCTTGTGACGACCGCGCCGATGATGGATCGCTGAGCCTCGACGCGTTCGTTGACAACGTCAGGAAACGGGTGCGCAAAGTGCATGATTCGCGGCTTGGGCTTCCATCCGAGGTGCCTTACACCGAGGCGCACAACACCTGGGTGTTCAACAAGCCGTCCACCCTGGTCGTGATCCCCGTCGGGGACCTTTCACAGCACGTCCTGCTCAACATCTGCTACATGCTTCAGAACGGGCTGGTATACTACGATGACATCAACAGGCGTCCCATCCCGGGCATTGACCGGTTCAAGGACATCGTGGATGCAAACAACGTCTGGCCCATCACCTTTGTGGAGCAATGGTCGCTGTCGGAGCTTACCGTGGAACTCGGGACAAGCTGCTATGCCGGCACTCTGATGCTCCAGGCCATGGGCCTCGGCGGGTGGATGTTCAACGGAGTCGATCCCTTCGCCATGCTCGGCGCAAGCGGCAAACCCGGCGTGCCCGGTCTGGGATTCCGGTACGATGAGGACGAACGCTGGCCCTATCCCAACCCCACGGGACTCACGGGGGTGATGGAAGGCTACTGCCCGCCCCACCACCATGATATGCGGGCCGCCGTGGATGCACTGTGCGAGCGCAAGTTCGGTCCGGGGGGGCCCTTTCATCCCGACACCCCCGGACCGTGGAAGGACAGCCGCAAGGTGCGTTCAGCGGCACAAAGCCACGACGAAAGATTCAGGGAGTGCGTCGCCCTGCAGGCCCAATACGTTTATGATACCTTTGGCAAGTTCCCCGGCACGGTGCCCTCGATGTTCGTCATCATGTACCTGCAGGCGCATCACCTCGACCTGGAGTTCTATGACAGGTTCTACGACCCGGGGGCTTATCTGAAGACGCATGCCATGCACATGGCTGACTGGCACCCGGACGACCCCGACTGAATAACGCCGCGGCCCTTTCCATCTGCCCCTTCGCGAGCCCTGCGCCCCCATTGCCTGGCGCAAGACGCACGATCAGGAAAGATTCGCCGGAGGGTCGCTCTGCCCCGCGTGTCACGAATGTGAGAATGAGAAGGTGTCCCAAGCTGTTTCAGAACGTGGTGGCATGGCCGAGCCACAGGAAAAAGGCGATGGCTATGACGTGAAGTATCCACCAGCCGAGGGAAAAAGCCCTGAAAGCGTTCATGTCATCTCCACAGCACGTTGCCGGCCCAGTACACGGCCGAAACGGCAATAAGATGGACCAGCCACCAGCCGAGGTTCGGATACCGCCAGGCGATACCTTTCTTCTCGACGTCGGCATTATATCCCATGACCTCCAGATCGAACAGCGCCTTGCCCACGAAGAACTTTCCCCAGACTATCAGGATATCGGGAAGGGTCGTCCCGAGAAAAATGCCGCCGATGCTCAGCGGGTCAGGCAGGTAGTGGATCGAGAAATGGCCCATGGTGATCGTGGCAACTATCGTGATGAAACCGTTCAGCACATACCCGTAATGCACCGTCTTCCTGATGGAAAAAAGCACCGGAACGACAAGGATGCTCAGGAGGCTGGCCACGATGTTGACAAGAATCGAGCTGTGCTGGCTGAATGGATGTACGCGAAGATGAAGCATAAAACCACCGAGGCTCATCGTGACGAGGGCCGCGAGAAGGACAGTCCTCATGTAAACCTTTACCGTCATCACAGCTCCTCCCCACGGTCTCCATCACGGCCCACCGCGTTCCTCACCCGACTGTTCCCTGTCGGGTTATCCAGCATACAACCAATAGAAGCATTCCCGACCCTCCTGTCAACCGGGGTATGTGGGAACCCTTGTGCGGCAGCCCCCTTTTCCTTGACATACCTCTTTTGTATAAGCGACATTAATTGGTCTACTCCGATCAGTTTAACTTCAGAATGAGGTGAGAGCATGAGCTACTTGTTACTAGCGGTCACATTCATAGTCAGTCTCCTGTTGCCGGCGTCGGCGCTCCATGCAGGACCGGTGGTGGCCGTGAAGGACTTTCAGGGAAGCGGGCCTTCGTCCCAGCTGGGATCGGGACTCTCTTCCATGGTGGAGACCGAACTCGCGAATTCAGAAGGGCTGAAAAAATGCGGTGGCTCGGTGGTTGAGTGGAAGAGACGCAAGGACGTGGTTGATGAGATCGAGCGTCAGCAGGGACCCGGATTTGATCCGAAGAGTCGCGCCAAAAAGGGGAAGCTCCTGGAGCCGACTGTTTTTGTCGTAGGGGATGTCATCACCAGTGACACAGACGTGCGCTGGTCGATCAAGCTGGTTGACCCGGCCACGGGGCGCACCATCGGGCGTCACGACGGAAGTGTTCCCGCGGACAAGGACAGCGTGTTCGAGGCGCCCCGTGAAATAGCAGAGAACCTGGGGGAGCAGATCTGTCGTCAAGGCATGGAGTACACGTCCCCGGCGGGCAGATCGGGCAACGCCGGGACATCGGACTCCCCGGCAGGTGACCCTTCCGGGGTGCTGGACAAGGTGAATGGGGTAGTGGACTCGATCAAGGGATTCAAAAAACTGTTCTAGGTGTGTGGTTTGCGGTCTGCCTGCTCAACGGGAACAACCGGCTGGATCCCCCGGTCCGTTCCGCTCTCCTGGCAGGTTCGGCCGCCCCTGCTCATTGTTTCCGTTACCCTGCTTGTCTATCTCAACTCCCTGAGCGGGGTCTTCCAGTTCGACGACTATAATGTCATCGTGAACAACCCCGCGGTCCACGGCTGGTCACAGTGGTGGCGCGGCGTGGGGGGCATTCGTCCGCTGCTCAAACTGAGCTACACCCTGAACTGGACTTCCGGTTTCGGGCTTATTGGTTTTCATCTCTTCAATGTCCTCGTGCATGTCGTGAACGCCCTGCTTGTCTACCGCCTTGCGCAGGCGGTCGGAAGGCGATCGTTTCGACCGGGATCGGCTGAAAGAGCGGCGTTTATCGGCGCGCTTCTCTTCGCTATCCACCCGGTGCAAACGGAAGCGATAACCTACATCAGCGGCCGCTCCAGTTCACTTGCCGCCTGCTTCTACCTGGCCAGCCTGCTCTGCTACCTGCAGGGCCACCGAAGGGACGGGCCCACCTGGCCACAAGCTCTTTCCGCCATATTCTTCATCCTGGCCCTGCTCACCAAAGAGGCGGCCGTTACCCTGCCATTGGCGCTTTTGCTTTGGGAGCTCTGCTTTGGGGAGCCACACCAGGGCGCGCGTGCCATCTGGCGTCGCCAATGGCCCCACTGGCTGATTCTGCTGGCGGCGGTACTGGCGCTGACCTGTCATCCGGCATACGGAAAGTTGATCGTCACGGCGCCCGCTCTGACCACCGTGTTGACGCAGGTTGATGGAGTGAGCTATCTCTTGACCCGGCTGCTCGCTTTTGCTTCCCTCAACATCGATCCCGACCTGCACGTTCAACCCGTTGTGACCTGGCCGCTCGCCGGCAAAGCGTGTGCGCTGGCATTGTTGTTGGGTACAGGGGTCTGGCTGCTGCGGCGCAGACCGGTGCCCGCCTTCGCCATTCTCTGGCTCTTTCTCCAACTCGTCCCCACGAACACCGTCGTTGTGCGCTGGGATATAGCGAACGAACGCCACCTCTATCTGGCCGGGGTCGGGCTGTTCATTGCCGCGGGATCAGGGCTTGAACGGGTACTGGGTCTTCTCCCCGCAAAAGGCAGAAAGCTGCTGCTGTTTCTTATTTTCGCGCTGCTTGGTCTCTGCGCGGTGTTCCGCAATGACGATTACCGTAGCCAGGTCATGCTCTGGGAGGCCACAGCACTGCAGAGTCCGGCCAAGGCAAGGGTGCATAATAATCTGGGCTATGCCTATTTTCTCGCCGGCGAATCGGCCAGAGCCCGCCAGAGTTACCTCCGCGCGATTCAACTGCGCCCCGATCACCCTCTCGCTCACAACAATCTGCGGCGCCTCGAGGAGTCGCTCCGTGGGAAGACCGGGCAGAAAGCTCACTAGCCTATTCCTCCAGCACCTTCCTTACCGCTGACAGCATGTCCTCCAGGGAAACGGGCTTCTTCAGGAAAAGAAACTGTCCCGACGAAACCCCCCTGTGGAGGATCACGTCATCGGTGTGTCCGCTGTAGAAGAGTACCTTGATATCCGGTCTGACGGAGCGGGCCGCTTCGTAGACCTCTCTTCCGTTTCTGCCGGGCATCACAACATCAAGGAACAGAAGGTCGATCCTGTCCTTCTCCCGGCCGAACCGCTCGATGGCCTCCTCGCCATTAGCTGCCTCGAGCACTTTATAACCGTAGCTTTTCAAAAGGTCCCCCGTAAGGGTTCTTAACGATGGATCGTCTTCGGCAAGAAGGATCGTCTCCCCGCCTCCCTCCAGGCGACGGCTTTCTTTTTCTTCTTCCGCCGCCACGGACTGCCGCGCGACGGGAATATACACCGAAAAAACACTTCCCCTGCCCCGTTCGCTTTCGACATGGATGTATCCCCCATGCTGCTCGACGATCCCGAGGGCCATCGAAAGCCCCAGGCCCGTTCCTTTGCCGGTCTTTTTCGTAGTATAGAAGGGCTCGAATATGTGGTCGATCACATGGCTGTCCATTCCCGAACCGCTGTCAGCGCAGGAGATCACGGCATATTCGCTCCCTTCCTGGAGGTGGCCCGACCTGGCCGTCGCTTCATTGACAACTTTGCGCTCTGTGCGGATCGTGATGATTCCCTTGTGCCGCATGGCGTCCCTGGCATTCGATACCAGGTTCATCAACACCTGTTCTATCCGGAAACGGTCTGCCATTACCACAATGTCCCGCGGGGAGGGTTCCACGACGAACTCGATATCTTCCGTAAGCAGACGCGAAAGCAGTTTTCTCGAGTTCATTATGAGACCATTGAGCTCCATGGGTTTCATGTCCATCATCTGTTTGCGGCTGAAGGCAAGGAGACTGTTCGTCAAGTGGCTTGCCCTCGTTGTGGCCGCGAGGATCTCACCGGCGTAAGAGCGGCGTGGATCATCGGGAGGGCTCTGTGCCTGAAGCAACGAGGAATATCCCATGATGACGGACAGGATGTTATTGAAATCGTGGGCTATCCCGGCCGCCAGGTTCCCGACGGCCTCCATTTTCTGGGAATGAAGGTACTGGTTTGCGAGTTCTTTTTGCTCCGTGATATCCCGTATCGACTCTATCGCGCCTATCCTGTTCCCATCCATGTCGAACAGCAGGGCTGCGGCTCCCCAGAGATGCCTCCGCTTCCGGCCGTTCATCATATTCACCACGGCTTCCGCATAAACCTCCCGTCCCGACCATTTCATGAAATCGTATCCGTGTTCCATTCCCGGACATTCTTCCCGAACGGCATCAATGAGCATAGGCCTTCTATCCCCGTAGAAGGCTTCCGCGTAGGCGTGATCGCCTTTTCCCAGAACAGCCTCTTTCCTTGTCCCCGTCAGGCTCTCCATGGCCCGGTTCCAGGCGATGATTCTTTTATCATTGTCGATGACCAGCGTGGCATCAGGAAGGAAATCTATGATGTCGAACAGCCGTCTTCGTTCCGCCTCGATTCGCTGCGCCGCCAGTTCCCTCTCCGTCACGTCCTGGAGAAATGCGAGTGTGACCCTCTCCCCCTCAAGCATCATACCAGCCGCGGAGACGTCCACGATGATCACCTTCCCATCCGTCCGCAAGCCCCTGAAGCGGTAATGCGGGGGCTCTTCAACTCCCTGCTGCCTTCTGCGGTTTCTTTCCATGACCATCCCGCGATCGTCGGGATGGATCCACGAATAAGGTTCTCCGTCGAGCACTTCATTGCTGTCCCGAAAACCGAACATGTCAAGAAAGTACTGATTGACAAAAATGTGCCTCTCGCGGGACACAATGGCAACCCCTTCGTTCAGGTGTTCGATCACCGTGCGATACTTCTTCTCCGCTTCGCCAAGAGCTTTTTCTATCCGCCTGCGCGCCGTGACATCACGCGCGATCCCGCAAACACCCCTGATCCTACCCTCGCAATCCCGCATGGGAACCTTGATCACATGGGCAAGCACCGTGCGTTCACCGATGGTGATCGCGTTCTCCGTCTCAACCGTCTCTCCCCTCAGGACCCGCAGGTCATGTTCCTTTATCCATTCGGCCGTTGTCTCGTCGAACAGTTCCCTGTCGGTCGCGCCGATCAATCCTTCCCTGGACATTCCTGCCATGTCCGACATCACCGGATTGGCATCAATGTACCTGAGATCTTTATCCTTGATGAAGACAGCGTCGCGTACAACGTTAAAAAGGGTTCGGAAGCGCTCCTCGCTTTCCCGCAGAAGTTCCTCCGTCCTCTTCTGGACCGTTATGTCCGCCATGATCCCCCGCAGCCCGATAGTGCCATCCGTTAAGGTTGCCGTGGTGGAATAGACAATGGCAGGGAACGTGGAGCCGTCCTTGCATCTGATCGTATAGTTGGAGGGGTCGCTCAGGTCTCCTTCGATCTTTCTCCTGAACCGAACTGTCGCTGCCTGTCTTTCCTCGGGGATGACGAGATCGAATACTGTCATCTCTTGAACCTCTTCCCTTCGATACCCGAGGATCTCCAATCCGATCATGTTGACAAACCTTATCAGCCCTTCACTGTCCGCTTCGAATACCGTCTGAGGCAAGAGATCCATGGATTTCACTTCGTTCCCCCGCTGATGCAGCATGAATTATGAAACACAGAAAATGGCACACCCCTGCAATACTGCCGGGCTTCGAATACACTTTCCGCTATCTCGAGAGATTCTGTTCGATCTCGCGTGATCACAGGTCCCGTACAAAAAACGGTCGGGACCGATCCTCACCATTTATAGTTAAACCGGAACAGGGATCGTTATCAATAGGGGAATGCCTGATTTTTGCTGGAGATTTACCGGAAGTCTCGGGGGTCTTGCCGGTTGGAGCGGCGTTGTCTTTCGGAACACGACATGAGCGTATTGGATGGTCAAAGGGGGAGCCGATGGGAAAATGGTATCAGGGGGAAGGAACGTTCGTCATGAATACAGATCTGACGCGGAGGACACCTTTTTCGCGGTAACCACTGTCCTGGGTTCCTCGACGCTTGCCGGCTTGATCCCGTTCATGATCAGTTCGATCGTCTGCTCGCGGAACTCCAGAAGGTCCCAGCTCTCGTCCTTGAGAAGCCAGCGCGTCACGTAGTGCTCAAGAGTACCGAGGAGCAACTCCTGGATGATGACCGGGTCCATGTCGTTCCTCACGGATCCTTCCTGCTGCCCCTGCTCGATGATGTCCCGAAGTGTCTTCAGCCAGCCCCTGAAGAGACGGTACCCGTTCGTTTTCTGGAAATTCTTGTTGACCCTCAGTTCAAGCATGGCTATGCGCGCGTAGTCCGGGTTTGTCTTGAAGAAGTATAGGTAGTACCACGCGAACTTCGCCAGCTTGTTCCGGGCGTCCTGGATCCCCTGCAGGTGGAGCTCCAGACCATCGCAGAAGGCGTTCGTCCTCTCGTTCGGTATGTAGAACAGCAGGTCTTCCTTGTTCTTGAAATGCTGGTAGATCGTCCCTTCCGCCACGTCGGCCTTCTGGGCGATCTCCGAGATGCTGGCCTCGAGGTAGCTCTTCCGGCCGAACACCTCGATGGCGGCCTTGACTATCTGCTCCCTCGTCGCGTCTTTTTTTCTATAATGAGTTGCGCTCATAAATGGGATGACTATTATTTATTTCATTCTGTGATTTTTCGGGTTACTTCGCCCACTCCCGGGGGCGGAGCAATATGCTTAGTTTTTTACCATGACCGTTTCCTCATGTTCAATTCTTTTCGATTGCAGGAAGAAAATTTTTGCGAATAATATGCGTCAAAAATTTATTTGTCTGCCTGAGGGCAAACAGGTTAGGCTGTGCATGAAAACAAAGGAGGAAAAGAGATGAAGAATCCAGGCGACCTGGACCCGAACGCGACATACCAGAAACTCCCCGACGTCGGGAAACCCTTGCAGCTTTTTGTGTCCCCCTCCCAGTACATTCAGGGGCAGGGCGTCATCGGTCGTCTCGGTGACTACCTATCCCTGTGCGTTTCGGGCTGTGCGGGTGTGATCATCACCCCGGGGCGGGATCGCGCTCTTGGCGATGTCGTCGACAGGAGCCTCAAGGCAGCCGGTTTCACGGTGAAAAAGATACTCTTCCAGGGTGAATCGACGTACGGGGAGGTGGAGAGAACCGCGGCCTTCTTTCAAGAACCGGGCCCTGAAGTGGATGTCCTCATCGGCATCGGCGGCGGCAAGTGCCTCGACACGGCGAGAATGGCGGCGTCGAGACTCGGTGTGCCTGCCGTTACGATCCCTACCACGGCTTCGACAGATGCGCCGACAGCGGCACATTCCGTCGTATATGACGATAAAGGGGTCTTTGCCGGCATTGAATTCAGCGCGACAAACCCCCTGATGGTCCTCGTCGATATTGATATAGTTGCCGCTGCCCCGCCCCGGTATATCGTGGCGGGCATGGGGGACGCTTTCTCCACGTTCTATGAAGCGCGCTGCTGCATGGAAAACCCCAAAGCCCTGACCGCGCGGGGCGCCAGGCCGACCATGGCGGCGCTCGCCATCGCGCGCCAGTGCCGTGACCTGCTTCTCGACCACGGCGCCGCGGCGCTTGCCGAGATCAAGAGCCGCCGCGTCGGTGAGGCACTCGCCCGAGTTGTGGAGGCGAATATCCTTCTCAGCGGGCTCGGTTTCGAGAGCGGCGGTCTCGCGGGAGCACACGGTGTGGCGCAGGGATTGACGGTCTGCAGCGATCTGCACGCGAACTGCCTTCACGGGGAACTGGTGGCGATCGGTGTCCTGACACAGCTCGTCATGGAGAAGCGGATCGACGAAGCACGGCAGGCGGCGCAATTCTTTAAAGACGTGGGCCTGCCGCTCAATCTCACCCACCTCGGTTTCGACCCGCTGCAGCGAGGCCCTGAACTGGACGAGATCGTCGAGCACAGTCTGAACGTATTCTTCATCCGATACGAACCTTTCGAGATCACACACGACCTTTTGAAGGCGGCTATCCTCGAAGCGAATGAGTTCGGCAAGGCCATGGAAAGAGGCTCATGCTTCCCCACTGCAGACAGCGAGGACCATTGAGCAAGCGGCGGTTACATTTCTATAACGAAGCTGTCTCTCCTGTGAAAATCAGGTCTGGGGCCGTAATGGGTCAACGCCCAGTGGGTTTTGTCTTTATCGAATTGAATGATCGCGGCGATACCTATCTCCAGGAACTGGTCTTTGCGAACAAGCCTGTCCAGATCGAATTCCATATCAAACACGAATGATCCCGATCGTCTTTGAGTCCTGAAAGGAAGCGAGGCGACCAGAGGTTCCTCTCGCAGCTTATCGGCATGTCTCTCATTTCGATAGTGTTCGAAATGAAAGACGTTCCAATCCCCTGACGGCGAAAGATTGAATTCCCAGTACTGATCGCGATCCTTGACGGCAACAAAGAGCTCCAAACAGGTTTTCTCCCAGAGGCCTATTCTTCGGGATGGTTCCCGCTTCCGCCCGGGGAGATCAATTCCAAGCGAGTCTCCAATTATCTCATAATGGACAGAGAGGGTGTCGATCCGCCGGGCAAGGTGTCCTCTGCATTCTATTCCGGACAGCGACCCATCCACTTCAAAAGGTCTTAACGAAAAGGTTTGTTTTCGACTTTTAGCCACCGGAGTGCGGCCCATTGTCAACACACTATGATCGGGGTCACGGGCCGCTGAGGGGCATCCTGTGGTCCTCCCGATATTGAGACGCCTTGCGCCATGAATACCCGCCACGTATCCTCAAGCGAAAGCGGTCGATGAAGGTCCTGTGGCTCGTGCCTAAACACATTCCTCCAGGGGAAAAGTGAACGCCCTGATACCGACATCAGGGTACTGTGCTTTCAGACCCCGCACGACCTCAAGAAGAGCGGGGAGTTCCTCATCGGGGACAGGAATGAAGACGGCGTTGGCCTTGCCGCTCGACCTGGTCCCTTTATACAGTTTCAGATAGGACCTGACACCGGCCCCCGCGAAGGCCTCCGTGATCGGCTCATCGAAGTAATCGTCATAACCCATAAAGAACATCTTCATCATCCCTCCTTCTCGCCGCGACAGATGTCGTGCATTCCCGAGGACATCGTCCATCTACCTTCTGAGACTATTACAGATATGATGAAATAGCAACAAAAGGAGGCATGATCCGCTTGGGCCGCTTGAATGCCAGCCCTTTGGGGTGACTCCAGGTACACAGATATGTTTAATTGTTTGATGTTACCGGCGACAACCATGTTATGTCGACGAGTGACTTTTTGCCTCAAGACAAGCCTTCGCGGACGCTTCACGTTGTACGTTTCGGCAAGAGCCGGAGGAAAGGTGATCACGGCCCGTGTCCGCTGCAACGGAATAGCCGGTGCGATCCATCAGACAGGGCAAAGGAGATGCGGTGAGGAAGAACATGAGAGGTCTCTTGGGTATTACGATAGGTCTGGCGTTCCTGGCGTTTATGTCTTACGGATGCTCGAACAGGGACAGGGAAGCCTCCCAACCGCAGGCGGCAAAGGAACAGGCGGCCGAGCCGGGAACGGCCGGCGGGGAACAGGACATAAGCACCGCGGGCAGATCGCATTGGGGCGATAAATGCCGTACGCATTTTTACTACGTTGCACCGGGAGAATCGGCTTCCCTGACATTTGAAGCAGTGGTTGACGCGGGCCTGGCGAAGACAGCCCGCGAGGAAGAGCCCACTCTTCGGAAAGAGGAACTGGAAGCCGTGGGATATTCCGTATCCTGTTCCAATCGTTCCGTCGACACTTTCTCCGTGAGCTTTCCGGTGTGGGTCCTATCCGAACCCGCCTTCGCCGCAAAGGAAAACGAACGGATATTGTACGCGCCTCTGAGTGGCTGGAAGGTGGACTGGAACAGGAACGGGGAAGGAACTATCGTAAAGGCGCCTGGCGCGGACGGCAAATTCGCGGTGGGAAGGCTCCCCCTTGAAAAACTGCTTGGTAACAGGAGCGCGATCGACATCAAGGGTCCCAACGGCTCCGTATACTCCCTGACGCCTTCTCAGAAGACCCTTACCGAGGAATTCCATATCCTCTCCGTCACCTTCGATGTCACAGCCCCCAAAGAAACCGTCTTGAGGCAGAACACGCGAAGGGCGGGCGTGTCCTGGAGAGATGGAGGCATCGGATTCGGCAGGATATATGACCGCAACAACGAAAGATACGTGATCTCCGGCCCGGCGCACAGCAGGGATTGTTTCGACTAGACCCGAAGACGTCAGCTCTTTGAGCGTCAAACGCATGCGGTTTTCACGGCTTGTATGATTGCAGGACCTGGCCCCAAAGTTCATGAGCCCTGATGCTCTCTTCAAGTGTTGCTGTCGGCAGAGCGATTCATCTGGAACGGAGATCTCAAAGAGGGCTTCGAAAGGATCGCGGCCAGATCCCGGAGCCGTCCCGGAGTCCGGCCGCCTTTGCATCCCGTCTTTGACGGTAGGGGGAGACAGAGGAACATAGGATGTCCCCCTGGGTCCTTCCCATCGTGCAGAAAAGCCATTGATTTAAGGATACGGACAGTCTATTATTTCCCCTGTTCGAAATAGTGTCTTGCTACAGGAGGGAACAATGACCGTGCGTTTGTGTGTGTATCTTTTTGCTGTGTTAGCAGCCGTCTTGATCCACTCGGGAGCGTTGGCCGGCCAGGATTGCGAGTGTTATAAACTGGGTTATCAGGCTTACAAGACCAACGCATATCATGCTTGCACCGGTAGGCCCGTGTACTGTGCTGCAGGTGCGGGGCAGGCCTTTGAAGGCGGCTGCATTGATGCTCGAAATAACAATAGCCGCCTTCTCAACAAAAATGGTTGGTGTGCGGTTTCCGGGGGCTCCTCTTCACAGGGGTCGGCAACCGGTGGAGGCGCGGTTAAGGGTGTTCCCGGAACGTGGTACGCTCTCGGTAATATGCCGAGCGTTAACGGCCAATGTCCCCCGAAATACCCGAACCCTAAAGGCGGACGTTGCTATCAAGACTGCCAGACCGGTTCGTATCCGTTTCGGACAGACCGCGGCGACATCTGTGTCCAGTGCCCCAATGGAAAACCTAGCCGTGTTAATTTGACAGGTGATGGTCGAGTGTTCTGTTACTAACGGTCAAAGTGACACCCCTGGGTGGTCCTCCAATCTTTGCGCCCGGAACCTTACCAGAACCTTTGAAGAGGCGGCCCGTCAGGGACGGGCCAGTTGAGGGACGTCCTGTAGTCCTCCTCCCTCCCGTAAGTTTTCTTTCCTTCCCATCGGTCGTCATCCCGGCGCAGGCCGGGATCCAGGAAATACAGTGGGACAGAAAAAAACTCTGGATCCCGTATCACGTCCGGGATGACGAAAAGAGGCGTTTGTCAACAGGCATTCAGCGGCCAAATTGAGAAGCCGGTTCTCGCGCAAACAGCTTTACGCAGACTTCTCTCAAGGATAATTCTCCTAAGCCCTCTGCGTCGTCAACCCCGCTGAAGGCGCATGCGCGCGAGACAATTCCTTATTTAATGCGTCTTCCTTGAACGTTCCATCCGGAAGGTCCAGCGTTGTGGTGGGGAAGGCCACTTGGGCGCCGTGTGCCACGATGATATCCATGATCTTGAGAAGCACGTCTTCCTTCACACGGTGGTATTCGGACCAGACCGTCGTTCTCGTGAAACAGTAGATGAAGAAGTCCAGCGATGAAGCCGCGTATTCGTTGAAGTAGACCATGATGAGCTGGTCCTGCGCGATCTCTTCGTGCTCCGCGAGCATCGTGCGGACCCCGGCCAGGATATCCTTCAGGACCGGCGCGTCATCGTAGCGGACCCCGATCGTTTCGAAGATCCTGCGATGTGACATTCGGGAGGGGTTTTCCAGGGCGATGGTCGCAAAGGTGGAATTGGGGACATACAGCGGGCGCTTGTCGAAGGTCCTGATCACGCACAGCCGCCAGCCAATCTTTTCAACGGTGCCCTCGATCTGGCGATCCGGCGACCGCACCCAGTCTCCCACGACGAAGGGCCGGTCGAGGTAGACCATCAATCCGCCGAAGAAATTCGCGAGGAGGTCTTTGGCCGCGAAACCGATCGCAAGACCTCCCACCCCACCGAAGGCGAGAACACCCGAGACGCTGAAGCCGAGGGTCTGGAGCATGACGAGGCCCGTCGTGACGATGACGGAGATCCTCAGAAGCTTGCCGATGGCATCCGCGGTGGTCCGATCGATCTCCTCACCTTTCATCTTGCTGCGGGTGATGATCTTCTCTTCTCCCGCCCTGATGAGGCGTATCAGGAACCAGGCAATGGCGATGATGACCCCGACGGACCTGATGGGGACGGCCGCCCCAAAGAGAGGCGTGTTCGTTCCCGTTGCCACGATCTCAGCGGCAAAGGTGATGCCGACGAGAGAGATCAAAAGCGTGAGCGGACCGCGCAGAGCGTCTACTATGGCATCATCCCAGGCAAAACGGTTTTGCGTGAGACGGACGGACAGTCTCTTCAAGAAGAGTTTTTGAAGAAACGCGATCAACAGCGTCGTGAAAACAACGATAAATGACTGCGTGATCCAGGCGTGCGCCCCCCCGAATAGCTTAAGATCCCGAAAAGCATTTACAAATTCCATGCGGACTCCTTCGTTTGTTTGCGCGCGTTGAACCGGAAGTTACAGGCGATGAAACAAGGACACCTTCGGTTTTCAATAATTTCGCTTACGGAAAAGAGGTATGTCAAGGGAAAGGGGAAGCCGGGAGCCGCTCGGTCCAGCGTCATGCACGGAAGGAGAACCTCGACGAGATGCTCGCGAACACGCAGAGCCCTTCGGCGAAGCGGGACATAAAGACCCGCCAGCACCTCATGGAACGGTCCTTCGCACGGAGCGTCCGGTATGGTTCAAGAAACGCCATAGACAAATACGAGGAAAAATCTTAGAAGTCGGATGATGATGGGTAGGATGTCAGATTGACTTGCCGCTTATTAAGACCAAGTTTCTTTCGGCTCCTTGATGTAGGGTAACACCAATTTATCGACATTCCCATACATAAAACGACGATGCAAGACGGCAATTGGTTTTTTGTCTCCCCCATACGGCCCGGACTTGCTTTCAAAAATCCGATGCGATTTCTTTCAGAAGGCCAACCTCGTCAAGGGCCTGACCCGCGCCCTCGCAAACCGCTGTCAGGGGGTTTTCGGCGATGAGAACAGGGAGCCTGCTGACATCCTTGATGAGAAGGTCAAGGTTTCTGAGCATGGCGCCGCCGCCGCTGATGACGATGCCCTTGTCGACGATGTCGCCCGCGAGTTCCGGCGGGGTCCTTTCGAGGGCTATCCTTACCGCTTCCACAATGGCCTTGACGGGCTCCTCTATGGCCTGCCGTACTTCCGTCGATGAGATCTCAAGGGTTTTCGGGACACCGCCCACAAGGTCCCGGCCCTTGATCTCCATGGTGCGCTCATTTCCATCGGGGTCCGGATAGGCCGAACCTATGCCTATCTTGATCATCTCCGCTGTTCTTTCTCCGATGAGGAGGTTGTGTTTCCTCTTTATGTACTGGACGATCGCCTCATCTATCTTGTCGCCGGCGGCCCTGACGGAATTGCAGTACACGATGCCGGCGAGGCTGATGACGGCAACCTCGGTCGTGCCGCCTCCGATGTCCACGATCATGTTGCCGCTTGGTTCCGTAACGGGAAGGCCTACACCGATAGCCGCCGCCATCGGCTGCTCGATGAGATACACTTCTCTCGCACCCCCCGATTCGGCGGATTCCTTCACGGCCCGTTTTTCAACGGGCGTGATACCCGAAGGGACGGAGATAACGATCCGCGGCCGTGCATAGGATTTCCTGTTATGGACCTTCTGGATAAAATACTTGAGCATTGCCTCGGTAATTTCAAAATCAGCGATGACACCGTCCCTGAGCGGCCGCGTCGCGACGATGTTGCCCGGTGTCTTGCCGAGCATGTTCTTCGCCTCCGCACCGACGGCGATGACCTTCGTCGCCCCCCGGGAATCTCTGTGGACAGCCACCACCGATGGTTCATCCGAGGTGATCCCTTTCCCTTTGACATATACCAGCGTGTTTGCGGTGCCGAGATCTATTGCCAGGTCTTTCGAGAAAAAGCGAAAAATCGATTCAAACATTAATCCCTCTTCCGGCTCAGGCGCATGATCCTTTCCGCAAATGACATTCTATATAGAGCTGCCGGTTCCTGAATACATCAATCACCTGGACCTCATTCTTTGCAGTGTATTTTCTTCGGATGACATCGTCTGGCTGAAATGCTTACAGGTCTCCAGACTCCTTCCCCGGACCTACTATAGCAAGATGAGTGCCATCTCCGGTCCCCGCCGGATTGTATCGAAATAGCCCGTTTTTCGACAAAGATCCCCCTGCGTCAGACCGACAGGTGAAGGTATTTACCTACACCAACCAACCCGCAGTGAAGGATATTCCATACACGCAGCCTCCCGTAGCCTCTGTGGACGACGTCGCCGGCTCTCTTTTGATCAGGCGTCCCCAGTGTTTCCATGCGTGTTACGGAGAGTCAGAGGGACATCCCCTTACCGCCTCCATTCATCACGCCTCAAGTTTAGGTGGTCTTAAGAAGTTACTTGTTTTTCTTGGAGCGTCCCCTTACCTCTACCCCGTAGTCCTCCTGGCTTCCGGCATATTGCTTGAATTTTCTCAATACCGATGATAAAAGATTGAAGTACAAGGCATGAGACATCGGCTGATATTCTCCAAAGGAACACTGTAAGGGTCTTTAATTTCATCTTAAGGAGGTCGGGCAATGAAAAGGTGCGTCGTTCTTATGATAGCAGTTGCGTTTGTTTTGGGCATGGTCAGTCTGGGATCTGCTGCGTACGAATTTTACGGGATAGTAACAAACGTTAAGGGTACAAAAATCACGGTAAAGAATTCCGCGGGCAAGACAAAGACCATCCAGAGTAATCGACAATGGAAGGTAGGCGACAAGGTTAGGGTGCAAGGCAACAATGCGATAGAACCCTGGGATGGCAAACTGCCCCCTTCCGTCCAGCGGACACCTATGGGCGCAAGAGATCGGGAGATCCCTCACAAATGATTTGACGCAGGATTTGGCCTTCGGCCGCATCAAACCCAATCGGGAGGATCCGGGACGTTCTCAAGAGATCAGACTATCTCAGCGTGTCCTCTAGGGATGTTGAGATGTTACGAATAATAACGTGATTTCTGAAGAGCGTCCCCTTGCCTCTCTTCAAATCCATTAGCCAAAGCAACCAGGCGTCGCCAATTCAGGACAGTTTAACCCTCTCCACCTGCATGGCTCTCAACAACCGCTCTACCAGCTGTGTTTTGCGCACATGCGGAATGAACAGGTGGTAGCGTGAGGTCAGAGGGACGTTCGTTAACAAGTAAATAACTCAACCCAGAGAAGGATCGGGCACCTCATTTTCCTGGAAAAAAAGTAATATGGACTGAGAACGGGCCGGGGGTGTCCCTGCGAGGCCAGGGGTCTCCCCGGTCACTATGACAGCCAGAGGTGCTCATGCCACGACACGCCCGCCTTGATGCAGCAGGCATTCTCCATCATGTGATCATACGGGGCATCGCCAGAAAGGAGATCTTCCTCGGGGACGACGACAGAACGGACTTCACTGAAAGGCTGTCCACTCTCCTGCCGGAGACGACAACAGCGTGCTATGCCTGGGCGCTCATGTCCAACCATGCACACCTGCTGCTTCGTACCGGCGACGTTCCCTTATCCACCCTCATGGCCCGGCTCCTCACCGGCTACGCCGCGGGTTTTAACAGACGGCACAGGCGCAGCGGCCATCTCTTCCAGAACCGCTACAAATCCATCATCTGCCAGGAGGAACCCTACCTGCAGGAGCTTCTCCGGTACATCCACCTCAACCCCTTGAGGGCCGGCATCGTCCCCGACTACGAGTCCCTTTGCCTCTATCGGTGGTCGGGCCATGCAGCCCTCCTCGGCACCAGGACGATCCCCTGGCAGGATGTGAGGTACATCCTCGGATTGTTCGGTCAGAATGAGGGAGCGGCCCGTACCGTCTACCGTGAGTTCGTGGCCAAAGGGATACGCCACGGCCGGCGGCCCGATCTCGTGGGAGGGGGACTGGTGAGAAGCCTCGGGGGATGGGAGGAGGCCAGAAGATCGGCCCCTGAGGGATCGGGACCCATGAAGGGTGACGAGCGCATCCTTGGGGACACATCCTTTGTTCTGGACCTGCTCGCGCGGGCGGAACAAAGGATGACCCGGCGCTACGAAATGATGTGCTCGGGCGTCGACATCGCCGCGATAGAGAAAAGGGTCTGCCATCTTTTCGGGATATCGCCCCAGGAACTCTACATCCGGGGTAGACACAAGAATCTTGTCGAGGCAAGGAGCGTCTTCTGCTTCTTCGCCGTGACGGAACTGGGTGTCAGGCTAACAGACCTTGCCCTGCGCTTTTCCTTAACAGGACCTGCCATAGGTTTTGCGGTGAAAAGAGGAAGGGACATCGCAGAGAGGAGGGGGTTGAGGCTCGTGTGAAGAAGTTATTTACTTGTTAACGAACGTCCCCCTGGGGTTCCCTTGTCCACACCGACAGCTTTTTTAGTGGCCATCGGGCAAAAGTACCCATTCGCGGATCGCTTCATCCGACAATCCCTGATCAGCCAGGTACCGGGCAAATTCTTTTGCCGTGAGATGCTTGATAGGCCGATCCAAAACATCACCGGTCGCAGACTTGAAGATCTCCACGTCCACTTCGGTCAATTCAAATGACTCTGATCCCTTATTGAACCGTCTTCCCAGCATATCGAAAAACGCGTGCGGTTGTTTCTCCGCGCCCTCGCCACAGGCAACGCGAATTGCATGTACGAACTTGGCACCGTCGTACATCACATCAGACCCCTTTCGTGCCGGATGATAGTTCTTGAAACGCTTTTTCAGAGCACCCAACAGATCGGGCCCAATTTCGTCAAGATCAAAGTCGTCGGTGCCAACCCTGGTGTATTCCACCTTTCCAATATGATAATGGCCTTTGCCTGGACCATTAGGCAAGTAAGCCAGATACACATACCCAGGATCGTGACCGTGACTGTTCCGTTCGCTAGCAAATCTATGGAGAAGCGGCTTGCCGTTGTCCCGCACGCCGCAACAAACCTTATCCCCCTCCTTGATAGTTCTGAAGACGAGCCTTGCCATCACGTTCTCATCTGCCATAATCAATCCTTTCTCTCGCCAACGGTGTGCTGGACATCAGTTGTCGTAGTAACAAAGGTGCCACTCAAATCTTCTCCAAAAGCAGTGTGAAAATCTGAAGGATGCGCCGCAGCTACTCTGGCTAACGTTCCTGACCCGTTGCCACCAGAAAAGCTTTCCGGCATTCTGTTAACATATCGATTCTTTGCTCTGCGCTCAAAAATCCCGCAGGTTGAGGAATCGTCGCCAATCTATCCCCTACTAATCTTCGCACTTTTGACTGAAGCACATCTCTTACCATACTACCGATGATAACCACATAGTCAGGGGACGACCGCGCTACTACTTGCACGTGTCACTAAAAGCGTTT
>DBQU01000017.1:0-5143 GCA_002305765.1 Deltaproteobacteria bacterium UBA1386
ACCCTACCCGACAGGTTCAAAGACGGCACCAGTATCCTTCTTCTCCCTGGTGAGAAACCCCGCGAACGTTACCCCTTCCCTGCCCTTGGTTCGCCCTGTCCTCACTGCGGCAAACGGGCCGGATTTATCCATACGGCGAACTACTTTGAGTGCTGGTGCGGGACGGTGCTTTGGAATGAAGAACCTATCCCCTGGCAGCGAGAGAGCAACGCGAGGCTCGTTCACAGATCGCCCAAGAGACGGGAGATCACCATGACCTGTCAAAGATGTGGCAAGGGGTTCCCGACGAACAATCACAACGGCATGGTCAAATGGTGCCCGGAGTGCCGGGACGACATACGCCGGGAGAAGGAGAATGCGCGGCTGAGGGCGAGGAGAGAAGCGAAGAAGGGGAAAGGAGGTAATCATGAGTAAGCATACGCCGGGACCGTGGCGATTAGAAGGACCAGATAATTTCTCTTATCACCTGACCGACCAAAACGGCGAGCACATAGCACATCTAAATAAAAGCCGATATGTGGATAATCGGCAGGATCTAGAGGCAGGGGCCAACGCCCGTCTGATCGCCGCCGCGCCGGAGATGTACGACACCCTGAAAAACATCCGCTCCTACATCACCGCATCATGCCCTGACGCTTACGGAGTCAAGACTGTTATTGGCAAGCTGGATACTCTCCTTGCCAAAATAGATGCAACCAACAGCCCTGAGAAGGGGAAAGGAGGTTAACCAGCAATCGTAGTACCCACACCGGGGCCGGAACTCGTGCCGGGTACCGGCCCCGAATAAACAAGGAGGCATCATGATCTGCAACAACGCTGACAAATGTAAATCTACCGAGTGTTCCCACAGGATGCCCCACGAGTACGATGCCGCCTTCTGCAAAGAGGGTCAATGCCGGTGGGCCGGGGATACGAAGTGTATACCTTGTTCTAAACGGGAGCAGTTAGCCGCCCTGATGATGACCGATGAATGGGGACGGATGACCGACGCGAAGGCGATTGACGCCATAATGGAGATATTTGGAGAGGAGGAAAATCATGAGTGAAGCAGTGGAAGTATATGAAGCACATCCAATGACGCTCGTCGGCACGCCCGACAGCATCCTTGCGGAGGCCACGGAAGCGGCAAACGCCCTGATGACGGTTGTTAAAAAAGCGAAGCTCGCCCACAATTTCGGGGGTAACAAAGATCACCTTGAGTTCGAGGCATGGCAGACCTTGGCGAAGTTCTACGGTGAAAGTGTCCAGTGCGTTGATGTCAAGTTTGTCCAGTACGGCAGCGCCCAGGGGTTCGAAGCAACATCGATCGTGAAGGACCGCTTCGGTAACGAGGTGTCCAGGGCCGAGGCCATGTGTCTGAACGATGAGGACAAATGGAAGAGTAAACCAAAGTACGCCTATGTCTATATCTGTAAGGATGGTTCCCGCAGCGTCGAAGATCCCGGCAAGGATCAGATTATATGGGAGAACAGAAAGCCCAAAAAGGAACGGGTCAAAGTGGGTGACGAACCTGTACCCCTTTTCCAACTGAAAAGCATGGCACAAACAAGAGCAAATGCTAAAGCCCTCAAGAACCGGTTCGCGTGGATCGTAGTGCTGGCAGGATACTCGGCGACGCCGGCGGAGGAGATGACCACGGACGACAATCCGCCCCCTCCCCCCGAAGAGGAGAGACCCGGCATGAAAGCCCCGCAGGAGAAACAGGAAGGCAAATCCACAATCAAAGACCCCGATTCCCCCGCATCGGACGCACAGGTGAAAGCGATCAGTACCCTGTGGGGCAAGCTCGGCTTCGAGGACAGTATGAAATACGCCTATTGCTCCGAGGCAGCGGGCCTCACGGAGGTCATCAAGACCACAAAGGAGCTCACCAAGTCCGGGGCATCGGCGGTCATCGACAGGCTGAACCGGGACATCAAAGAGAAGAAGGCGGCGGAAGGGTAAAATGCGCGCCCCCTTCGACATCAAGTCAGGTCCCCATGAGCCCCACATAGACCTACAAATTGCGGCCTATTGGGAACTCATTCGCAACGGTAAGGAGGACGGGCTCATCTTCGACCCCGAAAGCCACACGGCCACGGTCAACGGTGAGCCCCTTATTTCCGTCACCACGGGCCTTTCCCTTGCCGGGATGATGCCCGACGGTTACAAGTTCATCGACCCTTGGTATCTCACCCGGGGAAAGTACGTCCACCTGGCCACGGAACTGTACGATAAGGGGACGCTCGACGAGGACACCGTTGACGAGGAGGTGCGCCCCTATCTGGAAGCCTACAAGGTGTTCAGACGGGACATGGACGCTGAAATATCCGGCATCGAGGTCAGGCTTTATCACCCCGTCTACAAGTATTTCGGCATCATCGACCGGATCATAAAGGGCAATACCTGTTATTCCCTGCACCTGAAGCCGAAACAGAGGGTGCCGTATAAGCTGGTGGAGGTCAAGGATATCAGGGGGAGTCTGAATGTGTTCGTGTCGGCGCTGAACGTTGTGCGCTGGAAAGAGAAAAATCTTAAAGGAGAACAGAATGGAAACAGCGATCAACCTTGAACCCGAAGTAGAATCAAAAGCACTCGCCATACCCGAACAGGCGAAGCTCATCACCGTCACGGACAACGAGTCCATGGAGCGGGCAAACTCCTTCAAACTCGATATCAAGGAGATGATAAAGAGCATAGACGAGTTCTTCAAACCCATGGCCGACAAGGCGTTTCAGGCACACCGGGCAATCACCGGAAAATGGAACGAGACGAAGAAGCCCCTCCAGGACGCCGACGCCCATGTGACGCAACAGGTCAAGATCTACCTCGCCGAAGTCCGCCGCAAACAGGAAGAGGAGGAGGCCCGGTTGCGGGAGGAAGCACGGAAGGCCGAGGAGGAAAGACGGCTGCGCGAGGCCGAGGAATTGGAGAAGGAAGGGAGGCAGGAAGAAGCGGAAGAGGCTCTTTCCGAGCCGATCACCTATGTCGCCCCGACTGTCAAGTTGGAGATCCCGAAGGTGGACAACCGGATGTACCGGACGCAGACGAAGGTCAGAGTGAAGGACCGGGCCGCCTTTCTCAAGGGATGCCCGCCGCATACGCTGTTGGAGTGTTTGAACGAGGCCGCCTGGTCCACCATCGAATCGGGCCTGTCCCGCAAGGCGAAAGCGCTTGGAAAGGCCTTCTCGATGCAGGGAACAGAGGTGTATGAGGCGTGATATTTGCCAACAGTGACGAGGCAAAGATGATCCGGCGGGTGGAAGAGGCCACGGGGATACCGTGCAGAGCATGTCAAGACTGAAAGGAGGATCCATGTCAACACGCTACGAAGACGCACCCGAAGCAGAACCNNNTCCTGTTCGACCTCAAGAAACGATCTTCAAGGGGAATGCTGGTGCTGGCCCGCATCATGAAGGCCAACGACCTCATACGGCACCTGACGACCAACGAGAAAAGCGTCGCCGAGGGCTACGATTACATCATCACCATCGACAAGGTGTTTTGGGACAACACAAAGGAGGTCGACAGGGAACGGGTGATCCGGCACGAACTCCGGCACACCTTCTTTGATATTGACGCCGAGGACAACCCATACAAGCTGGTGGATCACGACATAACTGATTTTTACGCCGAGGTGGAAATGAACCGCGACGATCCCAGGTGGCGCGGAAGGTGCGCGTCCCTGACGGCCGATATCTATGACCAGATGAAGGAATCGGGTCGCAAGGTGCAGAGGAGCAAGAAGACGCCGATCGAGATAGCGGCTGAGAAAGGAAAAGTATAAATGATCCCCGATGGCCGCGAGTATGCGCATGTATGATTCGCAACCTCCACACTGCCCCCCCAATGGCCCCGAGGGGACCGGATCGCACCGGATCGCGGCCCGGGGCCTTATAAGGAGTGAAAGATGGACAAAGACGAACGAAAGGCAAGACCAATCCATGATGACCTTGCCAAAGTAGTTAAGAAACATGGCCTGAGCAATTGTGCCTTCTGCGGCACGACAAAAGATGACGAGTTCATAGGTTTTGCCGTCGGAGAGAAGGTATTTCGCAAGGACGTGTTCAACATCGCCCTGAATGTCGGGCGGCTCTGGCAACACTTCAGGGGCGTGACAAGGGACGTGTTGAACACGTTTGAGAAAGAGGCATGGAAGTGATGGACAGGGATAAACTGATAGAAGAGATAGCACGGATAATCGAAACTGAAAACGCCTATGGGTATTATGCCCCCGACAGAGCCGTAGAACTCGCTGATTCTATCCTCTCCCTCCTCGACGCCGAGAGGTGCGAGTGGACAGATGATGGTTATGGGGACTATGCGGCTCAATGTGGAGGATACTTCTCTTTTGACCACGATATAGTGGTTGACAAGTACTGCCCCCATTGTGGCCGCCGAATCGAGGTGAAAATGGACACGAATAAGATGAGAGAAGAGATAATCAATCTTTTACTACAGTCGGAAACCGTAGACAAGGAACCACCGTTCAGGATAATTCCACAAGGCAACAACGGATGGGCAGAAATCAAGGCGGATAGAATCCTCTCCCTCCTCGCCCCCGTGTTCGAGAAGGCGGAGAAATGGGACGCACAAGATTTGACCCTGAAATAGACGGAGAGGTGAAAGATGAAACGAAATGAACGCCTACAGACAGCCGTTGACCGTTTGGCAAGCCTGACCGAAGGAGGTCATCTGTTGGCATCTACAGACCCGGCGACGCTTATTAATACGGTGGTAGACAAATACCTTGAACTCAGGGCGAAGGCGGCGAAGTGGGACGCCTATCAAGCTGAACTTGCCAACGAAAAAACCCACACCGACCGTTTCATTTCTCTCATGGACGCCGAGGAAGACGAACTCAGGAGAAAAGCGGAGGAGTGGGAGAAGGTGGAGGAGATAGCAAAACGGAATTGGATGGACGACCCGTGCGAAGGGTGCCCGTTAGAAGAGAGATGTGATTCAGCAAACCCTTTGTGCGGACAGGCTGATTCTATTGTTGAAGTCTTCAAGGAGCCAACATGACCATTGACGAACGGCTGTGCAAGTTTCAGGGGAAGTGCTGGCATAAATGGAGAATAATGGCAGCCACAGACGGAACAAGTCCTACCCATAAGTGCATGAAGTGCGGTGATGAACATTGGGGGGTTATGTCGCCTTCTAA
>DBQU01000017.1:5242-6822 GCA_002305765.1 Deltaproteobacteria bacterium UBA1386
TGGCTCCGGCTGGAGGAGACGAGGGAGAAATGGGGGTGGGAGGAGTGCCCTGACAAGAATATCATAGGCGGCCTATGCATTACCAAAAAGGACAGCAAGTGCCCCGTCAAGGAAGGGGATAATTGCTCCGGCAAGATTCGGGCTGAGTGGGCGAGGGAGGGGGAATGAAAACAAAGATTAATGAATCGATAAGCGGACGTAAGGTGTCCAAGCTCTATGTCGGATGGGGAGAGGCACAAGACCTGTACGATTTCAACAAGCCGGGAATGGAAGCTGTGGTAGTCAACACTTTTCATGGCAACCATGACTTTGATTGGGTCGTGGTTTTGCAGGATGGAGTTGAAGTGCGAAGGATAGGGATTAACCAGAACTGCAATATCGAATGGTGTCCCCTCCCCGACGATGAAGGAGAGAAGACATGAACAGGATAAGGTGGGAAGAAGATTTCGGCGAGTACACAGATGAACATGTTTGGTTGGGATATCTAGGGAAGATAGTGGTCTGCCAAATAAACTGCGACTATGACCTTGATTTCCATCCAACACGTGACGGTGAGATATATTCCAAACTTTCCTCAGCCAAGCGCGGCGCGGAAAGAATGCTGGACAAGTTCCTAAACGATGCCAATCTGACCATAAAGGAAAATCATGATGAGAAATAATCTAGCGGGGCGTAGATTCGGAAAGCTGACAGTCATCAGATACGATCACACTGAGAATAACAAAAATGCGTGTTGGTTGTGCATTTGCGATTGCGGAAATCTTGTTGTCTTAAGGGGATATGATATATCAAGCGGCCATACTAAATCGTGTGGATGCTATAGGCGGGAATTCGCGTCCGGTAACAGTAGCAAATGGTGGAATGGAGGTAAAGCCAAACATTCAAAGGGATATACCAGGACGTACAATCCAGAACATCCGAGGTCCGATAGTAATGGCTACGTTTTTGAACATATTGTGGTTGCCGAAGGGGTATTAGGCAGATCGTTGAATGAGCTGGAAGTGGTTCACCACATTAACGGAAACAAACGAGACAACAGGCCCGAAAACTTGATGGTGTTTCCTACAACCGGTGATCACATCAAACATCATCGTCTGGGTACGATATCTAAACGACGCCAGAGACAAGACCTTATGGACCCACAGAAACCTAATCCCATTGTTTCATGTGCCTGCGGTTGTGGGACTACCTTCTTAAAATACGATAGCTTCAGAAGGCCAAGGAAATATGTGGCTGGACACAATAACTTGAAGGATGCGGGGTTGGAGGTGAAGGATGCCTAACCTGTACGTGGAAAGGGCCAAGGATGTATCCCCAGAAGTGGCGTATAAATTTATTATCAACAGTAAAAAAATGACCGATGAGGCACTGGCCGCAATAGATAAATGTTTGCGTGCGGGGATTGCCCCAGAACAAATAGCGGAAGCTGTCTCTGAAAAACAAGAGTTGCCATCTGAAGATGCAGACAAGAAACCAGCTATGCATATTTTCTTTGTCAAGGCATTGGAACATCGGAAGTGGTTGCTTGATTTGGGAGTATTCGACAAGGAGGCCCATTCATGAAATCCGTCCCCTCTTTG
>DBQU01000032.1 GCA_002305765.1 Deltaproteobacteria bacterium UBA1386
TCAGGCAGGCGGAGCTGAAAAAGTCATACAACCTCAACTTCTTCGATTCAGGCACGGAGGGATCCTTCTACTGCAGCCAACTGGCATACAGGGCGTACCTGAGAAACGGGATCGACCTTAACACGGGGGCGTCGGTCTGGAACATTCCCGGGACGGAGAGGATCCTCCTTCCGCAGGAGATATGGGACGGATGTGTGCATGAAAAGGCGGGCGGACGGTAGGAAAAGCGAGAAAACAATATAAAGAAGATTACAAGGAAAATAAGTCTGCTTCGAAGAAAAGCAGCAAGAGAAAGGGTTCACATAAAACCGTCGGGATGTAGCGGACTTCTATTTGCGTTGTCTATGAGCCATCTCCTATATTTGTCTACTTCGGGAAAGCCAATATTTAACGCATATTCGACGCCAAACAGCTCTAGAATGAAGTATGGGTCCTCCGGCGTTACTTGTTGGGCGGTCCATCCGCAGAGGATTGCACCAGGCGGCTGGCCAGGTATAGTGAAATGGTGCTCTGGGTCATAGAGCCTTCTTGAATTAAACGGCCAAATCTTAGGTTTGAAACCTCGTCGCACGTAGTCTCTCAGTGGATCGAGTTCCGCATCGTGGACCAGTTCTTGAACATCAAGACCTTCTTTAAGGTAGTGTAAGGCATATGCCTCAAGAGCTACCTTGCCGAGAAGGCGAGAAAGAAGTTGTTCGTTAGGCGGAGTCGGAAAGGGAACAATGAAGCTGAATCCTCCTCGGGAGGAAAGGGAATCGAGTAACAGCGCTTCCTGATGGGGATAAGACGCACCTATCGAGGCTCCCTGGCCGTCGATATTTGGGTAGAGGTTCAGCGAAACTAGGGTGTCAAGATGTATTCCTTCGATGCGAGGGGGATTACCCTTCTTGGTCCGAATGCGAGTATGATAGCGCATGTGTCTAAAATAAGATTCGTCGAGCAGAGGACCTTCTATCTTGACAGAAAAATAGTTGTTGCACTTATCGCAAACGATACCGGGAGGCAGAACTGCAGTTGTATTACCGATTGATTCGGGT
This sequence comes from Deltaproteobacteria bacterium UBA1386, assembly GCA_002305765.1. Taxonomy (GTDB): domain Bacteria; phylum Desulfobacterota; class Syntrophorhabdia; order Syntrophorhabdales; family Syntrophorhabdaceae; genus Delta-02. The sequence goes on from DBQU01000032.1 coordinate 1,038, forward strand.
ATTATGTGCTCAACTGAACGTGATGTGGCGGTGTCGAGTTTACAGAATAGGCAATTCATGGCGTCTCGCGTACCAACTGTGACGGGTCACATATAAGGCTTCTCGTCTTAGGCAATAATAGCAATTTGCTACAAAGATAACAAGAAGACAAGACAAGAAATATGAACGAATACTTAAGAAGCAATCGGACAGTTTTAGCTTGAAAGTAACTAGAAAATGCTAGACAATTAGCATACATGTCTGGAAAAGCTGTGATACTTGAATTGGCGAGTGGACTACGCCTCGTGAGATGTGTTCCGAAGGGTGCCTGCAAGCATTGTTCTGCACTGTACGTTGCCGTCCGTCTACTGCCAACATGAGTGATGCCCCGAAAACCGTCTTCTTCACGTCGTGCAGGGGTGTTTTCTCTGGTGGCGGATGCCGTGCTGCAGCACATGTGGGGGCGGTCGAAGGTGCCTTGCAGGCTGGTGTCAACTTTTCCGAGGTTGCCGGTACCTCGGCCGGATCCATCATTGCCGCACTCTTGGGCGCAGGCGCTTCATCAGAGTTCTTGCGGCGGCATTGCGGGAGCTTAGTTTTTTCGGAGCTTCTGGCCGCTCCAACGGGTACTTCCTTGGATATGGGGGCACTGGGGAGGTTCTTACGGTGGCTACCGTTTGTCGGGCGTTCATTGATCGGACGGATTGTTGCGTACGGGGGCGCATACTCATCGAGCGCAATAGAGACTTGGGTTGACGAAAGAATTACAGAACTGCTTCCTGAAGCACCGCGCCCGGTGAAATTCAAGGCTTTGCTTCTGCCAACCACAATTGTGGCAACAGATCTTTTCGGAGGACAGCCGAAGATTTGGAGCACGACCACCACTCCTGACGAGTCAGTGGCTCTTGCAGTAAGGTGTTCATGTTCAATACCTTTGTTCTTTGAGCCGGTGGTCGTCGGTAATAGCCGCCTGGTAGATGGCGGATTATTAAGTAACCTCCCGGCGTTTGTGTTTGCTGACTCTCAATCGTCGAACGGTCTCAGCGGTAGGATCCTTGCCTTCAGTTTAGAAGATGAGTTGCAACTGCGGGCAAGATGGACTCCCCGAGAGTTGTTGCGTTCATTGATCGATACAATTGTCGGTGGTGCAAAGCGTGTGCAGAACTCCATACAGCCAAATGTAAACGTTATTTCAATTCCTACAGATGGTGTTCGAGCAACAGACTTTAATGTCACTCCTGAGCTATTGGCCACTCTTATTGAAAACGGACGTGACGCCGTGTTTCGCTTTATTCAGAGTGAAGCCCTGCATTTGCGGTCTGATCGGGGCTCTGCCGACCAGTATGCGGATGGGGATAGTTTCTTGGCCGAGCTGACGCGAGAAGCTTTTACGACGGGTGCAGGCTTTATTGCGACAGCGCCCGACACGTACTGGTTTTGGCAGATATTTCCTACCATATTGGCTTGGAGAGAAGCCGGGGCCTTTCTGCAAGTGTTGGTTGAGCCCGTCAACGGGTCCCAAGAATTGGTGGCTCGCGAAATGCAACGACGGAACCTGTTGACTCAGCTTGGGGCGACTGTGATAGAAAGACCACAGACACCATTCCATGGTTTTCTTCTCAAGAGGTCTGACGACTATCGCGATGCTGCTTTCATCACAAACCCCAGCAGGACCCTGCATGCGTCGCACGGAACGGCCTACATGGGTATCCACCATCGACCCGTATTGAAAGTAATTACTCGTGAGTTGAGCAATGAATTCAACACCTCACCGAATCCCATAGAGCATTGCAGTCTAGGCAGTCATTCTGCACATGACATAATTGAACTGCTTAAGGCGGGGGTCTGGCAATATCGCAAACCCGGCGTGTCTATCGCACTGGAACAAGTTTCGATCGACCATGTACAGATGATAGTCCGGAGGATAAGGTCCTTCAAGTTTACCCAGATAGGCCACCTCTTTGAATTGTATAGGAAGTACAACCTTGAATGTTTTGTCCCTGCAGCCGTTTTATCCGGAGGCAGTCTCGTGTCAGTTATCACGCCGCCAGTATTTGAAGAGTGGGGAGGGAATATGGTAGCTATTGAGGGAAACACGCGTGTGTACTACCTCTACAAGAAGGGATTCCTTAAGATATTTGGTCTGGTTGTCCGGGGTGTTAGTGAGCAGCTACCAGGGCGCCCTGTGTGGCCTCGGCAAGCGCTCCTGTGCACGGCCCCACTGGAGCCCCCGGAGCGGATAAATGGATTCAATTATGAACAATTCCGTAGTATCGAGGGTTCAGCAAGACCTATAACGGCTTGAGGGGGGGAAGGTGGAAAAGCCAGGCAAAATAGGCTCGCTCTCGGGTTTAGTTGGAACAGACGCGCCCACAGCTTATCGAGATCTAATAATGGCGCACTCCAACGTGGTGGCCATCACGGTGTGCCGATACGAGACCCCCCCGCTGCTACAGCAACGAATCAACCCCACGGTATTCGAGCAAGAGATCATTACAGCCGCGCTAAGTATCCGCGGTGAAACCCGCATTCCTTTCTGGGAAGCTGTCTTCGCCGCTTGCATTAAGGCGGGTAGGTGTACTGACCCCCTCCTCGATGCCACCATGTTTCATAACGGGCCAGGAGATCCGACCAGAGTCACGGTTGGTGAACTTCAGTCACAAGGTCTGCAACGATTCGTGGATAGCGGGCAACGCAATGTCGGACTTGCGTCGCTTGTTGAGCTAGAGAACTCGGATACTCACCACCTAGCGCTCATGGATTTTCATTGTTCTATCAACGAGGAGAATACCGAGATTGTCGCGGCAGTGTGCCGTCGGCTCATGCCACTTGGGTTTTTCTTGCTGGACTCCGGCGATTCATATCATGCTTGCGGGATTGCCCTGCTGACGGCAAATGAGAGACTGGAGTATCTGGCCAGGTCGTTACTGTTTGCTCCGATTGTAGATGTCGCATATGTTGCACACCAGCTTCTTCAATCGATGAGTTCGATTAGAATTTCTGGAGGGGGATCAAAAACAAAGTGTCCGGAAGTGTTGCGCGTTGAAGTTGTTCCTTAAAGACGGGTGTACTGACGCATTGTTATCTATCAGATAGGAGACCCTCCATGGCAAATGTGACGTTTTCAAAGTACAAGGACCTATTCGAAACGGAACTGGAGTTACTGCAAAATCCCGTATGTGCGACTTGCGATGTTCGACAAGACTTGAAACATCCCCTGCTACCTTGGCTCGTAGGTAGTAACTTCCTCAATACTAAAGAACGCATTGTTTTTATTGGGAAACCGCATAGAGGCCTTCCGGGCGAAATATTAGCAAGTGGTATTATAGATCCGACGTCAGAGGTTGAAGGCGGGTTATGGGACATTCACTGGCCCTACTGGAGCTATACACGAGAAATAGCAGAGAACCTTTATGGAGCTAATGCAATCGAGTCAATCGCTTTCACAAATCTGATAAAATGCACGAACACTGACGACGTAGATGCAACGACACCCACCATGGCGAGGGGATGCATAAGTGAACTCCAGGTCATATGGCGGGAAATTGAAGTGATCGAGGCTCGTACCGCGGTTTTCTATACATACAACTTGTATCGTGAACTCCTTAACGACATCCCTTTCGCCCTAGACGGGACTATCAACGAGGTTACACCAGCCGACCATATTATTCCTTGCCGTAACAAGATGCTGCATTGGTGGGATAGAATTTGCGAGACACCTTGGACCAATCGGTTTCGGATTCTGGTAGTAGGACACCCAGAAAGAATGGGCAAGCCCGAATATATTGATTTGATTACTAAATGGATACAATGTGGGCAATGACCTTTTCGTTGTTTGTTGAGAAGCATCGAGAGGCTCTAGAGGGACCGCGTGAAGGGTGTGCGAATGAATGGTTGTTGCTCAACCTGGGCTCAAGCCTGATTTCGCCGTGCTACTGTGAATACCCGTCAAGGTTTGACAGAATTGGACGGTTGAATGTTTAAAATACTTGTCGATACGTGTGTGTGGCTTGACCTGGCTAAGGATCCCCGACAGCTGCCCTTGCTTGCTGTGGTTGAAGAGATGGTTAAGGCCGGTATGGTCACCCTCATCGTTCCCCGCTTGGTCCTTGATGAATTCAGGTGCCATCGCGAACGTATTGCCAGGGAAAGCTGCAGGAGCTTATCGACACATTTCCGTCTCGTAAAAGAAGCGGTTAACAAGATTGGTGGCGACAAGAAGAAGATGCAGGTCGTTCTTTCACATCTCGATGATGTGGACCGCAAGATCCCTATTGTTGGTGGGGTGGCCGATGAAGCCCTGGAGCGCATCGAAAAGCTGCTCTCTGGATCAGATATCATCGAGCCGAGCGATACGGTGATGCTTCGGGCGACCAGGCGTGCGGTCGAGAAAAAGGCTCCCTTCCATCATGGCAAAAATGCGATGGCAGACGCTATCATTATCGAGACGTATGCGGAATGCGTGAGTGACAAGAAAGTTTCAAACGTCCGTTTTGCATTTGTCACGCACAACAAGAATGACTTCAGCATCGAAAACGGGAATCACAAAGTACCTCATCCAGACTTCGCAGGCCTTTTCTCGCGCATCAGGTCACTTTATTTCACAAACCTCTTAGAACTTCTCCGTCGTATAGAGCCCTCTCTCGTAGGCGATATCATGTTCGAAAACTCATGGATGCAGGAACCACGTGGCCTTACGGAGATTCTCGGCGCCATGGACTTATTATTTCACCAGGTTTGGTACAACCGACATCAGAATATGCTGTTCCTCATTGAGGAGGGGGCGATAAAGGTTGCAGAAAAAGAAAGCTATCCCCGTCCTGCAGGCGCACCGCAGACTGTTCAACGGGACATTCTAAAGGCCGCCAAGAGAGCCGCTCGGGATATAGAGCGTCGCTATGGCAAGAAGAACCTTGGTCCTTGGGATGACTTCGAGTGGGGAATGATCAACGGCAAGCTCTCTGCCCTTCGGTGGGTCTTGGGCTACGAGTGGGATATGCTTGATACATGAGTGTTTTATGAATATGACGCTGCGCGGCATTCATGACCACATTGATGAAGGATTCCAGCACAACGTTTTGCTCAACAAGCGAAAAGGTAGAGGAGTAGTGGGAATCCGAAAAAGGACGGAAACGGGAAGATAGCTCAAAGGCGCCAAGTCCGTCCTTGAAGGAATGTTCATCAATGCCACCCCCTTGTCACCCCCACCATCTATAATAAACGTGAAATTTTCAGTCGAATTTTGTACGATATCGGTGAAGCTCTCCAGTAATTTCAACGTACGGTAAACATCGGAGCCTTCACAAGGGGTTGACAGGGGGATTCCTGATGAGATACTGCGGCACCGTAACGGCCTGTCTGCATTATGAACAGGCTCCCTCTGCACCTCGAATCTTCACCAGGCATTTTGTAGCTTCCAGTATCAACGAATCACCACACGCGGAGCCTGTATGAATAATTTCAACGAGAAAACCAGCTTCATCTGGTCCGTCGCGGATCTCCTCCGCGGACCATACCGCCCGAATCAGTACAAGGACGTTATGCTGCCTCTGACCGTCCTCAGGCGCCTCGATTGCGTCCTGGAGCCCACGAAGGACAGGGTCCTGAAAGAGCAGGAAAGGCTCTCAGGGGGCAAGGTAAAGGACATAGGGCCTATTCTCTGTCGTGTCACCGGTATGCCCTTCTACAACACGAGCCTCTTCACCTTCGACAAGCTCAAGGGCGATCCCGCCAACATTGCCGCTAACCTCGTCAACTACATCAAGGGCTTCTCCGCCCGGGCCGGGGAGATCATCGAGAACTTCGGCTTCGAGGAACATATCACAAGGCTGGAGAAGGCGGACCGCCTCTATCTCGTCGTATCGAAGTTCTGTGACATCGACCTCCACCCGAATGCCGTATCGAACCTCGAGATGGGTTACATCTTCGAGGAGCTCATCCGGAGGTTCAACGAGGCATCGAACGAGGAGGCCGGCGATCACTTCACTCCCCGCGAGGTCATCCGCCTCATGGTGGACCTTCTCTTCCTTCCTGACAGCGACATCCTCACCACCAAGGGCATCGTCAGGACCCTCTACGACCCTGCCTGCGGTACGGGCGGCATGCTCTCCGTGTCAGAGGAGTACGTCCGGGAACTCAACCCCGACGCCAACCTCAAGGTGTTCGGACAGGACTACAACGCACAGGCGTACGCCATCTGCGGGTCCGACATGATGATCAAAGGCCAGGAGATCGAGAACATTGCCTTCGGGAACAGCTTCACCGACGACCGTTTCCCGAACCACAGGTTCGAGTACATGCTGGCTAACCCTCCCTTCGGAGTGGAGTGGAAGCCGGAAGCCGACGTCATCAAGCGCGAGCACGAGGAGCAGGGGTTCGGAGGCCGTTTCGGGGCAGGCCTACCCCGTATCAATGATGGCTCCCTGCTTTTCCTTCTGCACATGATCAGCAAGAGGAAGGATCCGAAGGAGGGCGGTACCCGCCTGGCGATCGTCTTCAACGGCTCCCCTCTCTTCACGGGAAGCGCCGGCTCCGGTGAGAGCGATATCCGCCGCTGGATCATCGAGAATGACTGGCTCGAGGCCATCGTGGCCCTCCCTGACCAGCTTTTCTACAACACCGGGATATCCACCTACCTCTGGATCGTGACAAACCGGAAGGAACCGAAGCGCAAAGGGAAGATACAGCTTGTCGACGGCACGTCCTTCTTCAAGAAGATGCGCAGGTCCCTGGGGAACAAGCGCAACGAGGTCTGCGAGGACCAGCGCGGCGACATCACCCGCCTGTATGGGGATTTCAAGGAAGGCGAGCAGGTCCGTATCTTCGACAACGAGGACTTCGGATACCGGCGCCTCACCGTGGAGAGACCCCTGAAGCTCAACTTTGCGGTTGATGAAGGGCGGCTTGCCCGCGTGAAAGAGGCGACCGCGTTTGCAGGCCTCGCGTCCAGCAAGAAGCGCAAGGACGTCAAGGGGATGGAAGCCGAGATCGAGGAGGGGAAGAAGCTCCAGGAGGCGATCCTCGAGGCCCTGTCAGGACTGGCATCGAAAGGTGTGGTCAGGAACCGGGAGGAGTTCTCCGACATGATGAAGAGGGCCTTCAACAGGGCAGGCTTGAAGATCCCGGCCCCGTTGTTCAAGGCCATCCTGATGGCACTGTCCGAACGTGACGAGACGGCGGATGTGTGTGTTGACGGGAAGGGGAACCCTGAACCGGACCCAGATCTGCGCGACTATGAGAACGTTCCCCTGAAGGAGGACGTTGACGAATACATGAAGCGCGAGGTCCTTCCGCATGTGCCCGACGCATGGATCGACCACAGCAAGACCAAGATCGGGTACGAGATGAACTTCAACCGGTATTTCTACAGGTATGTGCCACCGCGGTCGCTCGAGGAAATTGAGGCGGACCTAAAGAAGATCGAGAAGGAAATAGCGGATATGCTGGCAGAGGTGACAGCATGAAGTGGCGGACGTATCCGGCGTATAGGGACTCTGGTGTGGAGTGGCTGGGAGAGATTCCGGAGCATTGGGAAACAAAACACCTCAAGTACACCTTTCTGATCCTCAACGGTTCAACTCCAAAGAGTAATGAGCAAGATTACTGGGATGGTGATATTCCTTGGGCTACACCGGATGACCTTGGTAGTCTGAATAATGATACCTTGAATACTACCCATCGTATGATTACCCAAGAGGGATATGACAGTTGCGGAACATCATTGGCACCTGCAGGGAGCCTCATCCTTTCCACCCGTGCACCAATTGGACACTTAGCCTTGGCGGGGACTTCTCTGTGTACAAATCAAGGCTGTCGTTCCTTGGTCTTTCGCGCAGATGCCGAAAAACGGTTTTATTATTATCAATTGTTGACCGCGAAACAAGAACTGGGGTCGTGGGGGCAGGGTTCGACGTTTAGAGAGCTCAGTCGGGACAAATTAGGTTCTATCTTCCTTGCCACACCTTCTTTCAGAGAGCAGCGCGTTATCGTCTCCTTCCTCGACCGAGAGACTTCCCGTATCGACGATCTCATCGGCAAGAAACAACGCCAGATCGAGATCCTCCAGGAAAAGCGCTCCGCCCTCATCAGCCACGTCGTCACCAAGGGCCTCGACCCGGACGTGAAGATGAAGGATTCCGGCGTGGAGTGGCTGCGGGAGATACCGGAACATTGGGCGATACACTCCATCAAACGGGTCTCGACAAGGATTCAGACGGGATGTACACCACCAACAGCAGAGGAACGATATTACGAGCTAGGTACAATTCCATGGTATGGTCCCGGGAGTTTCGGAACGAACCTTATTCTCTCAGAGCCGACGAAATTATTGAATGAGGATTCAGTTCGGGAAGGTGCTGCGCGCATCTTTGCGGAGGATTCTGTCATGGTTGTTACCATTGGGGCAACGATTGGCAAGGTAGGTTATTTGGCAAGCCCAGCATCATCCAATCAGCAGATTACTGCGATAAGTCCTAATCAGAATGAAGTATCAGGAAAGTTTCTCGCTTATCAGCTGAAGCGTCTCGAACCAGTGCTACGTGGAATTGCGCCAAGCACTACTCTTCCTATAAT
>DBQU01000059.1 GCA_002305765.1 Deltaproteobacteria bacterium UBA1386
GGAATGCATGGTTGCGCGAGCCTGTTTCAAGTCACCGCTCCATTACGCCCTTTAATTCCACACCAAGTTAGCAGAACTCACCAAAAATGCACGAAAGAAAATTTAACGGCGGCTTGTTTGTGATCCATGGTTTCTTGTGAGCCTAACGCCACCCATGCCTTTTTAATGGTAAAAGCTTTATCCCTTAGGTCCTTATAACTCATACAATGTCCTTTTAACTCATCCGCTAACCGGCGTAAGGCCACGACGACTAGCGAGAAGGATGACGTCCTTTGGGTTTGTGCTACGGCGGAGGCTCTTCAGAACACCTTGCTGCGTCTCGGGCGTCCAGAAGATCCTCAGACGCTTACGTGCCCGAGTTACGGCCGTGTAGAAGATGCTGTGTGTGATATCGTCTTCATTGGCATCGGTGATAACGATCTTGACGGAGTCATACTCGAGGCCCTGCGCCTTGTGGATCGATACGGCGTAAGCCACCTGGAACGGCACGGTGGTGTTTAGGGAGTCGTCGTCTTCATCGCTGGTGCCTTTGTACTCGTAGACGGAGAAGCGCACAGTCGAGCCACTCATCCATTCTAGCTCACCACCGACGATGTCGAACTCGCTGAGCGGTCGATCAAGCTCAATGTCGAACTGAATCCGACCACGGCTGTGGTCGATGCCGACGATCCGGCCCTTGAGATTGTTATAGATCACCGGTCGGAACCGCTCGGTCTCATAGAAGAGTACAGGGTCGCCAATCTTGTACGTGGACTCGTGCCAGGTGGTCACCGCACCGGGGTTGCTGCTCTGCAGAAATCGGTTAATGTTGTTGATGCCATAGAGGCCGTCGTAGTTCAGGCAAAGGATGATCTCATCCTGGCCCTGGTTCTCGAAAAGTGTATTGTCGAGCACGGTTGAGTACCCGTTGCGGGCCATGACCTCAGCGATGTCGTCTTCGATGGCTCGAACCTTGTTCCAGAAGCCCAAGAGTGCGTTGTTCCTTGTCCTGAAAGGCGTCGTCAGCTCGAACACCGACGTGCTCGGGATGAATGAGCGGATGATCCCGAACCAGTTGCCGAACTGGATCGACTCGATCTGGTAGACGTCGCCAACGAGCACGAGCAACTTGAAAGGGGTCTTCTCCAGCACCTTGATCAGGTCTGCATTGCTCACGGTGCTGCACTCGTCGATAACGAGAAGGTCGTACTCCTGACCGGAGGTTCTCCTTCCAATCTGGCTACTGATCGTCCGGAACTCCGAGTTCTGCGCTGTTACCCTGCGCTTGAGGTTGTCGATCGCCGGGTTGGTGTGCGCGAGGAAGAGCTTTTGCTTGTCGTTGAAGTAGTGCGCAATGTGATCCACCATCGTTGACTTGCCAGTGCCAGCCGACCCGTAGATCAGGGCAACGCGCGACTGGCTGAACAACTGCTTGAGCGCGTCCTTCTTCGCCGGGTCATCAATGCTATGAGGTGTTTGCTCGAGCCAGCGCTCGACGGCTTGGATATAGCCATCGATCCGGGACGATGCATACTCTTGGAGCTTCTCGACGATGGACACAGTTTCGTTCTCATACCCGCAGATGAAAACGTGCCCCTTGTCAAGCACGAGCCGGCGCTCCGCATGCTTGTAGTAAAGCTTCTTGTTGTAGGTGGAGATTAACTCGTCGACGTCACCGAACTCCGTGAGGTCGCCGACGGGCGTGTAAAGGATTCCGTGACTCTCCACATAGTTGTTCACGCGTCGAGCGAGCAACTCGTGACCACGATCGGTCGCATCGAGGCTCTCGACGAGGTCCCAGTACCGGGGGTTGTGCGCGGGCAGCGAGGTGCAGAACGGCATAGTGTCAAAGGGGATGCAGCCGTACTGAAGCTTCATGTCAGAGAGACGGCCGCAACCGTCCCTGAGATACTGTGGTTTGAGGAGCTGGTTGTGCATCCGCAGCATGAGATACCGAAGGACGTTATGACCTGGAGCGGCTGACCGCACGATGCGGCGCGCTTCATCCAGCACGGGGAAGATCTGCGGCGTAGTAACGCCAGCTGTGCCCCTCTCCCTTGCCGATGTGTACCGGTCATCGGGCATATCAACCAGGTCGAGCAGGCTGCCGGAGCGCGCGGTCAGCCGCCGCATCAGGTAGCGATACTCTGCCGAGTTGGTCCGCACTTTCAATGCGATGCCTAAAAGACGCGCAAAGTTGTCGAATTCGCACGGACGAATCGAGACCTCCCACTGGCGGATGATCGTGATCGGCATTGTCTGGCCGAGCACTTCAATCGAGTCCCGCTGGAGCATCAACATGGCCGCGTACTTGTCGGTTATGTCAATATCGGTGAAGGCGATCATGCGGTCGAACTTACTCACCTTGTTGATGGCGCGGTAGAAGGTGACTTCGTAGTAGATGCGGCCGCCGAGGAAGAAAGGGCGCGTTTTGTGGATATAGTAACGATCCCGGGTGCTCCTGCTCCTGCCCGACGGAGTTGTACGGACCGCCTCAATCCTTGCGGCGATCTTCTCGTGGTACTCCCGCAAAGACGGATCGAGGTCGACCGGGAAGGCCTCGAGATTCGACAGTACTGCGATTCCACAGTTGTCTTGAAGTAAGCTGCGGATGCGGTGGAGATACTCGTAGTACTTTAGCATCAAACGCTCAGAAGCGTCCCCGTCCAGGGTATAGTGGGAAGCACTTTTCTGAATCAGTTTGTGGAACTTGCCGAGGAAGTTGAACCTTGCCTTGCTCTTGACGAAGGCGAGCCCCAGTTCTATTGCAGCGTAGTTGAATTCGGCATCGGGTGAGCCCGTGTGGAGAAAGACTGCCGCTCCCTCGACTAGGTTCCGGAGCTGTGAGAGGACATTCTGTGAGAGCAATGCCCGTTGGTCAGCAAGCGATCCGATATTCCGACAGATCGTCTCGTCAGCGCTCTGGATCTGCATACTGACTGTAGACATTAACTGTCAAGTCCCGCTTGATTAAAGAAAGTCATCGGAGTCCTTCTATTACTTGTAGCCATCCTTCTGTTATCTCCTCTTCAAGTGATAGTGTCAAGAGTCTTTCGCACTTTCCATAGCAACCTTGTTCATCCGGTTATGCCTGCATGGTGGTACTTTGGGGCACTTCACATTTTCATGTTCGGCATCCGTGTAAGATCAAAGACATGGAATCTGAGGATCCAAAAGAGGCACGGCCGTTATTGACATCCTCGAGACAGAGGAATAAGATTTGTTGAATACCATCGACAGTCACCGTTGCTCGATCAGACTTGGTAGAAGAAAGGGTGTGAAGATGTGAAGGGCATCCTGAGGTTCAGCCAGGAAATCATATTGTTGCTCTTCACAACATCACGGAATGACGCGAACGGAATCTGGGAGGTTGATTCATTTGCTCATTAGCGTCGCCTAGCTACCAGTCTTCCGTATGATGGTTTGATTTCACACAATTATCATAATGTTTTCGGGAGGTAATATGGATACAAACACCGCAATGATGCTGTCCAGAAAGCTAGACCAAACCATCTTATCCATGACTAACATCTTGAAGGAGGATTTGTTTAAGGGGGTAATAGTCCCGACCATTCAGGAGTGGTTTTCGAACAGTTCATCTGTTCAGAATTTGACTGACGAGATTGAACTGAGAATTAAACGCAGAATGGATTTTTTGGCCGACAAACTCAATTCCCAGTTGATGGAATTTTCCGAAATCACCAAAACAACATTGATCGGTTCAGGCGATTTGAAATCATCAGGTGTTGATACCGAAAGAATTGCCGCTTCAATATCTAGTCAGATAACCGTTATGGTTGGGATGATGGGAACCATTGTAGTAGCAATAATATCTGGCGGAAGCGGTACGGCGCTTATCGCTTCTGGGCCGGTCGGATGGATAATAGGCGGAGTCTTGGCGGCTGCCGCCTTGTTTATTGGAAAAAACAAACTGGAAGGCAAAGCCAGAGAGATGATAATGACAAAGAATATTCCCACATTAATCAAGGGAACATTCAAGAAGAAAATCGCCGCCCAATTGAAGAATGACGAAATGCGGTTCGAAGAAGACGTGTACAAAATGCTTAAAGAACAGATGAAGCCTGTCTACGAGGCCCTTCAGAATGCCGCTTGAGTATAATAATGAATACTTAGAGACACTTAGTACAAGTTATATTGATAAGGATATCTATTCGGTAGACGTTGAGGATAATGTATACTACAAACGCTTGGCATCCGATGCTTGCGATTATCTCACCATGGCATTGTCAACGCCTACCCTGGAAAGCAATCTCTCCAATCATCTTGCGGCCAACTTCAATAAGAATTCACGCTATTGGGATAAAGCCATTGATAGGAAATATCTGGAAACGCATATCGGAGGTTCTCAACTTCATCACAACTTGGACGGAAGTCACACGTTCCCAGGCGCACTGGAAGCTTTGCGAAGGGAATTCCCTGAAGATTCCGAATTTCAAAACATGTTGCACGCCTTCGATCATTTATCCAGAGACCTAACTACGCCATCGGGAATAAACCCCTTCTTGGCTCCGGACCAGTTTAACGCGGCCAAGGATTATTTACATCAGACTTTCGATATACCTAATTCTCACATAAATGACTTGCTAAATCTGAATGCCACAGAATTATTCGGAGCCGTGATATGTACGGCTGGCATTCTGCTGGAGTTCAAGGAGATCAATCTGAACAAACTGAGCCAATTTGCCTCCAGATTTTCCTTGACAGGATATGTGGCAGGAAACCCACTAATGATTGTAATCGTTACACTAGCTCTAGCAAGGGTATGTCATTGTTTGTGGAATGGAGAAAAGATTATCGACCTTGTAGAGGGTTCTACTCGAGGGGCGCTTACTGCGGGAGCCTTTCTGCTGACAGCCGCAAAGTTTGCTGCAAGTATATATATGGGTGTTGCTGTAGCTGCCGTCGTTTCGGTCTCTTTGACTTATTTACATAGAAGAATATTCTCTTTTATCAGAGAGGATTTTGATACCTTATTGCATAATCAATTTCCTAACTATCAGTCCTACATAAACATTATCTAGCTCAACGAGGGGCTCCCTAAGTCCTGTCTCCTTCACCGCAGCCACCGGGCGGAAGGTCACACGGAGAACGCCGATCGCCTCTTCGAGAGAGAAGGAAACGCGCTGGAAGGATGGCACACCTAGAAGGGGGATAGTCCATAATTACAGCGTGAAGGATAAGCCTGTGGAATTCGAAAGGAATACGAGAGTGTCGATAGTGGCCTGGCGGGACCTCCTGACCTGACACACCCTGCTTCCCGGGAGCGCCGGCAGATCCTCGCCTCCCCCGGTCTCATTGCGCCGTCGCCGTCAGCCCACAGTTCTTCATACCCCGAAGTCTCCCTCCTGTCCCATGATAAGCCATCCATCCTTCTTCTTCCACATGAGCTCCGTGGTGAAGGGAACGTTGAAAACCTTCTCCCTGAGAGACAGATAGACGACGATGACCGACGAGGCGGCGCAGACCATGTCCGATTCCTTGCCCGCCTCCCGGAGGACCTGTCTGATCAGCTCATAGGGCTCGTAGGGGAGTCCGTCGATGTCCTCGGAGCAGGGCTTGATCACCTTCTCCACGATCGTGGTGACGGACTCCTCCGTGGGATCGAGCCCCAGCATCTGCGCCACGTCGATGGCGATGTCGTCGTTGTCGAGCCACATGAGGTAATAGAAGTAGGGATGGTCATCGTCCCGGCAGGTGAAGAGCCTCTCCATGTACGTATAGCCCAGGTACTCCGCCTTGCGCNNCCCTTCCTCACCGCCCGGAGCTTGCTGCAGATGAGGTACTCCCCGAGGTAGGGATACTTCGGGTCCATGGCGGGCCCCTCGTAAGCCATCGCCAGCGCCCGGATGTACGCCCCTCCCGGCCGCGCGTAGAGGCCCTTTCTCATCTTCCTCGCCACGGCCATGCAGGTATGCGGCGACACCGCCTCCCCCAGTTCCGTCAGCGCCTTGTGGAGGCGCTTCCCCATGTCGTAGTACGTGATGGGGTGCTCCCCCTTCTCGAAGCAGAAGAGGTCATAGACCCGCTGCATCCGCATGACGTCCCAGGGGTTCCTCCGCGGCCGTCCCCTCCCTGCCATAAAGCCCTCCGTGTATTACTGATATTATATAATCACATCATTATAAGCATACTTGCTTAATTATTGCAATATATAGTAGTATATTACCGTTATTAATCACAATCAAACATTCCGTGCAACGATCGCAATGGGAGGAGGCGATCA
>DBQU01000114.1 GCA_002305765.1 Deltaproteobacteria bacterium UBA1386
CATGGGGAGTAACATACAAGGTTCAAGAGTAAAAGGTAAAAAAGGGACACGTGCATGGTTGCGTCGCCCTTTTTCCTTTTGTTTTTTACTTGGAACTCTTGAACACTTGAACTTTGAACAGTCCTTGTTGTCCTGTTGCAAACGGTTGCAGCTTCTGATAACGTGTTATGAAAACACGGGAGGGACCGTCGACATGCGCAAGAGCCTGGCTGCAAGACAATTTTTTTTCATCCTCGCGGGCCTCGCCCTGCTGTTTTCTCTTCCTCTTGCCGCCTTTGCCGGCGATAACGCCCGCGACCGTTTCGTGGACATCAAGGAACATATTCCCTCCGTGGTCATGGATATACGTTATTTCGGTCCCCACAATTTCGTCGGCGAAAGGATCGACGGCTACAATGCCCCGAAATGCCTTCTCACCAGGGAAGCGGCCGACGCGTTGAAACAGGTCCAGGAGGACCTCGGAAAATTCTCCCTTTCCCTCAAGATCTACGACTGCTACAGGCCGCAGAGGGCGGTCGGCCACTTCGTCAGGTGGGCGAAGGACATCGGCGACACGCGGACAAAAAAGGAGTTCTACCCCACCGTCGACAAGAGCCGCCTCTTCGTGGACGGCTACATAGCGGAAAGATCGGGCCACTCCCGGGGAAGCACCCTGGACCTGACCATAGTGCCCGTGCCCGTCCCCGAACAGGAGCCATACCGGCCGGGCCAGCAACTCCTCGCCTGCTTTCTGCCCGCGTCGGAACGGTTCCGTGACAATTCCATCGACATGGGAACCGGCTTCGACTGCTTCCACGCCCTCGCCCACACGGCGAACAAGGCGGTCGGCCCGGTCCAGCGAGCGAACAGGCTCCTCCTCAAAACCCTCATGGAAAGGCAGGGTTTTGTCAACTACGACCTGGAATGGTGGCACTACACCCTGAAGAACGAACCCTTCCCCACCACCTACTTCGACTTCCCGATAGACTAGAAAAAGGGGCAGAGAACGACCCTCTGCCCCGCACATTCCACATGTCCTATATGTCCTATCCCCGTCCTATAGGTCCTATAAGTCCCATAGGTCCTATGTCTCCTATTGGTCCTATCCCCCTACTCCCCCCGGTACTCGATCAACCCGTGCGTCAGTGCGTAGTGGATAAGCCCCTGCGTTCCCTTCACGCCTATCTTGTCCATGATCCGGGCCCGGTACGTTCGTATCGAGTTTATGCTCAGATTGAGCTCATCGGCGATGTCCTTTATGCTCTTCCCGCTGCCGAACATGCGCATCACCTGGAATTCGCGATTTGAGAGCCTCTCATGGGCGGGCTTCGCGACGTCGGATTCGAAATCCACCACCATCCGCACGGCGAACATCGGATTGACGTATCTCTTCCCTGACAGTATCTTGCGGACCGCGGTGACCAGTTCGTCCGGCGCGCTTTGCTTCGTGAGGTACCCCTGGGCACCCGTCCTTATGGCCCGCACCGCGTAGAGTTCCTCGGGATACATGCTGATGACGAGAACGGGCAGCTTCGGTCGCCTCTTTTTCAGGTCACCGAGAACGTCGAGACCGTTCGCGTCGGGAAGACAGATATCGAGGAGGACGAGGTCGTAATCGTTTCTCTTGACCTTCTCGATCAACTCCCGGCCCGTGCCGGCCCCGTCCACCACGACCCCGCCGAAGTTCTCCCGCAGAATCTCCTTCAAACCCCTGAATACGACAGGGTGGTCGTCCGCAATGATAACGTTGCGCATCATGCCTCCTCAAGTTCACGATGCACCGCGCGCGACGCGCGATGTCTGCCGATCGGCGGCGGATGGTGTCGGAACGAAGGGCGAAGGCCCCTGTTCGATCATGATGGAACGGGAGGTTACGGAAACGACGGTTCCTTCGTCGATCTGTCACGGCCCGGAACTGGTCTTCAGTTGTGCGTTGTTTCCTCCGGTGCAATGTGTGTTGCTTACTTGCGGGAATTGGACGGTGCAGCCCTTTCGCCGGCCGGCTGCGGCGCGGCGGGGGGCGGAGTTGGACGGATGGTCTCGCCGACGGGCAGCGGCGGGCCCTTTACCCCGCCGGGGGGCTGAGGCGCCGGGCGCGCGGGCCTCGCCGGGGCCGGCGGCGGCGTCTGCACCGGTTTCGTCTGCACCGGTTGCTGCGGCTGAGGGGGCTCGTCGGAGGCTTTCCGTTTGTCGGGAGGGGAGAGTTGGACGGTCAGCCTGTCGTCACCCCGGACAAGCACTATCCTGTCGGTTCCGATCTCGGCGACGGTATACCCGCTCACCTCCTCTCCCAACTTCACGACCCGCTGGCGCTTGCCCCTGCCGGGAGTCGTCACGGGATTCTTCCGGTCCTCTATGAAGGCGAGGCGGGTCGTGTCGATCATCGTGCCATAGAGCACGACCTCCGGCCTGGGAACCTCCGCTTTCCTGTCAACGGGGATGACCCGGTCCGGGTGGAACAGGTTCGTCTCCCCTATGACCGCGTAGTCCGAAGGCAGCTTCGGCGGAAGCTCCTCCCGCTGCGCCTCCTCACCAGCCGGCTTCGTCTTGATCCCCGGCAGAGAATACGCATGGCGCGTCCTGATGAGAGGTATGACCGTCGCGGCTGCAACGGCCATGACAACGGCGAGGAGAATCATGTTTGTCACGGTGGCATTGTGGATAAGGTACCTTAGAGCTTTCATGTCATTTACCTCCCGCGGGGACCGATACCCGGAGTGTGACCGTCAGGTCCCCGGGGTCTCAGAAATTCCTGACACGGGTGTCCACTTCCTTGATTACATGGTGGTGTTGTGGATGAGATACCTGAGGGCTTTCACATCACTTGCCGCTCGCCAGGGCCGACACCCGAAGCTTGACCATCAGGTCCCTGGGGTCTCTGAAATTCCTGACACGGGTGTCCACTTCCTTGATCACAAGGTATGGCACGTTCGTCTCCAGCGTATACAGAACATCGCCGAGGGCCCTGGTATCCGGCAGTACCGCGTCGACGCTCACGCTGACCACCTTGAACTTCCCCAGGTCTTCCGGTCTTTCGACGCGTTCGCTCGCGATGGATCCTCCTCTTCCCGTTACGGATCCCTTCACGATGTTCTGGAGCGTTGCCGCGGCAATGCTGAGGGTCTCCGCCGAGATCACTTTGGCGGTCTCGGCATTCCTCCTTTCCTTCAGGGACTCCAGCTTCTTTTCCAGCAAAGGCCTCTCGGCGATGAGGTTCACGTATCGCTCCAGGGTTGCCCATCGCGCCGCTTGTCTCTCCCTGAGCGATGCTCTTTCGGCCTTGACCGCCAGGTACCCATACTGGTACGCGACGAGACCGGCAAGCACCACGATGACCGGAACGGCAACGGAGACGAGCTTACTTCTTCCTTTCATCTTTCGGCCCTCCCGTCTTCTTCTCCTCGAAACCTTCCATCTGCATCTTGATGACGAAGCGGTCGGCGTTCTGCCGCGTGTCCCGTATCGTGGGAGAGGAGAATTCAACCTTCTTGAAGAGGCTCGATTGCTCGAGTTTGGGAAGCATTTCCGTCGCCGAGGCGGCGTATCCCTCGGTCTCCACGGTCTCGCCTGTTATCCTCAGGCGGGTAAGCCAGACGCTTTTCGGCAGGATGGTCGTCAGTTCCTTCATGACGTCCAGCGCCATGGGGGAGGATTCCTTGAATTCCCTGATCCTCTTCATGTCCGCTTCGATGGACGCTATCTCCTGTCTCAATGCCTCGATCGCCCGTATCTCGCCCCTGCGTAACGTCAACTGGTATTCGATGCGGTCCAGTCGTGCCTTCTCCATCTGAAGGGGAACAACGAGGTAGAGGACCGCGGCGACGGCGATCAGCGCGAAGAGCGCCCACGTGACGGGCGTCGCGAGGCCCCCGCCCGATGCCTCCCGACCCTTGCTCACCAGGTTGAAACCCTTCGCCCCGGGCCAGATCATTTCCATGAGTCCCCCGAGGGGACCGGCGACACCGTCCCCGATGTCCGTCTTGAGAACCTTCCTTATATCCTCGCGGCCTATCGTCTTAGCGGGAACGCCCAGTTCCTCTTCAAGAAAGGCATATCTGCCGGTGGCCTCGAGAAAGACACTGGGCGGTATACCCTCGGCATCGAACCTGCCAAGAAGGGGGGAGAGCCCCGCCCTGATCTCCGTGAGGTCCTTTTCCCTGTCCGTGCCGGCAAGCCTCCCGGACGAACCGGAAAGGAAAGTCCCATCCTTCATCAGGCATCCGTCGTATCCTTCTTCATCGACGGCCACACAAAGGACCATGCCCCTCGCGTCCCCCAGGATGGAGCAGAGCGTGCCGAAAGCGGTCGTGTCCGTCGTCACCCTCTGAGGGCTCACACCAATTGCCGCCAGGGCATCGAGATAAGGCCTCGCCGTTTCGGACCTCATGGCGACGATGGCGATCGTGAGCTTCTCCGCGTCCTCTGACGTTATCGCAAAATCGTACATTGCCTCGGCGGAGCCAAAGGGGGTGAATCTGTCGAGCTCGTAGGCAATGACCGAAGCCACGTTGTCCTTCACCACCGAGGGGAGCTCGGCAACCCTCGTCAGGACCCATGGCCGGGGGACGGAGAGGATCATCGCCGCGTCACGCGCCCTGAAAGCGTCCCGGGCGGAGAGGACCGCCGATGCCAGCTCTTCCGGGCGGGGATACCTTCCTTCCTCGAAACTGAAGCGTCTGAACCCCACGACTCTGGGTCGCGACAGGAATCGTGTTCCGCAGGCGACCGAGACATGACCCTTCCCGATGGCGGCGCAGAGACACTTTTTCGGGATGATGACGCCCTCGAGGACATTGAAGCCAAGGACCTTTCCGAGGCCCGCGATAGACGACTTCGCCCCCTTTCTCAGGGCGTCGGCGTGCGGCCTCAACCGTGCAATCAATTCATCGGGCGTCATCGGTGCATCTCCGAAGGCGTCTTGTAGTACAGGAACCGGGGTACCGTGCCCGGCACGGACACGATGGCCCGGATCCCGTACCCATCTTTCGAATCTCCCTGAAAACCCACGGATTCTATCGTGTAGACATCTGTCTCGCTCATGTCTATGTATTGCGCAAGGGTGGGGAAATTGAGTCCCGTTATGGCCTGGATCTCCTGGACGGACGTGAACTCGGCCGCCTCCCGCTGGTCCAGGATCCTCGTGACGGTCTCCTCCGTCAGGCCCGGCAGGGCTATGAGGACCTCTTTCGGGGCCGCATTGATGTTCACCTTCGAGGACGTCCCGTATATCGTCAGGTAATGGATGATCCCCCTGCGTTCCCCGGTCCCGAAGAGGATATCGACGGACATACCCTTCACCAGCAGGAGCTCCTCGATGGCGTCGAAGGGCCTGTTCTTGGCCCTGTAGGGAACGGGGAGAGAAAGGTAGTACTCGTCTTCCGCTCCGTTCAGGCGCCGGAGGTTGTCCTTGTCCGCCCAATCGAGAATGGAGTCGACGATGACGGCGGCCTCCTCGTCGGTCATTCCCGTGTTGACTAGAAGGTTCTTCAAAACGATGCCGGTGAGATCGGTCATCTTGTTGATGTCGATCTTGCCCGATTCGGAAAGGAGCCTGAAATTGTAGCTGCCCTGCCCGATCCGGGCGCTGTACTGCCTGCCGTCGATCCTCACCACCTCGTTCCCTTCGATGGCCACGGCCTGGTTCCGGAAGGTCTGCCTGTGATAGATCTCCATGACGGCCCTCTCCACCCCGGCCTCGGCAAGGAACTTCTTCTGCGTCCCTTCCTTGAAGAAGATCGTTGAACGGGCCTCAGTCCTCGTCAGGAGAGAGAAGGACATCACAAGGGCCATGAGCATCGTGATCACCCACAGGACCATGAGAAGGGCTATGCCTTTCCGGGAGCGTATCATGAGGCCGCCTTCCTGGCCCTCACCGGCACGGTCAGCTGGATCTTCTGACCTGCCCGGGCGACGTGGACCCGGATCCTCCGGGGGAAGAGCAGTTCGTCGGTCCACGTTTCGACCCATTCCCCCGTGGTATCGTCGGCGTCGTTCTCCTTGCGGAAATACTCGAAGCGTATCTCATCCAGCCCATCGAGAAGCCTCATCTCCCTGGTATTTTCCAGCCCTATGGTGTTCTCCTCGATGTACAGGGAATTCCTGCCTTCCCCGTTCGGCCTCACCCGGTAGGTCACGGTGACATACCCCCTGTATCCTCCCGTCAGCGAATAGTTCGAGGCAAATTTCACAGTGTCTCCCGACCCTTCGAAAAACAGGCGGCCCGCTTCATCGTCAGCCCTGACGAGGGGTATTGCCGATTGTATCTGCGCATCCATGACGAGGAAAGAGACCTTGAACCGTTCGAGTTCCTCCGACCTGCGCTCGCCCCTTTCGACGGAACGGTTGGCGAGGCGCATGGCCCCGGCAATGATCACCACGAGGATGCTGATAAGGGTGATGGAGATCATGACCTCGAGGAGTGTGAAGCCACGACCCTGCCCCCTGCCTTCCAGGTCATGTCTCAGACGCCGACAGGTCATATCCTTCCCGCCTGCTGTCTTTTGACGGTCTTCAAGGTCCTCAACGTCATGGATCTCTCCGCCACGAGGCTTTTCCAGGTCAGTCTCACGTCTATCTCCAACACCTCGAAGGGCAGATCCCGTGTCCGTCTCTCGTAGACCTTCGACACCGTGGTTTCCACGCGATATCCTTCGGGCGTCGTTTCACTCGACACACCCTCGGTGATGTCCTCCCCGGCGAGAACGTCCCGCATCTTCGCTTCAGCCCGCACCACCGCCGACGCGTAGTCCTCCGATGTCGAGAGCACCCTCAGATTGGAGGAGAAAAGCTGCAGTATCACCGTTACGGTCACCGCGAGAAGAGAGAAGGCGACGATGACCTCCAGAAGTGTGAAACCCCGTTCTTTTCCGAGCAGATTCTCCATTTCCCCTTTCTGTCCCGTCTGGCTTCCCTCATGGTTCATTGCTTCAGGACCACCGCCCCCACAACGGGGTCGAGTTCGATGGTGAGGACCCTTTTGCCCCCGGACAGGGTTATGCGTCCCCACGGCACCCCACCGGCCTCGTTGAAGATGATCGAGTACCTCCCCCGGGTTATCTCGCCTTCCAGGACATCGGTGACCTTCACCGTGATGCCCTGCGGTATGCGCCTTGCCTGCACGCCCTGGATACCGTAGCGGCCGGTTTCGAGATCAACGAAGACCGTCCTGGGCTCGCCGGTGTTCGTCGCCAGCAATCTCGCGAAACGCAGCATCGCCGACAGCTCCCTCCCCGCGGCGTTCAGGTTCTGGGAGGGGAGCATGCTGGAGAAGAACACGGTCGAGATACCGAGCATGATGAGAACGAGGACCATCACCATCATGATCTCGAGGAGCGTGAACCCGCCGGCGGACGGGAACCCCATTCTTCCGTTGCTGTGCGCCATAGCTCTCAAAAGGGCAACTCCAGGATGCTGAACACGGCCATCAGCATCGATACGACGATGAAGGCGATGATGATACCCATGCTCAGGATTATTGCCGGTTCGAGAAGGCTCATGAACCTCTTCACGGCATCCCTGAGCGCCTTTTCATAGGTGGCGGCCACCTTGAGCAGCATGGAGTCGAGCTGCCCCGTCTCCTCCCCGACCTTGATCATGGAAAGAGCAAGCTGCGGAAAGACCCGGGCCTCCATGAGAGGGCCGGCCACCCCCCTGCCTTCCCTGACGTTCTTCGTGATGGATTCTACGGACCCCGCAATGATCCTGTTGCCTATGACGTCTTTCGCGTTGCCGAGGGCCTGCAGGAACGGCACACCACTCCTGAGGAGCGTCCCCAGCGTCCTGCAGAAACGCGCCGTTTCGAGCTTTGTCACAACGTCACCGAGCAGTCTCAGCTTCAGTTCGTCCCACCTCAAGGCCCCTCTTTCCGTTCCCGCGTAGAGTCTCAGGAGCACCAGGGCCACGGCGGCAACGGGAAAAAGCACCCACCACCAGGACCGCAGGGCCTGGCTCAAGGTCAGGATGACCTGTGTCGAAAGGGGAAGACTGCCGCCTATCTCCTTGAATATCGCCGAGAACCTGGGAATGACGAAGGTGAGGAGGATGATTATGGATATCCCGCCCGTCACGGTCAAAATGAGGGGATACACCATCGCGGATACAATGCTGTCCTTCAGTTCCTTCGCCGACTCGAGGAACTCATTGAGTTTTTCGAGAACGATGTCGAGAACCCCTCCTGCCTCCCCTGCCCGCACCATGCTCACGTAAAGTTTCGAAAACACCGCCGGATGCTTCTGGAGGGCCTCGGAAAAGGAGCTTCCTTCGCGGATACCTTTGAGCACGGAATTGATGACCTCCTTCATTTGCTTCCCTTCCGATATCTCCGAGAGTATATTGAGGCTTCTGTCGATGGGAAGGCCGGCACCCAGCAGCGCCGACAGCTCCGTGGTGAACGTGAGGAGGTCACCCCGGGACGATCTCATGGCAAAGGTCTTTCCGAGACCCTCCCGGGGTAGCGACACCTTAATTGGTATGACCCCGGTGTTCCTTATTTTCTCAACGGCGGTCCT
Source organism: Deltaproteobacteria bacterium UBA1386 (assembly GCA_002305765.1). Classification (GTDB taxonomy): domain Bacteria; phylum Desulfobacterota; class Syntrophorhabdia; order Syntrophorhabdales; family Syntrophorhabdaceae; genus Delta-02. The sequence continues at coordinate 8,487 of DBQU01000114.1, forward strand.
TTCGTCCGACGCCTCGACGACGCCTTCGACGATCGCACCCTCTAGGGTCGTGGCGGTATATGAATACATGGCCACCTAATCCTCCTGGGTGACCCTGAAGACCTCGTCCAGGGTCGTGCTGCCCGCCTCGATCTTTCGTATGCCATCTTCGAGGAGGGTCTTCATCCCGCCGCTGCGGGCCGCGTCCCTGATCTCCCCCTCGTCGGCCTTCCTCAGGATAAGCCTTCGCATGACCTCGTCGACAAGGAGCAGCTCGAAGATCCCCATCCTTCCGCGAAAGCCGGTGTACGTGCAGGCCTCGCAGCCCCTGCCCCTGTAGAGGCGGGCGTCGCCGCGGATGCCCAGGGCCTCCAGTTCCTGCGCCTCGTCAGTTGACGTGTCCTCGGCCTTGCACGTGAGGCAGATCACCCTGACGAGCCTCTGGGCTAGGATGCCCCGTACGGTGGAGGACAGGAGAAAGCTCTCCACCCCCATGTCGAGGAGCCGGGTGATGGCGCTGGGGGCATCGTTTGTGTGGAGCGTCGAGAAGACAAGGTGGCCCGTGAGGGCTGCCTGTATGGCGATCTCGGCCGTCTCGAGGTCCCGTATCTCTCCGATCATGACCACGTCCGGGTCCTGCCGCACTATGTGCCTCAAGGTGTTGGTGAAGCTGAGCCCGATGTTCGGTCTCACCTGTATCTGGTTGACACCCTTCAACTGGTACTCGATCGGGTCCTCGACGGTTATGATCTTCTTGTCGGGCGAGTTTATCTTGTCAAGGGCGCCATACAGCGTCGTGGTCTTGCCGCTGCCCGTCGGCCCCGTGACGAGTATTATTCCGTTGGGCCTCTTTATGAGCCGGTTGAAATTATTCAGTGTGTCGGGCATGAAACCCAGGGCATCGAGGTCGATGACGATGCTCTCCTTGTCGAGGATCCTCATGACGATGCTCTCTCCGTGAAGAATGGGTATCGTGGATACCCTGAGGTCGATCTCGCGGTCCCCCACGAGAAGCCTGATGCGGCCGTCCTGGGGAAGCCTGCGCTCGGCGATGTTCAGTTTCGCCATGATCTTGATCCTCGATACCATGGCCGCCTGGAGCCGTTTCGGCGCCGATTCCACATCGCTCAGGACCCCGTCTATGCGGTAGCGCACCTTCACCTCGTCCCCGAAAGGCTCGATGTGGATGTCGCTCGCCCTGCTTTCCACCGCCCTCGTGATGAGGAGATTGACAAGCTTGATGATGGGCGCCTCGGACGCGAGGTCCTTGAGATGGCCGATGTCCTCTTCCTCCGGCTCGTTGAAGAGCTCCTGGCTCTCTTCGTCCATGCCTTCCATGATCCGGTTGATGCTCTGCTCCTCCTGGCTGTAGAACTTGGACAGGTGCTCGTCGATGACCTCCCTGGCGGCGGTGTAAACGATCACCTCTCCGGCAGCGGCAACGCGCAGGGCCTCGATAACCTCACGATCGTCAGGATCCGCCATGATCACCTTCAGGACGTCGTTCTTGAACTCAAAGGGGATGATCCTGTTCTCGCGAATGAAACGTGTCGATATCCCGTCAATTACGAGGGGTACCTTGGGGAAATCTTCTGCATCGAGGAAGATCGCACTCTCTTTTGACACTGGTGTTCCTCATGGTCCTTTTTCTATTCCACTCTTTCCGGCTGCGTTTGGAAGCCGTCCTGAGCCGCGCCGCCCTTCCTTTCCGCGCCGTCCCGGGGGAAACCGTCCTGTGGAGCGGCCGGAGGCGGAGGCACCGGCTTGATCTTGATGAGCTCTTCCCTTTTGACCTTTCCCTTCCCCGTCCTGGTAACGCTGTCCACGTAATCGGAGGTGACCGCGTTGGCGTCGGCGTGGGTGCGGATCACGCGGGGCGTGAGCAGGATGATGAGTTCCGTCCTCTGGTCGCTCTGTGTGGTCTGGCCGAAGAGATACCCGAGGATGGGGATCTTGCTGAGCAGAGGGATACCGGACCGGGACTTCGAGATGTCGTCCCGTATCAGTCCGCCGATGATGATGGTGTTGCCGTCCTGAACGACGAGGCTCGTCGTCGTCTCCGTCTTCTTCAGGATGATGTAGTCCTCGTTGTCGAAGAGCTTGATCGTCTCGTAGGACGAGACCTCCTGGGTGATGTCGAGGGTCACGAGGCCGCCCTCGTTGATGCGGGGCTTCACCTTGAGGATGATCCCGATGTCCTTGTACTGGATCGTCCGCTGGGGCGCCACCGTTCCCGAACCGAAGGTCTCCGATGAGACGACGGGCACCTGCTGACCCACCTGGATACGGGCCTCCTTGTTATCCGACACCAGGACATGGGGGACGGCAAGCAGCTTCGCGCGCGAATCCGTGGCGAGCATGTCGATGACGGTCTTGAAATCCCCCCCCACGGTGCCCGCGAAGGTGAACGTACCGGCGCCGGTGGTGCTCGTCGGCGTCGCACCGGGCACGTTGAACCCCACCGTGCCCTCAACCCCGCCCAGGACGCCTCTCATGCCGCCGGGGTTGAACTGGAGCGCCCAGGATATGCCCAGTTTCAGTTCATCCTTCAGGCTCACCTCCGCCACCACGCCCTCGAGAAGCACCTGCCGCGGTATCACGTCGATCCTCTCGATCGCCGCCCGGATGAACTCGTAGTCTTCCTGCGTGGACAGGATGATGAGAGCGTTGAGCCCTTCGTCGGCGATGATCTTCGTGATCGGCGATACGAGCGTATCTCCCCCCTGCGTGCCGGCGGCCTGCAATGAAGGACGTCCCGCCTGCGGTTGGGCCGGCGGAGGCGTGCCGGGGGTGGCCGAACCCGTCGCCGGGGCTGAAGTGGCCGTAGCGGTGGGGGCCTGAGGAGGTTTCGCGGATAAAAGGACCTGCTGCAGGATGGCCGCCACATCCTTCGCCTTACCGTTCTGAATATTGTACACGGAGACTTTCGGCTTTTTCTGCTTCGTCTGCTCGCCATCGAAGAAGCTGATAAGCGTGAGGAGCCGCTTCACGTTCGAATCAGTGTCCACCAGGATGATGTAATTGATGTTGGGTACGTCTATCACCACGGCTGTCGCCGTGAGAAAGGGGGTGATGAATTTGATGGTCTCCGACGAGTGCACGTGGAGCAACGGCACCACCTGTATGATGGACTTCCCCTGGATGAGCACTTTCTCCGGTTCTCGTCCGAACTTAACCTGGGCCGGCTCCTTCGCGACATCGCTGATGGGCACCACCCGGTACAGGCCGCTCTCCTCAACAACACCGACGCCGTTGATACGCAGGATCGTCTCCATGATGGGAAGGACCTGGTCAAGGGTTACGGGGGCAACGGAGCGGAAGGTCACCCTCCCCTTCACCCTCTGGTCGACAACATAATTCACTTTCAGTATCTCTCCAAAAACGGTCTGTATCACCGAGAAAACATCGGCGTCGTCGAAGTTGAGGCTGATCCGGCCCGCCGCGGGAGGACGCGCGGGCTGAACCCTCTGGGGCTGCTGCGGCCGGGGTGGCTGAAAAGAAGGGGGCTGCTGCGGCCGGGGTGGCTGGCCCACCCTGGGGGGGGTCGGTTGCACGGCGGGTGCGGTCTGTTGCGCGGTGGGGGTGGCCTTCGCCGCCCCGGGCCCCGGGGGTGGAGACGGGGCCGGGGGTTTTGAAGGTGAAGCCGGCGCCTCATTGGCCTCGGGCGCCGATCGGGTGGTCTGTGGCGCGGCGGGGACAGCCTGTACCCGCGCGGGGGTCGTTGTTTGCGCCGCAGGCGCAGCCTGCTGTGCCGTCGGGGTGGCCTGTGGCGCGGCGGATGCGTCAGACGGGACCGATCGCACCGCCTGCGGGGATGTCTCGAGCTGGATAGCCCGCGTGACCGGAGGCGGGTCCTCGTTCAGGGGGCGTGTCGTGATGGCGTCCTCGGAGGCGAACGCCATCGGTCCGAGACACCCCAGAATGAAAGGAACGATCATTATCGCCGGATATCTCATGGTCCGGGCCTTGTCCTTGTGCTCATATCACGGCTACTGCCAGCTCGTCACGTCCGCGTCTTCGCCTTCTCCGCCGGGCGAACCATCCCTCCCGTAGGAGATGAGGTCATACTCCCCGTGGCTCCCCGGGGACTGATAGTTGTATGGTTTACCCCAGGGGTCATTGGGCAGGGCCTTTTTAAGATAGGGCCCGTCCCACCCCTCCACTCCGGGGTTTACGGCAAGCATGTTGAGACCTTCCTGCGTCGTTGGATATCGTCCGACATCAAGCCTCATCTGGTCCAGGGCCTGCCCGAGAAGCTCTATCTGGGCCTTCGCGGCGGCCTGTTTTCCTTTCCCCAGCTTGGGAAATAGCCTCGGCGCCACCAAAGCCGCGAGCAGACCCACAATGACCATGACGACAAGAAGCTCGATGAGCGTGAAACCTTTCCTGTTCTGCCTGTTAAGAATCTTCCTCATCTGGGACCCCCGGTATGGCCTCCCGGGCGACCACAGGTCCGTCCCGGAAAAGAGTTCCTGACGTGCCAGCCTATATCTGCAGGATACAAAATAGCCCTCCTTCTGTATGTCATAAAAACGACAATTATCTTGTAGTGCATCCACCATCTCCTGTGTCATCGTTTTCGATTACAATACCCGATGAGAGGGCCGCGGAGGAGCACGAAGAAGGATAGGACCTGTAGGAGAGATAGGACATATAGGACTTTTCAGGCCGGAGTTGGCCGACCGGCACGTCCTATTGGTCCTATTTCGTCCTATTGGTCTTATATGTCCTATTGGTCCTATCTCTCTTACAGGTCCTATCATCTCTTTCCCCTCTGCCTTTTCTTCTACGCCGACTCCCTCTTCTTGAAATCCTCCGGTCTCAGGTTGTGCTTCCTGAGGAGGTCGTAGAGGTCGGCCCTGTACTTGCCCGCGCACTTCGCCACTTCGGTTATGTTGCCCTTGCATATTTCGAGAAGGTGGATGAGATAGCTCTTCTCGAAGGCCTCCTTGGCCTCCCTGAGAGGTCTGAGCGGTTCCTGGGAAACGACGCCTTTTGTCTGAAAGACGAGGTCCTCCGTGATATACTCCCTGTCGGTCATGGCGGCCGCGTACTCGATCACGTTCTCCAGTTCCCGGATGTTTCCCGGCCAGTCGTAGAGCATCAGCTTTTGCATGGCCTCGGGGGTCACGCCCTTGATATCCTTCCTCATGAGCGCACCGGCCTTTTGGAGAAAGAAGTCGACGAGAGGGGGAATGTCCTCTTTCCTTTCCCGTAACGGGGGCAGCTGGATGGGGATCACGTGGATCCTGTAGTAAAGGTCTTCCCGGAAGAGATCGAGCCGCACCTGTTCCTCGAGGTTCTTGTTCGTTGCCGTTACGATCCTGACATCGACGTCGATGACCTTTTCGCTGCCAACGGGACGGATCTTCCTCTCCTGGATGACGCGCAGTATCTTAGCCTGAATGGAGAGAGGCATGTCGCCGATCTCATCGAGGAAGATGGTCCCGCCATGGGCCTGCGGAAAGAGCCCCTTCGTTTCTCGGATGGCCCCGCTGAAGGCCCCCTTTTCATGCCCGAAGAGGTTGCTCTCCAGGAGGGGTTCGGGAAGGGCGGCGCAGTTGATGGCCACGAAAGACTTTTCCTTCCTGTCGCTGGCGAGATGGATCGCCTTCGCGATGAGGTCCTTTCCGGTGCCGCTCTCCCCCAGGAGCAGGACGGTGGAGTCCGTCTTCGCGATGCGCGATATCGTCTCGAGCACGTCCTGCATCTTCTTGCTGTTGGCGATGATGTTGGAGAAGCTGTATTTCGATTCCAGAAGGCCCTGGAGCCTTTCGATCTCCGAGGACATCCGCCGGTTTTCCATCATCTTCCCTATCTCGAAGAGAAGGACCTGGGAATCGAATGGTTTGGTGAGATATCCGTAAGCCCCGCGTTTCATCGCCTCCACGGCGCTCTCGATGCTCCCGTAACCGGTGAGGATGATGACGGGCATCCGGGGGCTTATGAGATGGAGTTGCTCCATCAGCGTTATGCCGTCGGTACGCACGAGTTGAAGGTCGAGAACGGCGAGATCGATCACCTGCTCTCTCGCCTGTATCAGAGCCTCCACCTCATCCGTCGCGGTCACCACGTCGTAGCCCGCCTGTTCAAGGCCCATTTGGATGAGTTCCAGAAGGTTCCTCTCGTCATCGACTACCAGTATCTTACCCGCGGACATAGGTCTCTCCTATCTTTTCTCTTCCCTCTTCTTCTCCTCGATCTCGATATCCACCTTCTTCGACTGCTCTATGATCTGCTTCAGTTTTTGGTTCTCCTGAAGGGCCTCCGAGGACGCACGTCTGAGCTTTATGTTCTCCTCAAGCACCTCCGCCCAGGTCCTTGCCTGGTCCCTCAGGGAACTGGAGGGGTATTCCTTGACGAGCCGCCTGAGGAAGGCGGCGGACTTCTGATAGTCCCTGTTCTGGTTCCCTGGATGGGCGAAGATGAGGCCCATGGTGAAGAGCACTTCGTCTCCATGGGCACGGCCCGCCGGCCCGGCCAGGACCCTCTCCAGGACCATCAGGGACAACTGGTAGTTGCCCCGCGCGAGGAGTATCTGTGCCTCATCGAGGTCCCGACGCGCGTCGGAGAACGCCTGAGAGGTCCTGTCGGGCTCCTCGGCCGCCCTCTCCGGCACCGCGCAACCCAAGGTCGCGAGAAACATCACAAGGGCAATACAAAGAGAAACGTGGTTCCCTGTCCGGGTTCGCTTTCCGCCCACACCTTACCTCCATGCGCTGTGATGATATGTTTCACGAAAGCCAGGCCCAATCCGGTACCCTTTATCGATCCCGGGGCCTGGCCCGGTGACTGATGGAACTTCTCGAAGACCGTCTCGAGATTCTCCCTTGGAATGCCCGGGCCCGTATCCTGCATGGAGAACTGCACGGTACGGTCCTTGATACGGGCATTTATCGTTACACGGCCCTTTTCCGGGGTGAATTTCACCGCGTTCCCGAGGAGATTCCGCAAGGCTTGCAGGATCCTCTCCCGATCCAGCTTGAGGGGAGGGATCTCATTCTCGTCACCCGTGTCCACCTCAATGCGGATCTTCTTCGTCTCCACGAGGGGCGTCATCTCCATGACCACGCGACGGATCAGGGACTGAATGCTCTCCTTGCTGAAGGTGAAGGGCATCATGCCCGCCTCCATTTTCGATAGCTCCAGAAGGGAGTTCACGAGGTCAATGAGCCTGTTCGTCTCCTCGGACAGTATGGCGAACAGTCTTTTCTGCTTGTCCGGTATCGGTCCGCCTGCACCGTCCCGAAGGAGACTGATACCCTGCTTGATGGACGCGAGAGGAGTGCGCAGTTCATGGGACATGGTGGCGAAGAAGCCGGACTTCATAGTATCGACCTTCTTGAGCTTCTCGCACATCAGGTTGACGGCCCTGGCCAGTTCCGCAACCTCACGGGGAGAGCCGATATTGAGGTCCCCTTCGAAGACGCCCCGGGAGATCTCCCTTGTCTTCGCCACCAGGACCTTCAGGGGTCTGGTGATGTTCCTCGTGCTGATGAGGGAACCCAGGATGACGATCAGCACCGCGGCGGCAAACATCAGGCCCGACAGGCGCTCAGCCGAGCCCGCTGTCTCCTGTATCCTGTTCATCCGCTCCTGAATGTCATTGACGTAGGAGTTCTCGAGCTCCTTCAACGCCTCCAACACCTGCCCCACGGCCTCTTCCTTCCGATGTCCGTATTCACTCCTGCTGTACCGCCGGCCGGTCTTCGACAGTTCTATTTCCTCGTTCACCAGCGACAGGTATCGTGCGTACTCCGACCCCACCCGGGCCAGGATGTCCCTGTTCGAAGAGGCGCCTACGATCTGCGACACCTGGGACAGATACCCTTCGAAGGTCTTCTGCCCCGATTCCATCTGTTCCAGGAAGATCGGGTCCCCGGTGATGACATGTTTCTTTTCCGACCCCACGTGGGAAAGCAGGGAATCGACGAGTTTCTGTTTGAGGTCCACAACACGCTGGTCGACATTGAAGATGATGCCCGCCTCGACGTTCACCTGGCGAAGCCTGAGGACCGTGTACGCGCTGATGGCCCCCAGGGTAAGAATAATGGCGATATACCCGAGAAACAGCCTGGAAAATATACTCAGTCTCATGGGACAGTCATTCCAGCCGGGCCCGTGCCGGGTTCAGCACCGGATCGGGCGACCGGTCTAAATCAGGTACCTGATGATCCGCCGGGACGATATGCAGCCTGACCGGGGAGGAGTGTGTGGAGGAAATATCCTTCAGTCAGAGATCCGACATGAAGGGAAAACCCTGCATCTGAAGCCTTACAGACAAACTGCGGAAACATCTCATTACCTTTAACTTCGATAGTATAGCACATTTCGTCACCCCGAGGCACGGCTTTTGCTATTCCTGTGGCAGGATCGAGAATTGGCCAGTCGATCCGGCACGTATTAAATGTTCAGGAGGTTTCAATGTATCACCAGGGCAACCGGGGTAGAGGCAAGTTATTTTCTCTCTTTTTCATTCTCGCCGTGTGCTGTCTTTTCCTGGGAGCGTCCGTGCTCCATCCTTCGGCGAGGGCCGAGGCAGCAAGCGTGACACTCGGCTGGGACGCGGCGACGGGCGTTTCGGGATACAAGATACACAGGGGGACAGCGAGTGGAAGCTACACAACGAGCATCGATGTCGGGAACCGGACAAGTTACACCCTTTCCGACCTTACGAGCGGCAGCACATACTACTTCGCCGTGACCGCCTATGACACATCGAGCGAGCAGAGCGGTTACTCCAACGAGGTGAGCTATGCGGGCGGGAGTTCATGCACGTATTCCATTTCACCGTCAAGCGCCTCCTTCACCAGCAGCGGCGGCACGGGGACCATCACGGTGACAGCCGCGAGCGGTTGTACCTGGAGCGCGTCGACGGGAGTGTCATGGGCCACGATCTCCTCGGGCACGAGCGGTACGGGGAGCGGCACCGTGGCCTACTCGGTGGCGGCCAACACGGGATCATCGAGGACCGCGGCCTTTTCGGTGGCGGGACAGACATTCTCCATTTCCCAGGCGGCGGCGACATCGACCACCACCTACACGCTCACGCTGACCACGGCGGGCACGGGTTCGGGTACCATCACGTCGACCCCGTCGGGTTCGGTTTTACCGTCAGGCACCGCGGTGACCCTCAAGGCCGCGCCTGACGCGGGCTCCACCTTCACCGGATGGGGCGGCGACTGCGCCTTCGCCGGAACGTCCACGACATGCAGCGGAAAGATGACGAGGAACATATACGTCACCGCCAACTTCACCAGGAACACAACCACTACATCCTATACCATCAATGCATCAGCGGAGACGGGGGGTTCCATATCGCCATCGGGCAGCGTGAGCGTGAGCTCGGGCTCCAGCAAATCCTTCACGATAACACCCGCCTCGGGCTACACGATCAGCAACGTGACCGTCGACGGTCAGTCGGTGGGGGCCGTGAGTTCCTATACCTTCTCCAACGTCACGGCCAACCACACCATCGCGGCGACCTTCGCGCAATCAAGCAGCGGCACCACAACGTACACCCTGACAACTGCCACGGCCGGCACGGGTTCGGGTACCATCACATCGAACCCGTCAGGGACGGTGTTCGCATCGGGCACCGCGGTGACCATCACGGCCGCGCCCGACTCCGGTTCCGTTTTCACCGGATGGGGCGGCGACTGCGCCTTCGCGGGAACGTCCACGACATGCAGCGGAAAGATGACGAGGAACATATACGTCACCGCCAACTTCACCAGGAGCTCCACGACCGCATCCCATACCATCAGCGCCTACGCCGCATACGGGGGCACCATTTCGCCATCGGGCAGCGTGAGCGTGACCTCCGGGTCCGGCACGTCCTTCACGATAACTCCGAAAAGGGGTTTTTCCATCAGGTACGTCCTTGTCGACGGGGTCAACGTGGGCGCCGTGAGTTCCTACACCTTCTCCAACGTCACGGCCAACCACAGCATACGGGCGTACTTCAAGTACGGTTACTATTGAGACGGAGCCCATGAAATATTCGCGTGGGGATGTCGACCACCATGGACTATAATAGAAGTACGGTCCTCGCGGGTGCATGCGGGATCCTTCCCGGGGCGCCCGCGGGACAACCGGACGGAACATCACCGGACCGCACAAGCAGCACCGAGAGAAAGCAAGGAGGCAAACAAGTGAAAAAGATCATCACAGGAATGGCGATATTGTTACTGCTCGCTATATGTCACACAGGTCATGCGACGGTCATCTGGCAGGAAAGTTTTGACAACTTCACCAGGGATTACAACTGCAGCCTGTCGGATTGCTCTTCCAACCCGGGCGTGCCCACGGGATACATGAGCTTTGGTTCCAATACGCTCGGCAAGAACTACGGAAACCCCAACACTCAGATCGTCGGAGGCGCCGAAAGGTCGAACCCCGGCGCAACGAACAAGAGGGGCTTCCGCATCAACCTGGAAGAGCAGTGCTGGCCCACGGGGGAAAACATACTCGTAAAAGACCTTGGCAGGAACTACACCCTCCTCTACCTGCGCTGGTACCAGAGAGATTCCACAAAATCATTCAGCAATTTTCAGAAACTGTTCCGGCTGAAACAGTCGAATGGCCAGATCCTCATCCCCGAATTCCAGGTGAACGGAAGCAATATTCAGATGAACCTCTGGGACGCCCAGAGCTCCAGTAACCATTTTTTCACCGGGTACAGTCTCAACAGCCATTACACCGCCAACACGTGGGTCTGCTACGAGATCAAGATCGACCTCGTTAACAAGAAGGCCGAATTCTGGGTCAACGGCGTCTCCAAAGGAACGCTGAACGCCACCTGGTGGCCCGACGGCTGGTACATACGGTACGTCGAGATCGGCGGCAACCAGTACGGGCATTCGTGGACGGCGCCCACGGAGCACACGCGCGACTATGACGATATCGTCGTGGCCGATTCCTACGTCGGTCCCACGGGAGCGCCCGCGTCGGAGGTACCCGCTCCGAAAAACCTCAGGATACTGAGCCAGTAACACGGTCTTTCCACCCCGAAAGGGATCGGGGCTGCACCACTGACGCCTTTCCTCCGGCCCGGTGCGGCCCCGATCTTTTCCGTTCCCGACCGTTCCCCTCGATACCCAGCGCCTGTCCGGCCCGACCCTCCCGGGCCGTCCCGCAGTGGCCAAAAGGAGTGATCATTTTCTCACCTTTATCAGAAGACCGTGGGAAAAGCATCTGTACACCCACCTGTGCCTGCCCCTGAACATGAGCTTTCCCATCGTGACGGATAGCCTTGGCAGGAGAATGTCCAAAAAGGGAACCCTGAAATCGTAGCGCTCGATATCGAGCACATGGAACCCGATTTCCACAAGATCATCGAGGAACTTCTTCCGCGAAGAGAAATTGAAATCGAAATCCAGCCCGTCATATCTCTTCGCGCCGATAAGGGTCTTCAGCCGGTGATAGAGGGGGACGAACGCGCGGTACAGTCCCGGCCATCGTATGTTGTTGACCTGGATGACGGCGACACCGCCGGGCCTGAGGACCCTCAGGATCTCCGAGAGCACGCCCCTGTGGTCCTTCACGTAGCACATCAACCCGATGGAGAGGACCATATCCATGCGATCCGTTGAAACGCAGATCCTCGAGGCATCGCTAACAATGAAGTGCGGCAACACGGAACCCTCTGCCGCACACGCGGCGCGTCTCGCCTCCCGGATCATCCCTATCGACAGGTCCGCGCTGTAGACCTCGTGCCCTTTCTTCAGCAGGTCGCGGGTGAGGATCCCCGGCCCACAGCCGACATCGAGGACCCGGCCAGGCTCAACGTCGGCCATCGCGAGGACGATCTGTCTGCGCGTGACATACGCAAGCCCTTCACAGGTCTCCGAGTGGTACCGGTCGGCGCGATACCGTGAGGCATCGGCGTCATGGAAATCCTTCACACGGTGGAGGTGGTCGTCCACGGCGACCGCCTGCGTCTTCGATATCATTCTCGCCTCCTCATTCAGGACCGGCGGACCCGCCGGTCTCACAGCCTTCCCGACCTTCCCCATTGCTTCGTCCTCTTTCCCGATATTCCCAGGAGGTCTATGCAGCCCTTCCACACAAGGAAGAGGGGCGCGAAACCGATGGCATGGAGAAACCTCCAGACCGGCATCCCCGTGAGGTAGACCCCGCTCACGAAGTAAGCCACCTCCATCGCCATGAGAAGGGCGAGCCAAAGCACAACAAAGGGAGCGGGAATGAAATAATGCGTGACAAGGCCCGCCGCCAGAGCGGCGGCGGTCATGTTCACCATGAGCGACAGGTTTGGCAGAATGAGGGGGAAAGAGGCGTCCACGATCCTGTAGCTTCTCTCCTTCAAGCCTAGCATGAAGAGCCTGAGGCCGTATCGTTTCGCCACCTCGAAGCGTCCCGCCGACCAGCGGAGCCGCTGTCCCGAGGCATGCCTCAACCCCCTCGATTCCTGGTGATAGAGCCGGGAATTTGCCGCAAACCCGACGATCTCGCCGCTTGCCACAAGTTTCGCGTAGTACTCGTAATCCTCGGCCATCGTCCCCGTCATCCAGGGATGCTCCTTGAGGAGCCGCGTCGTGAAGCACATACCGTTCCCCATGAGATACGACGACAGGCCGATCCGGTGCTTGACATGATGATAGAGCTCGTTGTTGATCGTCCTCGAAAGGTGGATGACCCCGGTGAAAACCGTGTCGCGGGAATTGGCAAGGCAGTTGTTGCACTGGACGGCGCGTCTTCCCCCGTCCAGGACCTCATCGAGGCCGCGGAAGAACCCGGGGTCGATGAGGTTGTCCGCGTCGGCGATGACAACCGCGTCGAAAGCACCGAGGTCGACCTGCTTCATGGCCCACTCAATGGCAAAACCCTTGCCCTTCCTTGAAGCATCGTGTCTCTCGAGCACCCTGGCATTGTGCTGTGCGGCAATCCCGGCTGTCCCGTCGGTGCAGTTATCCGCGATGACGCAGGCCTCAAAACGATCCCGGTCGTAGTCCACCCGGGTGAGGCTCGCGAGGGCCCTCCCTATGAGGGCCTCCTCGTTGTGAGCCGGTATCAGAAGGAGGTACCGGCGGGTCCCCGGCGCGGCGGCCTTCTCTTTGTCCTTGGTCACGAAATACGCGATTGCAAGGAAAGCGTAGTAGAAGACACTGAAGGTGAGATAAACGAGCGGCGGGATCCACAACAGCAGGATAATTGACTTCACCCGGCAAACCTCCGCGAGACCGTTCTACGTTCTGCGGTTGCCATTACCCAAACCCATAGCCCATCACCCATCGCCCTCATTCTCCGTTCTCCTTGAACCACTCGAAGGTCCTTGACAGACCTTCCTCGAGGGATACCCTGGGTTGCCATCCGATGGACTCCTTGATCTTCGCGTTGCTGAAGGCCGCGTCCGCGGAGGCGGAGCCGAGCCGGTACCGGGTCAGCACGGGGTCCCTGTGCATCATCCTGAAGACAGCCTCCTGGAAATGGACCGCCGAGTGCACGAACCAGTAGGGCAGGGACACCGAACGGGACCGGGGGAAGACCTCTGACGCAAGCTTCTTCAGGTAGCCCTCTTTTGTCGTCCCCTCGTCGTCGATGACGTTGAACGTCTGGCCCGCCGCCCTGTCATCCTCCATGCACAGGGCGATTGCATCCACGAGGTTGTCGATGTAAACGAGGGGCAGCCTCATCTTCTTCTTCCCCAGTATCATGAACACCCTGTCGAAGAGCGAAACTCCGATGAGCGGCGTGAAAACGGGGCCCCTCGGCCCATATATGGTTGCTGGCCTCAGTATGACCCCCGGGACCTTGCCGTTACCGTTACCGTTCGTCGCCATCAACCCCTTCGCCACCTTTTCCGCCTCCAGTTTCGAGAAGGTGTAGAATCCCCGGGCCCCGGGGTTCTCTTCAAGCCGTCCGTCCTCCGTTATCACCGAACCTTTCCTCAGGCCGTTCACATGGTAAACGCTCATGGAACTGATATAGATCACCCGCCTGACCTTGAGCTGCCGGGCAAGCCTCATGACCTTTTCCGTCCCGCGGACCGTCGTCGCGTCAAAGGTGTCCCAGTCGCCCTCCTGGGCGGCGGCGGCATGGACCACAAAATCCATCCCGTCGATGGCCTGCGCCAGGGCAAGTTCGTCGCGCACGTCGCCGTAATGGACGTCGACGCCGAGGGCCCTGAAGGGATCCACATCCGTGAGCCTCCGGACGAGAACGCGGACAAAATACCCTTTCTCCACGAGAACCTCCGTCAGCCTTCGACCCAGAAAGCCTCCCGCCCCCGTGACGAGCACCCTTCCCCTGGCTGGGGCCCATTCCACTTCCGCCCTCGCGGAGACGTTCCTGAATACGGGATGGAGCTTGCCGGCATCCTTCCATACCTCGTCCATGACCTTGAGCACGGCAAGCGCGCTTTCCGCGGGAACGGGGGTGTCCGTCGCCTGCAGGATGGAATCATAGAAACCGTGCATGAGGTTTTTCATCCCCGAATAGGGCTTCAGTTTTCCCGTAACGAACCTGTACACATTGGAGAACGTCTGCGTGGTCAGCGCGCGGGCCGCGCCGAGATTGCCTGCTATCTTCGTAACCGCCCCCGGCAACCCCGTCAGCCTGTTGGCTACCATGGTCATATTGTTGAAGTCGACGGTGACAATGGCCTTCTTGTGGTAGATCTTCAGGAAATGCTGGAAAGGCCTCGCGTTGAAGGAGATGGTCAGCTTGCCCATGGCCTTTTCACCCTCCACCATGATGTGGAGCTCGTCGGACAGGTCCTGGATAAGGGCCCCGCACGAGCCGGCCATCGTCTGCATCTTCACGGGCCTGCCCGTGTACTCCAGCATGAGGTAGAGGGGATGGGAAAGGAAATCATGGAAAAGGCCTCCCGGCAGGGAAAAGATCCAGGATATCTCGCCCGCCTCCCGGTAACCCATGATCTCGGGGATGCGGGGGTTTATGCCGTAGTAGCTTTCCACGTAGGTGACGTCCCCGGGACGGAGGTCTTTCAATACCTCCTTCGCCTTCAGCATCCAGGGATCGAAGAGATGGTTGTGGTCGACGCACAGCTTCACACCGTTGTGCGCCGCGATGTCGTAAAGCCTCACGGCGCTCCTGTGGTCGAGTGTCAGCGGCTTCTCGACGAAGACGTGGTTCTTCAGGTTCATGGCCTTCTCGGCCAGCGCGGCGTGTGTCTGAGGGGGCGTGGTGATGTGGATGACATCCGTCGCTTCCGCGCGGGCCATCTCCTCGAGGTCACTGTAGCAGTTCGCGATGCCATACACGTCGCTCGCCTTCTTCAGCGCCTTCTCGTCCCTGTCCGCCACCGCGCACAGGGTGGCTCCGGGATAGGAGCGAATGAAGGCCTGGTGGTGGTGAAAGATCGTTCCACAACCGACAATACCGACTCTGAGCTTATCCATTCGACGATTCCTCCCTTTTATTGAGCATAGACAGATAACATCTTTCGATCCTCCGCGCCCATGAAGAACGGTCAAAATCGCGAAGGACCTTCTTTTGAGCGTTGCGGGATATCGCCATGTACCTGTTGCCGTCGACGACGAGCGTTTCTACGGCCCGGCAGAGCGCCCCCGTGTCTCCCGACTCCACGATCAGGCCGTCCACGCCGTCCTCGATGACCTCCGGTATTCCGCCCACCCCGGTGGAAACCACCGGTACACCGTGCCTCATCGCCTCGAGGACTGTGAGCGGAACCCCTTCCGTTGACGAGGAGATGACGAGCATGTCCAGCAACGAATAGACCTCTTCCATCTCCTCGACGAACCCGGTGAATCTCACCTTTCCGTCGAGACCCAACCTCGTCGTCAGGCCCTTGAGGGCCTCCCGTTCCGGTCCTTCGCCGACAACGACGAACCTGAGATGACCGTACCTTGCCGACAGGTCCCTGGCCGCTTCGAGAAACCCCGGTATGTTCTTCTCGGGGCTCAGCCTTCCGACAACGCCTATCAGAAAGTCTCCGTCACGCTTGAGAAGGGGAAGCGGGGAGGCCGAACGCTTCGGCCCGTCACCGCCCCCGGGTGCGATGGCGTTACGGATCGTGGTCATCCTCTCCCTGCGCACACCGCTTGCGCACAACCCCCGCTCTATCTGGTCCGAGACGGGTAGCACAAGATCGAAGAAGCGCAGCGCGAAGCGATCACATTGCTCGTAGACGCGCAACCGCGAGTCGATGGGCACGAAGCCGTGGATCGTCGCGATCACGGGGCGGGACGACAGCCTGGCGGCTATAAGTCCGACAATATCGGAGCGGTACCCGTGGGTATGAACGATGGCAACCCCTTCGGAACGGATGAACCTCACGAGACGGGGAATGTTCTCGATGTCCAGGGTTCGCCTCAACCAGAAGACGGTTCCGGAGATCCCCTTCTCACGCACCTGCCCCAGGAACTCATTGTCGGGAAAACGGGCATTCACGAAGGAACCGATGAGAACATTGAACCGCGAACGGTCTATGGCGTCCGCAAGGCTGAGGACGACCCTTTCTGCCCCTCCGAAATGCGCCGGGGCTATAAGGTGCAAGACGGTGATCGGTCCTGTCAACGGTTCTCCTGTCATGTCTTCCGTGAGATAGTGAGGGAGGGCCGGCCCTTGCGCCAACCCGCCACCCTTTTTACGGCCCGCGCCGGGTTGCCCGCGACCAGGGTGAAGGGAGAGACATCCTTTGTCACCACGGCGCCCGCTGCCACGACCGCCCCCTCGCCTATGGTCACCCCTTTGAGGATGATGGCCCGGCAACCGATCCAGACCCCGTTCCCGATCGTCACGGGCCTGACCAGCTCGGGACCATTGTCGGTCGAATGGTAGTCCCGGTCCATGATGACACAGTCCCAGGCTATGATCGAGCCATGGCCGATATCGATGAGCCTGCCGGCATGTATCTCGGTCCTGTCGCCGATGGAACAGTTCCTGCCTATCCTGATGCGGGCCCTGTCAACACCGCCGCGCCCCTGGCAGGAGAGTTTCACCCCCGGCCAGAGGTCGGTCATGTCGCCCACCGATATGGTCCCGTCGCGCCTCACTATGCGGAGCCCGCCCCGCACCGACACCAGCGCGCGTCTCTCGAAGTTCAGGCACGAGATGACATACCCCCGCGCGAAGCGAAAAACAGCCGACGCGGCCTGAAGGGGGGACCTGTGTATCAGTTTGTTCAGGAACTCTGCGGGTCTCATCTATTCCCAGACACCTTCCAGCGAATCGTGGGACCGGGGATGGATCGTTTTCTGTCCCACCATCTTTGCCAGGAAATCGAGGCCGAAGGTCAAGAAGGGGAGGGGGTCCCTGAGACTGAGATCGTCGAAGGCGGTCTTCCTGTTGAAGAGCCGGAAGTACTCTCTCAGAAATGCCATCTTGTCTCCGGCGCTCTTTAAGGCCTCGGGAAAGGTCCTGAGGTCTCCCCACACCCATCGCGTCACGACACCCTTGGTGAAACCATCGACACGGCTCGTGTCGCCGTCGCGGGCCAGGGTGTAGAGCAGGTATGGGAAGTCCACGCCGCTCGCGATACCCTGAACCAGGGAGCCCCAGAGACGCGGGTTGATGTCGATGAGGTAGGGTATGCCCGTTGCCTCATCGACGATGAAATCCGCCTGGCATATACCGTGCCAGGCGAGCCTCTCCAGTAATCTCCTCAAATGGCCCACAGCTGCGGGGTTGTCGACACTGACCCTGAGCGTCGCCTGCCCGCCCGTGAAGGGAAGGTCCCTCAGTTGCCTGTAGACGACATGGGCTTTCAACTCTCCGCGGCCGAAGAGCATCGCCACGCAATGCACCGTCCCGGCGACCTTTTCCTGGACGGAGAACCTCTCCCAGGGCCGCCCGAACCAGGTGTCCCCGGAAAGGATGGCTTCGAGTTCCCTTTCCGTCGCCGCCTCCCTGATGCCCCAGGCTCCCCCGCCCTGATTGGGCTTGACGAGCACGGGGTAGGTAAGGGCTGCAACCTCCGGCCCCGCCTTCCTCAGTTCCGCCGCCGCGAAGGTCCGGGGCACGGGCACCCCGAGCGACCGGGCCAACGGCATCCATCTGTCCTTGTTGTGCGCGGTCAGGACCTGGTCATAATCGGGGACGGCCATGCGGACGTGCCGCGAAATCTCGTCCTTGTATTTCGACAGGAGAAATGTCTCCTCGAACACGGGTATGAGCACTTCCGCCTTGAGGCGCCGCGCGTTCTTAACGATGGACGCGATAAAGCCCGCCTGGTCCCTGAACGGGGACGGGTAGATGAAATGCCCTTTGGAGAAACGTGACGCGAAGGACATGGACAGGGGCACGAAATCGGCGGTGTAGACGGGTATCCCCTTTCCGCCGAGGCTCCTGACCACGGTGTAGGCGATCCTGTTCTTCGCGTTCGTGACGATGACACTCATGGCGTGCTTACCTTAAGATAAGTATCCTTCTCCTGAGCATGTTACCCACGTGCTCCCTCCATTCCTCAAAGAAAGGCCTGGGGTCCCAGGGATCGAAGATCGCGAAGGACGTCCTGCCCAGGTACGGGCGGAGGTATTCCCGGATCGAGAACCCTTCCATTGAATGGTTCAGCACCGTGTGGAGGAGGTCCTTATACAGATGCACCCAGTAGACGTTCTCCCTGAAGGAGTGGACACGTATCTTCTCATGCCGGACAAGGTCCGCGTACTCGATATAGGGGAAGTTGATGCCGCATGAGGTGCACAGGGCGGTATAGAATATGAACCTGGGGTTGATCTCGATGAGCTTGTACTGACCGTCGCGGGGGTCGTATTTCCACTCGATCTCTGAAAAACCGTGGTAGCCGAGCCCTTTAAGGAGCCTGCCGCTCAGTTCGTCGACATCCGTGACCTTTTCGCTCTTCGTTACCCGTCCCTGACCGTATCTCGGGGGGTCCTGCCTGACCTTCCGCGTCGTCATGGAGGCCAGGACCTCCCCGGAGCGGTCGATGTACGAAGCGAACTGGACCATCCGCTCACTGTCCGGACCGGGGATGATCTCGCATATCATCATGCCGAAAGGGTCACCGGCAACGTTGCCGGTAAGGTCCCTGTACACGCCCGCGAGTTGTTCAAAAGATTCAATCTCGAACATCTTGAAGCCGAAACGCCTTATGAAGACGTGGGCCCGACCCGGTTTCAGAAGACAGGGGAACTTTATCCTGTTCCTGAACCCGTACAACTCTTCAAGGGACCGCGCGCGAAAGGCTTCGGGAACGGCGATCCCCAGCCGGCGGGCATTCTCGTACAGGACGTTCTTGTCCAGGATGCCTTCGATGATATCGAGGCCGGGCCCCGGGACTATGTAGTATCGCGACAGCATGTCCCTGTATCTCGCCAGGAATTCGACGCCGTAATCCTTCGTGGGCATGATCAATGTGCCGGACCACTTCCGCCCGTTCTCCAGAAGATAGACGAGGAGGCGCTCCGGCTGCTCGATGAAGCGCGGGACCTTGATGCGGTCGGCCACGTATCTCGAATACCTTCCGATCTCCTCGCTTTCCTGGTCATAGATGACGACGGATCGAACGCCCCGACTGCCGAGAGCCCTCATCACCTGGTATCCCAGGCCAGTGGCGTTGAGCAGAATGACCTTATCCAACATCGACGGGACATGTTTCGCGGTACGCAACGGTCACCCCGTGAAGAGACGGGACCAGGTCTGGAGCGCCAGGACACCCATGAGCAGGGTGGCCCGGTCCGGCAGGCCGGCCTGGTGTTCTCTTCTCAGTCTTGCAACCTCTTTTGCTTCGAAGATTCCAACCTTCTTTATCTCGGCTTCCGAAAGCGCCGTCTCCGCCCAGTCCGGCAGACGGCTTCCCATGAGCCATGTTTCGTAGGGCGCCGCCAGGCCTTTCTTCCTGCGGAGCCTCGCCCCCTCGGGTACGATGCCCTTCACCGCGTTCCTGAGCAAAAACTTCTCTGTGAGATCGAAATAGGTCCCGTCGATCTTCAAACGGAAGGGGACCGAGGCGCAGAACTCCCACAGTTTGTGATCGAGAAAGGGTACGCGCGCCTCAACGGAATGGGCCATGCTCATCCGGTCCAGCGAGTGGTTGATGTCGTCGACCATGCGCGTCCGCGACTGCAGCCAGAGCATCTGGTCGCTCAAGGGCCGCCCCGCCACGGCCGGAAGGTGGTCCTTCCAGGAATCGAGCAGCGATCCTCCATTGCCTTTTAACGCCGCGGAGACCTCGCGGGCAAGCAGACGCTCCTTGATCTTCGGGTCGCCGATGGTGAGCCACGCGCGGTACTGGTCCTGCGCCTCACTGCGCCCCTCCCGCAGGACCCTGTACATCCCCATGGCGCCGGCACCGCGGGAACGCAGGAGAAGACCCTCGGCCACGAAGGCGCGCAGGAAGAAGGGCAGTCCCAGAAGAGGTCTTGACCAGACCTCGCCCCGGTGCCAGTGGTAACCGGCCAGCAACTCGTCGGACCCCTCGCCGGTGAGCACGACCTTGAGGCCCTTTTGCCGCACCGCCCTGTGCATGTTGTATTCGGTGACGAACACCGGTTCCGCCAGGGGTTCCTCCAGATAGTAGAGGGCCTCCGGGTAATCGTCCATGCTGTCCTTGCCGAAAGCGACGGGAACGTGGTCCGTTCCGAGAGCACCGGCCGTTTCCCGGGCGGCATCGGCCTCGTTGAGACGGCAGCTGTCGAAGCTTATGGATATGGTCTTCAAGCGTGTCGAAAGAGACCTCTGCGCGAAGGCGGCTATCGTCGCCGAATCGATCCCGCCCGACAGGAGCGCCCCGAGAGGCGCCTCGCTCATAAGGTGCATCCCGATGCATTCCGCCAGAAGGTCCTGGAACTCTTCGGTCAGCTCCCGAACGGTGCTGCCGTTGCCCTCGCTGTAGGCGAGCTCCCAGTATTTCCTCATCGTGACTGTCCCGTTCCTCACGGTAAGGAAGTGGGCGGGGGGAAGCTTCCTTATTCCCTTGCAGATGGTGCGCGGGTTCGGCACGAACCCGACGGTGAGAAAGGCATCGACCGCGGCCATGTCCACGCGGCAGGGTATCCCCGATTGCAGCAGGATACCGCGGATCTCGCTGGAAAAGTAGAGCCTGCCCCCCTCTTCCGCGTAGTACAGGGGCTTGATCCCCATGCGGTCCCTGCACAGGAAAAGGGCGCGCCTGGAGCTGTCCCAGATCGCGAACGCGAACATCCCCCGCAATCTCGACAGGCAGCCTTCCATGCCCCACTGTTCGTAGGCATGGACGATCGTCTCCGTGTCCGACCTGGTCCTGAAAACGTGCCCTCGCCTTACGAGCTCTTCTCTCAACTCCAGATGGTTGTATATCTCGCCATTGAAGACGATGGATATGGCTCCATTCTCATTGGACAACGGTTGGTGGCCCCTCGCGACGTCTATGATGCTCAGGCGACGCATCGCAAGCCCCACCTGCCCGTCGGTGAAGGTCCCCGAATCATCGGGCCCCCTGTGCGAGAGCGCGTCGTTGGCCCTTACGAGCCGGGACGGCTCCGGCGGCCTCCCGCCGTTAAGGTTCAGAACACCGGTAATGCCACACATACTGCCTCCTTCCAGGCGATGACACCGTGAACGTTTATCATGGTGAAACACCGTTTATTCTGAACGGGGAGGTCCTCGCGTTCCTCCACCTCCTGATCACATTGCCAGCGTGTTGTTTCCACTGTTCGAAGAAGGGCCTGCAGTCCCTCGGATCGAATATGGCGAAACACTTCTTCCCCAGGTAGGGCCTCACGTAGTCCCTGAGCGAAAGGTCTTCCAAGCGATGGTTCAGCACGGTATGGAGTGCGTCCGCGTATTCGTGGATCCAATAGACGTTCTCTTTGAAGGAGCCGATCCTGATCTTCCTGCCGAGAACAAGGTCCGCGTACTGGATGTACGGAAAGTTGATACCGCAGGCGACGCAGAGTCCCGTGTAGAATATGAACCGGGGATTGATCTCGATGAGCTTGTACGTCCCGTCGCGGGGGTCGTACTTCCACTCTATCTCGGAGAACCCGTGATAGCCGAGCTCCGCAAGGAGCCTGCGGCTGATCTCATCGACGCCGTCAACCCTCTCGCTTATCGCCACCCTCCCCTGCCCGTACCGCGGCGGGTCCTGCCTGAGCTTCCTCGACGTCATGGAGGCAAGCACCTCTCCCGACCTGTCCATGTAAGAAACGTACTGGACCATCTGCCTGCTGTCCGGGCCGGGAATGATATCGCATATCATCAGTTCGAACCTGTCGGACGTGAAGTCGTCGGTGAGTTCCCTGTAGTGCCTCACCAGATCGACGAAACTGTGGACCTCGAACATTTTGAGGCCGAATTCCCGTATGAAGAGATGCGCAAGACCCGGTTTTACCAGGCAGGGGAACCTGAGAACCCCTTCCAGGGACCGGAGCTCGTCCATCGTTCGGGGGGAGTAAATGGCGGGCACCGGGACACCGATGCGCCGGGCGACGGCATAGAGGGACTTCTTGTCCACAATGGTGTTTACGACATCGAGATCGGGCGCGGGGATAGCGTAGTGAGCGGACAGCCTGTCCCTGTTGGCCGCGAGGAATTTGACCCCATAGTCGTCGGTGGGGATTATGAGCGTTCCCTTCCATTCATCCTTCCTCTCGAGGAGGAAGTCGGTCAGGACGCCCTGCCTGTCGAAGTAACCGGGTATCTCGTGGGTCTCTATGACGTGCTTCGAGAACTGGGCGATCTCGTCGGGCTCGTGCCCGTAGATCACGATGCTGCCGATACCCTCCGCGGCGAGGGCCTTTACGACCTGGTACCCAAGTTCCCGCGCTGTCAGAACGATCACTTTTTCCATAGCTTTCCCACCCTCCCTTGCCTTACGAAGCGCACGGCCTTCCCCACATTGAGCTTTCTGAAGAAAACGGGCCAGTAAAGGGGATGCGTCAGGATAAGGGGCAGGGTGTACCGGGTGAGGATCATCCTCCTGCCCGCCTCGTTGAGCTCATACGCCGATCCCGCCACCTGGCTGTTCATCTGTTCCAGCATACCGTCAAAGAAGGATGCGAGAGAGGCAGGCAGCACAGCCGGAAGTGTCTCCTCCCGGTACACGGGACACACCCCGGCGACCTCATAACCCGTCCTGTCGAAGACCACCCTCACGTACATGCCGATCTTGCACTCGGGACGCTGGAAGAGGACATTCTCCCTGCAGTCCTCGTAGCGTATGCTGTAGGGCAGGCTCTCGTACTCCTCCCGGGGCGTGAAGATGAAGTTTCCCAGGGAGTAGAATATGTGCTTCCCCTTGTAGACCTCGCTGCCCTGCGTCACGTGGGGGTGGTGGCCGATGACGAGGTCGGCGCCCTGGTCGATGAGCCGTCTGCCCGCCTCCTGCTGGTCGGCGTTGATGAAGATGTTGTGGTCGTCGCCCCAGTGGAGGAACATGATGAGAAAATCGCAGTCTTTCTTCAGGGACCCCACGTCGAGATCACGGAGATCCCTGGAAAGGTGGCCGCAGAACCGCGTCTCCACCCAGTTGACCGCCGCCATCCCCAGGGTGATCCCCTTGACGCTCACGCGGCGATACTGGGACAGCACCCCGTAGTCGATGCCGAAGGCGCCGATACCCGCGTTGTCGAGAAGACCCTGCGTTTCATCGAGGCCTTTTTCGAAGAGGTCGAAGATGTGGTTGTTGTTCATGCTCACATGGGTAAAACCAAAGCTCGTGAGTATCGGCAGGTTGGCCGCGTCCGACCACAGGGGTATCTTCCTCGTGTCCATGACAGCGGGCGGCTCCGAGACGATGGGACATTCCAGGTTGCCGACGACCAGGTCGGCCTCTTTGAAGTGCCCGAGGAGCCCCGGATCGGGCACTTCGTCCACCCGTCTTGCCCCGGGCATTATGTCGCCTGTGAAGATGCAGTCGATCATTGATCACACCATCCTCGGGCGCGCGGTCGCGCCCTTTCCGGAAAGGGCCGCCGCAACCTTGCGGAAAAGCTTTCCGTAAAGCTCGAAGGGGCCCGCGTTGTTCAACGTGTCGATATCGCCGCAGGTATTGATCATGAACCGGATCGTGGCAAAATATCCAGCGGTGAGATTTCCTTTGCACAGGAACTTCGCTTTCTTCAGGGTCCTGTGCGTGCTTTCATTCCAGTCCATGGTGACAAGCAGAAGCCTCGTGAAGCCTGCCGGCAGAAGTACCCGGCAGGCCGCGACCAGGATCGACGGGGTGATGTTCCTGCCCCTGTACTCCTCGTCGACGTAGGCGTTGTAGGCATACACATCGCCGTCCTGCAGTTGCAGTGTGACCTTGATCTCGAGGATGAACTTTTCGCGGGGACTGAACCATATATACCCCGCGATCCGTTCCCCGTCCTCACAGACAAAGCAGTGCTCCCCCCTCGCTACGCGCTCTTCGACATCCTCCATACCGAATACGGGCTGAAAAAGGGTTTCCCTCTTTCTCTGGGTCCCGAGCAGCTTCGCGAAGGTCCCGCGGTCCCGGGGCAACAGCTCTCTGCACAGGAGACCTTCCGCGCACCTGATATCCATGGAGGCTACGTCTTTGATCGATTGCGTGTAGAGCATCATCGTCTTTTGTGAGAACATATACCGTCTCACCTTAGGCAGAAAACCGGCCATGAACCCTCTTTTCGGTTTCACCCCTATTCATGGAATGTGAGACCGTCGCTCACGTGAGCAACTCCCGTCGAGGCGCAAGGGGCTTTTCCGACATGCCGGCGCCACGACCCGGTACACCATCGTCGGGTCGATCCGGGCATGATGAAACCTGGCGAACCGACGGGAACCCGAGCCTGCGGAAGATCTTTCGATAGAGGCCGAACATGCCGGTCTCGTTCCGGAAGGCAATATTCCCGCAACCATTGATCATGTACCTGAAGGTCAGGAAATAACCCGCCGTCACGGTGCCGGCGACCTGGAACTTCGCTTTCAAAAGGGACCCTCCCGCGGCCTTGTTCCACTTCATGGTGGCGGTGATCTCCCGGGTGAAACCCCGGGGGACGAGGTCTTTCCTGGCCGCGTCGACATTGCCGCCGACTATGTTGCGGCGGCGGTAATCCTTCAATATGTATGAATTGTAGAGATAAAGATCCGACGGCCTGAGGCGGATGGTCGATTCGATCTCGGGAATGTACTTCTCCCCCTTCGCAAACCAGGAATACCCGACGATCCTGCCCGCGTCTTCCCCGATATAGCAGGCTTCACCCTCCTCCAGTCGCCTCGCGGCTTCCTCCACGTCAATGGGCCTGAAAACGTGCTCTGTGCCCTCTTGGATGGCGAGTATCTCCGACAGGCTGTCATGGTCGGAGGGCATCGCGAGGGGCCTGAAAACGAACCCGTTCCGCGGGCAACTCCAGGGGCTCGGGTTATTGTAGTGATACTCGTAAAAAACCATCGTGGTCCTGGAAAAGATATACCGCCCGATCCTGCGCAGGGTACTCACCGCTCCTGTCGCGTTATGAATTGACATGGTTGCACCTCTTTAAGTGTGAAACGTTAGCCCGTACCGGGCAAAAAGAGCCCTGTTCTTCTGCGTCAGGAGTCCCCCGTTCGTGGCCTGGATGCCCGTGGTTCCCCATTCGATATTCCCCTCGATCATCACCGGGCCGGAAGGCGAGACCGCCAGGTCCCAACCGATCGTCTTGAGCTCGCTGAAAACCTTTTGCGCCTTTGCCGCCGTTTCCTTCACCTCGTTCCAGTAGGGGACCTCAAAACCCTTGAAAACGACACCTGTGAGGGGATGTCTTCTCAACTCCACCGCGTGCGTGGTCTTCTGAAAGCCACGCTCTTTGAGTTTCCCCGTTTCGATGTCCACCCCGACCACAATCCCCCCCAGTGAGAAATTATCGACCGCCGTCCCGTCTGAACTCGTCCGCAGCATCGCGGCCAGAAACTCCACCTCACCGTCGCGGGTGAGAAGCGTGATGAGGCGTATGGTGTTCAGGCAAAAAGGGTTCATGCCCTCCATGCGCGGGTGCTGCCCGATCACTTCCTGAACGATGAAATCCCCCCCCCGGAGCGACTTCCGGCGTCGCCGCGGCCTTCAACTCGATCCCCCGCCCGTTGCGCCGCGCGAAATAGATCCCCCTCCCCTGTACCCCGCCCCGGGGTTTCAGGATCACCCTGTCGAGACCCCGCGCGTCCATCACACTGACGAGGCAGGGGTCGTTGTCGCCCGGCAACCGGGCACACATACCGTAGAGCTCCGGGACAGATATGCCATGATACCGGCACAGGCAATGGAAAAGGTGCTTGTCGTTCACGAGGGAACTGTAGCTGTCGTTCCACAGGCATTTGTAGAACCTGTGCTTCAGAAGCGGCGCCACGGTCTCGTCCATGTATTCCCTGAAATGCTTCCGGTCTTTGAACTGGAACTCGAAAAGGTAATAGTTGACGGGCACGACCTTGAGCACGAAGAAGAGGTACAGGTGGTCGAGGGCGATGGCGGCCCGGGATTTCCCCGGGGGGGCGCAGCCGGGATGGGGCTGCGCGATCCCCTGGAGCAGTCTCGGGAACTGTGCAAAATGGGACGAATAGTGATGGATGGATCTCAGCAGGTCTATCATCTTAGCGACGGGGGCTTGAGGTTGAAGTTGAGCATCTCGTGGGTGTCCTGAATAGTGTTGAGGTGGGTCAAGATCTCGACGTCGCTCATCCCGCTCAGGTAATCCTGGAAGTAATTGAGGGCCGTATAGAGATCCGTATCGCTCGTGGTGCAGATCAGGATGCCGCGGTGGTAGATCCCCGCGTAGTAGTTACAGGAGTTGCAGGAACCATAGAAGAGGCGGGCGTACTTGAGCTCGCTCGAGGTCACCCCGGTGTTGCCGTACAGGATGGTCTTGTCATAGAAGCCGCCGAAGCCTGAGAAATGAGGCTTGTAGTGGTACGGGTTGTCCGCCACGATGATGGCGTCTATGGAGAAACTCTGGACATAGTCCGACTTCGTCTTTGCGCTGCTTCCGCTGGCAGATGTGACCGTGAGGGTCACCGGGTATATTCCGGCGGTCAAGAAGTTATGGGCAGGATTCTGTTCCGTGCTGGTCGTGCCGTCGCCGAAATTCCACAACCAGTTCGTGGGACCCCCCGAGCTCTGGTCGATGAACTGAACGGGCGTCCAACCTGTGACAATGCGGCTCTTTGCCGCGAACTGGGCCCTGAGGGCGGCCGTCTGGCCCACCGCGATGAGGCCCGTCTTGATCTCCGTGTCCTGTGCCCCGCCGGTCGTCGTGATGGTAAGGCTGACCGTGTACACGCCCGAATTCGAGTAGGTGTGCTGGGGGTTTCGCTCGGTGCTCGTCGTGCCGTCGCCAAAGTCCCAGAACCAGCTCGCGATGCTCGCGCCGGAGCTTAAGGATGCCTCGCTGTAGTCCGTGAACTTGACCGTAAGGGGCGCTGACCCCGATATGACGCCGGGACTGAACTCCGCCTGAAGCATATTCGTGAGACCCGCAAGGGAGGTGAACATTATGGAATCGGCCACCACCCTTCCGTTCGCGCTGTCCGTCAACCGGACGGTGTAACTGCCTTGATCGAAATAGAAGGAACCCAGGCCGTACCCTCCTGACGGCGGCGCTACCGTCTGGTCGACCTCAACGTCCGTATAGCCGCCGTAATGCTGGACCCTGTAGACGGCGTTCGAGGCGTTGCTGCTGCCCGACTGCCATGAGGTCGAGACCTTGTAGTATCCCGGGGTCTTGACCACAACGGTCCATGTGGCCGAGTTCTCGCCCGTGCCCGCGGCATGGTATTGGTAGTTGTAGCCCATGTACTCGATCTTTGTCTCGTCGCTCTCCTTCGCGATGGGCCATGTGCCGACAAAGTCGCACCGGTTGAAATCAGTGGCATTGTTCACGATGAAGTACTCGGGGTTCAGCATGGGATCGGGGGCGAGACCATAGGCGGAGTACCACGGGGAAACACCTGAATCGGGAAACCTCTGGAGGTAGCTCCCGTCGGAGAGCTCGATCTTGTAGAATGTGGGATCGCCGTCGAGCGTGTAGGTCAGGTAATAATTGTAGGGAGGCAGGCCCTCGGCGAAGGTGTAGGGCATGATCCCGCTCGTCCCGTCCTTGAAGACGGGCAGCCAGTTCGGGTAAGCCTGACCGTACTGGACGCCATCGACCTTCACCGATACCATCGGGGTGGAGGTGTGTGTGAAGCGGTCATCGTCTATATAATAGACGTTGTCCATCTCCTGCACGTAGACCTCGTTGCCCTGGGCGAAGGACGCCCCGAGACCGAAGTTGGAGTGGCCGTTGAAGATGACGTGCGCGTTCTGCTCTTTCAACGCCGCCATGAAACCCGAAGGTGTGGTTATAAAGCGGGTCCTGAAGGTCCTTCCTGTCCGGGCGTTGCTGTATACCCAGGCATCGCCGACCTGGGTCGCCCCCAGGTTCGCCAGGATTATCTTCGCGTTGTTGATGAAGACAGCGTCCTTGGCATAACCGTCAACGAGATAGATGTTCTCCTCGACCGGGACCGTGTGGATGTACTGGGACATCGTCTCTGTGTATGAACCGGCCGAATTCGAAACTGCCAGCGAAACCGTGTAGTAGCCCGCGTTGGCGTAGACGTGCGATGGATTCTGTTCCGTGCTCGTCGTGCCGTCCCCGAAATTCCAGAGCCATGACGACACCATTCCGAGGCTCCTGTCGGTGAACTGGACGGTCATTCCCGCGTTCCCCTCGACCACATCGGCGGAAAAACTCCCGACGGGAACGGTAGGGCCGGCCTTGAGAAAACTGACGGCATCGGCACAGGTGCTTGTCGGGTTGGCCTGAGCGGTGATCGTTATGTTGTAGGTCGTCCCGGCGGCAAATTCATAGACACCGAGACTGTTCCACTGGCCCCCGTTCTCGAGCTGATTGATCGTGACCGTTTTCGACGCCCCGGCGTAGTTGATCACAACGGGTATTGAGGAGCTTCGCGTCGATGATGTGGTCCACCACATTGACACGTCATAGTAACCCGCCGAAGGAGGGGTAAATGTCCAGGTGAAGGTCGCCCCGTCGCGGGACCAGACGGAGTTGGTGCCGTAATAGCCCGTTGACGTGGAAGTGGACCAGGTTCCGGTCTTCGATGTGGCGGAATCGGTGTTGTCGATGATGACCACGACATCCAGTTCCTGTGTGACAGGATGGGACCAGACGCCATTCTTGCCCTTGACCCTGAATGTGATGGTGTGAGCCCCGGCGCTGAGAGTGGACAGGGTCACCGTTGGCTGGCTCCCTATGACACCATCGATGGAGGAGGACCATTCGTATGCGGTCAGCGTGCCTTCGCCGTGGCCGGTCAGGGTGACAGATCCTCCGAGTTTGGCCGGGCTCGGGGAGATGGAGTCTATGTAACCCGTTGGCATGGTCTTCTTCAGCGTGAACTTCACCGCGTCGGCGCAGGTGCTTGCCGGGTAAGGCCTCGTACTGATGGTGATGTTGTAGGTAACACCGGAAAGAAAGACAAGGGAGCTGGCCAGTGTGTTCCACTGCCCGGCGTTCTCGAGCTGGTTGACCGTAACCGTCTGGGATCCGTCGGCGTGGTTGATCAAGACCGGTATGGCGGCACTCCGCGTCGACGTTGTGGTCCACCACATTGAGACATCGTAAATACCCGACACCGTCGGTGTGAACTGCCAGGTGAAGGTTGCCCCGTCCCGGGACCAAACGGAGTTGGTGCCGTAATAGCCCGTCGCGCCCGAGGCATACCAATCTCCGGTCTTCGATATCGTGGAATCGGTGTTGTCGATGATGACCTCCAGGGAAGGCTCACCGACGATGAGGGTCGCCGTTGCCCCGGCGGACCAGAGTCCTTCGTTGTCCTTCACCCGGAAGGTGATGGTGTGGGTGCCCGGGTTGAGCGTCGAGGTGGAGAAGGAGGCCGCAGTGCCGATGGTGCCGTCGATGGAGGAGGTCCACTCGTAGGCGGTGATGGCGCCTTCCGCATCGGTGCCGTGGCCCGTGAAGCTTACAGGCTCACCCTCGCCCGCCGGAGAAGGGGTTATGGAATCGATGGTTGCCGTCGGCGCGGTGTTGGAGGAGATGAGGGTGAACCTCACGGCGTCGGCACAGGTGCTTAAGGTATCACCGTCGGCTGCCGTGATCGTAACGGAGCCGCTGCCGGCAAAGTAGAAGGTGCCGAGACTGTTCCACTGGCCTCCATTCTGCTGCTGGTTGACGGTCGCATTGCCGGTGCCGCCCGTGTAGTTTATCGCCACGGGAACGCTCGTCGCCCGCGAGGAATATGCCGACCACCACATGGAAACCTCGTATTTGCCGGCGGCCTGTCCACTCATGGTGAAGGTGTACGTGGCGCCGTTGCGTGACCAGACAGAGTTGGTGCCATAATAGCCTGTTGCACCCGAGACAGCCCAGGTGCCGGTGTAGGATGTCCCCGCGTCCCCGTTGTCGATGATGACCTCCGCCGGCGGGGTCCCGACGGTGAGTGATGCGGTGGAGCCCGGAGACCATGTGCCTTCGTTGTCCTTCACCCTGAAGGTGATGGTGTGGGTGCCGCTGGAGAGTGTCGAGGTGGCGAAGGAGGCCGCAGTGCTGATAGCGCCGTCTATGGAGGAGGTCCACTCGTAGGCGGCGATGGTGCCGTCCGTGTCGGTGCCGTGGCCGGTAAGGGTGACGGATTCACCCTGGCTGGCAGGGCTGGGTGTTATGGAATCGATGGTTGCCGTCGGGGCGGCGTTCCCGGAGACGAGCCTGAACTGGACAGCGTCGGCGCAGGTGCTTAAGGTATCGCCCGTCGCCGCGGTGATAGTTACGGAGCCGCTGCCGTCGAAGTAAAATGTGCCGAGACTGTTCCACCGGCCGGGGTTCTCAAGCTGATTGACGGTGACATTGCTCGTGCCGCCGGTGTAGTTTATCGCCACGGGGACGCTCGTCGCCCGTGAGGAATATCCCGACCACCACATGAGGACCTCGTAGGTCCCGGCTGTCTGTCCGCTCATGGTGAAGGTGTACGTGGTGCCGTTGCGTGACCACAGGCTGGAGGCGCCGTAAGGATCGGTGGCGCCCGACAGGGACCAGGTGCCGGTGTAGGACGTCCCCGTGCCGCCGTTGTCGATGATGACATCGGCAAAGGAACCGCCGGCGGCACCGAAGAGAATGAAAAGCATCAAGAGAACAACGGATAATTTCCTTCCTGGTTCAGTTTTCACGACTGCCTCCTTGCGTCATGGTTTTTTTTCACAGAATGCCGCGTGTCACCTCAGTGAAGGCGGCTTGAGGTTGAAGTTGATCAGCTCATGGATCGGCTGGATGGAGTTGATACGCGACAGGATCTGCTCGTCCGTGTACCCCTTCAGGTAGTATTCAAGATAATCGATGGCAGTGTAGGAATCGCTGTCACCGGTGGTGCAGAACATGACGCCGCGCTGNNCCCCGTAATAGGAGCAGGAATTGCAGGACCCGTAGAACATGCGGGAGTACTTGAGGTCTTCATCGGGTATCTTCGCCCGCCGTGTATCGAGAATGACCTTGCCGAAGGTGATGGGCGTCCCCGCCGTCCGCGAATAGAAGTGCGGCTTATCATGAGCGGTGTTATCGGCATAGACGAGACCTATTATATTGTTCACAAAACCTGTCTCCGTCTCGGTGCTGCTGCCGGCCGTGCCGGTGACGGTGAGGGACACCGTGTACGTGCCCGGGGTCGTGTAGGTGTGGGTGGGGTTCTGTTGTGTGCTCGACCCGCCGTCCCCGAAATTCCAGGACCAGGCCGTGATGTTCCCCGAACTCTGGTCGATGAATTTCACCACCGTCCTGTCGGACCCCATGCGATTTGCCGAAGTGAACTGGGCGCGAAGCGCAGGCGTCCTGCTCACCGTGATAAGGCCCGTCTTCGTCTCCGTGTCCGTCGCGCCGGTGCTGTCCGTGATGGTAAGGGTCACCGTGTAGGTGCCGGCAGCCGAGTATGTGTGGGCCGGGTGCTGCTGACTGCTCGTCCCGCCGTCCCCGAAATTCCAGTTCCACCTGGTAATGGTCGTCGCCGTGTCCGACATGGAATACAGGCCGGAGAGGTCGGTGAACTGGACCGCAAGCGGTGATGTCCCGGAGATCACGTTCACATTGAATTCGGCCTGCAATATCTTCTCCGGGTTGGCAACCGCGCTTAAGGCCACCATGTCAGCCACCACCCTTGCGTTGGCGTTGTCGCTGAGACGGACGGTATAGATGCCATTATCGAAGTAGTAGTAGCCCAGCGCATTGATCAGATCCGACTGCCTCTGGTCAACCTCCACAGTGGCTGAGCCGCCGGCGTAATTAATGGTGTATTTCGCGTTGCTTGCATTGAGGGCGGAAGGATACCAGGAGGCAAGGACCGCGTAATAGCCGGGGTTGTTCACAACCAGCGTCCACGTCGCCGTATTCGCGCCCGTGCCAGCGGCATGGTACTGGTAGTTGTAACCCAGGTACCCGTCTTCTCCCATATACCCTCCCCCTGGCACCTTGCCGAAGGGCCAGGTGCCGGTGAAATCGCACCTGTTGAAGTCCGTGTCGTTGTTGACGATGAAGTACTCCGGATGCGCCGCAGGGGTGGGCTCGGCACCGGTCGCGGAGAACCAGGCAGGCGTGGCGGAATCGGGGAACCTCTCCAGCCAGGTGCCGTCGGCCAGCTCGATCCTGTAGACTGTAGGATCACCGGGAACCTTGTACGTCAGGTAGTAATTGTAAGGGGGGGTGCCTTCGAGGAAGGTGTAGGGCATGATACCGCTCGTCCCGTCCTTGTAAATGGGCAGCCAGTTCGGGTATGCCTGGCCGTACTGGACGCCGTCGACCTTTACCGATGCCATGTCGGAAGAGAAATTGGTGAAGCGATCGTCATCGATGTACCTGATCGTCGTTATCTCCTGGGCGCCGGTCTCTTCTATCGTGGCAAAGGTGGCCCCGAGACCGAAATTTGCGTGCCCGTTGAAAACGATGTGGGCGCCCTGCTGTTTCAGAGCTGCCGCCATTGTGGCCGGGTCCGTGACAGAGTGGATGTAGAATGTCCTTCCCCGCACGGTATCCTGATAGACCCAGACACCGTTATCCAGATAGGCGCCCATGCCTTGGAGGAGCGTATTGGCGTGGGGTATGAAGAGGGCGTCCTTCGAGTAGCCGTCGCAGAGATAGATGTGCTCCCCGGAACTGACAAGATTGATGTATTGCCCCACGGACTTCGTGTCGGAGCCCACGGAATTGGTCACCGTCAGCGAAACGGTGTAGGAGCCGGTGGCGGTATAGGTGTGTGAAGGGTTCTGCGCGGTGCTCGTCGAACCGTCGCCGAAGCTCCAGAGCCATGACGTTACCGTTCCCAGGCTCTCATCACTGAACTGGACTGTAAGCGGAACTGTCCCCGAGGTCGTGTTGGCGGAAAAGTCCGCTATCGGCGACGTTACGGAGGAGATAAGCCCGAACCTGACCGCGTCGGCGCAGGTGCTTGACGTGTCACTCGTGGCCGCGGTGATGGTTACGGAGCCGCTGCCGTCGAAGTAGTAGGTGCCGAGACTGTTCCACTGACCCGAGTTCAGCCGCTGGTTGACGGTTATATTGCTCGTGCCGCCCGCGTGGTTTATGGCCACGGGGACGCTTGATGCCCGGGACGAGTATCCCGACCACCACATGAAGACCTCATAGTTGCCGGCGGGCTGCCCGATCATGGCAAAGGTGTATGTGACGCCGTTGCGGGACCAGACACTGTTCGTTCCGTACGGATCGGTGCCGCCCGAGACAGGCCAGCTGCCGGTGTAGGACGTCCCCGCGCCCCCGTTGTCGATGATGACCTCCACCGAGGGGGTGCCGGAATTGACCACCAAGGATGCTGTAGCTCCCGATGACCAGGCGTCCTTGTCGTCCTTGACCCGGAAGGTGATGGTGTGGGTCCCGACGGAGAGCGTCGAGGTGGAGAAGGAGGCCGCGGCACCGATGGCGCCGTCCAGGGACGAGGTCCACTCGTAGGCGGTGATGGTGCCATCCGTATCGGTGCCGTGGCCGGTAAGGGTGATGGATTCACCCTGGCTGGCTGGATTGGGTGTTATGGAATCGATCGTCGCCGTCGGAGGCGAGTTGGAGGAGACAAGGGCAAACTTGACCGCGTCGGCGCAGGTGCTCAATGTATCGCCCGTCGCCGCTGTGATCGTTACCGAGCCGCTGCCGCCGAAGTAGAAGGTGCCGAGACTGTTCCACTGGCCCGAGTTCAGCCGCTGGTTTACGGTGATATTGCTCGTGCCGCCCGCGTGGTTTATGGCCACGGGGACGCTTGATGCCCGCGACGAGTATCCCGACCACCACATGAAGACCTCGTAGTCTCCGGCGGCCTGTCCGCTCATGGCAAAGGTGTATGTGACACCGTTGCGGGACCAGACACTGTTCGTTCCGTAAGGATCGGCAGCACCCGAAACAGGCCAGCTGCCGGTGTAGGACGTCCCCGTGTCCCCGTTGTCGATGATGACCTCCACCGACGGGGTGCCGACGGTGAGTGATGCCGTCGCCCCGGCAGACCAAGCGTCTTCGTCGTCCTTCACCCGGAAGGTGATGGTGTGGGTGCCCTCGGAGAGCGTCGAGGTGATGAGGGAAGCCGCGGCACCGATGGTACCGTCTATGGAGGAGATCCATTCCCAGGCGGTTATGGTGCCATCCGTGTCGGTGCCGTGGCCGGTAAGGGTGATGGACTCACCCGGGCTGGCGGGGTTGGGCGAGATCGAATCGATCGTCGCCGTCGGCGCGGCGTTGGAAGAAACAAACCTGAACTGGACCGCGTCGGCGCAGGTGCTTAAGGTATCGCCCGCCGCTGCCGTGATCGTTACGGAGCCGCTGCCGTCGAAGGAGAAGGTGCCCAGACTGTTCCACCGGCCGGCGTTCAGCAGCTGGTTAACGGTGGTGTTCGCCGTGCCGCCCGCGTGGTTTATGACCACAGGGACATTCGTCGCCCGTGAGGAATATCCCGACCACCACATGAGGACCTCGTAGGTCCCGGCTGTCTGTCCGCTCATGGTGAAGGTGTACGTGGTACCGTTGCGGGACCACAGGCTCGAGGCGCCGTAGGGGTTTGTGCCTCCCGAGGCGGCCCAGGTCCCCGTGTAGGACGTCCCCGCACCCCCGTTGTCAATGATGACATCGGCAAAGGAACCGCCGCTGATGCCGGGCATGAAGAGACCCAGTAAAGCGAGATAAATAAAACACTTCTTTAATGATCTGGCCATGATGCACTCCTTTTATCACTTGTTTGCGCCGACCCCTACGATCTTGCATATCCCCACGGTGCATCGGCAAAAAATCTGTCCACCCTTCCGTGGAAACCGGCGATGACGGTTCCGTCGGAAGGGACGTATTCAACTCTTTTCTTGAGGGTACCGCCGTCGCGATCGTCACCCGGGAGAGGCCCGGACGTCCCGGGACCTCCGCGAGAATACGGACCTCAACTTGCCCGTTGACCCTCTGTCCAGTGCTGTTGTTTCGATAACATCAACGGGAAGGGTGCCGCCGAAAAGCACCTTCAGCTTCTCGGCTATCTGCTCCCTGATCCTCATGAATTCCACCACCCCCTCGGGGACGATGCTCACCGTGAGGCTCCCGTCTTCCTGCTGGATGACCCTGAATTCCCTCACCTCGGGGATGGTCTCGATCTGGAACACCACCGTCTGCGGATCGACGAGCCGTCCCGAAGGCATGACCAGGAAATCATCGCACCTTCCGACAATGGCCTCGAGAACGGGGAAGCGCCTGCCGCAGGGGCATTTCCCCCCGGACAGGACCCCGACATCGCCTATCTCGTAACGGATGTAGGGCATGGAATAATTGTTGAGGGATGTGACGATCATCCTCCCGGGCTCCCCCGCGGGAAGCCGGTCGCCCCTGTCGTCGAGCACCTCGACGATCACGTTGTCCGCCGCGACATGAAGTTTCTGCATCCTGCATTCGAAGGCTATCGCGGAGAATTCCAGGCACGAGTAATCGTCATAGACCTTGCACCCGAACACGTCTTCCATGCATTCTCTCGCGTGCGCCGTCAGGAGTTCCGAGTTCGACATGAGGAACTTGAGCTTGAGGCGCCTCCCATCCTCCCTGCCCAGCGTCTTCGCCAGCAGGTAGAGCACCGACGGGTAGGCGTTGATGATCCGCGGCCTCGTGCGGAGGACCTCCTCCGCCTGCCGCTCCGGACCCCACTCGAGGGGAATGAAGGAACGCCTGAAGAGCCCCATCTTCTGCGGCACAATGCTGGTCACCGGAGGTGTAAAACGCACGTACGCCATCGTGTCCCAGGGCCTGTAGCCCAGGCCGGTGAGCTGCCTCAACTGCATGAGACGGTACAGCGCGGCCACCCTGTGGTCGAGCATCACCTCCAGCTTGTTGCCCGACGATCCGGACGTCATGCGCGGCGAGCACTCGGACCGGTCGAGACCGGACACAAGGATGTCCCCGGGATAGCCGGCACGCACCATCTCCTTTGTCAGGACCGGGACCTTCCTCAGGTCGTCCAGGGTGACGATGCTGCCGGGGTGCAGTCCCTCAGAGTCGAAGAGCCTGCGATAGTGGGGGACCCTGGCGTACGCGTGGGCAACAAGGCGCCTCAACGCCCGCTCCTGCATGGCGACGAGCTCGCCGGGCGTCATCCACTGGTTCCGGCAGATGACCGGCCAGGCACACAGATGCTGGAGATAGCGAAGCGCCATCAGACCTTCCTGCAAAAGGCGTCGAACCTGAAATCAACGACGCCGAGAGAGCTCTTGAGCACCTTTCTTAGATCTCCCGAGCGCCTGTACTCTTTTTTCTGGGTGCGGTAGTCTTCCGTCTGCGACCACAGGACCTTGAACCCGCTCTTGCGAAGAAGAGTGACGACGGAGGACCGGGAGAAGTTGAAGGGGTGGCCCTTGTCGATCTCGAGGCATTCCATGATATTTCGGACGAGGGCACCGAACCTGGTATAGATATTGAGGCTGATGAACACGACTCCCCCGGGTTCGAGGCTCCTGTGAATGCCGCGGAGAACGCGCGCCGGGTCCTTCATGTGGTCGAGGACGTTGTCGAGAATGGTGAACGAGAAGGTCTTTCCGAGGGAAAGGACATCCTCGCCGGTACCGTTGTGGCGCATGACGCCCCGGTCCCTGACGCGCTCGAACTCGGGCTGTGAGCTGTAATAATCCTCCAGGGGGTCGAGGGCGTGGCGTTCATCGGCCTCGAGATAATTGACGATACCCACCGGCCCCGGCCCTATCTCGAGAACGCTGATACGTGTCCGTGAGGCCAGAAGGGGCTTCACGCGCCTCCAGATACCCTGCGCGCGGTCCTCATACCACCTGTACCGGGACACCTCGCCCGGCCTCTCCGAGACCTGTCTCGACCAGAAATTCCTCTCGTACACCTGCGCCTTTTCCCATCGCAGGCTTGAAATGGCCCGTTGCATGTTCCCTCCTGTTCCTCTTCAGGACCCGAGAGGCTCGGGGCCGGGAGAGTTCGTGTACAGATGCCGTATGGCAGCGGAGATCCCCAGCAGGAAGTAGAGATTGACGGAGTAGCCGTGGCTGAGCAGAAGGCCTCCCGACCAGAATCCGTAGAAGGCCAGCTCCACAAAAAAGGCCGGTCGCGACAGGGGATGGTCCCTGTCGTTGCGCACCTTGCGCAGGTGACGTATGGCCAGGATGTTGAGAATGATGAAGACAAGGACGCCGGGTACCCCTGTCTCCACGGCTACCTGGAGGATCGAGGAATGCGGGGTCAGCCACGTCTGGCTCCCCCCCTCACGGGCCCGGAAGAGACCGAGGGCCACTGCCGAGCAGCCCGTGCCCGCGCCCAGAACAGGATTCTCACCCATGATGGTCAGGTTCTGCTTCCAGAGGTTGATGCGCCCGTTCTCGTCGACAAGGTTGTAGTCCTGTCCCATGTCCTGAAAACGTCCTTCGACGACGGAGAAGTAGTTGATGAAAACAAAGGCCAGCATGACCACCGCGGCCACCTTGGCGACGCCCCGTATCCGTGGCACGCTGCTCAGAAAGAGAATGACGATTACAACGGCCAGCGCCAGAACACCGCCCCTGGAACGGCTCATCATTATCCCCGCTGCCGCGAGGCAGGTCGCCGCGACCGACAGGACCTTCATCATCCTGCCCTGCCAGGCGAACAGCAGGTACAGACACAGGGGTATGAAGGTGGCGAAGAGCAGCGCCACGTCATTGGGGTCGTACATCGCGCTTGCCGCCGCCCGGAAACCCTGGTAGGCGGAGCTCTCCACAATATAGAGGGACGCGCAGAAGAGGAGGCTCACCACCGTCGTCGCCGCCGTCACCTGCAGCCTCCTCAAGGACCGCACCTCAATGACGGTGACAAGAAAATAGAGGAGGGTTGCCGGCATCACCGAGGTGAGAAAACTGAACGACACACCCCTGTGGACCGCGAAGGGTGCCCCGACCAGCATGACAAGGCAGAGAAGGAGGACCAGCCGGACCTCGGTGAGCCTCAGCATCCCCCGGGGGAAGGAAACCCCTTCGAGGAACATCACGGCTATGGTGATGACACAGATCACGAGCACCGGCCTTAAAGGAACAAGGAAAGTCATGAAGTCCTGCGGTCGTGCGATGGCGATAAAGGTCCATATGAGGAAACAGATGAAGGATGGACCCAGGCGCTCCGCGGAGACATTATTCTGTGTTTCCATGAGGAAAACCTCCGTTCTTGTGTTTCGAATCAGGGCACCGGTCTTTCCACGCGGGAACGCATCGAAAGGACCAGGGACCGTATGACCGCGAAACCCGACCGGGCTGTGATGGACAACTCCCTCAACCGCCTTGCGCGCTCATCTCTCGACATGCACAGGTGCCACGCGGCGAAGACGTAGCCCGCCAGGCACACGGCCAGGACCGCGGCAAACTCCGTCCAGCTGTCCATCTTTACCATGCGGGAGGCGCCGTACAGAAGGGCCCCGAAGAGGCATGCCGGGATGCAGGGCGTAAGGAGTCCTTCCCTGTAAAAGCGGCCCAGGGACAGGCCGATGACGCGGCAGGTGTACCAGGGTATGGCTATCAGGTTGCTCAACAGCATGGGCACGAGCGTGCCCACCGCCACTCCGATAATACCGTACCTCCTCACCAGAAAGACGCTCAGGGCGAGATTTGCAGCCGCCTCGGCGA
Organism: Deltaproteobacteria bacterium UBA1386; assembly: GCA_002305765.1. GTDB lineage: Bacteria > Desulfobacterota > Syntrophorhabdia > Syntrophorhabdales > Syntrophorhabdaceae > Delta-02. The sequence continues at coordinate 47,473 of DBQU01000114.1, forward strand.
TCGTAACGTACGCCGTGCCGCCGTGTCTGGCTATCCCCTGCAGGATCTGTGTTGACGTGAACTGCGAGACGTTGGCCGCGGCAGCCGCGGTCAGGACCACCAGCACCCCGTAGCAGGCTTCGCCGTACTTCGCTCCCATCCACAATGAGATGAAGGCGTCTCCCACGACAAGGTAGATGACCACGACAGGGAGCACGACCATCATGGAGTACTTGGTCGCGTTTACGAGGACCTGCTGCACCCTGGCGTTCTGTCCCCGGGCATCGAGATGGCTCACCGCCGGCTGCAGCACCCCGGTGGACATGACGATAACATGCAGCTCGTCCACGAGCCTCTGGGGAATGCTGTAGAGCGTGATGGCAGCGGCCGTCAGGTAATATCCTATGACCAGGCTCCCGGCTGAAAAGATGAACCTCGTCGCTACGAAATACAGGAAGATGAGCAGACTGTAGCGGCTTACCGTCGCCAGCGCGTCCCTGGTGATTAGGCCGGGACGGAGCCTGAGAGCGGGATCGGCCCTGAAGACATAGACCGCCCGTATCGCGCCGGCCGCCATGGTCGAGACGAGATGGACAAGGGCTATGGCGATAAGCCGGTACCCGGCGAGGACCAGGACGACGATGAAGAGACTGCGGGCAAACAGGATGACGAGCGATATGCCGGCAACGTGGTCGTATCGCTGTATCCCTCTCATGTAGCCCGTAAAGAACCCGAGCGGAAGGGTGAGTCCGATCTGGAGACCGATGATGAGCGTGACCCATCGCGCGTCGGAGATCTCCTCCCGGGGGATGCTGAAGTGGTGCAGAAACCCGAAGGCCATCACGATGGAAACCGCGAAGGCCAGCACCCCCGCCGCCAGGAAGACATAGTACGCGCTGCTGCACACCCTTGTCAGACCCTCGCTGTCATTCTTCGCCCGGAATTCCGCAACGTACTTCACGACGGACCCGCTCACCCCGAAATCGAAAAGGCCGAGAAAGCCTGTGAAGCTTATGATGAGCACCCAGATCCCATACTGCGTGTCGCCGAGACGGTGGACGAGAAAGGGCATCATGAGGAACTGGATCGCGGCGCCTATGGCAAAGGACCCCCAGTTCGACAGGATATTTCTCACTATCTGGACAGACATCTCCATGCGATCACACCCTGAGCGGGACCCGCCCGGCGCCCGCACCCGCGCGCCCGTTCGGTGAGAACAGGGCCTCATACTGCGCGACCCATTTCCCGGATCCGTGCTCCCTGAGGACATACCTGAAACCTCTTTCCGAAAGCCCGCGTGCGAGCTCCCCGTCGGCGAGCACCTTGAAGAGGGCCTCCGAGAGCCTTGCGGGGTCATCGGACGGCACGAGAAGACCCGTATCGCCGTCGACGATGACGTCCCGTATACCCGGGACGTCCGTTCCCACCACGGGAAGACCGGCGGACATCGCTTCGAGGAGGGAAAGAGGCAGTCCTTCCCTGAAAGAGCTCAGGCAATAGACATCCATGGTCTTCATGATCTCCGGGACGTCATCCCTGGCACCCAGGAGAAGCACCTTTCCCTTGAGGCCCGTCCCGGCGATGAGTCTTTCCAGGTCATCCTTCCTCTTCCCTTCGCCGGCAATGACCAGTCTCGCGTCGCGCGCGCGTTCCGCGAGCAGACCGAACGCCCTTATGAGGTTGGGATAGTTCTTGTCCCACCTGAGGTTGCCGACGCACCCGATAACGCGGTCGTTCTCCCCTATTCCAAGTTCCCTCCGCTTCGCCCTCGTGTCGACATCCACCGCGAAACGGGTGTGGTCGACGGCATTGGTAAGGGTGAACACCTTCGCGTCGGGCAGGCGGAATTGCCGTTTGACGGCTTCGCTGACATCGGGGGATATCCCTATGACCCCATCGGCCAGACGCACGAGAACGCCCCCGAGAACACGCCAGGACCTGTCCATCACTTCGACCTCCCTGCGGCTGTGGACCGTGTAGAAGGTCCTGCAGCCATGACGCCTTGCCCCGTAAGAACCGTAGAGGAAGGGTGTGAAATGGTGGGCGTTCACCACGCGGATCGCGTTGGCCCCGATGAAGTCCGAAACCTCTCGCATGACGTTCAGCGCGTCCTGCCGTGCCGATCGTATCCGCGGCAGGACCGTGGGAACACCCATCCCCTCGAGTGTTTCGCGCAGGTCCCCGTCAATGAGAGCTGCCGCGAAGCAATTGAACCTCCCCCGGTCGAGACGACGGCACAGGTCCACCACGACCCGTTCCGACCCCCCGGTGCGGAAGGTCTGGAGGATGAAGAGGATGTTGGTCTTAGAGGAATGGTGGGTCATCGGTCTTTACCGTTGCGTTGCCCAGGTGGTGAATTTTTCTCCCTTGAGGAATTTGATCCAGCCGATGAGAATGGCGAGGTTCACGGCGCAGAAGGTATGTGCCGCGCGGGACGGACGCGTGAGGAAGGAGAGGGGGATGTTGAGGGACCCCGCGAACCACAGGACATAGAGGCAGGCCTGAAGGAGGAGGGTCGCTCCGTATACGCGCCCTCCGCCCGCAGCCACGATTAGGACATTGAGGACAAAGGCCGTGAAGAGCGCGAAGGGGACGAGGAACCGTATCAGCTTGTGCGAGGCGAGCTCGAAGGAGAAAAGAGGGTATCTGAAGGGGTTCAAAAGGGCCGAATGCCTGAAGATGGCGCGCAGCGACCTTGTCGTTATCCTCACGTGCCTCGCGAACTCACCGGACACGTCCGGGGCGGCGGGCTCGAGACAGAACGCGTCGGGGGCGAGGACTCCCCGGTAACCCTGCTGCACTATCCTCGCGGGTATGACGAGATCGTTTATGTCGCTGGCATCGAGAGGCCGGTAGAGAGACTTGCGGATGGCGAATATCGCGCCGTCCGCCCCGACGCAGGAGCCTATCCTGCCCTCGAGGGCCTTTGTGAGTCCCTCGACGCGGGTGTACAATCCGGCGGGAGACGGTCCGCCGTCACCTGCCGGTGGGAGGTATTCCGTCCTGCCCGTCACGAACCCGATCTTCCTGTCGGTGAACCTCTCCACCAGGCATCTAACCGCCCGGCGGTCGTAGCGCGAATTCGCATCGGAGAAAACGATGATGTCACCTGCCGCCTGAGGCACGGCCCTGTTCAGACAGGCCGTCTTGCCGATGTGCCCCTCACAGCGTACGAGGACGATCCCCCGGTCCCTGTACTTCCGCACGATATCGTCCGTCCCATCGCAGGACGCGTCGGAGATGACCACGATCTCGAGGAGTTCCTCCGGATAGTCGAGATCGAGAGAATTCACCAGTTTGTCTTCGATCACGGCCGCCTCGTTGTAGGCGGAAATGAGGAGGCTCACCTTCGGAAGACCATCCGTGCCCGAAGAGACGGGCCGGCTCGCCCTGAAAGCACCGAGGACCGCGAGGACAACGGGATAGCCCGCGTAGGCGTAAAGAACGATGAGAACGGCCGCCCAGAAAACCGTGGTTACGTATGCCGGAACATCCATGGTCACACCCTTTCCTTCCCCGTCATGCCGGGCACGGTCATATCGACACTGAGGACGCCGCTTCGGACCCCTATAGACCGCACCGGCTTGAGAAGGCGGGCCATCTCCTCCCGGTCCCCATCCCTGACATAACGGTGCAGGGGCAGCGTTATGAGGCGGTCCGCGACAAGGCGGGCCGCGGGAAAGGTCGATCCGGCGAAACGGTGCGCTATCTGGGGGATCTCGTTTACCGGCGAGGGGTACATCGTGGTTATCCCCAGGCCCAATTTCTTCGCGGTCCTGCATACCCTTTGCCGGCGCTCCCGGCTTTCCGTCATGAAGGGAAGCCTCAGGTAGCCGGCGGACGACACGTCGCCCGCGATCCGGGCGGCATCGAGCATCCGGCAGAGCATCGCCGCCTGCCTTTTCCGGACGGACATGGCGGCCTCCAGACGGCGGCGCCAGGTCATGCACAACCCGGCCTGCATGGAAGAGAACCTCATGACCGGGAACCGGCTGTCGAAGACGGTCTGGCCGAGGTGCAGGAAAGGAAGGGCCGCGGGCAGGGAGTACAGGAGAGGATGGATAAAGAGGCTCATCGCCGCCGCTTTCAGGTATTCTCCAGCCTGCGTCGCCCTGCCGGGGAATGGCAGCGACGAGAATTCCCTCTCTATCGCTCCGGCTATCACGTCGGAGGCGGTGATGATGATCCCCCCCGATCCGCAGGCGACAGGCTTTCCGCGTCCCAGGCTGAAAAGACCGACGTCGCCGATGGTTCCCAGGAACCTCCCGTCACACCTGCCGCCCATTGCCTGGGCCGCGTCCTCCAGAACGAAGACACCCCTGTCCCTGCAAAGATCCACGATACTCCCCATGGCTGAAGGGATACCGAAGAGATGATCGGGGACGACACAGAGCGTCTTCTCGTTGACGCTTTTCCCGAGAAGTGTGCCGTTGAGATCGAGCGACGAGGCGTCGATGTCGCACAGGGCGACCTCGAGCCCCGCGCGGACGATGGCGGATGGAACGGAAAAGCACGTGTACGCGGGTATGAGGACCTCCGTCCTGTCGGGCTCAAGCGATCGCAACGCGCGGAGGATGACGTACAGGGCGGCCTTGCCGGACGAGGTGAACCAGGCGTGTCTCACACCGAAGTATCCCGTGATCTCCTCCTTGAGCCTTCTGAGGTATTTCTCCCCTGCGAAGAAACCTTTGAGCCCCCTCCAGAGGTCCGCGGGGCGGAGGGGAGCTGCGGTCGGGGATAGGGTTCGCCGGATCCTCATCAGCTGTGTCTTCCGTGGCAGGGATAGTCCGTCATGGTACGCTAGGGAAGGTTCTTCACGAGGGGCGGGCCTATGAGCCGCGTGAGCCCCAGGGGAAGATGCTGCCATATCCTGATCGCCAATCCGTACTTCGGATTGCGCGGGTTGATCTCCGGCATCGGCCGGCCGTTTCTCAACCAGTAATGCCAGTACAGCTGCGCTGGTTTTGCGCCCCACTGCTCTTTGAACCTGTAGGTGCCTTCATCGGGAGTGGAACGGCCGAAGTCAAAGACCCTGTAGCCCGCGTCGCAGGCAAACCCCAGCACGGTGGCATACAGGAGCATGTTGGGACCGTAACGGTTGAAGTCCTTAAGCGACGACGCCCAGGGGATCTCCAGCGTATCCCTGAACCCGACGATCATCCCCGAGGCCACCGGCATTCCCTCCCTCGTGTACACCGTGCATATCCGGGCCGCGTCAGGGAACCTTTCGAGTATGGCGCGGAAGAACCTCCTGGAATAGACCGGCGTCCCCAGGTCCCTCATGTTCCGCGAGAAAACGCTGTGGAAACTCCCGAGTTCTTCCTGCCCGCCCATGCGGGCAACCATCCCCTCCTTTACCGCTCTTCGCACCTGGCTCCTCAGTTTTGAAGGGAAAGAGGCATTGAGCTCCTCCTTCGTCCCGGGAAGCGCGAGCCTCATGGACACCTTCGATGTCTTGACGGGAACCCCGGGGAGGAGGTCCTCGGAATGCCTCAGCTCCAGGTGGGCCATTCCCCGCGTCCGGGCGAAGCGCGCGGCCTCTTCGAAAAGACCGTCACGGATGCCGTCGCTGTCGGCACATATGCCGCCGTAGTTGAAGAAGGGCAGGGAGACCGCGAAGTTGCCGAAAAGGAGGCTGTTCAGGTGGACCAGGGGCAGTATTCCATCGATCGCGCCCGCCTCATCCCTCGACAGGAGATAGAAGGTCCTGTGCCCGAAGCTTTCTTCGATGACGTCCTTCCAACCGGTCAGGTGGTAGCAGCTCGCGCTGTTGTGGTCCACGACGTAACGGTCCCAGTCGTCACGGTCGGATTCGTTATAAAAGTGAACTGTCATGTCTCTCCTCGATGCGTCTCGGAAGGAAGCGGCGGGCGCTCAGATCACGTCCGTGTCTCCATAGGCAATGTTCCAGCTGTCGGGCAGAAGAAAGACCTTGTCAAGGTCCGGGTCCGAGAACACCCGCCCTCCGAACACGAGGGGCGAGAAGGGTATGCTCCTGAACCCGCAGGACGTGAAGACGAAGCGAAAGAAACCGGCGTCGTGCCCGTAGAACTCGATCTTCTGCGCCGATGAGCGCGCGTAATAATTGACGATATGATCCAGCAGCAAGAGGGACGGCACTTCATCGTTGTCCCTGTGGATAAGGTCACAGATGGCGATGGCGTTGCCGCAATCCCGCGTTATCAGAAGGGCCCGGGGTATCCCGCCTGTTCTCACCGTGTGGAAGAGATACGTGACATCCGGATGGCTCTCGTACCGCCATCTGAGGTATTGGGGGTCCTTCCACAGGGCCAGGACCTCGTATGTCCTCTTGTTGCGCAAAAGATCTTCCAGGCCATCGGGCAACGAAGACGACACGGATATTTCAAAGTCCCCGCGGTGGCGCAACCTTCGCGCGCGCATCCGCAACGCCGACGAGACGCCGCCCAGACATTTGAACACCCGGTCCGGACCGGAACCCCAGAGCTTCCCGAACCCGATCCGGAAGAAGAAATAACTCAGGTTCACGATCTTGCACCATCCCGAGTACCTGACGAGCCCGGGATATGACAGCCTGTTGGGAACACCGTACGTCGCCTTGAGGCCATCGGCAGCGGTGAGCTGATAGCAGTAGTCCATCAGGCGGGCACAATACCCGTTCCGTCGCATGCCGGAGCGCACCATCGCGTCCCCCGACTGGCCGGCCTCGATCCGCCGCCCCCTCAGGCACAGGTCCCCCCGCGCAACACCGTAATGCGCGACGATCTCGTTTCCCGTCACACCCACGACGGGCCATCCGCCGCCCCAGGGATTGTCATTGTATTGCCAGTACCACTCACCAGCCGTCCTGTTCCTTCCGAAGACCTCGGCGAAGAGCTTCAGGATGCCCGGCTCGTCACCAACGGCATACCGTCTTATGGACAGGTCCTGTTGCATCGTCAGTGATCCTCCCTTATGTCTTTCAGCGCAATGAAATTCCAGCCGGCGTCCCGCGCGTACTGAAGGAACATCCCGATGTTGAGCAGGAACCTCCGCAGGTCTTTCCCGTCCCGCACGAAGGGGCTCTTTCCGGGAAGGAGCGATGTCGAATGAAAACACATGTTGAGGAACGACGTTCCGTGGCGCACCAATCGCTCCGCAAGCAGGAGCATGTCCTCTCCCGAGCTCAGTTCGGGAGAGAGCCACCGAAGGTTGATGAGGCGGCTGTGCTCCAGCAGGCCTATGCCTTTAAGGCGCCTGGTGAGGTTCCCTTTCATGACGTACCTGAAGACCTTTCCGCAAAGCTCGGCGTTCTTCTGAAAAAAGCCCGTTGTCGGCGGCGCCTCCAGTAGACTGCCATCCTCCGCAGGTTCAAGGATGCTCGCGGGGTTCAGGCGGTACGGGTGCCGCGGAGCGCCGAAGAAATCCGGCCCTCCATAGTCGGACCAATCGACAAGGGGCGTGACGGAGCTGTCCACCCTGTAACCCAGGTCCTGAATGCTTCGCGCGACGGCGGGACCGAAGCCCCACCTGCCGGCGCGGAAACTCACCGGCGCCATCCCGAATCGGGCCACAAAAGTTTCGTGAAGGTTCTCCATCTTCCTCCTGACGGCGTCTTCCTCGAGATTACACAGCATGGTCGCCTTCACGCTCGCATTGTCCCCGTAGGGCGGCGTGTTCCAGGGATGGCAGTGGGTTCCCAGTTCACACCCGCCTTTCTCCCGAATGTCTCGAAGCAGACGGCTCGCACGGTCGTCGATCACGACAGGGTAATCCACGAGGTATGTCGGAATGGCACCGTACCGGTCGAAGATGTCCTGCACCAGCGGAATGGAATCTATGTTGTCCACGGGACAGGGGGCCGGCGTGTATTCGCCCCAGAGGTCTTCCTCGGTATCTATGGTAATGGCAACCTTAACCATGTCGCTTCAAAGGATATCCACCGCGGTACCCTTCATTCCGCGCGGTGTCAAAGGGCCGGAACTGCTTCCCGGAGGCGCCCCGGTCCATGTTCTTCCCGGGCCCCTTCGTATTCACTGACCCCCAGATAGCGAGAGCATGAAATGAAGCGGTTCTCCCGGAAGGCAACGAGAAAGTGTTCCAGTCTGTGGAGGGTCCTGTCGAGATTGAGGTAGTGCCTGAAGGCGCTGACCCACCCTATGCCGGAGGTTTGACGGGGCTGTCCCGGATCCACCTCCCAGGGGTGACAGTAGAAGACGTATTGTCCTTCCTTTTGGAGGATGCGGGCGACGCCATGCTCAAAGAGGGCCGTCGGCCAGAGTCTGAAATAGCCGCCGCCTGCCCACGGGACGGTCCGCCCCATGACCGTGAGGTTGCTCACCGGCAGTTCCACGATGCCGCTGTCCGCCACGAGATGCCCCGCGGTGCCCCACCGGAGGCCTTCGGCCCGTCCGTACCGGCCGTTGAGACCGAAACTGTTGTAACTTGAATCGTAGGCAAAACCAAGCTCCGCCAGGATGTCCGTAAGTTCCCGCGTGATGGAGAAATTCGGCGCCCGGTAACCCGCCGGGGCCTCTCCGGTGATGTCCCCAAGCAGCGACCTGCTCATCTCGATGTCCCTGCGAAGGGAAGCGCCCGTGAGCTCGCGGCACAGCCGGTGGGAGTAGCCGTGTGAAGCTATCTCGTGGCCGGCACGCGCCACCTCCCGGACAAGCCCCCGGCAGCGCTCGGCCACCCAGCCGAGGACAAAGAACGTCGCCTCCACACGGCACGCGTCGAAGAGCTCGAGAAGCCCGTGCACGTTCCTTTCGACGCGCAGTTCGCAGGAATCCCACGTTTCCGGGGGGAACAGGGGCCGAAGGTTCTCGACCTGGAACCAGTCCTCGAGATCGACGGTGACCATTACGGGCTTTGCCTCTTTCTGTCGTGAGTCCATAATACCTATCGCGACCCGTCCTTCAGGAGGACCACGCCGATGGTGCGCAGGAGGATCTTGAGGTCGAGAAAGATGGACATGTTCTTGACATAGTAGAGGTCGTACTCGAGCTTGATGTTCGCGTCCTCCACCGACGCCCCGTACCGGTAGTTTATCTGCGCCCACCCCGTCAGGCCCGGCTTCACGGTGTGACGCACATAGTAGTAGGGCAGTTCGTCTTCCAGGAGGTCGACGAACTCCGGCCTCTCGGGGCGCGGCCCCACGAGGCTCATGTCCCCCCTGAAGATATTCCAGATCTGGGGGATCTCATCGATGTGGGTAAGGCGCAGGACCTTGCCCACCCTTGTGACCCGGGGGTCCTTCACCGCGGCCCACCGCGCGCCGGCCTTCTCGCATCCGTATTCCATGGACCTGAACTTGTAGATCGTGAAAACCTGCCGGTCCTTTCCCACCCTCTGCTGGGTGTAGAAGACCGGGCCGGGGGAATCGAGCTTGATGGCGATGACGGCGAGAGCTATCACCGGGCTCATGAGCAGCAGGATCAGCCCGGAGGCAAAAAAATCGAGGAGGCGCTTGAGCTTCTGCGCGTAGTCGGCGCGAAGAAGGTAAAAACCTTGCGCGAAGAGGAGCCATTGGTCGGCGATGCCGCGCACCGGGATCCGACCCGTCAGCGCCTCGTAGACGTCGGCCATGTCGCGGACGTCGATCCCCTTGAGGCGGGCGTCGAGTATGGTGCGTATCAATCGCACGGACCGGTTCTTCGGTATCGCCAGAATGACCGTGTGCGCCCCCGCACCTGCCGCGGCCTCGAGAAGCTGGTCGCTGGTGCCCATGATGGCAGGGTATTTTTCCGCGTCGATCTCCACAAGATTGTCGTCGAGGAACCCTTTCACTTCGTACGGCGACAGGGGAGATCTGAGCAGCCTGCAGATCGTCCTGCCGCAGAACCCGGCCCCGAGGATCAGCGTCGGAGTCCTCGGACCGGTCTTCTGGAAAACGATCCCGTAGCTCCATCGCCAGAGATTGAGGAAGTACCAGGCGAGAGAGGCCTCGATGATCATGACGCCCCTGCCATATGGACCCAGCGGAACGACGTAGAAGACGCAGATGGCAAGAAAGGTCCCGAGGGCCACCGCTATGGCGCTGCGAAAGGTAGTCTCCCAGGAACGGAATACACGCTCCACATTGTAGAGGTCGAAGATGTAGAGGGCAAGCGGGTACAGCATAAGGGTGGAAACGGGTCCGATGGAATAGTGGAGAAGGGCCTTCCACCCGAAACCCACCCTGAGTCCGATGGCCGCGATGATGGCCAGAGAGATGGAAACGACGTCGCCGAGAAGCAAGAGCCAGCGGTACCTGGGAAACCCCAGCGGCACCTCCACGTCGGCCTGTGGCTTCTTCCCGCCCTGTCCTTCCGCCGCGGCGGCTTCCAGGGGGTCCAGGCCGCGGCTTATCTCGACCCGGCCCGCAGGAAGGTATCCCTGGACCGGCGGGCGGTAGGGAACCCCGGTCTCGTGGTTCAGATATTTTTCCATGTCCTTTCCCCGTCCCTCCCCGTTACAGGTAGTTGTAAATGAACTGGGGGATGTAATGCTGCCGCTTGTTGAAAACGACGCCGAGAACGGTACCCCCGTTCTTGATGACCTTCTCCTTCACGCTCAGGGCCACCTGCCACCGCGTTTTCTCCGCTTCGACCACGATGACGACCCCGTCGACGAGGGGTATGATCGAGGGCCCGCTCGTATACATCATCGCCGGCGGGAAATCCACGACGATGAGTTCGAACCTTTCCTTGAGAAAGTCCCAGAACCCGCCGCCGTTGTTGAAATCGACCACCTGAGGCCGGCCCGGGTCCGACAGGCGAAACAGGGGCAATATACACAGACTGGTTCCGTCCACCGGGCAGAGCGCCTTCTCGACCTGCCCTGCCGAGAGACTCGCGTCCAGTTTGAGATCGGGGTCCATCTCAGGGTAAACAAGCCCGTTGTAGCTTCCATCGCAATCCACGAGGACAACCCCTTTCTCCATCCGGGACGCCACGGTCTTGGAGAACTCCCGGGCGATCGTGGACGTACCCTCGCTTGAACGGGACCCCACGAAGAGGACGGAGCGATGCCCGTTGCCCGGAAGGGCCGCGGTGATCGTCTGATACAGGGTGCTCATCTCGAGTTCCATGCCTGCCCCGTTGCCATTCGTCCGCTCGGCTCGCGGGACGGCCGCCGGGGGGGAAGGCGAGGATTCAAGAGGTGCCGCCCCCGCTTCCCGATAATTCTCCAATGCGTCATAGATCCTGCTCATGTTGCCTCCTTTACGGAATGGTTCTTCTCACCATCCCTGGTCCCTTCCATTGCTCGCCGCCGAAACGTTTTCCGCCAAAAAAGACGAGAAGACGGAGGCGTCATCGGCCGGTCCCTTCGCCCTCCTCGGATAGGCGGGGAAAGGTCAGCATGCTGCCGGCGTGGATGACGTCGGGGTTCACAACCTGAGGGTTGCTCTTCTGGATCAGCCTGAGGATCCTCTCGTCGGATTTTCCATAGACCTCCCTCGACAGCTTGATAAGAGTATCTCCATGCACTATCGATTTCCTCACCGCCTCCGTCGCTTTCTCCACAACGGACGGGGGCACGGCGCTGTCGCCCGGTCGCGGGGCGGGCGGCTGGTTTTCGCCGGCGGGCGATTCCTTCTCCCGCGGCGAGGCTGCGGGCGGCGCCAACGCCTCACCTGTTGCAGCGGGCGGCGGCGGAACAACCCTCGCCACCCTCGTGTCCTCTTTCCTCTGTTCCATGTGTGTAAGGTTCCGTATCTTGCCGAACACCGTTTCGTGATTCGGGAGGAACCATGCCATCGCAATGAGCACCACAGTCAGGGCCGAGAGGGCGGGAAACCACCACCGGCCGGCGGAGGGCCATTTCAACCCGTCGAAATCGCGTATTATCTCCCTGACAACACCCCGGGTGACGGGTTTTTTGCGGTAACCGAACCCGGTGATGAGAGCGTTGTCGCACAGGATGTTCATGGTCCGCGGAATGCCCTTCGCCTTCTTCACGATGGCCTTGAGCGAGGTGGATGTGAAGACCGTCGACGGCGAGACGCCGGCCTTCTCGAGCCTGTACCGGATATACTCCATGCTCTCGTGCTCCGTGAGGGGCAGAATGGTCGACCTGATGGCGAGGCGCTGCCTGAGCTGCCTCAGCCTGTGCTGCTGAAGTTCCTCTTCAAACTCCGGCTGCCCCACGAGGACGATCTGTATGAGCTTGTCCTTGGACGTCTCCAGGTTGGAGAGCATGCGCAGGTTCTCCAGAGTATCGACGGGCATGTTCTGCGCCTCATCGACGACGAGGACAATGGTGTTCCCCCGCCTGTATTCCTCGATGAGGACCTCGTACAGCCGGTTCGTCATCTCCACGACATCGCTCGTTTCGACCGGGAGTTCCAGTTCCTGATAGATGGTCCTCAGAAGCCCCTCGAAGGTGAGCCTGGGATTGAAAACATAGATTATCTTGAGGCGCTTCTTGTCCGCCTTCTCGAGATAGGACCTCAGTATCGTTGTTTTTCCGACACCGACAGCTCCCACAATGGCCACAAACCCCTTCTTCTCCTCTATGCCGTAAATGATGGCGGCAAGCGCCTCCTTGTGACTCGGGCTGAGATAGAGGAACTCGGGGTCCGGCGTTATGTGGAAGGGCTGCTTCCGGAGATTGTAATAGTTGAGATACATGTTTCACCATCCCCTCATAGGTTTTTTGGTCAGCCGGCGTGCTGTCATTTCTTTGTCACCGTGATGAGGACGGGCACGCCCAGGCTCTTCTCCGCGCTGGCGGGCGTCGGCATGCCGGGCGTCATAAGCTCGAGTATGATGGCAAGAGCTATACCCGCCGCGAGGCCGCCGAAGAAGCCCGCGCCTACCATCTGGCTTCTGTTGAGTTTCTGTTTTTTCGGGAAGGCGGGGACCGTCGCTTTCTGGACAACGCTGACAGCCACCATCTTCTGCCGATCCATGTCGTCCATGATGAGGGATTCCTCCAGTTTCCGGGAATAGATCTGGTGGTTCTGTTCCAGCTGGGCGGCCTCGCGCTTGAGGCCCTGCAATGCCCTGCCGTGCCCGTCAAGGGCGTTGAGTTCGCCCTCGACCTGCCTCATCTGCGCCCGTATGCTGCCTGCCCTCGCCCTCGCGCCCGCCAGTTGCCCCTCGATCCTGGCCACTTCGACACTCCTTGCCTGCTCGGTGGCCTTGCCGATGGCATCCTTCATCGCATTGAGCTCCTGGCGAACGGTCCCAACCATCCTGGAGTTCTCCGTGTACCTCTCGAGGAGCCCCTGTTCCTTCTGCTGCAAGGCAACGAGCTGATTGCGCGTCTCCACGGGAACATCGGCGGTCCACCTGGAACCGCGCACGAAGGCCGCCCTCTGTTCAAGCTCGGTCACTTCATTCTGGGCCGTTTTCAGCTTTTCATCGAGGGTCCCGAGGAGATCTATCAGGTTCGTCTTCTGCTCCTCGAAGGAAAAGACCTTGTTCTTCAGTTTGAAGGCGGACAGGTTGTTCTCCGATTCCTTCAGCCTCTCCTGAAAGGCCTTCTCCTGACGCTCGAGGAAGGCGGTGGTCTTGCCCCCGAAGACATCGAGGTGTTTGTCCTTGAAAGCGTCCACGAGGGTGTTGACGACTGTCGCGGATGTGGAAGGGTTTCCGTGGCTGAAGGCAACCTGGATGAGGCCCGAACCGGGAATGTTCGTCACCCTGAGATTCTCTTCGAAAGAGGCGATGGCCGCCTGCTCCGCGTCGGTCTGCGTGGCGGACCTCTTCGCGATCGCCGGGTATATCCGTCCGATCCCCAGCGTGTTGATGACCCGTGTCAAGAGGTCCTTGCTTGTCAGAATGCTTATCTCGCTCTTCATGATCGTCTCGGGCTGGACGGAAAGCCCGGGGCTCGAGTTCGCCCCCTCCGATGTCCTCATGAACTCTCTTCCCAGCTTGACGAGAAGAATGCTCTTCGCCTCGTAGATCCGGGGAGCGAGAAACGCATACAGGGCAACCGTTCCGAAGACAACGACAAATACGGCGAGGATCGTGTATTTGCGTTTGAAGATAACGGAGAGAAGGTCCCGTATGTTGGTGAAGTCAATGGGTTGATGCCGCTTTTCGGTCATGATTCGTCAACCTCCCTTTGTTGTCACGGCGCCACGGTCACAGAGGCGCCTGAGTCGGGATAGACATTGGTAAAACCGCCGAGTGAATTCCTGTAGGGGTTGGTGAATTGCTGGAACCCGGGGAAACCGCCCGGGACTACCCTGTTGATGTATTCGTCCACGAACTTGTTGAGCCTCGCTATGTTCGACTTGGGAACGTAGACGATGTCGTAAGGCATGAGGTAGATATCCTGGCTCAGGTCCGTCCCGTTGATGACCTTTCCCAGGTCCAGGTTGGCGGCCATGGGCTTGCCTTCAAAGTCCTTGCGGATAATGATCACGTTGGAGAGCCGTGCCGTCTCGCGGAGTCCCCGCGCCTGGGCTATCGCCCTCATGACCGTTGTCGGACCCTTGAGCTCGACCACGCCGGGGAGAAGGACCTCGCCGTCAACAAAGACCTTCTGGTCGGAAAAACCACGCACCGTGATGACGACCTCCGGCCTTTTCAGTTCCGACGCGTACTTCTGTCTCAGCTGGTTCGCCATTTCACCCGGCGTCAGGCCTGCGACTCTCATCTCCGGGGCCAGGGCGAGGGATATCCGTCCGTCGGGTCTGACCGTGACCCCCGTTTCGTTGTACTCGGCACCGCCCACGAACTTGATGTCCAGAACATCTCCCGCAGCGATCACATATTCCTTCTGGGGATAAGCCCGCGACTGCTGGTCCATCTGGCTGATGGATGCGGGATTGATGACGGAATTGGGCGCGCACGCGCAAAGGAGCACGGCCGCCGCGAGAACAAGAGCTGATAATGGCATCCGAGGTTTCATTATCTCCACCTCCTTCATTTTTCCTTCACTTTCCGGTCGCTCGCTCCCGGAAACGTCCTGTCGTCGATGCTGTCGCCCACGCGGTACATGTCGGCCCTGCCGCCGAGATCGATGTATCGCGCAGGTTTGCCGTTGCAGCTCACCAGCACCCTCGAGCCCTCCTTTTCAAGGATGACGCAACGGGAAGACTGGGCGAGCCACATACCGGAGACCGCAAGGGACAACCCGAGAACGGCCACTGTCCCTATCATGCATCGCTCTCTCATCTTCACCTCCTGGGAGAAGTTGCTGCCCCCTTGAAGGCAGGAAAAGGATCGTTTCGGGGCAGGCTACCGCCATTCAACCTCCCGGCTGTCTCGTGCATCGTCGTCCCGCGACGGGGACATGTTCCTTTCCTGCATCCATTCGCTGTTCAAGGGCGGTGCCGCGAGGGCTCATCCCTCACGCCGCGCCGCCCCGCTATTCCTTCACCAGCCGCCGGTCATCTTCTTGATGACCGACAGCATTTCGCCGAAATCGGCATCCTTGTACGTCATGAACCGGGGCCTCAACTCGTGCCCCAGTGCCACGATATCCTTCTTCCTGCTCGGCAGTATCAGCACTATTTCGACATTGCACAGGAAATATCTCATCGAGAGAATGTCCATGAGGTCCTCCCTGTCGGAAACGAATATGATGGCCATCACCCTGCCTTCGGCGGGAAGGCACAGCCGCTGCTTCAGGCTCGCGAGGCTCCTGAAAAGCTCGATGTGCTCGTCAAAGAGAAGGGGTTCCAGCACGCTCCTGAGCTTCCTGGGAAGGTCCTCCCGATTCTTGGCGTAGAAGATGGTGTCGTACCGTTTCTCTGCCCCCGGTCGCACTCTTGGGCGCCTCTTCTTCGCACTGCGTTGTCCCGTCGGTCTTTCTGTGTGTTCAGCATCCACAATGACTACCGTATATCAATAACCGTGCCACCAGCCCTCACTTTTATAAAGCGTTGACAGCAAAGGATTTACGAAGTACCGTTGACGGAATCACCGGGGGCGTGGAATGAAGATCTGTTCACTTTTCCGGGACGGCATCCAATAAAACTGGACTCTTTGCGGTACACTCCGGCGGCATGACCGGTGACGCCGGGGGTTCCGGGACGCGGGGCGGGTCACGCGGGGCTCAGTGCCTTATGTTGTATTTCTTGAGAAGACCGTACAGTCTCGTCCGTGACAGTTTGGAAAGGGCGCATGCTTCCTTGATGCTGCCCGCCGACGACGTCAGGAGATTCCTGAGGTACATTTCCTCTAGGTCCGAATAGGCGCTCTGGCGAAACCTCTTCAGGCTCAGGATCTGCTTTGCCGCGCTGGATCCGGAACCGTTGCCGCCGTTTCGCGGGACGTGATGGTTATCCTCGAACAGCGATCTCGCGATGGTGATGCGCAACTCCTGCGGCAGATGCACGGGAAAGAGCGTCTCCTCGTGGAGGCCGGCCGCGCAGGCGTGCTCGAGAACATGGAACAGTTCCCTCACGTTCCCCGGCCAATCGTACCGTATGAGGTATTTCAGGAACTCGTCGGAGAACTTCTTCGGAGCGACACCGAAACGGCGACAGACCTTCTCCACGTAAAAGACGGCCATCTCCCTTATGTCTTCGGGATGCTGTCTCAGGGGGGGCAGGTGTATCGTCATGGCGCCGAGACGATAGAGGAGGTCGCCCCTGAATTTCCCTTCCGCGACCATCTGCTCCAGGTTCTTGTTCGTCGCCGATATAAGCCTGAAATCGCTCTCCACTTCCTTCTGACTTCCGACGGGCCTGAAGCGGTGTTCCTGCAGCACGCGAAGGAACGTCTTCTGCAGCGGCAGCGGCAACTCTCCCATTTCGTCGAGGAACAGCGTCCCCCGGTGGGCCTGCCTGATGAGGCCGTCCTGCGCCCTGTCGGCGCCGGTGAAGGCACCCTTGGAATGCCCGAAGAGTATGCTCTCCACGAGGGTTTCGGGAAGGGCCGTGCAATCGACGACCACGAAATTGTCCTGGGACCTCCCGCTGTTCAGGTGGATCGACAGGGCAAAGAGCTCCTTGCCCGTGCCTGTCTCCCCCGTGATGAGAACATTGAGGTCACTGTCGGCAGCCCGTTTGATCATGTCCATCGCGGTCCGCATCGTGGGACTGTTCCCGACGATGCCGTTGCGCTTGATCTCCGCCATCCGCTCGCTGCCCTGATGTTGCCTGCGATATTGGGCCACACGCGACAGGCGCGCCGTCATCTCCTTCATCGAGGCCGGCTTCGGGATGTAGTCCCAGGCGCCGTTCCGTATGGCCATCTCGGCGCTCTCCGGCGTCCCGCCCTCGGTCATGATGATGACCGTCGGTGAGGACGGAGCGGCGTGGATCACATCAAGGACCTCCAGGGGGCTTCCATCGGGCAGCTGCCCATCTATGAAGATCACGTCGGGAGGATTGGACGTGACCTTCTCCAGGCATTCCGTAAGGGTTTGTCCCGTCGACACGTCGTACCCCAGGCTAAGGGCACACCCGGCCAGCATATCGCACGTCTGCCTCCCGCCATCGATGATCAGCACCCGGATCATGGCCCGCGGTCTCCTTCCGAGCTCGCCTGGTGATATCTTCTCCCGATCATGGCGTCACTCCACCGTCACGCTTTTCGCGAGGTTGCGCGGCTGGTCGACATCCATACCCAGAAGGTCCGCGATATAGTACGCAAGCAACTGCAGGGGCACTATGGAGAGGATCGGCTGCAGCTCGTACGCCGTGCGGGGGACCGTGATCATCTCCCCCGCCCGGGGCGCCATCTCATGTGTCTCGTCATCACTGATCAGAATGATGTTGCCCTTCCGCGCCATCACCTCTTCCATATTACCGCAGGCCTTCTTGTAGGTCCGGTCCGCCGGAGAGATGCACACGACCGGCATGTCGTCGTCGATGAGGGCGATGGGTCCATGTTTCATTTCACCCGCGGCGTGCGCCTCGGCGTGTATATAGGAGATCTCCTTGAGCTTCAGGGCCCCTTCGAGCGCGGTCGGGAAGTTGATGCCCCTTCCCAGGAAAAGGAAGCTCCTGAAAAACATGTATCTCGCGGCGGCCGCCTGTATCGACGGCGCCTCATCGAGAACGCTTCGCACCTTGCGGGGGATGGCCCGGATCTCGCGAAGACGCTCCCTGACATCCTGGGGGCCGAAGATGCCCAGTCTTTTACCGATGCAGAGCGTGAGCAGGAACATGACGGAGATCTGCGTGGTAAAAGCCTTCGTGGAGGCCACGCCGATCTCCGGGCCGGCATGCGTGAAAACAACGTTTTCGGCTTCGCGTGCCAGCGTGCTCCCGAGGACGTTGCATATCGACAGCGTTGAAGCACCCCGGGACCTCGCTTCCCTCATCGCCGCGATCGTGTCCGCCGTCTCCCCCGACTGGGAGACGGCAATGAAGAGGTCGCGGGGCGACACGATGGGATCCCTGTATCTGAACTCGGAGGCCATGTCCGTTTCGACGGGTATTCTCAGGCTCGTCTCGATCAGATTTTTTCCGATCATGCAGGCATGATGGGACGTGCCGCACGCCACCATCCATATCTTCCTGATGCCCGCAGGGTCAGGCAGGTCGACCCCTTCGAACTCAACCTCGCCCTCTTCCTCCCGCGCCCTTCCGAGCAGTGTGTCCGATATCGCCTGGGGCTGCTCAAAGATCTCTTTCAACATGAAGTGACTGTATCCGCCTTTTTCCGCCATTCCGGCCGTCCAGCATACCTGCCGGACCTCCCGGACGACATCCTCGCCGTCCACATTGATGATCCGCATATCGCGGCCTTTGAATATGGCCATGTCATTGTCTTCGAGGAAGATGAACCTGTTGGTCATGTTGATGATGGCCGGTATATCGCTGGCGATGAAGTATTCTCCGTCACCTACGCCAACGATGAGCGGGCTTTGGTTCTTTGCGGCCACCAGGGTCCTTTCGGACTCCTTCAGGATCCCGACCGCCCAGGAACCTTTGAGTTCCTTGAGGGCCAGGCGGACGGAGTCAACGAGATCCCTGCCTTTCCGGGCATGGTCCGTAATGAGATGGGGGATGACCTCCGTGTCCGTATCGGAGATGAAAACGTGGCCGGCCCCTTTCAGGTGCTCTTTCAGCTCGAGATAGTTCTCGATGATCCCGTTATGGACGACCACCACGTCGCCTGCCCTGTGAGGATGCGCGTTCCTTTCGGAAGGCACCCCGTGCGTCGCCCAGCGCGTGTGGGCGAGTCCGATGCTCCCCTTGAGAGCCGCGCCCTTCAGGACCTTCCTGAGCTCTTCGACCTTCCCCTTCCTTCTCTCTATGCGGATCTCCCCCTGACCAAGAAGGGCTATCCCCGCCGAATCGTATCCCCTGTATTCAAGCCTGCTCAACGCGTCGATGAGGATATCGCAGGCCTCCCGCGTACCTTCATATCCGACTATTCCACACATCGTTCCACCACCTCTCCCGCCATGATCCGGCTCCCCCGGATAAACAGATCCAAACCTCCCGCGGAGCCTCGCTCCCGAGAGGAACCGAAGAATTCCCTACGAGTACGCTACAACGGACATGACCTCATGTCTGTCGCCTCAGCGATAATTATCTTGTCGTACTTTCTCAGCGGGACCGTCATCGTTTGTTACGACAAATGCCTCCCCCCCCGTCAGTCCGCTCTCTTCATCGCCTTGTCCTTCGTTCTGCCGCCGAGCAGCCCGCGGGCGCAATCCGGGCAGATACCATGGGTCACCGCGACGCGTGATATCTCCGCATTCAACTCTGACCTCTCCCAGACACCGTTCCTCTTCCGCTCCCTGCCGCACCAGGCACAGAAACAGCGCGCCCGTCCCGCGTATTTCGTCCCTCTTCCGATCGTCATACCATCACCGTATCTTCTTTGCCCGGGCCACCTCCGCTGGTCACGCGGTGTTTTCCCCCGGGATATGTACAATCTTAAGGAATGTCCCGCGACCTGTCTGTCGCCGAAGCGATGATTCCGATGTCCTGTTTTCGTAGACGGGGAAAGTGAATATATGATGACAGGAGAGATCGTCGCGGGTTCCGGGTTGCGGGTTGCGTGGTCAAAGGCCAAGAACGGATGGTTCTTGCAAGGGTTCCGATCTTACCGGATAACGCAGGCATCTCCGGTTTCTTGTCTTTAACCTGGGACGTGAGACCTGGGACCTGGGACTGCCTTTGTCTCCCTGAGTCTCTCCGCGAGGAGTGTGTATCTTCTATGGGGTTTGTCGTTGCGGATCGCTATGGAGAGGGCCTTTTTGGTGCCGACGAGATAGACCAGTTTCTTGCCCCGAGTGATCGCCGTGTAAAGGAGGTTCCTTTGCAGGAGAAGGTAGTGCTGCGTCAGGATGGGCATCACCACGGCGGGGTACTCGCTTCCCTGGGATTTGTGGACGGATATCGCGTAGGCGAGGATGAGTTCATCCACTTCGTTGAAGTCGTAGGACACGACCCTTCCTTCGAAATCCACTCGGAGTTCCTGCACCTCCCTGTCCATGGCGATCACCGTCCCGATGTCTCCATTGTACACGTCCTTTTCGTAATTGTTCCGCGTCTGAAGGACCTTGTCGCCCCTCTTGAAGAACCTGCCTCCACGAGAGATGCCGTCCGTGGAGGCGTTCAAGGCTTCCTGGAGCCGTGCGTTCATGTTCGATACACCCACGACTCCGCGGTGCATCGGCGTCAGGACCTGGACGTCGCTCACCGGATGAAGGCCGAAACGGGTGGGTATCACATCCCGGCAGAGACGGACAACATACCGCAGGACCTCGTCGGGATCCTCGATATCGACAAAGAAGAAATCGTGGCCCTGCCCGGTGTGCTTCTCAAAAAAGGGCATCTCGCCGGCGTTTATGCGATGGGCGTTGACGATGATCATGCTTGTCGTCGACTGCCGGAATATCTCATCGAGCCTTACCGTCCTCACGCACCCCGAGGAGATGATGTCCTTCAGGACGCTTCCGGGACCCACGGAGGGAAGCTGGTCAACGTCACCGACGAGAACGAGGGTCGCGGGCGGGGGTACCGCCTTCAGAAGGTGGTACATGAGGGAGACATCGACCATGGAAGCCTCGTCGATGATGATAAGCCCCGCGTCGAGAGGGTTCGATTCGTTGCGCTTGAATCCCCCCTCGGACGATGCATTCCCGGGACTGTACTCCAGGAGGCGGTGTATGGTCCTCGCCTCCGCCCCCGTGGCCTCTGTCATCCTCTTTGCCGCCCTGCCGGTTGGAGCCGCCAGCAGCACCTTCTGCCCCGTCTTGCCGGCAATGGCAATGATCCCCCTTATTATGGTCGTCTTACCCGTTCCGGGACCTCCCGTTATGACAAGGACCTTTTGCTCCAGGGAAGCCCGGACCGCCTCAAGCTGCCGCGGAGAAAAAGAAACCCCCTGGGTCCCTTCAACCCACCTCAACGCTTCCTCGACATTGATAAGGCGCATCTGCCTGGGATGGGCGTGAAGCGTGCCAAGGAGCTCGGCTGTTCCTTTCTCCGAAACGTAGAGCGATGCGAGGTAAACGATCCCGTCCCGGTACCTCACGGCGCCTCCGGAGAGCTGCCCCGGCTCGTCGATGACCACCTTTCTCTGTGCCGCTAGATTCGAAAGGGCTTCGGGGATCTTCTCCCTGTCGACCTCGAGCACCTCCGCACATCTCTCCACCAGGAGGTCGCGGGGAAAGAAGAGGTGACCTTCGCTCGCGAGCTGTCCCAGCACGTAGAGGATCCCTGTTTCGATCCTCAGGGGAGCATCCCTCCCGATGCCGAGCTTCGCGGCAATGCTGTCGGCGGTGAGAAAACCTATGCCGAATATGTCGACCGCCAATCTGTAAGGATTCTCGCGCACCATCCTGACGGCGTCGCCGCCATAGAAACGGTAGATCTTGGCGGCATAGGACGGGCTGACGCCGTTGCCCTGGAGAAAGACCATGACGTTGCGGACCTCTTTCTGCTCCTCCCAGGCCGTCCTTATCATGTCGATGCGTTTCTGTCCTATGCCGGGAACCTCGCGAAGTCTGTCCATATCGGTATCGATGACGTCGAGCGTCGCTTCGCGGAACCG
This sequence comes from Deltaproteobacteria bacterium UBA1386, assembly GCA_002305765.1. Taxonomy (GTDB): domain Bacteria; phylum Desulfobacterota; class Syntrophorhabdia; order Syntrophorhabdales; family Syntrophorhabdaceae; genus Delta-02. The sequence continues at coordinate 69,318 of DBQU01000114.1, forward strand.
CGCGACGAGCCTCTTTGCCATGACGGGTCCTATGCCCTTTATCATGCCCGAACCGAGGTACCGTTCGATCCCTTTGACGGTGGCGGGCATGAGGGTCTCGTAAGAGGTTATCTTGAACTGTTCGCCCCACCGGGGGTGGACCTCCCAGCTGCCTTTGAGCCGAAGAACCTCCCCGGGAACCAGGGAATAGAGAGTGCCGACGATGGTGACCTGGGAATTTCTCCCCTCTATCTTCACTTTCGCTATGGTATAATGATTCTCTTCGTTGTAATATGTAACTCGTTCCACCTGGGCCCGTATTTCGGGCTCTGAAGTATTCTCAAACATGATTAATAGTATCGGAAATGGGCCGATAATAAAAGTGAAACATGGGCCGGGGCCATTCGGCCCTCATGCGGTAGGACAAAGGCCTGGATGACCACCGCGCGTCCGAGGGCGAAGAGAGAACCACATGGTGCGTTCCGGAATCAATGTGATACAACACCAGTTCCACAGAATGGTTGCGAACCACAAGGCACTGCTTCTCCACGAAGCCGAAAAGATCACCGGTTTCATGCGGCTGCTCATGAAACCGAGAAACACCCAGGCCAAATGGACAAAGGAGGAGAGGAAGCTCCTGAAGATGCACCTCAAGCATCTGTCATACTACGTCCCCGCCCTGGTGATATTCGTCATGCCCTTTGGCTCCCTCCTCATTCCGCTTCTCGCAGAGATCCTTGACAGGAGAAAGGCCCTCCGCAGACCCGGGGATGGTCTCGGTGCCCCCCGGTCAGACACGGCCACCCTCGAACCCTGAAACGGGGACCTTCCCGAGTCCCGCAATGCCGCGCGCTTCATTACCCGTTGTCATTTCGCGCCGCATAAGGTAATATAAGGGTCAGGAAAGACATGCGATCAGATATTCCCCCCGAGCACGGCCAGGAAAGCAGACGAAGAGAACCCGATCCATCCTTCTTTAGAGAGACCTCCCGCAACGACGCCCCGCTTGTCGAACACAGACGGGAAAACGCATGATACGCTTTAACGACATCGTGGACGAGGTCCTGAAGTACAACCCCGACGCCGATGTCGAACTGCTACAGAAGGCATACATCTTCTCCGCGAAGGCGCACAAGGGACAGGTCCGCCTCTCCGGGGAACCGTACCTCATACACCCTCTCGAAACGGCGTACACCCTGACGAAGATGAACCTCGACATCCCGAGCATAGTCTCGGGTCTTCTCCACGACACCATTGAAGACTCTTACGTCGACAAGAAAGAGATCGAGGAATACTTCGGCAAGGAGATAGCCGAACTCGTCGACGGTGTGACGAAGATCAGCAAGATCCCACTAAAGACGTCGGAGGAGTCCCGCGTCGAGAACTTCCGCAAAATGATCCTTGCCATGAGCAAGGACATACGGGTGATCCTCGTCAAGCTCGCCGACCGCTACCATAACATGCAGACCCTGAACTTCCTGTCAGCGGAAAAACAGATCGAGATCGCCAGGGAAACCTTCGAGATATACGCGCCCCTGGCACACAGGCTGGGTATAGAGTGGCTCAGGGCGGAGTTGGAGGACGTGGCCTTCAAGTACCTCAAACCGACCGAATACAGGCTCATCGCCGACAACATAGCCCAGAAGAAGAGGGAACGCGAGGCCTACATCAATGAGGTCATCGGGCTTTTGCGCCAGAAACTTGATGAGTTCCATGTAAACGCCGACATATTCGGGCGGGCGAAGCATCTCTACAGTATCTACCGCAAGATGTCACTGGAGGGGCTCAACATCGACGACATCTACGACATCATTGCCTTCCGGGTGGTCGTCGACACGATCAAGGAGTGCTACGAGGCGCTCGGCATCATCCACGCCGCCTACAAGCCGATACCGGGAAAGTTCAGCGACTATATCGCCCTCCCGAAGGCCAACATGTACCAGTCTCTGCACACCAAGATCATGGGTCCCCACGGCGAGAAGGTCGAGATACAGATAAGGACCAGGGAGATGCACCGCCTGGCGGAGGAAGGGATCGCGGCCCACTGGAAATATAAGGAAGGCAAGGTCTTCAATCCCAAGGAGGACAAGATCTTCGCGTGGCTGCGCCGGATCATCGAGTGGCAGCAGGAACTCAAGGACAACAAGGAGTTCATGGAGATCTTCAAGATCGACCTCTTCCCCGACGAGGTATACGTCTTCACGCCGAACGGCGACGTGAGAGAGCTCCCCAAGGGAGCGACTCCCGTCGATTTCGCCTACGCGATCCACTCGGAGTTGGGTCACCGGTGCGTCGGCGCCAAGGTGAACGGAAAGCTGGTGCCCCTTCGCTACACCTTGAAGAGCGGCGACACCGTGGAGATCATGACGAGCCCCACCCACAAGCCGAGCAAGGACTGGCTGAGCTTCGTATCGACCTCCAAGGCGAAGACAAAGATCAGGCAGTGGATAAAGACGGAACAGCGGGAAAAGAGCATCGAGCTTGGCCGCAGCCTTCTCGACAAGGAACTGGCCAAGCATTCGATGAGCTTCTCCCGGCTCCTCAAGAGCGGCGATCTCCTGCCCCTTGCCAAAGATTTCAGCTTCGAGAGCGTCGACGATCTCTTTGCCAGCGTGGGCTATGGGCTGTACACTCCGCTGCAGGTACTCAACAAGATCATCCCCGAGGAGGAAAAACCGGCGGGGAAGATCAAGACCATCATCCACTCACTGAAGAAGGGGCGGGACAACGCGATAAAGATCAAGGGGATAGACGGGCTCGTGATACGTTTCGCGCGATGCTGCAATCCCATCCCCGGCGACAACATCATCGGTTTCATAACCCGGGGTCGCGGCCTCACCGTCCACGTCGAGGATTGCCCGAACGTCCACACCTACGACGAGCAGCGCAAGGTGGAGGTGAGCTGGCAACTCAGCAAGGACTACACCTTCCCCGTGAGGTTCAAGGTGACGGGAAATGACCGCAAGGGGCTCCTCTCCGACATCTCGAGCGTCATAGCCGCCAACAAGGTCAACATCCTCAGTGCCTCGGCGATGACCTATCCCGACAGATCGGCGGCGGGGATCTACGAGGTCGAGATCGAGCACATGTCACAGCTGCAGAAGGTCATGAAGTCCATTCAAAAGATAAAGGGAGTGCGCTCCGTCGACAGGATGAGGAGTATAACCTAGAGACGGGAGACAGGAGATGGGTAATGGGTAATAGGTTATGGGTGATGGGAAGACAAAGACGCCGGTTACCGGTCACCTGTATTCGTTTGAGAATCGCTCGATGGGGGTATGAACGTCGTATATCGGTAGGGGGGTAAAGGTGATGGACTTTCCTATCACCTGTAACCCATGACCCATCACCTGTCTTCACTACACTGCTTTCTGAAAATCACCTTTCTTGATGCACTTCGTGCAGAGCCTTGCCTTGAGGGTTTCGCCGTTCTTCACGATGCGGACGGTCTGCAGGTTCGGCCGCCATTCCCGTTTGGTCTTGTTGTTCGCGTGGCTCACGTTGTAACCGATTTGTTTTCCTTTTCCACAGATCTCACAGACCCTTGCCATTTGTGACCTCCTGACCTTGTCCGAACTTCCTTGAGTTCCTTTAAAGACAAAGATTTTACACGCTTAAGGCGTTCTATGTCAACACTTTTGTCGGCAGGGGGCCGATCGGGGAACAGAAAAGGGGATAGGGGCAGGCCCTTCACAGGACGCATGGGAATGGACAGGACCGATACGACATACAGGACATATGGGACGCATCAGATGCGGTTGTCCTTCATTCCTCACCTTGGAGTTTCTCGCTATTTTTAGTGAATGATTTCGATAAGATACGGATAGGTGCCGGGAGATACCGGTCGAACCCCTGTAAATGATTGGCTAAAAGCATTCCAGCGTCGGACCATTACGAAAAGGCATCAAATCGGTGAATTATCTCTATGGGCGTTGAAATGATTGCTGTTTTCACCATGCACGGTAACCGGGCAAAAGGAGCAAAACCTTTTAGCATCACGAGGTTGACCGCGCATTTCCACAACTTATCAACAGGAAATCCACAATCGTTGTGGAAAAGCAGTGGCTTCACCCGGTCCGGAGGAAACCTGTCAGCGACCGGCGGGGACCCCTCCGAAACGGACCCGGACACCCCGCGTGATGGCACACTCCCTCGCCTCGCCCGCGTTCACTTCCAGGATATACCGGGCGGGATATCGTGAGCTTATGTTCGTTTCATCGCGCGGGCGGGCGCCCCGGTGAACATGGACGACCTCGTACCGTCCGTTGATGAAGATGAGGTCGAGAGGGATCCAGGTGTTTTTCATCCAATAGTTCTGGACCTCGTCGCGGTCATGGAGGAAAAGCATTCCCGTGCGCCTGCGCAGAGAGGACCTGAACATGAGCCCCTGCGCCTGCTGTTCGGGGGTCACGGCCGGCTCCGCTTCGAAACGGCAGAGTTCACGGTCTTTAGCATCGAAGAACACGACGCTGACGTTGGGAAGGTCCGGAGCTGAAAGACCGGGTAAAGCAGGAAAGAGCGTCAAGACCATCAGGAAACAGAGACGAAAGGAGGGCCGGCGGAAGAACGCTGTGCGCGACGCGGCAGTCATGGGATCTTTCATTCCTTATGGTGCGCCGGACAGGTGGAAAAGTCAAGAAGACAATCCCACCGTGGCGATCAGGCGATGGACCGCCCTCTCCGGCCTATGACGGCCGGGCAGAGGATCAATTTCCTTTCATGGTGGCGGCGTACGTTTTGTATCCGCCGCTGAGGTTCTTCGACTTGAAACCTCTCTGCGCCAGAACGCGATGGCCCACGTAGGACCGCGTTCCAACCTCGCAGTAGGTGATGTAAAGCTTCTCCCTGTCCAGTTTCTCCATCTTCTTTCTCAGCCGTCCGAGGGGAACGTGCACGGCCCCTTCGATCGGAGAACTCCTCACCAGATCCTCCATGTCCCTCAAGTCCAGAAGGACCGCGTTCTCCCCGATATCCTTCAGATCCCCGGCGTGGACGACCTCGTGATCCCCCTTCAATATGTTGGAGGCAACGAAACCGGCGATGTTGACGGGGTCTCTCGCCGACGAGAAAGGAGGCGCGTACGCCAGGTCGATATCTTCGAGGTCAAAGACCGTCATGGAACCGCGAATGGCCGTTGCCATCACATCGATGCGCTTGTCCACCCCGGCTCCCCCCACTATCTGGCATCCAAGGATCCGGCCGCTTCCCGGTGAGAAGGCAAGTTTGATGGTCATCATTTCGGCCCCGGGATAGAATCCCGCGTGCGAGTTCGAATGCGTGTAACTGACGAGATGCGGCACCTCGCGCATGCGCAGCGTCTTCTCGCTGGCACCCGTGGACGACACCGTGAGGCCGAAGACCTTCACGATCGAAGTCCCCAGTGTGCCCCTGTAGACCGTTCGTCTTCCCAGTGCATTGTCCGCCGCGACCCTGCCCTGCTTGTTGGCCGGGCCGGCGAGTGCGGTCAGCACAGGGAAGCCGGTGACGAGATCGTTGACCTCAACGGCGTCCCCGGCGGCGAAAATATCCGGATCGGAGGTCATCATCAACGGGTTCACTTTTATGCCTCCAAGATGGCCGATCGCGAGACCGCAGCCCCGGGCAAGCCTTGTGTCCGGCCGGACTCCCATCGAAAGAACGAGCATGTCGCAGGGGATCTCCTCGCCGCTGTCCGTCAGCACAGCTGAGACCTCCTGTCGCCCCGCCACGGAGGAGATGCTCCGTTCGAGCAGTAGATTCACCCCACTCTCCCGAAGATGATCGTGGACCACCGAGACCATCTCGCGATCGAGAGAGTTCATCGCCTGGGGCAATTTCTCCACGACGGTCGTCTTTACACCCCTTCTTACCAGGTTCTCCGCCATCTCGAGACCGATGAAGCCGGCCCCGACGATAACTGCCGTCCTCGGTCCGCTCCTGTCCGCGTGCATCTTGATCCTGTCGGCATCGGAAACACTCCGGAGGCTGAAGACGTTGTCGAGCGTGCCGTATCCCGCGGGAAGGCTCACAGGCTCCGCTCCGGGGGAAAGTATGATCCTGTCATAGGGTTCGCGGTAGCTCTCCCCCGTTCTGACGTCCTTGACGACAACCTCCCTGGCGGCCCTGTCTATGGAAACGACATCGGACAGGGTCCTGACATCGATGCGGTATCGTGTCTTGAACTCCTCCGGCGTCGTGATCAGCAGGTCGTTACGGGTGCCGATCACCTCTCCGATGTAATAGGGAAGACCGCAATTCGCGAAGGACACGTATTCCCCGCGCTCGAAAACGATGATACCGGCGTTCTCACTGAGGCGTCGCGCGCGCGCCGCAGCGGTGGCACCCCCGGCGACGCCTCCGATGATCACAAGTCTGCATGGCATAGATCGGTCCTCACGTCAAACAGGCGGCTAACGGGTATTTCCCTGGCCCGTCAGGATTTGCTGCATCCCGATTGGGAATAGCTGGCCCCTTTTATGAAACGTTCCACACGCTCCCGCGCGGCATCAAGGAGAACTGCCCGCGTTTCCCCGGAAACATCGTCCCCTTCTTCCAGCGCGCATTTCGTCAACCGGTCCACAAGCTCTTCCTTCGCTGCAGACGATCCAAGATCACGCCTGAGCGCCGTCATCGCGTCCCCGACATGGTCGAAGTCAAAAACGTCCTCTATCATCTCCCTGGCATCTTCCAGCGTCATGCTCATACTACCCTCCGTGTGGCGGGACATTGGCCGTGCGCCCCGGTCACGTCCGCTTGATCTCCCCGGTTTCCTTGTTCTTGAAATGCACCCTCATCATGAGGGGATGCCGCATGGTGAGACATTCCTCGGGGCACTCACCGACGCAGCAGGCCGCGTACCAGCACTCCTCGGGGTACATGACGATCGGCGGCTTGCCCTTCTCGGGGTTGGCCACGAGCACGTCGGTCGTGCATATGGTAACGCACTTGTTGCACCCCGTGCATCGTGTCTCGTCGATCACCACAGGCATGCCGGGAGTCGGTCTGTTGGGAAAGGCGTAGCACTTCTCGCCGCCGCCATCTTTCTTCGATCTCTCTTCGTTCATTCTCCTCGCCTCCTGCCTCGTCAAGCCTTCTTCTTTTTCAGGTATCCCCTGTAGTTCGGGTTATGGGCTTCATAGTTCCCGGCGAGATCTCCCTGAAAATCGAGGGCAAGGTCGCCGGTCCTCGTCGCACCGTCGACCTGCTTGATCGTGATCCATTTGTGCCACTCGGGCGGGTCCATCTCGGGATAGTCCTGGCGGAAGTGCCCGAGGACCTCGCTGCTCGCCTTCCTGGCCATGCAGGCCTGGAATATGATCTCGTCGACGGTCAGCATATTGTATGTTTCCAGAACACGCAGAAGTATGTGCGGGTTGCTTGCGTGGGCCTCCGGGTAGTGATCGTTCTTGATGTCCTCTATCCATTTGAGGCCCATCTTCATCATCCCTTCGTTCCTGACGGCCCCGCAATAATTCTGCATGGCCCGGGCACCGGCGAAACGCAGCTCTTTCCAGTCGACCCAGTCTTTGCCGGGCTTCCTCTTCGTGGGAGCGTAGACCCTCTCCCGTTCGCGCTCAACCTGGGCCGCATCTATGGAGGGTGGACCCTCAAGCTGAATCGCGTATTCCGCCGCCTTCCTGCCCGCGTACCTTCCCGTGGCGCAGGCGTGGTACCAGTAGTTCCCCGCCAGTATTGCGTCGCCGACCGCGTAGAGGCCCTCGAGGTTCGTCCTCAGGTCCCAATCGACCACCACCTCTCCACCGTTGCCGAAGGCCTCCATGCGATACGGTCCGAGGGCCATGGTGCTGTCCATGCTGGGATAGGGCTCGCCGCTCAGGGTAAAGTAGTTCTGAAGCATGTCACGATGAGAGTTGAACCCCGCCGTCTCGTAGTTGACAAGGACTGGGATCTTCGTCCGTCCCTCGTTCCCCACCATGAGGCCCCATATCGCATCCCGTTCATACCAGGGCATTCCCGCAAGGTCGGCGTACAGGGGAAGGACAAATTCTCCTCTCCTGATGCGGTCCGCAAGGTCCGCGGGCATCGTTGGTTTGGCATAGAGCGGGTCCCGGGACCGCTCGGCTATGAACTTCTGTCCCGGCCTCGGAACACAGCGCCGCTCCACGGGCACGACGTTGCCGTCGGAATCCACGTAGGGGACCTCCTTGCCGTTGGCATCCACGATGGTTGCCGGATGCCACGTGTTCCACCAGTTGCCCGTGCCGTAGGAGGGGTATTCGTATCCCGGCGGCATGGCGGCCCTGCTCCTTTCCATCTGCGCGAGCTCCACACCCGCCCTCCACATGATCGCGGGCCCGTCGCCCGTTATATTGGGCTTGAACATGTCGAGGCCGATGGACTCGGTCGAGAAACGCCAGCTCCCCTGGTGGCAGGACATGGCGTTTATCGTGGCCTTCGCCCTGAAGACATAGAATTCGCCGGTCCGCATGTTGATGGCCGTGGCACCGACAACACGCGCGCCCTGTTTCCCTCCCTCCGTCAGGAGGCTCGTGGCCACGACCCTGTCGAATACCTGCACGCCCAGTTGCAGACATTCGTTGAAGATGGCCGGCTTGAAGGTGGCGCCCCAGACACGAAACTGGAACCTGTTCTCGTAGTCGTAGCAGTAGACGAATTTCGTCTTCTCATCCCTGAAAGGAGCCCCCTTGAACGTGTCGTCGATGTCCCGTACCTTCGCGCCCATCTTTTCGATCTCGAGAAGCGTGTCGTATGCCTCCCTCGCCGCAACGTACCGTGAGAGGGAATTGGAGTACCCTTTGAACGTGACCCTCTCCCATTCCACGCAATCCTCGGCTGTTACCTTCGATGCCGGGTTCGGCGTGTTGAGCCAGTGGTCGAATCCGGACCCGCCGCCGGACCTTTTCGGATATGCCTTGTCCAGCAGGGCAACCTTCAGCCCCTTCTTCGCGGCGCTGATGGCCGCCATGCACCCGCCCGGGCCGCCGCCGAGCACAACGACGTCCACGTCGATATCGTTCTGTCTGTCGTACCTGACAGGATAGGGCCATTCGATAACCTGACCCGTTTGCGTTACCGCATCTTCCCAGTTCATATTACCTCCTTCAAGAACTTCGTGGACCTGTCGTGATCATCGTGGTGCGCGTTGAGATAAAATGCCGGAACGACCTGTCTCCCCGCAAACCGACTGTCTGTCTCACGTTAGTATGGACTAACCAACAGACCATGTGTAATTATCGACCAAAGCCGGACTGCTTGTCAAGGAATATTTGTGGGAAAGAGAGGGGAGTTCTTCCGGGGTCCTCTCACGGCCCGGTCCGTCTACGTCACAAGCTTCGTCGTGTGTTCCGTGTCTCTCGCCATGAGTTCGTCGCAGCGGGCATAGTCCTTCTTTTCCATCGCTTTGATGATCCCGTCATGACGTGCGTAGGTGTTCTTGATATATTCCTCGGATTGCATCGATCTTGGATAGACCTCGTCCAGAAGCTCGAGGATCGACTGAAGCATCATGGTCAGAAGAGGGTTGCCGGCTATCCCAGCTATGGTCATATGAAAGTCGGCGTTATTGGCACGAAGCCTGTCCCTCTCATCGATCTCGTCAAGGAGCCGGGCGTTGATCTCCCTGAGACCCTTCAAATCCTTTGCCTTCGCCTTGTCGACGGCCAGCCTGATGATCGCGCATTCGATGGCCCTTCGCGCCTCGTAAAAATACCGCAGCGTCAACTCGCCGCCTTCAAGCATGTCCGAGGCCGCGTGCACAAGGGGCTTGTGCAGGTTCCGAACGACAAAGGCACCGCCCGCCGGGCCCGTTCTGATCTCGATAAGCCCCGCCTGTTCCAGGGCCTGGATGGATTCCCTGACCACCACACGGCTGACGGAAAAAAGGTTGGCGAGCTCCCGTTCCGGAGGCAGCTTGTCGTCCACCGCAAGCTTCTTTGAGTGTATGAGGGCCTTCAACTGTGACACGATGGACTCATGAAGCTTCGCTTTCTTCGGCGGACTGAGAAGCTTGGCAATGTCGTCTTTCACCTGTAACCTTTGCCCCTTTTTTCTGGCAATTATATCACCTTTGCCGTCGGGCCGCCAGAGTTATGTGGCGCCTTCAGACACCCAGTTCCGGGGCCGACGGGCGGTCTTTGCATCAGGATGCCGATCCTATGTGGCCACAGGTTCCACATCTATACTCCCGGCGCGCGTCCTCGTCCTGTGCCACAGAAATGCCGCCACGAACAGGGCGGCCGCTATAGCGGAGAAGGGGATACTGCGTTCAATGAGACCGATGAAGGCGAGCGCCGCAGCCATGAAGAACAGTCCGCGTTCCCTGACCTTGAGATCCGTCAGCAGGAATCCCACCAGCGATACCTGCAGAGAGCACAGGCACACAAGGGAGGCGATCACGGCAACCACCGCGAAGAGAGGCTCCTTCGGTTTCAGAAGGATCACGGGACAAAAAACGAAGATATAGGGCACCATGAAGCCGGCGATCGCGGCCTTGATCGACTCCTTGGCGGTTTTCATGTACGGCGCCTCCGCGATCTTGGCTGTTATCAGGGAAACAAGCGCCACGGGGGGCGTGAGAAAGGCGAAGACGCTGATGAACATGGCAAAGAAATGCCCGACGTCGAAGGGCACTCCCATTTTCTGAAGGGCGGGCACTGCGAAGATCGTGACGATCATGTACGCCGTCAACGACGCGCCGGCGCATCCCATGGCGACGGTGATGACCTGAACGAGGACAAGGGCGAGAAGGACGCTTCCCAGGCTCCATGCCTCGATCCCCAGGACGAGCTTCACACTCAAACCGCTCATGGTCAAAGTCGCAAGGATGATACCCACCGCGGCCGTCGTGACACCTATGCCCGCGGCCTGGACCGTGCCGGTGACGAAACCGTTGACGAACTGTGTGAAAGACGGCCTCGTCTTCTTCCGTATGAGCGAAATGCCAACGGTGGTGATTATGGCCCAGAACCCTATGTAATTCACCGAGAAACCATAGGCCATCATCACGACGATGAGAAGGATAGGCACAATGAAATTGATCGATGAGATCGCGAGCTCTTTGCCGTCTATCGGTTCCTTCGCGGCCATGGGCAGCCTGTGCTTGCCGGCGGTGAGATACACGTACAATCCAACGAGGCCGAAATAAAGGATGGCCGGAAATACGGCCATCTTCGCGATGGTTATGTAGGGAATGCCCGTCATGCCTGCCATGGCGAAAGCGCTCATGCCCATGATGGGGGGCATTATCTGTCCGCCGTTGGACGCCGCCGCCTCTATCCCTCCCGCTTCCTCGGGCTTGAAGCCGAACCGCTTCATGAGGGGTATGGTGATGGTGCCCACGACGGCAGCGTTGGCGGCGGCGCTGCCCGTGATCATGCCGATGCCGCAGCTGGCCACGACAGCCATCATGGCCGCGCCGCCGCGTATCTTGCTCATTACGATCTTGCCAAGTGTGAGGAAGAACTTGTCAGCACCGGTGCCTGACAATACACCCCCGAAAAGGATAAAAAGGAAAAGAAAGTTTGCCGATATCGGTATGAAAGCGTAGATACCGTTATCCAGCCCGACGGAGAGGTTCGTCATGGTCTGTTCGAAACCCATGGATTGAATGGTCAGCGGGGCAGGCAGCCGCGCTCCGACGAATCCATATATGACGGCACCTATGGCCATGATCGAAAGGAACCAGCCCGTGGCTATTCTTGTCGCCTCGAGAACAAGCAGGATCGCCATGATGCCGGCAGCGAGGTCAAGGGCAGTGTTGAAATAGGCGCGCTGCTGTATGTCCTCCCAGTTGAGCTGGATGTAACCAAGGGCAAGGATGGCCGCGACGATGACGAACATCATCCACAGTCTCAGGGGCGTTGATCTTGTGTCTCTCGCTGCCCCCAAAAAGACAATGACGAGACTGAAGAGGAGATGCAGGTTGAGATAGGGCACGGTTGACATCAGAAGCACCTGCGAAGATACCATCTGATATATGACCATGAGAAATGCCACGATTATAACCGCGATCTTGATCGCGCCGTTCACGCCGTCCTTCATTGCCGCCTCCTTGCCAGACTGCTGCGAGAGAACCCGGTAAAGTTCCTATTTGATCACACCCGCATCCTTGAGACTCCCGATCGGTATCTTGTGCGATTTATAGAACTTCACGGCGGCCGGATGCATCTTGGCTTCAGGCACCTCAACGGCTGCAACGGTCTTCTTCGTGATGACCCGCGCGGCCGGGCTCAGCTGCTGAAACTTGTCCACGTTCTCCAGATAGACCCTCAGGATCTCCGTCACGACCTCGTCGGGCATGGAAGCGTCGACGCCCCAGTTCATGCACTTTCCGAGCGCGGTGGTCGGTTCTTTCTGATTCTTGCCGATATTGCCCGCGGGGATCGTTACGATGGTGCCCGGATGACCCGTCGCCTGCTTCATCTTCGTCAGGACCGATCTGTCGATCGAGATCGCGTAGACCTCCTTCATGGCAAAAAGCTCGTTAAGATATGGAGAGGGCTCCCACTTGCCGGAACCGACGGGGTTGATCCCGCCATGGATCACATCGACTGTTCCGTCCCTCGCGGCATCCGTCATGGCGTTCATGCCGAGGAACTGGTATTTCGGTTTCACCCCGGCGGTCTTGAATATCTCCTCGAACGCGACCGCCTTGGATGAGGCCTTGGAGACGTTGGAGACGACGGTGCTCTTTCCGTTCATCTCGGCCAAAGTCCTGATCTTCGGATTGGTGGTCAGGAGAACGTCTACCGTGAAACCACCGAAGGCGATGTGGCGGAAATTGTCAAGATCATATTTCCCGGCAAAGCTCTTCCAATCGCCTATCTGCCGCTTGGCGGCCCACACCTCGTCTTCGACCTGGAAGAAGACAAGGCTCTTTCTCTTCTCCGGCTTCATGATGAGGGTCTTCATATCAACCGCAGGGCCTCTTCCTTCCCGGGCGATCGCCTTGACCATCTTGCTGTTCTTGTTGATGAGCTCTGCCCAATACACCGCTATGGTATACGGGTTGGTGCCCGTCCAGAGCCCCGAGATCTCAACCTCGTACTTCTTTGCCTGCCCGTATGCCATACCGGCCGACAGGAAGGTAAAGAGGATGAACAGCACGAACCAGGTGCCAATCGAACCATGCTTCTGTCTCATCTCGTCTACCCCTTTCAATTGTATTTGTTGTGCTCATCCTTGCCGGAGAAACGCCCTGACCCGCCATTCCTCAACGGGCTTGCTCCTCTCCGGTAAAGAGTGAAAACCCCGCGGGTCCCGGCAGCCGCGATCGCCGCAAGACAGGCGGCAGGAGGCACGCATGGCCGGTGGATATTCCATGGCCATCTACCCCCACACCGGCGTCCTGATTCCCTTTTGGTCTAGGCGATATGTTGGTCCTACCATAATAGGTAGGTTATATCATCAAGCACCGGTCGATTGTCAAGAGATTTTTTGCGGCCTGCCTTATTCCCGGACAATCCCTGCGCATCCCGGATTTTATGCTTGCCCGCCACTTGCTTTCTTGTGATATAACTACAGAAATCATCAGGGGGTGATCGTGGAGATCGAAGGCAAGAATGTTCTTGTGCTCGGCGCCTACGGCGAGGCTGGCATCGCGGTCTGCCGGCAGATCCTGCGATACCTTCCCGCCGAGCTCGTGGTGACATCCCTGACCGAAGGGGAGGCGCAGTGGGCACTGAAGGAGCTCGCCCCCGAGACCCCGTCCTATTGCAAGGTCATGGCGTCGTCAGGGAACATATTTGTCAGGTGGTCCCTGAAGGATATGCGTCTGGCCGATATCGCCGCCTCCAGGGAACATGTGAAGACGGTGGTCGATGACAATCTTGGCGAGCTCACGGAGGAGATCCTCAGCGCGTCAACCCTTTACAGACTCATCACCGAACACAGGCCGGAGATCATCGTCGATTGCGTCAACACCGCCACGGCTTTGTCCTATCAGAACATTCATCACGCATACGAGGCGGTGGACACGGACGCAGCCCTCGTGGACGGCATGAGCGCCATCTATGAGGTGCTGTCGGCGACGAGTATCCCTCCGCTCATCCGGCATGTTCAGATACTCTACCAGGCGATGAAAGAGGCGGGGACCCGGCTGTATCTGAAGATAGGAACCACGGGTACAGGCGGCATGGGTCTCAACATTCCTTTCACGCATGGCGAAGAGAGTCCGTCGAGGCTCCTCATGGCAAAGGCGGCCGCCGCCGGGGCGCACACAATGCTCCTCTATACCCTGAGCAAGACGCCGGGGTGGCCCATCATCAAGGAGATGAAACCCGCGGCCATGATCGGATGGAAGGACATTGGAAAAGGGCCCGTACGGCGGGGGAACAAGGGCTACCCTCTCTATGACTGCCCCGTCGAAAGCGCGTACCTCCTCAAAGAGGGGTCGACCTTCTCTTATGAAGGATCCGATGCCGGTTCCCCCCTGGGAGGAAGACAGCTCGAGGGGGTGTACATAGATACCGGCGAGAATGGCGTCTTCTCCATCGACGAGTTCAAGGCGATCGGCCTCATGGAATTCGTGACCCCCGAGGACATCGCCCACAACGTGATCATGAACATCATAGGCGTCAACTCTTCGAAGGATGTCATCGGAGCGATCGATAACGCTGTTATGGAGCCCACCTTCAGGGCGGGCATTTTGCGCAGGGACGCCATCGAGGAGGCCGTCCGTCTCGGAAGCGGCGGTATCGCCTACGGCTTCCTGGGGCCAAGGATGTCCAAGCTCGTCACCGAATGCAAGCTTATAAAGCAAAGCTACGGCACAGTCGAGGACGCCCTTTCCGTCTCGCCCGAGCGCCTGGCGTATTCGCTGGAGAAGCTTCTCGAGGTCGAGCCCGAGATGCGCAGCGCCCCCATTTCCATCGGGATACCCATCCTCCTGCCCGACGGGGAGCGCCTCATCTTCGCCAGACGGGCCGTGAAGGACAAGAGCTGGGAGGAACGACCCTGGGCCGTCACCACCGCCAACATCGATAGATGGGCCGAGCGGGAATGGGTGGATTTGAGACCGGCCAATATGGCACGATGGCAGGAGAGGTTCCGGAAGGCAAGCGAGGACGCCTGCAGGTTCCCCGAGAAGCGCTGCTCCCGCTTCAACCGCGGAATGCTCTTCTGGAAGAAGACGGAGGAAGGCAAGACGATCATCGACCCCGGCGAGATAACGGCGTGGGTCTTCATCAACGAGTTCGCGGGCGGCAGGCCGCATGCCTACAGCGAGTCGAAGGAGATGGTGTATTTTTAAATGAAGGTTCCAGGTTCCAGGTTCCAGGTTCCAGGTGAAAACGGAAAGAAACCGGGTGTGTGTTCGTCGTGGGACCTCAACGGATAACCGACATTATGTGGCGCGTTGCCGGGGCGGATATGACGGATCCAAGGGACAGCGCCGTCTATCTTCTCGATCTTGGCGAGCCGGTGCTTATTGACTGCGGGTCGGGGCACGGCCTCGAGCGCATGGTCGAAAATGTTCGGAAGGCAGGTTTCAGCCCCGCCGACATCAAGGCTCTCATCATGACCCACTGTCATGTCGACCATATCGGTGCCGCGCCTCTCCTGCGCTCCCGTTTCGGTACAAGGCTGGTCATCCACGAAAAGGATGCGGAGATCCTCGAGCGCGGGGATATACGGCTCACCGCAGCCTTTTGCTTCGATGTCGAACTCAAACCCCTTGCCGTCGATAGAAAGCTTGTCGGGGAAACGGGGACGCTCCGCTTCGGAAACCATGACCTCACGTGGGTCCACACGCCGGGTCACACGCCCGGGTCGATCTCCCTTTACATGGATGTGGACGGTGAGCGCATCCTCTTCGCCCAGGACATAGGGGCACCCCTGCTCGCCGAATTCGACTGCGACCCTGCGGCCTGGCTCGAGTCCATACAGAAACTCTTCGCCCTTAACGCCGATGTCCTCTGCGACGGCCATTCCGGAGCCTATGGCCCGAAGGACGTTGTCAGACAATACCTCGAATACTGCCTCGCTTCGCAATACAGGCAGGGCTATATCACCGCCGGGTGATACCCGCGGGCCTCAAGCCCCGCATATGGTCGCATTGTCTGCCCGGCTCCTTCATGGACAACCCCGTTCAACCGCCCGCTGCACATCCCGGCGCCTGTCATCGAAAAGGATGACAGGGAAATCATCAAAATGGCTATGCGATAATCATACTTTCTGCGACAGACAAGGCGGATTGCCTTGATTATCCTATAATCATGAGCATCGAGCACGTTCAGATGCAGCGTTGGATCGTACCTGTTAGGACCGATTGCTCCAGTGAGTATGGCACCGAAAAGGGGAAATGTGCCGGGGATCGAAAGACCAGAAGGAGGTGCAGGCGGTCACTACCAGGTTCATCGAAAAGGATGAATGACAGGCTACAAACATTCTTTACAAACAAGGAGAGGGAACTATGAAAAGAGCAATTTTGTTGACAGTGTTGGTCGCGATAGCAACGGTTTTCCTTCTTTCCCTGGGAGCCGGCACGGTTAAGGCCCAGGCAGGCAGCGGAGGGGCCCAGGACCAGCCGGCCGCCCCGGCCTGGAGGGCACAGATGGAAGCCGCGGATCTGATGATATCCGAGGCGGAGAAGACCAAGAAGCGGTGCCAGGAGGAGATCGCCAGGGCACAGGAGATGAAGAAGAGGGCCCAGGAAGGACGCGCCAGGGCGATGGCGGCCGGCGGGACCTCGACAGACCGGCCTCAGTATCCATGGGTGACCATGGAGAAAGCGGCGGACAAGATGATCGCGGACGCCTTGAAAACCATCGAACGTTGCGACCTGCAGATAAAACAGGGCCGGGCGCTGAAGGTAGAAGCGGAGAACGAGCTAAAGAAACTGGGACAGTAGGACACAAGACTTTCCGAGTCCCGACGACCGCAGAGAGGTGAACACAGGGAGGCCTCCCGGGCTCCATGAGTCCGAGACGGATGGTCCCCTGTGCCTCTTTGCCTTCACGTTCCATGTCGATAACCAGGGAGGACGGTATGAGCATCAAGAAGCTGATCGTTCTGGTGTGCGCGGCAGCAGCGTTGTATGCCTGTTTCCAGCTCTTTCCGGGAGGAACGGCCGCTTTGGCCCAGACCACGCAGTTGGACTACTCGGACAGACGGATGCCCTTGCCCGCTTTCGAACTGCCCATTCCCCAGGATCGAGCCGAAAGGGAATACCTGGGTCTTTCAGACAAAGGCACGTTCAAGGTCGGCGATATCAAGAGCCAGATCGTGATCATCGAGATCTTCAGTTTTTACTGTCCGATCTGCCAGGTCCATGCTCCCCTGGTCCACGAGGTGTACGAGAAGATAAAGGCGCGCGCGGACCTGAAGGAGAAGATAAGAATGATAGGCATAGCGGCCACGAACACCGCGTTTGAGGCCCGGTCCTTCAAAGAAACGTACAACATACCCTTCCCGGTCTTTTCCGATGAAGAGGGGGAGATCGCGCTTCTTCTCGGCGTCAAGTACACACCCACCTTCATAGGCGTGAAAGTGGACGGCAAGGGAGGGCAGGAACAGTTCTACTTCCTGCCGAAGGTTTTTACGAACCCTACCCGGTTCATCGAGGACATCATGAAGACATCGGGACTGGAATAGGAGCCAGACAATGCGGGCGGAGCGCATCCTGTGGGTTTGTGTCGCATGCGTCCTCTTCGCCGCGGTCCTGCGCCCGATCGGGACGGCACACGGAGGGTCCGCGGCCTTCAGAGACACTATCTACGACCCTGGAAGGCTCAAGCCGCTGGACTCCAACCCAACGTTGAAGGTGGGCGACGTCGCCCCGGATTTCACGCTTCCATCCATAACGGGAAACCCTGTTTCGCTCCACGATTACCGGGGCCGCGCCAACGTGGTCATTTCCTTCGTGCCGGCAGCCTGGACACCGGTCTGCTCCGACCAGTGGCCCGGCTACAACATAATGAAGGGCCTTTTCGACAGGAATGATGCGATACTTCTCGGCATAACCGTCGATAATATTCCCACGCTTTATGCCTGGACAAGGCAGATGTCCGAGAAGGGACTGTGGTTCCCGGTCCTCTCCGACTTCTATCCCCACGGCGCTGTCGCCTCGAAATACGGCATTCTTCGTACGAACGGGGAATCGGAACGGGCCCTCTTCGTAATCGACAGGAAGGGCGTGATCAGATACATCGACGTCCACGACATAAACAAGCGACCCCGCCTCGAAGACCTGGCAAGGGCACTCCAAAACCTGCAGAACTAGCGGGATGTATCACGAGAGAAGGTCGGCATCCTTGCGCCTTGCTGTCCTTTACTGGCCTCTAACCCGCAACTCGCAACGCGCAACCGTCTTATTGTCCTGAGACCTGAAACCTGTGACCTGGGACTTCTTCAGATGCTGTAGACTTCTTTCCCCAGCGTCTTGACCCAGTTCTGGGCCAGCACCTTCTGGGCCTCTTCGGTCCTGTCCACCCCGAGGATGACGATGGCGTTGCCCGACACCCTTCCCAGGTGGGGATAGAGATAGTGAACATTTATCCCGGCGGCCTTGAGAGGCTTGAGAACGGCAAGCAGACCTCCCGGGTGGTCGGGGGTCTCGACAGCAAGGACTCCTGTCTCACGAGGGTTGAAACCGTTGCCCTTGAGAATGTTCTTCGCCTTTTCGGGGTCGTCTACGACGAAACGGACGGTGCTGATATCCGATGTATCGGCCACGGAGATGGCGCGGATGTTCACCCCTTCGCGACCGAGGAGCTCGCTCACGTGCGAAAGCGCGCCGGGTACATTCTCGAGACTGACGGATAACTGCGTGATGACCATTGTCATTACTCCTTGACGTAATTGAAGCCCCGTTCGAGGGCCTCCCTGTTCAGTTTGATCAGTTTTGACTTCCCTTCGCCGAGAAGCTCGGCAAGGTTCTTGATCATGGCGTCGAAGGATATGATGTTGCTCGCCCTGATCAACGCCCCGAGCATGATCATGTTGGCAACCTTGATGGTTCCCAGCTGCTCCGCGAGTTCGCTCGTGGGGATGGAAAGGACCTCTATGTCGCTTCGCACCGATGAGGCATTCACGAGAGAGGCGTTGACACACATGAGACCCCCTGATTGGAGGATGTTCTGGAAGCGGTTGAAGGAAGGCTGGTTCATGGCAACGACAAATTCCGGCTCCGATGCCACAGGCGAAGCGATCTCCTCGTCGGAGACCACCACGGTGCAGTTTGCCGTGCCGCCGCGCACCTCCACGCCATAGGACGGAAGATAGGTGACATATCTGCCCTCCAGCATCGCGGCGCTCGCGAGTGTAAACCCCATGGAGAGAACGCCCTGCCCGCCGAAACCTGAAAATATCGTGTTAGTCGTCATGAGACCTCTTTTACCAGTCCCAGGGGGAACTGCTTCGTCATCACCTCGTCTATCCATCGGCATGCCTCGACGGGCCCCATCTTCCAGTTTGTGGGACAGGGCGAAAGGATCTCGACAAGGGAGAACCCCTTTCCGTCAAGCTGGCACTGGAATGCCTTCTTTATGGCCTTCTTCGCCTTGATGACAGCTGCGGGTTTGTTGACGGTGACCCTCTCCAGGTACGCGGTTCCGTCGAGCATGGAAAAGACCTCGCAGATCCTTACCGGGTGCCCCGCCAGTATCGGGTTCCTCCCGTTGGGCGTTGTCGTTGTTACCTGCTCCGTCAGGGTTGTCGGCGCCATCTGCCCCCCGGTCATGCCATAAACACCATTGTTCACAAAAACAACCGTTATCGGCTCGCCCCGGTTGGCCGCGTGGAACCCTTCCGCCGTGCCGATGGCCGCAAGGTCGCCATCCCCCTGGTAGGAAAAGACGAGGTTGTCGGGCCGAACCCTTTTTATGCCGGTGGCGACCGCGGCTCCACGGCCATGGGCCGATTCGAGCGTGTCTATGTCGAAATAGTTGTAGACGAGCATTCCGCACCCCGCGGGCGCGACACATATCGCGCTTTCCCTGAGGCCCATCTCGTCCACGACCTCCATGAGAAGCCGGTTGATGATCCCGTGACCACAACCCGGGCAGTAATGGAAGTGGGCTTCCTTCATGGTCTTCGGTCTCGTGTATACCTTTTTCATTGCTCTTTCCTTCTGGCTGCCATGTAATAATGGCGCCCGATGATGCGGTAGAGCTCGACCGGCGTCGGGATGATCCCGCCGGGCCTGCCGTAGAAATGGATCCGCCCCTTTCCTGCCAGCGCCAGCCTGACATCCTCGATCATCTGACCCGCGCTCATCTCGAAAACGAAGAAGTCGTGGACCGTCTTCGCGAGTTCCTGGAGGATGGCGGCGGGGAAAGGCCATACCGTGATGGGCCGCACCATGCCCACCTTCATATTCTCCTGACGGAGACGCTTTATGGCCCCCTTGACGATCCGGGCCCCTATGCCGTACGCGATGACGATCATCTCGGCATCATCGGTCAGGAACGTCTCGTAGCGGACCTCGTTCTGTTCCATCCGCTGGTATTTCCTGACGAGCTTCCAGTTGTGCTCCTCTTCTTCCTTCGTGTCGAAGAGAAGGGACCTGACCATGCGTGAGGGCCGTCCCTTCGCGCCCGTCAGCGTGTAGTCCTTTGGGTATTCCTTTGGAGGCTTGATGTTGTCGAAACTGACAGGTTCCATCATCTGCCCCAGCATACCGTCCCCCAGGATGACAACGGGGTTCCGGTATTGGTCGGCGAGATCGAAGGCGAGCGGAACCACTTCCGTCAGTTCCTGGACCGAACCGGGGGCAAGGACTATCGTTTTGTAGTCGCCGTGACCGCCCCCGCGCGTGGCTTGAAGGTAGTCCGACTGGGCGGGCGAGATGTTGCCCATGCCGGGACCGCCGCGCACCATGTCGACGACGACGGCGGGCAGCTCGTCGGCCGCGAGATAGGATATGCCCTCCTGTTTGAGACTCATACCGGGGCTGCTCGAGGACGTCATCGCCCGCGCGCCCGCGACGGATGCGCCAAGGACCATATTTATGGCTGCTATCTCACTTTCGGATTGAATGAAGACCCTTCCCAATTCGCCCATCCTCTTGGCCATGTATTCCGTCAATTCGTTCTGGGGCGTGATGGGGTATCCGAAATAACAGCTGCAGCCCGAAAGGATCGCCGCCTCTCCAAGCGCGGCATTACCACTCATGAGCTTTTTCAACTCTTCATCACCTCTATCGCCACTTCAGGGCACATGACAGCGCAGGTGCCGCAACCGGTGCATTCCTTCCCGTCATCGAAAGCGGCCACAAAATAGCCTTTGCTGTTGAGCCTGTCGGAAAGCCTGATGACCTTCGCGGGACAGAATTCAACGCAAAGCTCGCAGCCTTTGCACCGTTCCCGGTCGATACTGATCGTACCTTTCATGGTAAACCAACCACCTCATCAGATTGGAAAGCGTTTAAGATTAGCCCACAGGAATGTGCTTGTCAACTTTTTTGTGGAAGAGGTTGCCCTCCCCGCCCATCCCCGGAGATCCACAGAATTAAGTTGCAAACACCGCCGGTTCTTTCTATATTAATTCATACGAAAAATGACAAAGATGTGTGGTTGCGGGGAGGGTAGGAACATTATGCCTTTCCGGGACACATATCACTATGACGGGTTTTTTGATCTTGACGGACCTTCGTTCAGGGCTCAGGGCCTTGATAAACAAGGCGGAACATTTATGTTGCATTTGGCAAGGCATCTGTCTTAAGGTTTTATGAATGGAATTAAGGCATATCGAGACATTTCTCAAGATCGCCGAGCTCAGGAGTTTCACCAGAGCGGCAGATGAGTTGTGCATAACCCAGCCCACAGTAAGCAAACAGATAGTCGACCTCGAGCGTTTTTTCGACGTCAGGCTCATAGACCGGACGAAACGGACGGTGACCCTGACCAAGGCCGGGGAGATCCTCCTTCAGTACGCCATGGACATCGTGAACCTCAAGAGGGACACCATCGAAGCCATAGCATCGTTCAGGGGGCTCAAGAAGGGCAAGATGACGCTCGGCGCAAGCACCATCCCCGGTATCTACATCATGCCCCGGCTCCTGTGCACCTTCAAGGAGCATTATGCCGGGATCAGCTTCGAACTTGTCATATCCGATACGAAGGACATCCTAGACAAGATGGAGAACGGTCTCCTCGACATCGGCATGGTCGGCGCGAGAAGCGAAACGAGCAAGGTCGACTTTAAAAAGCTCATCGACGATACCATAATCTTCATCGCCCCGCCTGACTATCCCGGGACCATGACGCTCGCGGAACTCATGGACCGGCCGGTCATAGCGAGGGAGAGGGGCTCCGGCACGCGCAACACCTTCGAGGCGGCGCTGGCGAAGCTCAAGGATTTCCGAAAGGGAGGCCTTACCGTGGTCGCGGAGCTGTCCGACAACGAGGCCATCAAGCAGGCCGTAATGAACGGCATGGGGATGGCTTACATATCACGCATCGCCGTGGCCGGCGAGATCGCCGCGGGCTCGCTCAGGGAGGTATCCGTCCGGGATCTGCCTGAGATAAAAAGGTCGTTTTTTACGATCACCCGAAGAGGGAAAACAATCCTTCCACAGGTGAAGGTTCTGATGGAAATAATCGACAAATGGAGAAGAAATGAAAAAGCATAGCTTCATGGCCATCGTGTCCGCTTTCGCGGTCATGCTGATGCTAGCGCCGGTGTCGCACGCCAAGGTCTACCTCACCATCACCGGCGAAACCTTCAAGAAGATCACCATCGGCGTGCCCTATTTCAAGGGGGAAAAAACAGCAGGGTCTTCCTTGGAAATGAGCGACCTTCTGAACAAAGACCTCGATTTTTCGGGGTTCTTCATCACGGCTCCCGCCTCTCTCATCGACAGGGAGCTTCTCGATGAAGGTGTGGAAAAAGGAGAGGTCAAGTTCGCCTCCTGGCGCTCCATCGGGATAGACATCGTCTGCAAGGGGCGTGTTTCCGTGACGAACGGCGAGTTGACCCTGGAGGCGTTTGTCTATGACACCCTGGACGGCTCGATGGTGCTGGCAAAACGCTACAAAGCGAGGCAGAGCGAGTGGAGGAGGGTGACGCACCGGCTGGCTGACGACATCATCTTTGCCGTCACCGGCGAAAAGGGCATCATGAGCTCCCGCGTACTCTTCACGGCGGGCCGCAGGAACCTGAAAGAGATCTACCTGTCCGACTTCGACGGGCAGAACGTGACGCGCCTGACCAATTACAGAAGTATCACGCTTTCCCCATCCCTGTCCCCGAATGGGAAATACCTCGCCTACACGTCCTACCGGGAGGGCAGACCCAACCTTTATGTCACCGATTTCGACAAGAAGAACGAGATATTCGTCGATCGTTCGGAAGGCATGAAGATCGGCACATCGTGGCTTGGCAACTCGACGCTCGTCTATTCCCACACGTCGGGCAAGACGTCGACCATCTACGCCTTCGACGTGGGGAGCCGCAGCAAAAAGGTCCTCGTCCGGCGCGATGGCATACTCACCTCACCCACGGTCTCGCCCGACGGCTCGCGGCTCATCTTCGTATCCGACATGTTCGGAACACCCCAGGTCTTCTCCAAGACGCTGCCTTCGGGCGAGCCAAAGAGACTAACCTATCACGGCAGATACAACAGCGCCCCGGCTTTCTCGCCCAAGGGTGATCTCGTCGCCTTCGTTGCGAACATATCGGGGGGGTTCGAGATATGCACGATGAACGCCGACGGTTCGAACCAGCGGGTGCTCACCAATGACGGCACTGTGAATGATTCACCGCAGTTCTCTTCCTGCGGCCGCTACATCATCTATACATCCTTGAAGGGAGGCGTCAACAGGCTCAACATCATGCTCTTCAACGGCGACAACAAGAGGACCCTGCGCTTCACCGATTTTGCCGAGGAACAGCCGAGATTTGCGCCATAGGGGGCAAGGAGGGAATAACAAGAGGAAGGGCACAACACAGAACGGGGAGGATTTATGAAAAAGATTCTGATTCTTCTGGTGGCATTGATCTTCGTTGCCGTCGGGTGTGCGCCGAAAGCGGTCCAGACCACGCCCCCCGCAACAAGCGTAACAGACAGGTCCCTGTCCGACAAGGACAAGGACAGAACGGGCATCAGCGAAGAAGAGCTCGCGAAAGCGGAGCGTGACCGCCTCCTGAGAGAGCAGGAACGCCTGGCCGGAATACTCAAGGATGTCCATTTCGATTTTGACAGTTACGCCGTGAACAGTTCGGAACTGTCCAAGATAGAGGGCGTGGGCTCCTTCATGAAAGGGGACAGGAGTGTTCGGATCGTTATCGAAGGGCACTGCGACGAACGGGGCACCGTCGATTACAACCTTGCTCTGGGTCAAAAGAGGGCTGAGGCCGTGAAGGCGTATCTTCTCAAGCTGGGCATAGAAAGCAGCCGGATCCGCACGATATCCTATGGCAAGGAGCTTCCCGCCGATACAGGCAAAACCGAGGAAGCCTGGGCAAGGAACAGGCGGGCCCATTTCAAACTCGATCAGAAGGGGTGAGCAATGGAACATGCATCCATCATTGGCGGCAGGGGGTCTTTTCGCCTCATGGCCTTCCCCGGAGGTCTCCTCGCGTTGTCCGTCCTCTGCGTTCTTCTGGCAGGATGCGTGACGACGGAAGAGGCGACAAAGCTCCAGGGGAACATGACCAACCTCCAGGGAGATTTCTATCAGTTCCGGCAGGACACGGAGGCACGGCTTTCCAGGATAGAGAAGGAGCAGGAAAATCTGAGCAAGCAGGTCGTCACCATGTACTCTTCGGTGGATTCCCGCGACGAGAAGATACGCACCATCATGGGAAAGCTTGACGAACTCGACTACCAGATCAAGACCTACTGGGCGGAAACGAAAAGCATGACCGCCGTGAAACGCGCTCCCGAGCAACTGCCGCCGATATCCACGACGGATCCGAAGGCGCCCGAAAAGGCCCCGAAGACTGATGCGCGGTACGAAGAGGCATATAAGGAGGCGTTTGAGAGCTTTCAGCGCGGGCAGTACGAGAACGCGGTGACAAAGTTCACGGCCTTCACTGAGACATACAGCGGCACCCCTCTCGCCTCCAACGCCTTTTACTGGATCGGCGAATGCTACATGAATCTCAGGAACTACGACAAGGCGATACTTTATTTCCAGGAGGTCATAGACAAATATCCCAAGAGCGAAAAGGCTCCCAGGGCCCTCCTGTCGCAGGCGGAGGCTTTTCGGCTGACAAATGACAAGAAAAGCTCTACCACCCTCCTGAAAAGGGTGATAGAGCTTTATCCGAAAAGTGAAGAGGCCGTGATAGCGGAACGGAAGCTCCGCAACCCCTAGTTTGCCAATTCCGGAAGGACTTCCTCCTCGGGAAGTTCTTCCGGCTTATCCAGGAGATTCATGTCGTAATTCCGGTATTTCGGGTAACCCGTCCCGGCGGGGATGATCCGTCCCATGATGACGTTCTCTTTCAAACCCCTCAGGTAATCGACCCTGCCTTCGATGGATGCCTGCGTCAATACCTTGGTGGTATCCTGAAAGCTTGCCGCCGAGATGAAGCTATCCGTTATCAGTGACGCCTTCGTGATGCCGAGGAAGAGCGGTTCCGCCTGCGCGGGCTTGCCCCCTTCTGACAGGACGCGCCTGTTCTCCTCTTCGAAGACCCACCATTCCACGTAATCGTCTATGATAAAATTGGTGTCCCCTATGTCCTTGATACGCACCCTCTTGAGCATCTGCCGCACGATCGTCTCGATGTGCTTGTCGTTTATCTTGACGCCCTGGAGCTGGTAGACTTCCTGGATCTCGTCCACGAGATACCGCGCCAGGTCCTTGATGCCGAGTATCCTCAGAACGTCATGGGGGTTCACGGGGCCGTCCATGAGCGGTTCACCGGCCCTGACATAATCGCCCTCGTGGACGATGACGTGCTTGCCCCGTGGAATGGTGTATTTCCTTGGCTCACCGTGCACGGTGTCGGGAGTCACGACGATCTCCCTCTTTCCCTTGGCCATCTTGCCGAAGGTGACAACGCCGTTGATCTCTGTGACGATGGCGTTCTCCTTCGGCTTGCGTGCTTCGAAAAGCTCGGCGACACGGGGAAGACCGCCGGTGATGTCCTTCGTCTTCGTGGTCTCACGGGGCATCTTGGAAATGACGTCGCCCGCGAAGATCTCGTCACCCTCATTGACAACGATGTGTGCCCCTATGGGGAGAATGTACCGGGCGGGACTCGTCGACCCGGGGATCATCTTCGTCCTGCCCTTCTCATCCTTGATGGAGATCCTCGGGCGGAGCTCCGGGTTCTTCGGCTCGATGATGACCTTGTATGAAAGACCCGTCACCTCGTCCTTGCTCTCCTGCATGGTCTCGCCTTCGAATATGTCGCCATACTTGATCTTACCGGTCTCTTCCGAGAGTATGGGGATGGTGTAGGGATCCCATTCGGCCAGCGTCTCTCCCTCTTCGACCGTCTGTCCGTCTTTGACCCTGAGCTTTGCCCCGTAGATGATGGAGTAGCGCTCTCTTTCCCTTCCCGCGTCGTCCATGATGGCGATCTCGCCGTTGCGGTTCATCACGACGGGAATATCCTCGCGGTTGAGGATGGCCCTCACATTGATGAACTTGACGATACCGTCGTTCCTCGTTTCCAGCGTCGACTGCTCGACCCTTCTGGACGCGGCGCCGCCGATGTGGAAGGTCCTCATCGTGAGCTGCGTACCGGGCTCGCCGATCGACTGCGCCGCGATGATGCCCACGGCCTCGCCGATGCTCACCAACCGTCCGCGCGCGAGATCGCGGCCGTAGCACAGCACGCACACTCCTCTTCGCGCCCGGCAGGTCAGCACGGAGCGTATCTTCACCTTTTCAAACCCGGCTTCTTCGATGAGCTTGAGGTGGTGTTCCGTTATCTCTTCGTTCTTGTGGACGATGATCGCTCCATCGGGGTCTTTCATATCCTCGAAGGAAACGCGGCCGAGGATACGCGCGTCGAGGCGTTCGATGACCTCGCCGCCCTCGACAAGAGACCCGATCTCGATGTAGTCGAAGGTCCCGCAGTCGTTCTCGGAGACAACCACGTCCTGGGCGACGTCGACAAGCCTTCTCGTAAGGTAACCGGAGTTCGCGGTCTTGAGGGCCGTGTCGGCGAGGCCCTTCCTGGCGCCGTGCGTGGATATGAAGTACTGGAGAACGTCGAGCCCCTCGCGGAAGTTGCTCGTGATGGGCGTTTCGATGATCTCGCCGGAAGGTTTGGCCATGAGCCCCCTCATGCCGGCGAGCTGTCTGATCTGCTGCGCGTTGCCTCTCGCGCCGGAGTGGGCCATCATGAAGATCGGGTTCAGGCTGTTCTGGTGTTCCGGCTTGCCGTTCGCCCCGATGACAGGTTTACCCGACATGTCGAGGACGACATCAGAGCCGAGTTCGTCCATCAACGCCTTTGCGATCTCCTCCGTCACGTTCGCCCAGATGTCGATGACCTGGTTGTACCGCTCGCCGTCCGTTATGAGACCTTCCTGGTACTGGTTCTGAACCGTCTTCACGGCCTCTTCGGCCTTCTCTATGAGCACTCTCTTCTTCTGGGGGATCTTCATGTCGTCGATGGAGATGGAGATGCCTCCCAGCGTCGCGTAACTGTAGCCGAGGTCTTTCAACCTGTCGGAAAGAATAACGGTGCATTTCTCGCCCGCGTCGCGGTAGCACTTATCCACCAGGGCCGCGATGGTCTTCTTGTCCATGATCGTATTGATGTTCGAGAACATGTCCCTGAGGACCGTGTCCCTCTTCGGCTGGGGCAGCTCCATGAGAGCGTCCTGCACGACATCCCTCAAGATTATCCTCCCCGGCGTGGTGTTCACCATCTCGCCGTTGAGGCGCACCCTGACCCTCGCGTGGAGGTCGATCTCTCCCGAGTCGTAGG
This sequence comes from Deltaproteobacteria bacterium UBA1386, assembly GCA_002305765.1. GTDB lineage: Bacteria > Desulfobacterota > Syntrophorhabdia > Syntrophorhabdales > Syntrophorhabdaceae > Delta-02. The sequence continues at coordinate 97,092 of DBQU01000114.1, forward strand.
CCACTCGGACCTCTTCGGAATCGGCGAATATCTTGTTCTCTCCCCTGCGATATTTCCGGTCGATGGTGAGGTAGTAAAGCCCGAGCACTATGTCCTGCGTGGGAACAATGATGGGCTTGCCGTTGGCGGGGGAAAGGATGTTGTTCGTCGACATCATGAGCACCCTGGCCTCGGTCTGCGCCTCCGTGGACAGCGGCACGTGCACCGCCATCTGGTCGCCGTCGAAGTCCGCGTTGTACGCGGGGCAGACGAGGGGGTGGAGCTGGATGGCCTTGCCGTCGATGAGCTGCGGCTCAAAGGCCTGTATGCCGAGGCGGTGGAGCGTGGGGGCCCTGTTGAGAAGAACGGGGTGCTCCTTGATCACCTCTTCCAGGACATCCCAGACCTCGGGTCTTTCCTTTTCGACGATCTTCTTCGCGTTCTTGATCGTCGTTGCGTAGCCTTTTCTGATAAGGCGATTATACACGAAAGGCTTGAAGAGCTCCAATGCCATGTATTTGGGAAGTCCGCACTGGTGCAGCCTCAGCTCGGGACCGACAACGATGACGGAGCGGCCTGAATAGTCGACCCGTTTACCCAGGAGGTTCTGCCGGAACCTTCCCTGTTTGCCGCGGAGCATATCGCTCAGTGATTTCAGGGGACGCTTGCTCGCGCCGGTGACGACCCTGCCCCGCTTCGAGTTGTCGAAGAGGGCGTCGACTGCCTCCTGGAGCATCCTTTTCTCGTTTCTTATGATGATCTCCGGGGCGTTGAGTTCCATGAGTCTCTTGAGGCGGTTGTTCCTGTTGATGACGCGCCGGTAGAGATCGTTGAGGTCGCTCGTGGCGAAACGCCCGCCGTCGAGGGGAACGAGCGGCCTCAGCTCCGGGGGCAAAACGGGAACGATATCGAGTATCATCCACTCCGGCCTTACACCGGAGACCTTGAAGGCGTCGACCACTTTCAGTCGCCGCGCTATCTTCTTCTTCTTCGCGTCGCTCGCCGTGTCGCGCATGTCGATCCGCAGCGTCCTGCCAAGCTCGTCGACATTGATCTTCTTGAGGCATTCCCTGATTGCCTCCGCCCCGATACCGCCGACAAAACCCTCGCCGTATTTCTCGCGGGCCTCGATATACTTCTCCTCGCTTATGATCTCGCAGAAGCTGTAAGGGGAATCGCCGGGCTCGATAACGATGTACATCTCGAAGTAGAGGACCCGTTCCACTTCCTTTATGGTGAGTTCCAGAAGCGTGCCGATCTTGCTCGGCATGCTCTTCAGAAACCAGATGTGGGCCACGGGACAGGCAAGCTTGATGTGTCCCATACGCTCGCGGCGCACCTTGGACTGGATAACCTCGACACCGCACTTTTCGCAGATGATGCCGCGATGTTTCATCCTCTTGTACTTGCCGCAGATGCATTCATAGTCCTTGACGGGACCGAATATCTTGGCGCAGAAAAGGCCGTCCCGTTCGGGTTTGAAGGTGCGGTAGTTTATGGTTTCGGGCTTCTTCACTTCCCCATAGGACCATTTCTCGATCAGCTCCGGCGATGCCAGGGAGATCTTGATCGCCATGTAGCTCAACGGGTCCCGCTGCTTGTCTGACTTAAAATATTCTTCCAAGGTTGTTCCTCCTTGTTACTCTTCTTTAAGGAGCTCTACGTCAATGCAGAGACCCTGCAGTTCCTTGACCAGAACGTTGAAGGATTCCGGCAAATTCGGTTCGAGGACATCCTCGCCCTTGACGATCGCTTCATAGGCCCTGATCCTTCCATTGACGTCATCGGACTTGATGGTGAGGAATTCCTGCAGGGAGTAGGCTGCTCCGTACCCTTCGAGGGCCCAAACCTCCATCTCACCCAGCCGCTGGCCGCCGAACTGGGCCTTGCCGCCCAGGGGCTGTTGGGTCACAAGCGAGTAAGGACCGATCGACCGGGCATGTATCTTGTCGTCGACGAGATGGTGGAGCTTCAAAAAGTACATGTTACCGACGGTTATGTTATGGTGAAAGGCATCGCCGGTCCTGCCGTCAAACAGTGTCGTTTGACGTGAGTCGATGAGGCCCGCCATCTTGAAGAATTCCCTGATCTCCTCTTCCTTGGCGCTGTCGAAGACAGGAACGGCAATATTCACGCCCTTTCTCATCGCCTCCGCTACGGACGCGATCTCATCGTCGTCAAGACGGTCGATAACACCCTTGAGCTCGTTATTGGAAAAGGTCTTCTTGAGGAGTTTCTTGACGGCCTGGGAATCTGCAAGGCCCCGGTAGTAGCTGTCCACCATTTCGCCGATGCGCTTACCCATCTCTTTCGCGGCCCACCCCAGATGGGTCTCCAGGATCTGGCCCGCGTTCATACGGGAGGGAACACCGAGGGGATTAAGAACGATGTCGATGGGCGTTCCGTCGTCGGTGAAAGGCATGTCTTCCTCGGGAAGGATGACGGAAACGATACCCTTGTTCCCGTGGCGTCCCGAGATCTTGTCGCCCACGGCGACCTTCCGTTTCATGGCAACGTAGACCTTGATCGTCTTGATGACGCCCGGAGGCAGCTCGTCGCCTTTCTTTATCTTGTTGATCTTGTCCTCGTATATGATGTGGATGAGCTCGACCTGGTTCTCCTTGCTCTCCACCAGCTTCGTTATCCGGGATTGCAGTTCCTCATCTCCGAACTGTATCTCCTGAAGCCTGTCGAAGCTCAGGGAATCCACCTTCTCTCTCGTGAAGGTCTCACCTTTCTTGAGCAGGGCCTTGCCCTTGCCGTCCTTGATATCGGCGGGAGCGGTCTTGCCCTCCAGGAGCTCCGCTATCTTTGCCTTCTTGCTGTCGAGGATGATCTTGATCTGGTCTTCCTGGTCCTTCAGGATATTCGATATCTCCTTGTCCTCGATATCCCGGCTGCGGTCATCCTTGTCGATGCCCCTCCTCGAGAGGACCTTAACGTCGATGATGATGCCTTCTATACCGTGGGGGACCCTGAGACTCGTGTCCTTCACATCCCCGGCCTTCTCACCGAAGATGGCCCTGAGCAGTTTCTCCTCCGGGGTAAGCTGGGTCTCGCCCTTGGGTGTCACCTTGCCGACAAGTATATCCCCCGGCTTGACGGTCGCCCCTATCCTGACGATACCGCTCTCGTCGAGGTCCTTAAGGGCGTCGTCGCCGACGTTGGGAATGTCTCTCGTCACCTCTTCCTTGCCCAGCTTCGTGTCACGGACCACGCATTCGAGTTCTTCAATGTGGATCGACGTGAAAACGTCTTCCTTTACCAGCCGCTCATTGATCAGAACGGAGTCCTCGTAGTTGTACCCTCTCCAGGGCATGAAGGCGACCATGACATTCTTGCCGAGGGCGAGTTCACCCCTGTCCGTCGATGGACCGTCGGCGAGGACGTCGCCTTTCTTCACGAAATCCCCCTCCCTGACGATGACGCGCTGGTTGATGCAGGTATCCTGATTGGAGCGCCGGAACTTGAGAAGTTTGTAGACATCTATCTTCGTGGCCGTCTCGTCGTGGCCTTTCTTCTCTTCATACTTGAGAATGATGCGGCTCGCATCGACACTCTCGATGACACCGTCGTGACGGGCCATGATGGTAACGCGCGAGTCCCTGCCGACAACGCGTTCCATGCCGGTTCCGATGATGGGGGCCTCGGTGGTGAGCAGTGGCACCGCCTGACGCTGCATGTTGGAGCCCATGAGCGCCCTGTTGGCATCGTCATGTTCGAGAAAGGGTATGAGTGCCGCCGAGGCGCTGACAAGCTGCTTCGGGGACACATCCATGAATTCCACCTGGTCGGGACTGACGAGGAATACACTGCCGCCCTTCTGAGCGGGGATCAGTTCGCCCAAAAGCTTGCCCTCTTTGTCAACCGGCGCGTTGGCCTGCGCGATATAGTACTGCTCCTCCTGAAGGGCGCTCAAATACTCGACGTGGTCGGTGACCTTCTTGTCCACGACCTGGCGGTACGGCGCTTCGATAAAACCGAACTCGTTGACCTTCGCGAAGGTGGACAGCGAGGCGATAAGACCGATATTGGGACCCTCAGGGGTTTCGATGGGGCATATCCTTCCATAGTGGGTGGGATGAACGTCGCGCACCTCAAAACCAGCCCTTTCACGCGTGAGGCCTCCCGGGCCCAACGCTGAAAGCCTGCGCTTGTGGGTGATCTCGCTCAAAGGGTTCGTCTGGTCCATGAACTGGGAGAGTTGGCTCGAGGCGAAAAAGTCCTTGACCGCGGTGGCCACGGGCTTGGGATTCACAAGGTCGTGGGGCATGAGAGTTTCCATCTCGGGAAAGGTCAGCCTCTCCTTGATGGCGCGTTCCATGCGCACAAGACCCATTCTGAACTGGTTCTCCAGGAGTTCGCCCACGGTGCGGACCCTCCTGTTGCCGAGGTGGTCGATATCATCTCCCGGTCCGCGGGCATCCTTCAGCTTGAGGAGTTGGCGCACGACCTCGATGATATCCTCCCTGCGAAGGATGGTCGTATCGAGGGCGACGTCGATGCCAAGACGATGGTTGATCTTGAGCCTGCCGACCCGGGAAAGATCGTATCTCTCGGGACTGAAGAACATGTTCTGTATCAGCGTCTCGGCAAACTCGATGGTGGGCGGGTCGCCGGGCCTCAGTTTACGGTATATCTCGATGAGGGCGTCTTCCTTCGTGACCACCTTGTCGATATTGAGAGTGTTGCGCAAAGAGGGGCTCACATTGAGGTTATCTATGAAAAGGATCTCGAAGTCCTTTGCCTTCTTCTCGACAAGGCTCTCCAGGTCTTCCGCCGTCAACTCCTTGTTTATGGGTATGAGGACCTCTTTTGTCTTGGGGTCGATGATGTCGCCCGAGGTAACCTTGCCGATGATGTCCTCTTCGCTCACGGGGATCGCATGGATACCTGCCTGCTCCATCTTCTTGATAACGGCCTTCGTGATCTTCTTGTGTTTCTTGACCAGCACCTCGTCGGTCTTTTCATTGATGATGTCCGAAGGAGCCTTCTGGCCTACGAGCAGCGCGAGGGGCGTTTCCTTGAACAGCTTCCTGTCCTTCACGACGATCGTTTCCTTCTCGTAGAAGTAGTCGAGGATCTCCTTCTCCGAGTAACCCAGCGCCTTTAGGAAGAGGGTGACGGGTATCTTCTTCTTTTTGTCGATCCTGACATACACGAGTTCCTTGTGGTCGAACTCGAAATCGAGCCAGGAACCGCGATAGGGTATGACGCGGGCCGTGTACGACAAACTTCCGCCGACGGTGGTCTTGCTCTGGTCCGTGTCGAAATAAACTCCCGGCGAACGGTGAAGCTGGCTGACGATGACCCGTTCCGTGCCGTTTATGATAAAGGTTCCCCGCTCCGTCATGAGCGGTATCTCACCGAAATAGACATCCTGTTCCTTGACGGCGCGTATGTCACGCGCTTTTGTATCGGCATCGATATTCCACACAACGAGCCGGATGGTGACCTTCATGGGGGCCGCATAGGTAAGGCCCCTGACAATGCACTCCTCCTCGGAGTTCTTGGGTTCGCCCATATCGTACTTCACGAACTCCAGGGTGGTCGTCTCATGTGAGTCTCTTATAGGGAAGACGCTGTTGAACACGGCCTGCAGGCCTATCGCGTCTCTCTTGTCCGGCGCGATGTCTTTCTGCAAGAACTTCTCGTAGGAATCAAGCTGGATCTCGATGAGATTCGGTATCTCGAGAACCTCCTTGATCTTTCCGTAATTCTTCCGGAATATCCTGTTATGGAAGGTTTCTTTCATAGATCATTTCACCTCATTTGGGTGTTGAAACTGAAGACAGGGATCCAGTATGAGGCTTGCCGCTTCATAACCGGACCCCTGTTTCCTGCACAATTGTTTTTTAATCAACCTTAACCTGTCCGCTGACTTCTTCAAGCTGCTTCTTGATGCTGGCAGCTTCGTCTTTGGAGACAGCTTCTTTCACCGCTTTCGGTACTCCTTCTACAAGATCCTTGGCTTCCTTGAGCCCGAGTCCCGTGATGGCGCGGACGACCTTGATGACCTGGATCTTTTTGTCCGCTTCGTATCCCGTCAGGGTAACGTTGAACTCGGTCTTCTCTTCCGCGGCTTCCGCTGCGGGAGCAGCCGCGGCCGAGCCCGGTGCCGCGGCCATCATGGGCATCGCCGCCTGGACGCCGAACTTGTCTTCCAATTCCTTGACGAACTCGGAGAGTTCGAGCACTGTCATATTCTCGATAAACTGGATCACTTCTTCCCGTGATATACTCATTATGTTACATCCTCCTTTATGCCTGTTCTTTTTGTGCCTTGATCGAATTAAGCACGAGCATAAGCTTGTTCAGATTCCCCGACAACGCGTAAACGAGTCGTGCCGGCTGACCCTTGAGAAGGCCGACGAGTTTGCCGAGCAGAACATCTCTCGACGGAAGCGTCGCAAGTCTCTGGATCTCCTCGGCCGTGATGGTGCGGTTCCCGATGTAACCCGCTTTCATCTTCAGGTTGGGAATCTCTTTGGCAAGGCCGGCAATGACTTTTGCCGGACCGATCGGGTCACCGTTCGTGCAGATGATCGCGTTGGGACCATCGAACTTGTCATAGAGAGCCTCTGCCTTCGTCCCTTTCGAGGCAATTCTGAGCAGGGTGTTCTTGACAACAGTAAATTCCGTGCCGACACCGCGCAGCTCTCTTCTGAGCTTCGTCACCTGGGCCACGTTCATGCCGCTGAAGTCGGCCAGGAAAAGGCAGTCGAGCTCTTTGAGCTTCGATCCCAGTTCCTCAACAACCTTTGTCTTCTTTTGCCGTTCCAATGGTTCTTATCCCTCCTTTCTTTAGAATATGTATGGAAAGTCAGGGAGACCATGCTAATCGAAAAGTCTCGGCAGGCCGTCTTCGTTTACTGACGCTTGCTTTAAAGCGTCACACCTGCTTTCTCTGACCTTTTCCCTATTTCGTCAGGTTTCGCGCATATGAGGGGTCGACCTTTATACCAGGGCTCATTGTGGTACTGATCGCCATTCCCTTTACGTACGTTCCTTTGCTTGTGGGCGGTTTGAGCCGGATAACCGCATCGAGGAGTGAGTTGAGATTTTCAAGAAGCTTGTCTTTTCCAAAACTTATCTTTCCAACGGGAACATGGAGGTTGCCTGCCTTGTCCACCCTGAACTCGACCCGGCCGGCCTTCATTTCCTTCACTGTTTTCGCGATATCGAAGGTCACCGTTCCGACCTTGGGGTTCGGCATGAGACCTCTTGGCCCCAGTATCTTACCAAGCTTGCTGACCATGCCCATGACGTCGGGGGTGGCGATGGCCTTATCGAATTCCATCCATCCCTTCTGGATCTTCTCGATAAGGTCCTCGGCACCGACGACATCGGCCCCTGATTCCTGGGCCTCTTTCTCTTTTTCGCCCTTCGCGAAGACCAGGACGCGGACCGATTTGCCCAGTCCATTGGGGAGGGCCACACTGCCACGGACCATCTGGTCGGCGTGACGGGGGTCAACGCCCAATCTCAGGGCGAGCTCCACGGTCTCGTCGAACTTTGCGTACGCGACCTGCGGCAGGAGGTCCAGTGCCTCATCCATTTCATAGCGTTTTTCGCGATCAATCTTCTTTCTCGCTTCGACATATTTTTTTGCAAGTGCCATTCTGGTTTCACCTCTCCGTTATATCGACGTCAGCACGCTGTCGTGAACGTGCCAGGCGCTATTTCCATCAACCTTCGACGACCTCGAGACCCATGCTTCTCACCGAGCCTTCGATGATCTTCATGGCCCCTTCAAGGTCCTTGGCGTTGAGGTCGACCATCTTGAGCTGGGCGATCTCCTGTATCGAAGTTCTCGTTATGGAACCCACCGTTTCTTTCCTGGGAGCATGGGCACCTTTTGCCAGTTTCGCCGCCTTCTTGATGAGAAATGACGCGGGGGGCGTCTTCGTCACAAAGGTAAAGGTCCTGTCCGAAAATATCGTGATCAGGGCGGGTATGATCGTGCCTTCCTGGCTCTTCGTCCTTTCGTTGAAGGCCTTGCAGAACTCCATGATGTTGACGCCATGCTGGCCGAGCGCCGGGCCGACCGGGGGCGAGGGGGTGGCCTGACCGGCCTGCAACTGGAGTTTTACCAACGCGATGACTTTCTTTGCCATTTCTTATGCTCCTTCATATTTTCTCTATCTGGATGAAATCAAGCTCCACCGGCGTCGTTCTGCCGAAGATGTTCAGAAGGACCTTTACTTTGCCCTTCTCCGGTTTTATCTCCTCGACATTGCCCGTGAAATTGGTGAAAGGCCCCTCGGTCACCTTGATGCCGTCACCCTTCTCGAACCTGATCTTGGGTTTGATCTTTCCCTTGCCTTCCTGGATCGCGTTTATTATATCGTTCACTTCTTTCTCGGGCAGTGCGGGAGGGTTCATCTTGTCGTAACCCACAAAACCCGTTACCTTCGGTGTGTTGCGCACAAAATGCCAGGTGGTGTCGTTCATGACCATGTTGACGATTATGTATCCCGGGAAAACGGTCCTCTGGGATTTCTTCACCTGCCCCTTGACCTTCTCCATGATGATCTCGGAAGGGACAATGATATCCCCGAAATACTCTTCCATCTTCGTGATCTTGATGTTCTCTTCCAACATCTCCTTTACTTTCTGCTCGTATCCCGAATAGGTGTGGACAACATACCATTTCTTATCCATTGAATTTTCCACCGGTCCTTACCGTATGAGGGCCTGGATGATCTTCGCGAGGCCAATGTCGACTACGCCGAGAAAGAGCGCCGCGACGATCACTGTGATGAGAACGATGTATGTTCCCTTTACGGCATCCTTCCTTGACGGCCAGGTAACCCTCTTCCCTTCGTGATACACTTCCCGGAAATAATCCTTTACGGGCTCCAGTCTGCTCTTGAGATCCATTCAGTTCACCGTATTTATCAGGCCAGGAGGGATTCGAACCCCCAACACCCGGATTTGGAGTCCGGTGCTCTATCCGTTAGAGCTACTGGCCTTTGTGCGCTATTTCGTCTCCCTATGGCTTGTGTGCTTCCTGCAGGAGCTGCAATATTTTTTCATTTCAAGCCTGTCAGGCGTCTTCTGCTTGTTCTTCGTCGTCGTATAGTTGCGCCTTTTACATTCCCCACAGGCCAGTATAACTAGTTGCCGCATTGTAATTCCCCTTTAT